>NZ_JBEDNP010000001.1:0-648198 GCF_040105315.1 Pseudonocardia tropica
ATCGTCACCACCGAAGCCGCACCGACCGGCAGCGAGGCACTCATGACAACCGAGGCAATAACCGCCTAGAATCCCGAACCAAGATCACGCGGAGTCGATCTCATACACCACTCCGCCGGACGTGACCCTGCCGGCGGATGCCCACCGAGCAGCACGCCGCCCTCGCGATCGCCGCGGGACGGGCAACCACCTCATGACACTCCATCGACCCGCGCCCGTCGTTGGGCCTCTTTCACACCGACGAGTCCGACGGTTCCCCTACCGAGGTGAGGTGTAGGAGTTGCTGGAGTTCGACGGTGATCGCCTCGCGCAGGGGATGATGACGAGCGGACAGCGCGTAGCGGGCCGACTTGCGGTCGGGGTAGGTCCAGACCGGGCTGTGGCGATGCTCGGGAGGCTCCCATTCGTAACGTGGATGTACGTGTGCGTGAAGATGCTCGAACGAGTTTCCGAGTATCTCGTAGTTGACTCTCCGGAATCCGTTGTCGAGCCGCTGACACGCGTTCGCCACGGCCTCACCGAGGATGGACATATCCATCAGGAAATCGGCACGCTCGGCCCTGCCGAGATCACTGAGATGATCGGCCTCGCCAGCATAGAGCAGAAGACTGTAGCCGGGAAGATGCTGCGTGTCTCCGATGACCACCCACCCCGTCGACATACGGGCCATGACTGCCGGATTCTCGCCACGCTCGGCGGCTGCGATTCTTCCGTACATCCGCCTACCTCCACGAGGGTTCACTGATCCGCGCCGTTCAGCTTCCACTCTGCACTCAGGCCACCTACTACCATTATAACTGTAAGTGATTCCTAGGCGCGCCTGTCGGAGTTGCTCTCGCTGGCTGAGGGGCGTAGCGGGTACGCCAGCCTGGTCTGCACCTGGAATCCCCGTCCGTGCAGCGCTGGCTGCAGTGGACCGACTGGCTCCCGAGACCCAGATCGGCCACGACCAACATCTGCCCGGATCGATGACCCTGGCCATCCTAGACATCGCCGTGCTCCGCTGGCCGGAAGGCACAGCCCAGTTCGAACCTTCCACCGCCCCGCATCACATCGGCGCCTGAGCCCGCTTTTGCCGCGAGAACCAGGCACTGAACACAATTGAATTGTACATTCAGTTGGGGTCGCTCTTGGCGGGTTCGACCGACACCTCGGCCAGCTCTATTGATTACGCATTCCCCACGGCACATACAAATAATGTCAAGAAGGGCGTCGAACGATCCTCCTTGACAGGAACAAAGTACATCTGCACCGCCGGCAGCTCAGCCTGCTTTGTAGGGCGGATCCCAGACGACGACGTCGAACGCGATGCTTCCCTTACCAGCGCCCCGGACCTGGACCAACGCGTACCGGTAATCCGACGTCCGAACACACAACCGATCACCGGCGCTCACCTTGCGCCTTGTTGTGTAGGAAGTCGCCGCTTCGCATGTCGGATACTCGACAGGTCCGGTCACTGGCGACGTCTCCTGCCCGGAGACACTGCCGTCGTCGTCTCCCTGAAGGGATTCGCTGTAGACGAGATCGCGTGGCCCGTCCGAGATCGTCGAGCGCGCCACGTCCCAGTTCGGCTGCATCGAGTCGAGATCGACGCCGTAGTACTGCTCGAGGGTGATCGGTGAGACTGACGTTCGGCGTACCGTCGGTTCAGGAGCTGAGCGTGTTGACGATGGCGACCTGGAGGCAGTCGCTCCTACGCCCGTCCCGGATGACGCGGTTGTTCCCGGCGGTGCGGCGCTCGAAGTCGGCCGGTTGGAGCCGAGCGAGAGCAGGTAGCCGCCGCCGATGATGAGCACGAGCAGGGCAGCACCCCACGCAAGCCAGTTGGGTGCCTTCCGCCCGGACGGCGCGGATGCGGATGGGTGGGTTCCGACCCACGTCGGGGTCGGGGCCGCCATCATCGCTGTGGGAGTCAGTCGCCGCGACGATGCAGTCGCCCCTCCACGGACCGCGGTCAGCCAGGCTCGGGCCGAGGGTCGCTGCGCGGGATCGCCTGCGAACCCACGCATGATCTCTTCCTGTTGCGGTACCGGAGTTCGAGCCAGCAGCGGATGGGCGAACAGCTGCTGGTGGATCTCGTCGATGTTCTGGGGCGGAGACTGTCCCACCAGTGCGAAGAAGCCGAGCGCAGCGAACGCATAGCGATCCGACGCAGGGCTGTAGCGCCCCTGTTGCCACACCTCGGGAGCGGCGTAGCCGGGGGTTCCGAATGCCATCCGCGTCTGATGTGCCGCGACCCGAGCCAGTCCGAAGTCGACAACCACCGCCTGCTGCTTCTCGGTGATCATGACGTTGCGGGGAGAGAGATCACCGTGGATCAACGGGCGTTCCGATGGGGTCACCCTGCCCGAATGCAGCTCGTCGAGCGCATCGGCGACCTGCTCGAGCAGACGGAGTCCGTCCAGGGCACCCTCATTCCCGTCGTGCAGTACAACCCACTCATCGAACGACCGCCCGTCAACCCAGTTCATGACCAGGTACAACGTGGCTCTCTCGTCGTCCTCGCGCCTCAGATGCGGAGCGGGTCCCCGGAAGTGCTCCCGCACACCGACGACCGAGGGATGCCGGACGAAACGCAGTAGTTCAGCCTGCTCCGACCACCGCGAGCTGAACCGCTCGATATCCTCGACATGCTCCGCGCGCAGGACCTTGACCGCGACGGTCTCCGGCTGGCCGGCGACCGAGACGGTTGCCTCCCACAGAGTCGCCTCGCCGCCCGATCCGATCTGTCGGATCAACGTGTACTTGCGTGCCTCCCCCTCGGGGCCGACGACGAACTGTGGATCATGTGAGCTTGAAACCTTGACCACCCCCTGCTCGTCACGTTCCGTCTTCGTCCAGCTACAGCACCCTACAAAGTGGAGACGCAACGGCGGGCAGGATCAGTACACACTTCCCCGACGAGCGAGGTCGCCGGGTCCGGCGCCGACCTCGACCAGCCGCACGCCGGCGCACCCGATGGGAAACACACGGAATTCGGTCCGGGCAGGTCCGCGGGAGTCGGCGGGCGAACTCATGCTCCCGGAACACCATCGGCGTCGGGGCAGGCGACGACCATCCGGAGCGGTAGGCACCGGGCCTCGGTCGCCGCCGGTGTACCCCCGTACACGGGCCGAAGGCCTGGCGTCGTTGCGTCGCACAGACCGCGCGATGTCAGCGGCGAGCCGGCGTGACCACGTACCTTGCGCTCGGAAACACGGGCTGAGACTGTTCCGATGTGGAGGACGAGCCTGCTGTTCGCCGCTGTCCGGGTCTCCGCCTGAGTATCGACGCCCTCGTCGACTGGCCTCACGCCTACGGATCAACCACCCGGGTGCTCGTCCGGGTTCGCGCACAGACAGACACCAGTGAGCTGCGATCGGCGGCCGTCATCAGCGAGCTTCTGGACAACCCTCGGGGTCACTACCTCCTGTCCGACTTCGCCGGGGCGGTCAATGAGATCGCGGCGTCCGTCCTTCCCGCTTCGGTTCCACCGCAGCAGCTGGAGTGGTACGCCCACCATGGGTCGTTCTCAACAGTCGACCCCGCCGGCCCGGAATCGTTCACCCGCGTCACGCTCACCTGGGAAGAGGGCTCAGCCTGTCCGCCGTCGTGGGAAGCGATGGAGCTCCTGCCCCATGCGGAAACTCCAGCAATGAATCTTCGACTCGCGCTGTCGCCGGTCCAGGAAGTGCTACGAGACAGAGGGTGGCCCACCTCTGGCGGCCCCGCATGTACTTCCCCACCGTCCTCGTAGGGAGCCAGTGGCCGCCGCAGGCGCTCGGCACGCAGCTTCCAGTTTTCTTCTTGGCCGACTCTGCGTCGCGGGGACCATCGGATACGGGCTGGTCGTTCCGTCACGGGAATCCGGCGGCGGCCAAGGATCGTCGGATACCACGACGAACTCGCCGCCGTGGCCTGCCCGACCCCGGCAGATCAGCTCGCCACCAGCCCCGGCCAAAGCGCACGTCGGGCTCCGTGACGCTCAGGACCACCACCGACACGGTCCACGGCGATCGTCCGCACCGATGTCGCCGACACCGTCGTGCCTACCGCACACCCGGATATATCAGGCCGGAGCAGCACGTCATGACTCCCGCGAAAATGGCCGGTACCAGCGTCGACCAGCATCTCCGAACGAACGTCACCGACATCCGCGACGTAGAGCACCGTGCCCTCCGGCCCGGGCCCGCGTCGGATCCCGCTGAGTGCGTCGACCACCTCCAGGAGCAGACCACTTAGGTCGACCGGAACCCGCCCGCAGCTCAGCGTCCGCCGCGCGAGCCTGAACGGGTCGTTCCCGACCCCGCCCGACGCGGCGCTGTCCGCCCGCAACAGGGTGTCGAGAGCGGCGCGGGTGCGCGGAGACTGGCGAGGAAGTCCGGCGTCGGGAACGACCACCAGCCCTCCTGCGACGCCGCCGGCGCCGGTCGGGCTCGGCGAAGTAGTCACCGAACGGGGCCCGCCACTGCCCGACCGGCCACCTCGGGGTCAGGTCGACACCGGCCGCGTGGGCGTCGGCCTCGCTCCCCGCGATCCAGATCCGCCGGCCCCTCATCCCGCGCCGACACATCCACTCCGACGCCGGATCCGTGGGCACCCACTCCGTGATCAGCTGCTCGTCCAGGAAGACCTGCGGACCCACCCCGCGCGGGGTCATCGGGTGGCCCGACCACCACGCCGCAGTGTCGATCCGCCACACCTGCCCCGGCCCTGGCGGTTCTTCGACCGCCCGATCAGTGGTCACACTGGACCCGCTGCGCGGCGCAGCACATCGGCGACCCCGGGCAGGGCGAACCGGGCCTGCGAGTGCACCCGGAGGACTGCGTTGAAGGCGTCCGGGTTGGTCGCGTCGTGCAACACCGCCCAGCCGGTGCCGTGTGTCCCTGTGCTCAATCTCGAGGCCCGTGCGGCCAACTCGGCCCGCGATGTCAACACGCGGAGGGCGATCGACTCACCCGCCGCCGGATCCTCGGCGAGCAGCCCGGTCTCGCCGCAGACCCGCTCCGCGAGGGTCCAAGCCAGATCGCGGAGGGTGTCCTCGGGCAGCGAACCCAGGCCCTCCATGCCCGGGCCGCACAGTGCCCCGGCCAGTCCCCGGCGGGCGCGGACATCGGTTCCGGCGCTGGACGGATAGTGATCGTCCAACCAGGGCAGGATCCGGTGAGCGCGATCGGCCTTCAGAACGGCGTCCACGTCCGCCCGTCGGACGGGTCGCCCGGTGAACCGGGCGACGGCGATCAGGGCCCGCTCACGCTGGGTCCTCCAGTCCGAGAAGTCGAGCCCGCTGATCGCCTCTGCGACAGCGGAGTGTCCGCCGGCGTCGATCGGCATCCACCCGTAATCCGTCGTCGACGACAGCACCGCACCCGATTCGGCGAACGACAGGGTCTGCACCGCGTTGACGTTCCAGAACACCGACGCGGCACGCCCCGCTGCCGAGACACGTCGCAACGTCGGCGCGAACGCCCCCTGCCAGCCGTTGTCCTCGAACGCCAGCACGACCCCGTCACCGAGATCAGCGACGGCCACCCAGGGGTCGGTCGTGAACTCCTCGATGATGTCGCCCATCGGTTCCGACTCGTGGTGAGCGCTGAACGCATCCAGCACCTGCGCCCTCGTCAGCCCTGTGCACACGGTCAGAGTGGCGGCTTCGCTGATCCGAGACTCGCAGATCCACGGGTCGCCCGGCTCGTCGATCACCTGGGCATCATTCCTCACCCTGTCGTGCAGACTTCCCGACGCGACCGATGTGAGATCTCCGCGCTCACGAGCCCCGTCGACCGATTCCCATCTCGCCCGCCTCTCGGAGATCGCCGACGCCGACCACCGCCACTTCGCACGACCGACCGGCCGGCCCGAGTACCGAGATCGGCGAGTCGCCGTCGTCCTTGCTCAAAGCGGGGCGCTGCACGCGATCGCGCTCGGTCTCCCGACACGTGGCACGGGCGGGCACTGTCTCACGCGCCGGACTTGCTTCCCCGGTGACCTGGTCGACGCCGCCGAAGACGCTCACACGCGCGGAACCGCTGGGGAGCCAGGTGACATTGCCGCGCGTGCGGCGGGGCTTCGAGGGGGCCATGCGCCGAAGCTAACGCGGACCTCGTGCCACAAACCGTGCCACGATCTTGCCTCTGAGCTGTTCAGAAGGCCCGGAAAGGGCCTCTGACATGGAGCCGCCTTGGGGAGTCGAACCCCAGACCTACGCATTACGAGTGCGTCGCTCTAACCGACTGAGCTAAGGCGGCGTGGTGCGAAACTAGTGTAGCGGCGCCCTCCGCGCCCCGGGAGCACCCCCCACCGGCTCCCCCGACCGGCACGGCTCCGTCCAGCGCCCCACCGCGTCCCCGCCCCGGGATCATCCGGAGGTCGGACGCCCACTGCGCCGCCCGGAGGCAGGATCACCCCCGTGACGATGCGGCTGTCGGCGGTCCTGGCCCTGCTCCTGGTCAGTGCGGCGACCTGGCTGGGCGGACGCGCACCGGCCCCCGTTCCGGCCGACGCCGACCCGGGCGTGTTCAGCGCGGACCGGACGATGCGCACGGTGGACGACCTGGTCGACGGCCCGCGCCCGGCCGGGAGCCCGGCCGCCGTCGCCGCCCGGGACGCGATCGTCGCCCGGCTGAGCGCGGCCGGGCTGACCACGCGGCTGCACTCCTCGACCGGCGTCGGCGGGGCCGACAGCAGGATGACCGCGGCACCGGTCGACAACCTCGTCGGCACTCTGCCCGGCACCGACCCGACCGGGGCGGTCGTGCTGTCCGCGCACTACGACTCGGTCGCGAGCGGGCCCGGCGCCGCGGACGACATGGCGTCGGTGGCGACGATCCTGGAGGCGGTGCGTGCGCTGCGGGAGGGACCGCCGCTGCGCAACGACCTGGTCGTACTCATCACCGACGCCGAGGAGGTGGGCCTGCTCGGGATGCAGGCCTGGGTGCGTGACGAGCTCGGCCCGTCCGCGCGCCCGACGGTCACCGTGAACTTCGAGGCGCGCGGGGTGTCCGGGCCCTCGCTGATGTTCCGGACCTCCCCGGGCAACGCCGGGCTGGCCCGGGTGTTCGCCGACGCCGTACCGCATCCGACGGGGGACTCGTCGCTGGTGGAGGCGTTCCGGCTGCTGCCCAACGACACCGACCTCACCCGGGTCCTCGACGCCGGCCGGCCCGGTGTGGACTTCGCGTTCGTCGAGCAGCCGGTGCAGTACCACACGACGGGCGACGCCCCGGAGAACGTGAGCGCGGCGAGCGTGCAGGGCCACGGCGAGGCCGCACTCGGTCTGGCCCGTGCCCTGGGGAACCAGGATCTCGCCCCGCTGGACCCGGCGGTGTCCGGCGCCGCGCCGGAGGGCGACGCGACGTACTTCCGGTTCGCCGGGACGACCGTCGTGTACCCGTCGTGGCTGGTGTGGCCGGTGGCGGCGCTCGGGGCGGTCGCGGTCGTCGCCGCGGTGGTGGTCGGACGCCGGCGCGGGGCGACGACGGTGCCGCGCGTCCTGGGCGCTGCCGCGCTGCTGGTCGTGGCGGTCGTCGCCGCGGTGTCCGCGTCGGTGGGACTGTGGCGGGCGCTCCTGGCGGTGCACCCGGTGTGGGCGGACACCGGGCCGTTCCTGCACCGCCCCGCCCCGGTGCAGGCGGCCGCGGTGGCGCTGGCCGTCGCGGTGACGGCGCTGTGGTGGCTCGCGGTCCGCCGGTGGGCGGGCGCCGCCGGCGCGGCCGCGGCGGGGGTGCTGGTGCTCGCGGTGCTGGGCCTGGTCACGGCGGGCACGGTGCCGGGCGCCTCGTACCTGTTCGCGTGGCCCGCGGCCGCCGCGGGCGGCGGGCTGGCCGCGGCCCTCGCACTGCGGGGGCGCCCGGTCGTCGCGACGGCGGCCGCCACGCTGGGCGCGGTCCCGGCGGCGGCGCTGCTGGTGCCGCTGGGCTGGGACCTGTTCGTGCTGTCCGGGGTGTCCGACGGCGTCCCGGCCGCGGCGCTGGTGCTCACCGCCGCGGCCCTCACCGTCGTTCTCGTCCCGGAAGGAATGCAGCGCGCGACGGTCGGGGGTCCGCCCGGTCGCGTGTGGCCGGTGCCCGTCGCGGCGGTGCTGGCCGCGGTCGTCCTCGCCGGGGTCGGGGCGGCGGTGAACGGCCCGTCGGCGGAGCGGCCGCAGGCCTCGCACCTGTCGTTCCTGCAGGACGACGACGGTGCCCGCTGGGTCAGCAGCCAGACCGTCCCGGCGGCGTGGACCGCCCGCTACCTGGACACCCCGGCACGGGAGGTGCCGGCCTGGCCGGGCCCGGACGATGTCCGCACCGGGCCGGCGCAGCCGTTGGCCGTGCCGGGCCCGCGGGTGGAGGTCCTGAGCCGCACCGCGGACCGGGCGGTGCTGCGTGTGACGAGCCCGCGCGGGGCGCCGGGGATCACGCTGCGACCGGACCGGGCCGTCACCGCGGCGACCGTGACCCCCGCCGGACGGCCTGCGGTGTCGTCCGCGCCGGCGGACGGGCTGACCGAGATCCGGCTGCACGCGGTGCCGGCCGCGGGTGCCGTCGTCGAGCTGGTGACGGGGCCGGGGCCGCTGGGTGTGGCCGTCGCGGACCTCTCGCCGGGGCTCGCCGGGTGCCGGGCTTCGTGCCGCGGCCGCCGGAGCTGCGCGCGGCCCCCGACCGCACCGGCGACCAGGTGGTGCTGGCGACGCGGGTGGAGCTCAGCGGGTGAACGGGAAGCGCGGCCCGGGTTCCCAGGGGCCGCCGTCGTAGCGCCAGAGCGCGAGCCCGGGGACGGCCGTCGTCCAGGGCTCGAAGCCGGCGGCCAGGTCGTCGTGCAGCGCCCGGGCGTCGGCCGGGCGCACCTTGTTCTGCACGGTCACGTGCAGGTCGGCCTTCCCGGCGTCCTGCCGGGTCAGCCGGTCGCGCCACCGGTCGGCGACGCCGCGGCGCAGGGCCGTCAGCCCGGGGCAGTCGAGGGTGTAGGCGACGCCGCGGCCGAGCAGCCGCAGGCCGGTGACGCGGGCGGTCATCGGGGCGCGGTCGGTCGCGGCGGTCAGGTCGGTGGCGAGCTCGACCGCGGCGTCGCCCGGCAGGGCGTGGAACAGGGTCAGGTGCGCGGCGAGGTGGTTGCGCCCGGCCGGGAAGTGCCGCGCCCGCAGGTCGTCGAACCGGGCCTGCGTCGGCCCGTCGAGCAGGGCCGTGAGGATCAGCGGCCGGTCATCCACGGTGCAGGGCCGTCATCATGGCCTCGACGGCGATCCGCGGCTTCACGTTCTGCTCCAGCGCGTCGCGGCAGGCGAGCACCGCCTCGAGGCGACGCAGGCTCGACTCCGGGCCCCACTCGGCGGCGGCCACCCGGATCTCGCGGTCGCGGTCCGGGTTGGTCAGCGGCACCGTCGCGCCGGTCGCGGCGACGATCGCGTCCCGGTAGAAGCCTGCGAGGTCGACCAGGGCGCGGTCGAGCGCGTCCCGCCGGGTCCGGGTGGCGCGGCTCTTCTGGCGCTTCTCCAGGTCCCGCTCGGCCGCCTTCGCCGAACGGGCCGCAGCCGCCGCGCCCTTGCCCGTACCGCCGGCGCCCATCGCGACGGCCAGCTCCTCCCGCTCGGACTCGTCGCGGGAGGACCGCAGCTCGTCGGCCTCGGCCTCGGCCGCACGGATCAGCACGTCGGCGTGGAAGAACGCGTCGCCGAGTCGGCGGAGCTTCGTCGGCACGCCGAGGATCTCCTCGCGGCGGGCCCGGGCCTGCGGGTCGCGCGCGAGCCGCCGCGCCCGCCCGACGTGGCCGCCGCACACCGACGCCGCCCACCGGGCCTGGTCCGGGTCGATCCCGTCGCGGTCGCGCAGCACCCCGGCGACGGCGTCGGGCGCCGGGCTGCGCAGGTGCACCATCCGGCAGCGCGACCGGATCGTGACGGGCACGTCGTCGGGGTGGTCCGACGGCGCGCACAGCAGGAACACCGTCTCCGGCGCGGGCTCCTCGACCGCCTTGAGCAGCGCGTTCGACGCGCCCTCGGTGAGCCGGTCGGCGTCGGCGATGATCACGATCTGCCAGGTCCCGGTGGCGGGCTTCCGGGCGGCGAGCTGGACGAGCGAGCGCATCTCGGCGACCGAGATGGACAGCCCCTCGGGGACGATCTCGCGGACGTCGGAGTGGGTGCCCGCCATGACGGTCCGGCAGACCGCGCACTCGCCGCAGCCGTGGTAGCGGCACTGCAGGGCGGCCGCGAAGGCGCGTGCGGCATTCGACCGGCCGGAGCCGGGCGGGCCGGTGAACAGCCAGGCGTGGGTCATCGCCGTCGGGTCCGACGCCGCCCCGTCCAGCTCGGCGACGGCGGCGGGCTGGCCCACCACGTCGTCCCACACGCTCACGACGACCCCTCCTCCACCATCTGCCGGCGCGCGAGGGCGCCGACCACCACCGCCAGGACGCCCCCGCCGGCGAGGACGAACCGCGTGCCGTCGACCAGCAGCGCGGTGCCGCCCACGGTCACCGTCCGCGTCGCCACGACACCGACGACGACCGGCACCACCGACATCGCCCCCAGCAGCACCAGCCGCACCAGGGACTGGACGAACGCGTTGACCCGACCGCGGACCCCGTCGGCGACCTCGGTGCCGATGATCGTGAGCCCGGTCAGGAACGCGACCCCGGCGAACGCGCCGACGAACAGCACCGCGGCGATCGCCATGAACAGGTGCACCGCCACCGCCACGACGACGAGCGACACCCCGGCTCCGATGATCGCGCTGCCGAACAGGCGCCGGTGCGGCACCCGGCGGGCCAGCGCCGGGCCGACGCCCATGCCCGCGGCGAGCCCGGCGAACACCGAGGCGAACAGGATCGAGTACGCCGCGTCCCCGCCGCCGAGGCTCGACGCGTAGAGCTTGGCCGTCGCGATCACGGCGCCGCCCGCGGTGAACGCGCCGACGATCCCGATGACCAGCCCGCGCACGAGCGGGGTGCGGACGACGAAGGTGTAGCCGTCGCGCAGCAGGAACAGCATCGACGGCGGGGCGGCCCGGCGCTCGGCCTCGGTGGCGCGGCCGGAGATCTCGGGGATCGCGAGGTACACGGCCAGCGCGGAGGCCAGGAACGCGAAGGCGTTGAGGAACAGCGCAGCGTAGACCGTGGTCGCCTGGTCCGCGCCGAACAGCGGACCGACCTTGCTGACCAGCGCGAAGAGCCCCGCACCCCCCACGACGGCGACGCCGTAGGTCACCAGAAGGCCCAGCTGCGCCGCGGTCTCCATCTGGGCGGGGCTGCGCAGCAGGTTCGGGACCGCCGCGTCCTTGGCCGGGATCCAGAACATCGTGCACAGCTCGAGGAGCAGGGTCACCACCAGCAGCCACCACAGCTCCCCGACGAACGGGATGGACAGCAGCAGCACGAACTTCGCGAGGTCGCAGGTCACCATGACCTTGCGCCGGTCGAACCGGTCGGCGAGCACCCCGGCGAGCGGGCCGAACAGCAGCGACGGGACCAGCTTGGTCGCGACGACGCCCCCGAGCGCGAAGCTCTGCGCGGTGAACCCGGCGCCCGCGGTGAGGTGGGTGGCCAGCGAGGTGAGCGCCAGCAGCGCCAGCCACTCACCGGTCGCCGTCACCGCGGTGACCGACCAGAGCCTGCGGAAGGCGGGGATCGCGAGGACCGACGTCAGGCGGTGCGACGTCGACGACGGGGTCGTGATCGCGGATCACCTCCTCCTCACCCGGCACGGCGTGCGGATCTTCAGGCTAGACCGGGCCACCGACGGCGGACGCGCTGCCTCAGACGATGGTGGACAGCGTCTGGACGAGGATCACCAGGTAGATCAGGACGAAGACGATCGTGAACGCCCGGGCCCCGACCCGGCCGCGGGTGAGCCGGGAGAAGCCGAGCAGGCCGTTGTCGAGGTCGACGGGGGGCCGGGCGGACACCGCGGGCGGCCGGTAGACCGTGCCGACGGGCTCGGCGCCGCCGGCGCGGGGGTGACGCGGGGCGGGCAGCCGGGGCACCGGGCCGGTCGGGGACCGCCGGGGCGCGGGCGGGACCGGCGACGACGGGGTGGGCGTCACCGGGCGGCGGGGGCCGGGGACCGAGTCGTCCGCGTCGTCGTCGGGGGTGGGGATGGCGGCGGGACCGGGCCTGCGGCGCCGGACCGCGGTCAGGGTCCGCTGGGTGGGGCCGTCGAGGTCGGGCTCGCGCGCAGCGGGCCGCTCCCCCTCCGCCGACGGGTCGGGGTCGGGGGCCTCCGCGGGGGCGGCCCGCTCGGGGAGGGCGGTGCCGTCTACAGCGGCCGGTCGGGCAGCCGGAGCACCGGGCCCCTGCTCCACACCGGACGCGGGCCGGATCCCGTCGGGCGCGGGTCGTGACACGGCGGAACCCGCGGGGCGGTCACCCCGCTCCCGGGCGAGCCGGTCCGCCTCGCGCTCGGCGACCAGCCGCGCCACGCCCCAGCGCCCGTCGTCGGCGGGGGCCGGCGCGGGACGCCTGCTCCTCCACCGCACGGCCATGACGGCATGCTAGGCCGCGACCAGCGGTGATGCCTCGTTCCGACGGGGTATGGCGCGCGGTGCCGCCCGGCCGGGTGACCCGGCCGGACGGAGCGTCACCCGCCGTCGGGCGGCCGGTTCGAGTCGGGCCGGTCCGCCGGCGGGCCGCCGTCCTGCCCCGGGGCCGGGGCGGGCGTCGGGGTGCCCGGGGGCGGCGGCGGGGCCGGTACCGACCCGCTGCTGACCTGCAGGGTCACCTGCTCACCCGGGAGCGCGGCGCCGCGGGGCTCCTGCCCGACGACCGTCCCCTCCGGAGCGTTGTTGTCGACGGTGCGGGTGGTGACCTGCCAGCCGGCGCCCTCCAGCTCACCGCGGGCGGCGCGGGCCGAGCGGCCGACGACGTCCGGGATGCGGGACTCGGCGCCGCCGTCGAGGTAGCGCGGGTCGGTCGCGGGCAGCGGCGTCGGCGGGGTGTTCGCCACCAGCGGGGTCACCGCGCCGTACCAGGTCCGGGCCGGAGTCTTGCCGCCGAAGATGTTGCCGTTCCCGCAGGCGAAGGGGGCGCCGCCGCCGTCGCAGAGGGGTCGCGGGCGGTTGGAGTTGTCGAAGGTGATGACCGCCCCGGCCATCTCCGGGATCGCGCCCATGAACGCGGCCGACTTGTGCTGCTGGGTCGTCCCGGTCTTGCCCGCCATCGGCCGGGCCCAACCGGCGGCCTTCGCCGCGGCGGCGGAGGTGCCGGCGACGTCGTCCTTGCTCAGACCGGTGACGAGGGTGTTCGCCAGGGCGGGCTCGACGGCCTGCTGGCAGGGCTCCTCGGTGATCGGGACGGGCTTGCCCTCGGCGTCGGTGATCGAGTCGATCGGCGTCGGCGGGCACCACTTGCCCTGGGAGAACAGGGTGGCGCCGACGTTGGCCAGCTCCAGCACCGACGTCGGGGTGACGCCGAGCGTGAACGACGCGAGCCGCTGGTCCTTGATCACCTCGGCGATCGAGCGGTCGGTGCGCTTGCCGGTGCCCGGGTCGACGAACGGCGTCGTGGCCAGGGACTTCATGCCGAGGCGGACGGCCATGTCGACCACGTCCGGCACCCCGGTGAACTCCTCGAGCTTGATGAACGCGGTGTTCGGCGACTGCGCGAGCGCGTCGGTCAGGCTCATCCGGCCGGGGTAGTTGCCGGCGTTCGCGACCGGGACGGGGCGGCCGCTGCCGTCGACGTAGATCGGGGAGGCGTAACCCGACGGCGGCACCTGCATCGAGTAGTTGATGCCGAGGCCCTTCTCCAGGGCGGTGGCCGCGGTGAAGATCTTGTACGTGGACCCGGCACCGAGGTTGACCGGCTGGTACGGCAGGCCGTAGCTGGTCTCCTCGGCGTCGGCGTTCAGGCCGAACGTGCGGCTCGACCCCATCGCGAGCACACGGTGCTCGTCCTGGCCGGGCTGGACCAGCGACATCACGTTCGCGACGTTGGGGGTGTCCGGCGGCACCTCCTTGTCGAGGGAGCGCTTGACCTCCTCCATCGCGCGGCGGTCCAGGGTGGTGCGGATGGTGTAGCCGCCGCGCTGGATCTGCTCCTCGGTGAAGCCGGCCTCGGTGAGGTACTGCGTCACGTACTTGCAGAAGAAACCCATGTCGCCGGCGCCGTTGCAGCCGTTCGGCACGCGGACCAGCGGGTTCGCGACGCCGAGCGGAGCGGCCATGGCCTGCTTCGCCTGGGCGTCGTCGATCATCTGCTGCTGGCGCATCTGGTCGATGACGACGTTGCGCCGCTGCAGCGCGGTCTGCGGGTTCTGCACCGGGTCGAACTGGGTGGTCGAGCGGACCATCCCGGCGAGCATCGCGGCCTGCGGGACGGTCAGCTTGTCCGGCGTGGTGTTGAAGTAGGTGCGCGCCCCGGCGGCGACGCCGTAGGACCCGTTGCCCAGGAAGACGATGTTGAGGTAGCGGTTGAGGATCTCGTCCTTGGACAGCTGGCGCTCCAGCTGCAGGGCGATCCGCGCCTCCTTGAGCTTGCGGGCCGGGGTCTGCTCGGTGGCCTTGAGCCGCTCGGCCTCGCTCGTCGCGTCGACGTAGAGCATGTAGTTCTTGACGTACTGCTGGGTGATCGTCGAGGCACCCTGGACGACGTCGCCGGACGCCGAGTTCGCGACGACCGCGCGCAGCGTGCCCTGCCAGTCGACGCCGTCGTGCTCGTAGAACCGGCGGTCCTCGATCGCCAGCATCGCGCCCTTCATCGCGGTCGAGATCTGGTCGTTCGTGACCTCGGTGCGGTTCTGGTCGAACAGGTAGGCGATCGGGCGGCCGTCGGCGTCGGTGAGCGTCGTCGTCAGCGGCGGGCGGGTGCCGACCAGGTCCGCCGAGCTCGACGTGACGCTGTCACCCGCCTCGTTGGACAGCACGCCGAGGCCGCCGACCAGCGGGAAGGCCATGCCCGCCGTGACCACACCGAGAAGGATGCACAGGCCGGCGAGGACGCCGAGCGGGCGGAGCAGACGCCGGGGGAACCTCACAGGGGCAAGCCTACGGGCCGGGAGGTCAGGACACGGTCAGGCTCGTGTCCCCGGTTGCGTAGTTTTGCGCGCTGACCCGGGCACCCTCCGCGTCCGAGGATCGAGGCATCACGTCGCGGGCCACCCGGCCCGCCCCGGCCCGAGAGGCGACCCGATGCTCGACACCCTGCGTCCCGTCACCGGCAGGCCCCGCCTGCGCCCCGCCGTCGTCGTCCGCGCCTGCACCGCGGTCTGGAACTGGCGGTCGGCCGCACGCTGCCGCACCTCCGACGCCGAGAACCTGTTCGTCACCGGTGCCGACCAGCGCGAGGCCCGCGAGTTCTGCCTGTCCTGCCCGGTCCGCACCGAGTGCCTGGCACACGCCCTGGACCACCAGGTCGAGTTCGGCGTGTGGGGCGGGATGACCGAGCGGGAGCGCCGCGCGCTCCTGCGCCGGCGCCCGGACGTGCGCGACTGGGCCGCGCTGCTCGGGCGCGCGCGCTCCGACCACTACGCCGGACGCAGCAGGAGCGCCTGACCCGATAGCGTCAGGCGCGTGCTCGAGTTCCTGGCCGGCCTCTACCGGACGCACGCCGACGACCTCGCCACGGTGATCGACCGGCAGCGGGAGCTCCTCGCCGACGGAGCGATCACCCCGCAGCTCGACGACGTCGAGGCCGAGCTGACCTACCTGCTGCTGCGCCACCACCGGCCGTCGCAGGTGGTGGAGGTCGGCACCTACTACGGCTGGTCCACCACCTGGATCCTGTCCGCGCTGCGCGACAACGGGTCCGGCCACCTGCAGTCGTTCGACCTGGTCGACCACGTGTGCGGCACCGTGCCCGAGGAGCTGTCGACCGGGCGCTGGACGTTCCACCTCGGGGACCTTCGCGAGACCGTCGAGAAGGTCCCGGCCGACACGGGCTACCTGTTCGTCGACGCCGACCACGGACGCCGCTTCGCCCGCTGGTACCTGGAGCACCTGTTCGGGCGGATCGCGACGGGCACGCCGACCAGCGTGCACGACGTGTTCCACCTGCCCCGGGCGCGCCCGTTCACTGAGGGGTCCGAGGTGCTGCGGCACCTGGAGCGCAGCGGCACCGGCTGGTTCACCTCCTCGCGTGCGGCGGCGCCGCGGAACCTGCGCGTGCTCGACGCCGTCCGGGCCGAGCTGGGGATCACCGGCGTCCGCGGGACCTCACGCAACCCCATGCTCTTCTTCTCGATGCCCTGAGGTCAGCGGCCGGCGACGGCGGTCTGGATGCCGGAGGTGTTCGCGCCCCGCTCGGCCCGGCTGCGGGCGACGCCCGGGGTGTCCTGCGCCTCAGCCCGCCGTCGCCGCGGCGCCGGTCTCGGGGTCACCGGCCAGCAGCGCGCCGACCCGGCGCAGTCCGTCGAGGTCGGCGATGTCGCCGGCCAGCGCGGGGACCCGCGTCACGGAGACACCGGGGTGGGCGGCGGAGAACCGGGTGAGCAGGTGCTCCTCCCGTTCGTGCAGGTCGACGCGGTCGGCGTGCAGCCGCAGCACCGCGGCCGCGATCTGCGACCCCGGCCCGCCGACCTGCTCGGCCGCGGCCCGCGCACGTGCCGCGGAGACCGGCGCGAGCACCGGGTGGGTCCGGTTCAGCACGAGCCCGGCCAGCGGCATGTCCTCCGACGACAGCCGCTCGGTGAAGTACGCCGCCTCGCGCAGCGCGTCCGGCTCCGGCGCGGCGACGACGAGGAACGCCGTCCCCTCCGAGCGCAGCAGCGCGTAGGTCTTCTCGGCCCGCTCGGCGAACCCGCCGAACAGGGTGTCGAAAGCCTGCACGAACGCCGACGCGTCCTGCAGCATCTGCCCGCCGATGATCGACCCGACGGCCTTGGCGAACAGCCCGAACCCGGCCTCGACGATCCGGCGCAGCCCGCGGCCACCGGCCCGGGCGGGCGCGGCGAGCAGCCGGATCATGCGGCCGTCGAGGAAGCGGGACATGCGCTGCGGGGCGTCGAGGAAGTCCAGCGCCGAGCGCGACGGCGGTGTGTCGACGACGACGAGGTCCCAGGTCCCGGCACCGGCCAGCTGGCCCAGCTTCTCCATCGCCATGTACTCCTGCGTCCCGGAGAACGAGGAGGAGATCGTCTGGTAGAAGGGGTTCTCGATGATCTTCTGCGCCCGCTCGGGCGGGGCGTGCGACTCCACCATCTCGTCGAAGGTGCGGCGCATGTCCAGCATCATCGCGGCGAGCTCGCCGTCCACCGCCGTGACCGGGGCGGGGTCGTTGGACAGCTCGCTCACCCCGAGGGCCTGGGCCAGGCGTCGCGCCGGGTCGATGGTGAGCACGACGACCTGACGGCCGCGCTCGGCGGCGCGCACCGCGAGCGCGGCGGAGGTCGTCGTCTTGCCGACGCCGCCCGAGCCGCAGCACACGATGACCCGGGTGCCCGGGTCGTCGATCAGGGCGTCGGTGTCCAGGTCGGCGGTCATCGGCGGGCCTCCAGGTGCACACCCTGCGCGGTCATCGACTCGGCCAGCTCGTAGAGCGAGCCGAGGTCCACACCGCCGAGCAGGGCGGGCAGCGTGAGCCGTGGCAGCGGCGGGGTCGGCTCGGTCTCCAGGCGGCGCAGCGCGGCGGTCTCCCCCTCGACGGCGACGGCGTGCTCCACCGTCTCGGCGACCAGGCCGTCGATCTCGGTGGGGGCCAGTTCGATCCCGGCGCTCTGCAGACCGTTGCGGATCCGGGTCGCGTCGACCCGCCCGCCCGCGGCGGCGGTGACCGAGCGGTCGGGCAGCCACTGCTCACGCATCCGGTTCACCACGACCGAGCCCAGCGGGATCCCGGCGGCGTCGAGCTCGGCGGCCGCGTCGAGCGTCTCGGTGACCGGCAGGTCCGACAGCAGCGTGACCAGGTGCACCGCGGTGAGCGGGGAGTGGATGAGCGCCTCGACGCCCTTGGCCTGTCCGTGGATCGGCCCGACCCTGGCCAGGTCGGCCATCGCCTTGGTGACGTCGAGGAACGACACGAGACGGCCGGTGGGCGGCGCGTCGAGGACCACCGCGTCGTAGGCGGGGAGGCCGTCGGACCCCGTGCGGGTGACGCACTCCTTGGCCTTGCCGGTGAGCAGCACGTCGCGCAGGCCGGGGGCCAGAGTCGTCGCGAACTCGATCGCGCCCATCCGGCGCAGCGTCCG
The DNA here is from genome assembly GCF_040105315.1 of Pseudonocardia tropica. Taxonomy (NCBI): domain Bacteria; kingdom Bacillati; phylum Actinomycetota; class Actinomycetes; order Pseudonocardiales; family Pseudonocardiaceae; genus Pseudonocardia; species Pseudonocardia tropica. The sequence continues at coordinate 18,074 of NZ_JBEDNP010000001.1, forward strand.
CCCGGCCACGCCCAGCCGGTAGAACATCTCGAAGTACTCCAGCAGGGCGGCCTCGGCGTCGACGGCCAGTGCCCGCACCTCGCCCCCGCCGGGAGCGACGGCGATCCGGCGCTCCTCGTACGGCAGCGGGGCGGTGTCGAAGACCTGGGCGATGCCCTGGCGGCCCTCGACCTCGACGAGGAGCACCCGCTTCCCGCCGCCGGCGAGGGCCAGCGCGAGGGCGGCGGCCACGGTGGTCTTGCCGGTGCCCCCCTTGCCGGACACGACGTGGAACCGCGCACGGGACAGCGCGTCCGGCCACGGGTCGGGGCGGGTTCCGGGCTCGGGCCGGACGGTCGTGGTCACGGATCCAGCGTACGAGCGCCCACCGACAGCGGCCCGTCGGCGAGGTGCGTCCCACAACGGACGGGCGTGTCCCGCGCCCCGGAGGCGGGCGTCCGTCGCAGGGGGACGGCCATCCGTCGCGCCACGGCGGTTCGGTGTCGGGTGCCCGGGTTACAGTCCCGCCCATGAGCTCCCCGGTCGTGAAGTGGGAATACCTGACCGCCCCCCTGCTGATCCACAACACCAAGGCGATCCTGGACAACTTCGGCCAGGACGGATGGGAACTGGTCACGGTGACGAGCGGCGCGAACGCCGAGCAGCTGGTCGCGTTCTTCAAGCGGCCGGTGCAGCAGTGAGCGCACTCGCCCGGCTGAAGGAGCTGGGGCTGACCCTGCCCGCGGTGGCCGCACCGGCCGGCGCCTACATCCCGGCCCGGCGCAGCGGGAACCTCGTGTTCACGGCCGGTCAGGTCCCGTTCGTGGACGGGAAGGTCGCCGCGACCGGCAAGGTCGGTGCCACGGTCACCGCCGAGCAGGCGTACGACCTGGCCCGGATCTGCACGTTGAACGCGCTCGCCGCGATCGACGGGCTGGTCGGCCTCGACAGCGTCACCGGCGTGGTGAAGGTCGTCGGGTTCGTCGCGTCGGACCCGTCGTTCTCCGGCCAGCCCGGCGTGATCAACGGTGCGTCGGACCTGCTCGGCGAGGTGTTCGGCGAGGCCGGGGCGCACGCCCGGTCGGCCGTCGGCGTCGCGGTGCTGCCCCTGGACGTGCCGGTCGAGGTGGAGCTGACGGTCGAGGTCGGCAGCTGACATGGATCGGCTCGCCGGGGTCCCGGCCGGTCACGAGCTGCTGCTGCGGCTCGCCGGCCGGTTCCCCGACGAGCTGCTCTGGCGGCTGCGCGACTGGCTGGCCGCCGGGGACACCGCGGCGCTGGGCGCGGTCCTGCCGCGCACGCTGCTGCGACACCGGATCGGGCTGACCGGGCACGAGCGCGCGCTGCTCGCCGAGGTCGTCGGGCCGGACGCGCCGTCGCGGCGCCTGGTCGAGGCGGTGCTGCCCGGCACACCGCCCGCCCCGCCCGTGTTCACGGCGGGCGAGCCGGACCTGGCCGCGTGGTCGGCGCTGTCGGTCGTGCGCGACGAGGCGTCCGCGCTGCTGCTGGCCGTCCGCGACGACGGCGCCCGCGTGCTGCTCGTGCGTGACGCGGAGCGGCCGCACCTGCTCGCCGCCGCGGTAGCGCGTCTGCTGCGCGTCCACGGTCACCGCGTCCCGCGCGTCGAGGCCCTCACCGGCGACGCCCCGACCGAGTACCACGAGGCCGCGTGCACCGCGGCGGCGTCGTTGTGGAGCCGCGAGCCGGTCCCCACCGGCTGACGCGGGACCGCGAAGGAGGCCCCCATGTCCGACCCCACGTACCGCCTGCTGCGGGGACTGGCCGGCCGGGTGGACGACGACCTGCTCGCCACCGGACGCGAACTCGTCGCCTTCGGCGAGGAGGGGCATGCGCTGGAGCTGCTGGTCGCCGAGCTCGTCGCCGGACGGGCGGTGCTGCCGCACGCGGTGCGCTCCGAGCTGGTCGCCGAGGCCGCCGCCCGCCGGGTGCAGCCCGACGCCGACGCCTGCCTGCCGCCCGCCGCGGACGTCGCGGTCGGTCCGCACCGGTTCGACGGCGACGGCCCGCCCGGTGCCGCGGAGGCGGTCGCGGTCGCGCTCGCCGGCGTCCCGGTCCCGGAGTCGGGCTGGACGCTGGCCTGGCGCACGACGCCCGCCGGTGCTGCCCCCGGCCCGCTGCCGCAGCCGGTGCTGCTGGCCCGCACCGGGCCGCACGGCGCACCCGAGGTCCTGACCTACCAGGCCCAGTCGGCGCTGGCCCGGGCCGGACTGGTCGTGTCGGTCGAGGTCGGCGACGACGGCCCGGACCCCGGCTACCACCGCGCCGCCCGGGAGGTCGCGCGTCCGCTCCCGGCCGCACCGGTCTCCGACGCCGCCGCTCCGTCCCGGGACGACGTGTCGGCGGAGGGTGTCCTGCCCACGGGGGACCTGCCGGCCTGGCCGACCTCGGGCCCGCCGTCCCTCCCCGGCGACGCGGGACGGCCCACCCCCGACACGTCCCGGTCCCCCCTGGTGGACCCCGGGGACAGGGACGGGACGGCCGGGGACCGCGCCGTCGGCTCCTCCGTCGGCTCCTCCGCAGACGCGGACATGCCCGCCTCGGACCCACCGCCCGCACCGGTCCGCATCGACCGCGCCGCGCCGCTCACCGGGAGCGCCTCCGCGGAGGCTCCGGAGTCGGAGGATCGGCCCGGCCGGGCCGATCCGGTGCCGACGACGGAGGGGTCCGCGGCAGACCCGTCGCCGGCAGCGGCCGGACCCGACGCCCGGCCGGACCCGGCCCCGGACGGAACCACGTCCGGCACCGGGCCGGACCCGGCTCCGGGAGCGCGTCCGGCTCCGGAGGGGGAGGCCCCCTCCACCGGGACAGGTCGTTCCCCGGGCGTGGACGCCACCGGGACCGGCCTCCCGGTGAGCGCGTCCGACGCGACCGCATCCGCCCCGGAGACCGGCACTGCCGATCCGACCACTCCCGGCCCGAGGACCGGCACCGCCGATCCGACCACTCCTGCCCCGGGGACCGGCATCACCGACCGGACCGCTCCCGGCCCGGGGGCCGGCACCTCCGACCCGACCACTCGCGGTCCGGAGACGGCCGCCTCCGACCCGACCTCCGGTCCGGGGACCGACACGTCCGACAGGGCCGCTCCGGTCCCGGGGACCGGCACGTCCGACGCGGCCGGTCCCGGCCCGGCCGGGTCGCGCGGCCCCGCGGCCCGGCTCGGCGCGGCGCCCGCCGAAGGGGACGGCACGGCGCATCCGGCACCGCGGCCGTCGCCGCCGATCCGGGCGCTGCGGGAGGCCTCCGCGGGCGACTGGTTCGACTCTCCCCCGGAGGGCGGCAGCCCGGACCCGACCCCGCCCAGCGGCGTCGGCGAGGTCCCCCGGCACCGGTTCGTCGCCGACCACGGATCCCCGGATAACGGCCACCACCCGGTCGGCAACGGCGCGCACCCCGCGCCCGCGGGCCGCGGGCCCGTGGCGGGATCGCCCGAGCGGCGTCCGGTCGGGCCCGCCGCGTCGCCGTCCGGGCGGCCGTCGGCCCCCTCCGACGGACCGCCCCCAGCACCGGTCGCCCCCGCAGGTCCCGGGATCCCGGGGCCCCCGGCCGCCTCGTCACCGCCTGCTGCCGCGGTGTCCCCGGCCGCGTCCGTTCCGCCGGTCGTCCCTGCGGATCCGGCCCCGACCGACCTCCGGGTGGCCCCGCGCGACCTGGGCGTGCCGCTCCGCAGGCGGGCCGGGGAGGGTCGTGCGCCCGCGGGCGGCGGGCCCGGTCCGGTCGTCGGGCGTCCGCCCGTCGGACCGCCCGCCGCACCGGGCCCCGACGAGGCGTCCTGGCTCGCGGACTGGGCCTCCGGTGCCTGGGCCGGGGAGATCCCGCCGCCCGGGACCACGGCGCGGACCGACCCGAGCGGCGTCGACGAGACCGTCCCGGGCACGCCGCACGTCGTCCCCGCCGCGACCGCCACCCCGACCGTCGACGACGACCGCCACGACGGCCCCGCGCACCATGCGACCACCGGCGACGACCCGGCCCGCCCCGGATCCGGCCGGGCACACCCGGGCCCCGGATCCGACCGGACACACGCCGGCACCTCCCCCGCCGGGGCCGAGGTCGACGGAACCGCACCGGCCCCGGAGGGCGGCCCGGCGGACCCGGCCCACGCCGGCCCGGCTCCGCACGCCGGAGCCGGACTCCACGGCCCCGCCACCGGACCGGCCGCGACCGGGACGACCGGCTCCCGGACACCGTCCGACGAGGCCGACCCCGTCGACGAGGCACCCACCCCACCCCCGGGCGTCCCGATCCTGCGTGCCCCGGTACCCCCGGCCCCGGCCGACGGGGAACGCCGCCCCCGGCACCTCCTGCTCACCGACGACGAGCCGGACAGGTGGGACGGCACCGGGTGGGACGGCACCGTGGAGGACCCCACGGAACCGGCCGACGTCGTCGCACCCGCACCGGCGACGGAGCACGCCGCACCCTCGGCGGAGCAGCCCGCACCCTCGGCGGAGCAGCCCGCACCCTCGGCGGAGCAGCCCGCACCCTCGGCGGAGCAGCCCGCACCCTCGGCGGAGCAGCCCGCACCGGATCCGGCGGAGGGACCCACGACGGGGCCCGCGGACGAACCCGCGCCGAGGCCGCGGCCGCGACCCCGTCCCGCCGGGGGCCTGGCCGACCGGCTCACCCCCACCGAACAGGACCTGCTGCAGCGCCTCCACGAGGAGCTCGCGGCCCGCGAGAACGGCGGCGAGCCGACCCCGCGCAACGGCACCGCCCGCACCGACCGGGGCTGAGCCGCGGCCGGCCCGGCGGTGGCGGGGAATCAGCCGACCGCGCGCACGATCCGGTCGATCACCCGCTGCAGGTGCAGCGCCCGTGCGGCGTCCACCGGGAGGTCGGCACCGGAGCCGATCGCGTCGGCGAGGTCGTCCAGCAGCGCGCCGAAGCAGGCGACCGCGTCGGCCGGTCGACGGTCGAGCACGTACCGGCCGCGGCCGTCCGCCCCGAGCCCGCCGACCAGCGCCACCTCGAACTCCGTCGGGTCCACCGGGACGCGCAGCGACAGCACCACCGAGCTGCGGGCGCCGCCGTCGTGGACGAGGCCGATCCGCCACAGGTCGGGCTCGTCGCGGTGGGCGTGGTCGATGTCGACGACCGGGCCCAGCGCCGCGTCGAGCAGGTCCACGACGTGCGGGCCGACGTCGAGCAGCGCCCCGTGCTCGGCCCGCCACGACGACGCCGCGAACGGCCCGCCGAGCAGCGCCCCGGACAGCCAGCGGGCGGTCGCGGTCGTCCCGGGCCCGCCGGCGCCGGCCGGGACCGCGTCGAGCCAGGCCCGGATCGCCGGGTCGAACCGCAGGGTCAGCATCGTCGCCGACCGGACGCCCGAGGCCGCGACCGCGGCGGCGGCCCGTTCCGCGGCGGGCAGGTCCGCGGCCAGCGGCTTCTCCAGCACCACGTGCTTCCCGGCGGCCACCACCCGCTCCAGCAGCTCGGCCTGCACGGCGGGCGGGACGGCGAACGCGACGGCGTCGCACGCGTCGAGCAGGTCCTCGACCGAGGCGTGCACCGGACCGCCGGAGACCGCGGCGACCTCGGCGGCCGCCTCCGGCCGGCGCGCCCACACCCCGGCCGCCGACCAGCGGGGATGCGCCGCGATGGCGGGGGCGTGCACCTGTCGCGCCCACGGTCCGGCGCCGAGCAGTCCGATACGCATGCGGGCATTCTCACCGCCGACCGGCGCCGATCATGACCTAGGGTCGGCGGCCATGAGCGATGATCCGGCGGCGCAGCCGGTCGAGCCGAGGGCCGCCGCGACGGTCCTGCTGGTCCGCGACGAGCCGGGCACCGGTGACCTGCAGGTCTTCCTGCAGCGGCGGGTGGCCGGGATGGCGTTCGCCGGTGGCATGACCGTGTTCCCCGGCGGCGGGGTCTCCGCCGGCGACGAGCCGGACCCCGCCCGGTGGCGCGGCCCGGAGCCCGAGCGGTTCGGCGCCCGGTTGGCCCAGCCCGCGGACCTGGCCGCCGCGCTGGTGACCGCCGCCGTCCGCGAGACGTTCGAGGAGTGCGGCGTGCTGCTGGCCGCCCCCGCCGGCACCGAGCCCGGCCCGCTGGACGCCGCCGCGGCCTGGCGGGACGACCTCGTCGCCCACCGCACCACGCTGCCGGGGCTGCTCGCGGCCCACGACCTGGAGCTGCGCGCGGACCTGCTGGTCCCGTGGGCCCGCTGGATCACCCCGCCGCGCAACCCGAGGCGCTACGACACCGCGTTCCTCGTGGCCCGGGTGCCGGACGGCCAGGTCGCCGACGACGCCACCACCGAGGCCGTCGAGGCGCGCTGGTGGAGCCCGGCCGAGGCCCTGTCCGGCTACGACGACGGCGACCTCCAGCTGATGCCGCCCACCCTGCGGACCCTGCAGGAGCTGCACCGGCACGACAGCGCGGGCGAGGTGCTGGCCGCCGCCGCGGCGCGGGACATCGAGCCGATCACCCCCGAGGTGCGGCGCGAGGGCAGGGTCGTCACGATCACCCTGCCCGGCGACCCCGACTGGATCTACGAGGAGACGACCCGGTGAGCCACCCGCTCTACGGCACTCTGCGCGCCGTGCACCCGCTGGCGTCGGTGCTGCTGCAGGACAACCCCGGCCCGATGACCCTGGAGGGCACCAACACCTGGGTGCTCGCGGCGTCGGACGCGCACGACCGGATCGTCGTCGACCCGGGTGAGGACGACGGGACGCACCTGGAGGCGCTGGCCGACGGCCCGCCGGTGGCCGCGGTCGTCCTGACCCACCGCCACCACGACCACGCCGGTGGGATCGGCCGGTTCGTCGAGCTGACCGGGGCGCCCGTGTTCGCCAAGGACCCGTCGCTGGCCTCGGGGACCACCCCGCTGGTCGACGGCGTCGCCGTCGCCGGTGGCGGGGTCGAGTTGGAGGTGCTGACCACCCCCGGCCACACCTCGGACTCGGTGTCGCTGCTGCTGCGCGGCCCCGGCTCCGACGGCGTCGCGCTGCTGTCCGGCGACACCGTGCTCGGCCGCGGCACGACCGTCATCGCCCACCCCGACGGCACCCTCGGGCCCTACCTGGACTCGCTGCGCCGGATCGCGGAGCTACCCGCGGGCACCCCGGTCCTGCCCGGCCACGGGCCGGAGCTCCCGGACGCCGCCGAGACCGCGCGGCACTATCTTGCCCACCGCGAGCAGCGGCTGGAGCAGGTCCGGGTGGCGCTGGAGCGGCTCGGGCCCGGTGCCTCGGCCCGCGACGTCGTCGAGGTCGTCTACGCCGACGTCGACACCTCGCTGTGGGACGCCGCCGAGCTGTCGGTGCGCGCGCAGCTCGACCACCTGCGGGGATGAACCCGGTCGGGCGGGGCGTTGAAGGGACCGGACCGACCCGCCTGTGGTCCCCTGCTCCCCACCGGGGTGTCGCGATCCGTCCTCCCCGTACCGCTCAGAAGGAGACCTCCGTGCGTCGCACGATCCTGGCCGTGGCCGCCGCGCTGCTGGCCCTCACCACCCTCGTCGGCTGCAGCAGCGGCGGGTCCGACACCGTGCGGATCGGCACCGAGGGGACCTACAGCCCGTTCAGCTTCCAGGGCCCCGACGGCGAGCTGACCGGCTACGACGTCGAGGTCGCCCGCGCGGTCGGCGCCAAGCTGGGCAAGGACGTCGAGTTCGTCCAGACCCCGTGGGACTCGATCTTCGCCGCGCTGGAGTCGCAGCGCATCGACCTCGTCGCCAACCAGGTCACGATCAACGACGAGCGGAGGGCGAAGTACGACCTCTCCGCGCCCTACACCGTGTCCGAGGGCGTGATCGTCACCCGCGCCGACGACACCGCCATCCGGTCCCTCGCCGACCTGCGGGGCCGCACCACCGCGCAGTCCGCGACCAGCAACTGGGCCGAGGTCGCCCGCGGCGCCGGCGCGAACGTCGAGGCCGTCGAGGGCTTCGTGCAGGCCGTCCAGCTGCTCAAGGACGGCCGCATCGACGCGACCGTCAACGACACCCTCGCCGTCGGCGAGTACGAGAAGTCGACCGGGGACACGGGCGTCAAGGTCGCCGGCACCACCGGGGACACCAGCGAGCAGGCCTTCGCCGCCCGCAAGGACAGCGGCCTGATGCCCGACGTGGACCGGGCGCTGGCCGAGCTGCGCGCCGACGGCACGCTGAAGCAGCTCTCGGAGAAGTACTTCGGCAGCGACGTCAGCGGGAAGTAGATGGACCCCGCCACCTGGGACCTGATCGGCCGCAACCTGTGGCCGATGCTGAAGGCGACGGTCACGATGACCATCCCGCTGACGGCGATCAGCTTCGTCATCGGGCTGGTCCTGGCCCTGCTGCTGGCGCTGGCCCGGATCTCCTCGATCGCGCCGCTGTCCCGGCTGGCCCGCGCCTACATCTCGGTCGTGCGCGGCACGCCGCTGCTGGTCCAGCTGTTCATCGTGTTCTACGCGCTGCCTCAGCTGGGCCTGGTGATCGACCCGTTTCCGTCCGCGGTGATCGCGTTCAGCCTCAACGTCGGCGGCTACGCGGCCGAGGTCATCCGGGCGGCGATCCTCTCCATCCCGAAGGGGCAGTGGGAGGCCGCGCAGACCATCGGCATGGGCTACCCGACGACGCTGCGGCGCGTGATCCTCCCCCAGGCCGCGCGCACCGCCGTCCCACCGCTGTCGAACACGCTGATCTCGCTGGTCAAGGACACCTCGCTGGCCTCGACCATCCTGGTGACCGAGCTGTTGCGGGTCGCCCAGCTGGCGGCGGCGCCGACGTTCGACTTCTTCGCCCTCTACGGCGTGGCCGCGGTGTACTACTGGATCGTCTGCCTGATCCTCTCGTCCGTGCAGGCACGGGTGGAGACGCGGCTGGAGAGGTACGTGGCGCGATGAGCGACCTGCTGACCGTCCGGGGCCTGCGGAAGTCCTTCGGGACGCTGGAGGTGCTGCGCGACATCGGGTTCGACGTCCCGGCCGGGACCGTCACCGCGGTGATCGGGCCGTCGGGCTCGGGCAAGACGACGGTGCTGCGCGCCCTGAACGCGCTGGACCGGGCCGACGCCGGGGTGATCACCATCGGCGATCTGGCGGTCGACTTCGGCGCCCCCGTCGACCGGTCCACCCTGGCCCGGTTCCGGTCCCGGACCGCGATGGTGTTCCAGTCGCACAACCTGTTCCCGCACCGCACCGTCCTGGAGAACGTCATCGAGGGCCCGGTGGTCGTGCAGAAGCGCCCCCGGGCCGACGCGACCGCCGACGCCCGGCGGATGCTGGACCAGGTCGGGCTGGCCGAGAAGGCCGACCAGTACCCGTACCAGCTCTCCGGCGGCCAGCAGCAGCGCGTCGGGATCGCCCGCGCGCTGGCCCTCGACCCGCAGCTGATGCTGTTCGACGAGCCCACCTCGGCGCTGGACCCCGAGCTCGTCGGCGACGTCCTGCGGGTCATCAAGGACCTGGCGACGGCGGGCCGGACGATGGTCATCGTCACCCACGAGATCCGCTTCGCCCAGCAGGTCGCCGACCAGGTCCTCTTCGTCGACGGCGGGGTGGTGGCGGAGTCCGGGCCGCCCTCGCGGGTGCTGGTCGAGCCGGAACAGCCCCGCACCCGGCAGTTCCTGAAGCGGATCCTCGACCCGATCTAGACCCCGGGCGGGGCGCCGCCGGAGTCGCCGTGGGCGTCGACCCACTCCTCGCGGAACCGGCGCAGGAACTCCTCCAGGGCCGCGTGTCGCCGCTCGCCCATCTCGCGGCCGGCGGCGGTGCGCAGCTCGCCGCGCAGCCGCAGCAGCTTCTCGTGGAAGTGGGCGACGACCGATCCGGTCGGCCCGGACCGGTAGCCGCCGGTCGCGACGCCCGCGGCCGGATCCCACAGGGGCTCGCCGATCGCGCCGCCGTAGGCGAACGCGCGGGCGATGCCGGTGGCGCCCATCGCGTCGAGCATGTCGGCGTCGTGCAGGCAGGCCGCGATGCGGTCCGCCGTGGGCGCCGACGCCGCCTCGGAGAACGAGTACCGGCCGGTGGCCTCGACGGCGTCGAGCACCGGGTCCCACAGCTGCTCGGCGACCCCGCCGCGCCGCAGCGCGTCCCGGGCGTCGTCGCGGACCTCCGCGGGGGCGACGACGCGGCCGAGCCGGACCTCGGCGGCCCGGTGGTGGTCGTGCACGTACGCGGCGACGGCGGCGACGAACCCGTCCAGGCCCTCCCGCACCGCGAGCCGGGCCGACAGCCCGGCGACCCGGTCGAGGTGCCCGAGGTCGTGCGCGACGTCCGCACCGGCCATGTCACCGGCGACGACGTCGCGCAGCCGCCGCAGCTCCCCGGCGCCACTCACACCGGGCTCCCGGCCGCGACGACGCGGGCCTCGGTGTCGGCGACCGAGCCGCGGCGCAGCCACAGCAGCCCCGCGACCAGCAGCCCCAGGGCGCCGCCCGCCGCGTACCCGCCCGGCCCGACGAGGTCGATCATGACGCCGGACAGGGCCTGCCCGACCGAGACACCGAGCACCGCGGCCATCACCATCCAGTTGAACGCCTCGGTCGCCGACCCGGCCGGAGCAGTCTGCTCGACGCCGAGGGAGTGCGCGGTGACCTGCGGGGTGATCAGCGCGCCGGCGGCCGTCATCACCACGGCCAGCAGCACCAGCGAGCCGAGCGGGGAGACCAGCCCCATCGCCGTCACCAGGACGGCGAAGCCGGCGAGCAGGACCGGGAGCCGCAGGTGCAGCGGCCGCGGCCAGGGCCGCATCCCGTAGAGCACCCCGGTCAGCACCGAGACCACCGACCAGAGCGAGAGCAGGACCCCGCCGGCGGCGGGCGACCCGGCGAACGCGGTCGCGGCGATCACGCCGACCTCGGCGGTCCCCGCCACCAGCCCGAACCCGAGCGACGCCAGCGCCACCGTCCGCAGCCCGGGGCGCCGGAACACCCCGAGCAGCCCGGCCTCGACCGGCAGCGACCCGTCGGCGCGCTCGGCGCGGATGCGGGCCGAGCGGCGTCGTACGGCGGCGGTGAGCGCGAACCAGGTGGTACCGACGATCTCCGCGGTCGCCGCGACGACGAGCGCGGTGCCCGGCCACGGCGTCGCCACCACCAGCACCGCGGCCAGCGCGGGACCCATGATGAAGAAGATCTCGAGGCTGATCGCCTCGTAGGTGTAGGCGGCCTCGCGGCGCGGCCCGGGCGGGGTCAGGTCCGACCACAGCGCCCGCGACGACCCCTCGAACGCCGGCGTCGCGAGCCCGGTGACGACCGCGACCGCGACGGTGAGCGGCAGCGCCGCCCGGGACTCGATGCTCAGCACCAGCCCGGTGACGCACAGCAGGTAGACGGCGACGAGCACCAGCATCGGCCGGGTCGGGCCCAGCCGGTCCAGCACCCGCCCCTGCACGACCGTGCCGACCGCGGTCCCGACCAGCAGCGCCGCGGAGACCGCTCCGGCGACGGCGTAGGAGCCGTGGACCTCACGGACGTAGAGCAACGTGGCGAGACTGTGCATCGCGATCGGGAACCGACCGAGGACGGAGGCACAGACCGGCGCGGCCGCCCCGGGGGTGCCCAGGGCGGCGCGGTAGTCGGAGAGGGCGGCGGGCACGCCCCAGCATCACATGATCTGGGACGCCCGTACCAGAGGATTCAGCGCGCGCGTCGTGCGAGGCGCTCCGGCTCCAGGATCAGCACGCTCTTGCCCTCCAGCCGCAGCCAGCCACGGTGCGCGAAGTCGGCGAGCGCCTTGTTCACGGTCTCGCGGGAGGCGCCGACGAGCTGGGCGATCTCCTCCTGCGTGAGGTCGTGGGTGACCCGCAGCAGGCCCGACTCCTGGGAACCGAACTGGCGCGCGAGCTGCAGCAGCGACTTCGCCACGCGGCCCGGCACGTCGGTGAAGATCAGGTCGGCGAGCATGTTGTTGGTGCGGCGCAGGCGACGGGCCAGCACGCGCAGCAGCTGCTCGGCGATCTCCGGACGCTTGCCGATCCACTCCCGCAGCGCGCTGCGGTCCATGGTGTAGCAGCGCACCTCGGTGACCGCGGTCGCCGAGGACGTGCGCGGGCCCGGGTCGAAGATCGACAGCTCGCCGAACATGTCCGACGGGCCGGCCACCATGAGGAGGTTCTCCCGGCCGTCGGGGGACTTCCGACCGAGCTTCACCTTCCCGCCCGACACGATGTAGAGGCGGTCACCGGGCTCACCTTCGGAGAAGATGACCTGCCCGCGGGAGAACTCGGCAGTCTCCAGAGCTTCGGCCAGCGCCTCGGCGGCCTGGGGCTCCACACCTTGGAAGATCCCTGCCCGGATCAGAACCTCGTCCACTGCAATGCTCCTCGTTCACCGGCCGTGTCGTCACGGCGGGTCGTCGGCGCGTCAGTGTAGAGGTCTTCGCCACACACGTGCGCACCACTGGCCCGATCGGATCGACATCCGATCGGGTCCGATTCGTCGCGGGGCGCCGTCACGCACCCGTACGCGATCTTGTCAGGCCGACGGGACCTGGCTCCGACGTGCCCCCCGACGGCGCCGGTTGCGCAGCCGGAACAGTTCCAGAGCACGGCCCGTGCCGGACCGGAACAGGGCACGGACCTCGTCCGGACGCGGCTGTTCGAGCATCTCGTCCAGCTCGTCCTGGCGCACGGTGGACTCCCGCATGCGGGACTCCACGCGCTCCATACCGAGCGCGAAGAACATCACGAGCAGCGGGACGAGAACGCTCAACCAGGCAGTCATGGCGACTCCGATCCTCCCGTACGGGTTCGGAGCCCGGCCGGTCGGGGGTGGCCGCGTCGGGGTCTTCGTGACGCGACCGTGACCTCGTAGCCCGTTCGGCGCACACCCGGCCGGGTGCACGCACCGCTCGTCGGACGTGTCGCCGCGCCGGCCGGTCGAACACCCCCCGACGCGGACCGGACCGCACCCGGCGACGAGCGGTGCACGGCGCGACACCGTGACACGACTGTCGGTGCCCACCCGTACGCTCGGTCACGTGAGCACCTCCGCCGGACGGCCGTCGCGGGCGTCGCGGCCCACCCCCCGCGCGGCCGCCGGTCTCGCCGCGCGCGTCGCGGCCGGGGAGAGCCCGATCGGGCGAGCGCGCCGGGTCAACCGCATCCTCCGGTCGCTGGCGGAGGCCTACCCGCAGGCGCACTGCGAGCTGGACTTCACCACACCGCTGGACCTCGCCGTCGCGACGATCCTGTCCGCGCAGTGCACCGACGAGCGGGTCAACCAGGTCACCCCCGCGCTGTTCGCCCGGTACCCCACCGCCGCGGACTACGCGGGCGCCGACCGGACCGAGCTCGAGGAGCTGATCCGCTCCACCGGCTTCTACCGGAACAAGGCGACGTCGTTGACCGGGCTGGGCGCCGCCGTCGTCGAGCGGCACGGCGGGGAGCTGCCGTCGACGCTGGGCGAGCTGGTGACGCTGCCCGGCATCGGGCGCAAGACCGCGAACGTCATCCTCGGCAACGCGTTCGGCGTCCCCGGGATCACCGTCGACACCCACTTCGGACGCCTGGTGCGCCGCTGGGGCTGGACGACCGAGGAGGACCCGGTCAAGGTCGAGCACGCGGTCGGCGGGCTCGTCCCGCGGCGGGACCGGACGATCGTGTCCCACCACGTGATCTTCCACGGGCGCCGGGTCTGCCATTCGCGCAAGCCGGCCTGCGGCGCCTGCACGATCGCGGCGGACTGCCCCGCCTTCGGGCTCGGCCCCACCGACCCGGGCGAGGCCGCGGCGCTGGTCAAGGGCCCGGAGCGGGACCACCTGCTCGCACTCGCGGGGATCGCGGGGCCGCCCGGGGACGGCCGGTGACCCGGACAGGCGCCTCCCGCTCCGAGATCGTGTCGACCGTGGTCGTCGTCGTCCTGGTCGCGATCGCGGTCTGGGCGCTGTGGCCCTCCGGCTCCACCTCCGGCGGCAGCGGCGGCGCCGGCCCCGCGGTGGGCGCCGCCCCGGCCGACCGGCCCGAGACCGACCTCGCCGCCGCGGACCCGCAGGCGCTGGCCGCCGCGCGTGCCTCGGCCCGGCTGGCACCCTGCCCCGCCCCGTCCGGCGGCACCCCGGCCGGTCCGCTCGCCGGGATCACCGTGCCGTGCCTGGGCGCCGACGGCCGTACCGATCTGGGCGCCGCCCTGACCGGGCGTCCGACGCTGGTCAACTTCTGGGCGTCGTGGTGCGTGCCGTGCCGCGACGAACTGCCCGCGCTGCAGGACTACGCGCAGCGGCCAGGCGCTCTGCCGGTGCTCACCGTCGACGTGCAGGACGATCCGGTGTCCGCGCTGGCCCTGTCCGCGCAGCTGGGGGTCACCCTGCCGGCCGTGACCGACCCGCAGCGGGCCGTGCGCCGCGCGCTGGACACCCCGCCGCTGCTCCCGGTCAGCTACGTGACCCGCGCCGACGGCGGCGTCACGATGGTGGACCCGCCCGTCCCGTTCCGGACCGCCGACGACGTCGCGGCCGCCGTGGAGCGGTTCCGGTGACCGCGCAGGCGGGAGTGCCGCGGGTGCCCGATCCCGACCCCGCGGCGACGCCGGCGTCGCTGCGCCCGCTCGTCGACGGGGCGCTGGGCCTGGACCCGGACTGGTTCGGCTGGCGACGCCTGCAGCCCGACAGCGGCGAGCCGCGCCGGGCCTCGGTGCTGATGCTGTTCACCGACGGGGGGGCCGGCGGGCCGGACGTGCTGCTCACCGAGCGCGCGGCGACACTGCGCTCGCACGCCGGGCAGGTCGCCTTCCCCGGTGGGCGGCTCGACCCGACCGACACCGGCCCGGTGCACGCCGCGCTGCGGGAGGCCCGGGAGGAGACCGGGCTGGACCCGTCCGGGGTCGTACCACTGGCCCTCCTGCCGGACCTGTTCATCCCGCCCACCGGGTTCCTGGTGACCCCGGTGCTGGCGCACTGGGCGTCGCCGTCGCCGGTGCGGGTGGTCGACACCGCCGAGGTCGCCCGGGTCGTCCGGGTCCCGGTGGCGGTCCTGACCGACCCGGCGAACCGGTTCACCGTGCGCGGCCCCGGCGGCCACACCGGCCCGGCCTTCGACGCCGCGGGCCTGATGGTCTGGGGTTTCACCGCGGGCCTGCTGTCCGCGCTGCTGCAACGGTCCGGCTGGGAGCGTCCCTGGGACGCCGGCCGGGTCCTCGATCTCGACGACGCCTGGGCCCGCGCCCGGCGGCACGAACCGGAAGGAGTCCGGGTGGACGACCACGGCGTGGTGGACCGGTGAGCATCAGCTGGGTCGACGTCGTCGTCGTGATCCTCGCCCTGCTGGCCGCGGCGTCCGGCTGGCGGCACGGTGTCGCGGTGGCGCTGCTGTCGTTCGCCGGCGTGCTGACCGGCGCGGTGCTCGGGCTGCGGCTCGCCCCGTTGCTGGCCGGGCAGGTGGAGTCCCAGCAGGGGAAGGTGCTGCTCGGGATCGGCGTGGTGGTGCTGCTCGTCGCGCTCGGTGAGGCGACGGGCGTCTACCTCGGGCGGTTCATCCGCGACCGGATCCGCGGCGAGGGCACCCTCAAGGTCGACTCGACACTGGGCGCGGGCGTGCAGGCCGTCGCGGTGGTGGTGGCGGCCTGGCTGATCGCGCTGCCGCTGTCCTCGACGAGCTTCTCCACCCTGACCAGCGGTCTGCGCGACTCGCGGGTGCTCGCCGGCGTGGACGACGTGATGCCGGACGCGGCGCGCAAGCTCCCCGCCGAGCTGCGCCAGCTCCTCGACGACTCCGGCTTCCCCGACGTCGTCAGTCCGTTCTCCCGGACGCCGGTCGCCGCGGTCGGCCCGCCGGACTCCGCGCTCGCGCAGTCCCCGGTGGTCACCGAGGTCCGCGACCGGGTGCTGAAGGTCCGCGGGCGCGCCCCGTCCTGCCGTCGCGCCCTGGAGGGGACCGGGTTCGTCGTCGCCCCGCAGCGGGTGATGACCAACGCGCACGTCGTCGCCGGGACGTCGAGCACCACCGTCGAGGTGACGACGTCCAGCGGACGGGCCCGTCAGCTCGACGCCCAGGTCGTCTACTACGACCCCGAGGTCGACGTGGCCGTGCTCGACGTGCCCGACCTCGAGGAGCAGCCGCTGCAGTTCAGCCCGGACCCGGCCCGCGTCGGCGACGACGTGATCATCCTGGGCTACCCGCTGGACGGCCCGTACACGGTCACCCCGGGCAAGATCCGCGAGCGGATCCGGCTGCGTGGCCCGGACATCTACGAGCAGGGCAGCGTGCTGCGCGACGTCTACACCGTCCGCGCGGTGGTGCGCTCCGGCAACTCCGGCGGCCCGATGATCGCCCCCGACGGACGGGTCGTCGGCGTCGTGTTCGGTGCCGCGCTGGACGACACCGAGACCGGTTTCGTGCTGACCGCCGAGCAGGTCGGGCAGGCGCTGAACGTGGCCGCGAGCGGCGCGTCGTCCCCCGCCGACACCGGGAACTGCGCCTCCTGACCCACCGCACCGCTCCCACGATCCGGGAACGAATGGCCGGATCGTGGGACAGATGCTTAGCGTGGGTACATGACCTCCGTCGACGTGACCCGTACCCGCCGTCGCTGGCTGGTGCTGACCGTCGGGGTGTTCGCCCAGACCGCGGCCTGCTCGTTCGTCTACGGGCTGCCGTTCGTGGTGCCCCTGCTGCGTGACACGGAGGGGCTGTCGCTGGCCCAGGTCGGCGCCTACGTCGGCGCACCGACGGTCGGTCTGCTGTGCACGCTGGTGCTGTGGGGCGCCGCCGCCGACCGGTCCGGCGAACGCGGGGTGATGACCGTCGGGCTCGCGCTGTGCGCGGCGGCCGTCGCAGGTGCGGCGCTGCTGCCGATCGGGCCCGGACCGCTGCTGCTGGTGCTGCTCGGCCTGGGCGGCGCGGGCGCGGCGTCGGTGTTCGCCGCCAGCGGGCGGATGGTGATGGGCTGGTTCGCCGCGCACGAGCGCGGCACCGCGATGGGGATCCGGCAGACCTCGCAGCCGCTGGGCGTCGCCGTGGCCGGGCTGACACTGCCGACCCTGGCCGCGGCCGCCGGGCCGTTCCGGGCGCTGCTGCTGCCCGCGGTGCTGTGCGTCGTCGCGTCGGTGCTGGTCGCGACGCTGGCGCCGGACCCGCCCCGGACTCCGCGGCCCGCGGGGGCCGCGCCGGAGCGCTCCCCCTACGGGACGTCGGTGCTGTGGCGGGTGCACGGTGCGAGCGCACTGCTGGTGGTCTCGCAGTTCGCGGTGGCGTCGTTCGCGACCGAGTACCTGGTCCGCGAGCAGGGGTGGCACGTGGCGGCGGCCGGCGCGTTCGTCGCCGGCGGGCAGGTCGCCGGGGCGGTCGGCCGGATCGCGACCGGGGTCTGGTCGGACCGGGTCGGGTCCCGGCTGCGCCCGATGCGCCAGGTCGCGGTCGCGGCGGCCGCGGTGCTGCTGCTGTTCGCGCTCGGCGACGCCGTCGCCGGATGGCTCGCGGTGACCATGCTCGCCGTCGGGGCGGTGGTGACGGTCGCCCCGAACGGGCTCGCGTTCACCAGCACCGCCGAGATCGCCGGGCCCGCGTGGTCCGGGCGGGCCCTGGGGGTGCAGAACACCGGGCAGAACGCCGTCGCGTCGGTGGTGCCGGCCGCGCTCGGCGCCCTGGTCGGCGCGACCGGCTACGCGGCGGCGTTCGCGATCGCCGCCGCGGCGCCACTGGCCGCGATCCTGGTGACCCCGGTCCGTGACGAGCGCCGGGCTCAGCAACCCACGGGCCGGTAGCCGAACCCGCGGGACGCGCGGTGGACGTGCCCCGGCCCGAAGTGGGACGGAAGGAGCAGGCCCCCGGATCGGGCGAGCCGCTCGCACAGGTCGTGGCGGGTCCGGGCCGCACCGGCCGGGTCGGCGTCGCCCGCCTGGGCGAGCGCGAGGTCGTCGAACTGCAGTGGGTGGTGCAGGACGTCGCCGCTGATCACCGCCTCCGGCGCACCGGGCGGCCCGATCTCGACGACGAGATGGCCGGGCGTGTGCCCCGGCGCGGTCCGCACCCACACTCCGTGTCCGAGGTCGACGTCGTCGCCGTCGACGGGCTCGACGAGGCCCGCGTCCAGGACCGGCGCGACGCTGTCGCACCAGGTCCGGGCCAGTCCCTCGGCGGCGCCGGCGCGGGGGGCGGAGCGGTGCACTGCGCCCAGCCACGCCAGCTCGGCCCACGCCACCAGGTGCCGCGCCCGCGGGAAGGCCGGGCGGCCGTCGCCGGTGGTGAGCCCGCCGCAGTGATCCGGATGCAGGTGGGAGCAGACGACGACGTCGATCTCCTCCGGCGCGACCCGCTCGGCAAGGCGGGCGGCGTATCCGGCGTCGAGCAGGTGGTGGGCGGGCAGGCCCGGGCGGTGGCGGCCGTCGCCGTTGCCGGCATCGACGAGGACGGTGCGGTCCGGGGTGCGGACCAGGTGGGTGGCGATCGCCAGGGAGATCCGCCCGGCGCCGGGGTGGGCCGGGAACATCTCGCGGACGTCGAAGGGCCAGTCGTCGAGCTCGACGATCCGCTCGATCGTCACGGGGCCACGCAGGTGGGTCGTCACGCCGTGATCGTCGGCGCGCCCGGCGCGACGCGGGAGTCCCCGGCGCGGGGTATCCCGCGCAGGGAGTGGCTCGGGACCGTCCAGTGCGCACAATGGGGGTCGTGACGGCTCTCGGCGAGTTCCTGGCGGCGCGGCGGGCTCGGCTCGAACCCGGCGCGTTCGGGCTGCCGACGACCGGTGCACGGCGGGTCCCGGGTCTGCGCCGGGAGGAGCTGGCCGGGCTCGCGGGAGTCAGCCCGTCGTACTACACGCGGCTCGAACAGGGGCACTCGCGTGGCGCCTCCCCCGCGGTGCTCGACGCACTCGCCCGGGTGCTTGCCCTGGACGAGGGCGAGCGGGCCCACCTGCACCGGATCGCGGCGACGGCGGCCCGTCCCGTCCCGCTGCGGAGCGCGCCGCCGGAGCGGGTCGACAGCCGGACCGCCGACCTGCTCGCCGCGATGTCGGATGTGCCGGCACTCGTCCTCGGCCGGTCCGGGGACGTCCTGGCCTGGAACCCGCTCGGGCACGCGCTGCTCGCGGCGCACCTGGACCCGCTGTCACCGGCCTGCCCGCGCCACCGCCCCAACCTGGTCGCGATGGCGGTCCTGGACCCGCACGTCCGGGCGCTCTACGCCGATCCGGTCGCCCGCACGCGGGATCTGGTGGCGGCCCTGCGGCTGGCGGCCGGAAGTCGACCCGACGACGCCCGGTTGTCCGCGCTCGTAGGGGACCTGTCGGTGCGCAGCGACGAGTTCGCCCGGCTCTGGGCCGACCACCAGGCGCACCCGTGCGTGCAGGAACGGTCCACGCTCCGACACCCGCTGGTCGGCGAGCTGACCCTCGACCACCAGGTGCTCGACGTCGGCCGCTCGCCCGACCGGACGGTGCTGGTGCTGACCGCACCGCCCGGCAGCCCGGACCAGGACGCTCTCGGGCTGCTCGCGCGGCAGGTCAGCGGGTGATCGTCTGGTCCCGCCCGGGGCCGACGCCGATCGCGGACACCGGCGCGCCGGTGAGCTCCTCGATCCGCTGCACGTAGGCCTGCGCGGCGGAGGGCAGGTCCTCCCAGGTGCGGGCGCCGGAGAGGTCCTCGACCCAGCCGGGCATCTCCTCGTAGACCGGGACGGCGTGGTGGAAACCGGTCTGGGTCATCGGCATCTCGTCGACGCGGTGACCGTCGACCTCGTAGCCGACGCAGATCGGCACCGACTCCAGCCCGGACAGCACGTCCAGCTTGGTCAGGAAGACGTCGGTGATGCCGTTGACGCGGACCGCGTACCGGCCGATGACGGCGTCGAACCAGCCGCAGCGACGGTTCCGGCCGGTGTTGACGCCGACCTCACCGCCGGTCTTGCGCAGCCACTCGCCCATCTCGTCGAGGAGCTCGGTCGGGAACGGGCCGGACCCGACGCGGGTCGTGTAGGCCTTCAGGATCCCGATCACGCGGGTAATCTTGTTCGGACCGATGCCGGAACCGACCGACGCGCCGCCAGCGGTCGGGTTCGAGCTGGTCACGAAGGGGTAGGTGCCGTGGTCGACGTCGAGCAGGGTGCCCTGCGAGCCCTCCAGCAGCAGCGTCTCCCCGCGCTCCAGGGCCTGGTTCAGCAGCAGCCGGGTGTCGACGATCTTGTCGGCGAACTCCTTCGACTGCTCCAGAACGGTGTCGACGACCTCGTTGAAGTCCAGCGCGCGCCGGTTGTAGACCTTGACCAGGACCTGGTTCTTCAGCTCGAGGGCGGCCTCCACCTTCTGGTGCAGGATCTTCTCGTCGAGCAGGTCCGCGGCGCGGACGCCGACCCGGGCGACCTTGTCCTGGTAGGCCGGGCCGATGCCGCGACCGGTGGTGCCGATCTTGGCCTTGCCCAGGTAGCGCTCGGTGACGCGGTCGATCGCCACGTGGTACGGCATGATCAGGTGCGAGTCGGCGGAGATCAGCAGGCCGGAGGTGTCGACGCCGCGCCGCTCCAGGCCCGCCTTCTCCTCGATCAGCGCCTCGGGGTTCACGACGACCCCGTTGCCGATCACGTTCTTCACGCCCGGGGACAGGATCCCGGACGGGATGAGCTTCAGCGCGAAGTCGCGACCGTCCGGCGTGACGACGGTGTGCCCGGCGTTGTTGCCGCCCTGGTAGCGGACGACCCAGCCGAACTGCCCGCCCAGCAGGTCGGTCGCCTTGCCCTTGCCCTCGTCGCCCCACTGGGCGCCGATCAACACGATTGCGGGCATGTAAGAGACTCCAGTTCACACACGCTCGTCACGGTCGCGGGACCGGGCGTGATTTCCGGTTTCCGCGGCGAGGAGGGTACTCGATCAGTGGTTCCGACCGATCCCGAAGCGGTTCTCCTCGACTGCCTGCCGCAGCGGCGTCACCGGCTTCCCTTCCACGGTATCCGGCCCGGCGCGCGGCGTGAACGCCCACCGTCGTCGCTGGTGACCGATCCCGCGGTGCGTTCGGTCACCGTCGGTCCGCGTCCCGGGAGGGCGGAGGTCGACGCCCTGCTCCCGGTGCCGCGGCTGATCGTGCACGGTGACGACGCCGACCTCGCCGCGGTGCTCCTCCGGCTGCTCCGGCGGGACGCGCTCGCGACCGAGGTCGCCTACCTGCCGGTGTCCCGGCGGTCGCGGGCCGCCGCGAACTGGGGCCTCCCGACCCGGTTCGACGACGCCGTCGCCCTCGCCCGGTCCGGCACCGCACGCGAGATGCCGCTGGTGCGCGACGACAACGGCGGCGTCCTCGCCGGCCGCGGGGAGATCCCCGATCTCTACGGCGAGGCCTACTGCGACGCGACGCGCGTGCTGCACGGCCGCGTGAAGGTGCTGGTCGTCGACGCGGGACCCGCGGGTGTGCACGTGCGGGCGGGGCGCGGGGTGACCGGCACGACCGGGCGGGCGATCCAGATCGGGACGACGGGTGCCACGCCCGTCCGGGACGGCGTGGCGCACCCGCGGGAGATCAAGCGGTGGGCCTGGTACCGGCACACCGAGCCGTGGCGGCCGGTGCTCCCGGGCTGATCAGCGGCCGGGGTCCTCGGGGGCGAGCACGGCGTCGGTCGCGGTGATCCCGACGTCGAACACCTCGTCGGTGGGGACGACGTAGCGGTTGCGGTGGTCCTGGCCCTCGCCGCGACCGCCCGGGACGCCCCCGGCCATCGGACCGTAGCCGGCTCCGCCGCGAGCCTCCGCCGCGCGGGCGCCGGTCCACGGCTCGACCGCGCCGCCGCTCCGCGGCCCGGGTGTGCGGGGCTCGGTGCCCCACGCCGTTCCGGCCCCGCCGCGGCCGCCGGGTACGTGCGGTTCGGTCCCCGCACCCGGCAGCCGCGCGGTGCCGCGGGACTCGCCGAACGGGGAGCCGAAGCCGCCGCGGCCAGCTCCGGAACCGGCTCCGTACGACCCGGTCCCGCTGCGGGGGCGGGTCTGCGGGGCGGCGGGGCCGGTCTCCGTGAGGGGACGGACGAGCTGCTGCCGGCGTGCCTGGTCGCCGAAGCGTCGTGCGAGGTCCTCGCGGGTACGGGCGGCGTCCGGCAGCGGCATCGGGGTCGGAGTCCGAACGCGGTCCGGAGCGGGCGGGATGCGGGAGCCCGGCGCCGCGGTACCGCCTCCACCGGTGCCCGACGACGATGCCGGTCCGTTCGGTACGGGGACGACGGGTGAGAGCCCGCCACCGCTTCCGGCGCCTCCACCCGCGCCACCACCGAGGCCGCCGCCCGACGGGCCTGCCGGCGCGGGCACCGGCTGCGAAGCCGACCCGACCGGGGGAAGCCCGACTCCGGCCGGTCCCGGCGTCGGGCCGGAGACGCCGCCGCCTACCGGAGCGACGGAGACGCCGGACTGCGGTCCCGGCGAACCGCCGGGACCCGGCGTCGCGCCCGGAGATGTCGCGGGCGGGGGCGCGGCGGCGGCCTCGGTGGTGAAGCGGTCGTCGATCGCGGAGGTCTCGGACTCGTACTGCTGGAGCGCGCGGTTCGCGACCTCGTCGTTGATCTGGTTGTGCTCGGCGATGGTGACGTGGTCGGCGCCCCTGCCCCGGAGGGACTGCCAGGCCTCGCTGATGTTGTCGCCCGCACGCTGGACCCAGGAGAACTCGGCCGGGTCCATGAACCGGACCTGACCGCGCATGCGCTCGAACGCGCTGCCGTGGTCGAGCATGCGGTCGGCGCCGTTCCGGGCGACGGTCGCGGTGCCGTCGACGCCGGTCGCGGTGCGGTCCAGGGACTCCTGGGCCGCCCGGGCGGCGGGGCCCTGCCACACGATGCCGAGGTCGGCCATGCCGCGGTCGAGGGTCTGCTTGGTGGCCGCCATGTCGTCGACGAGCCTGCGGAGCCCGTCGGAGGTCTGGCGGGTGGCCTCGGCGCCGGGTTTGCCGATGATCCAGGCCGCCTTGGTCGCGATGTCGAACGCTTCGTAGTTGTAGCAGCGAGGGAGGGGCATCCTCGGATCCCTAACGCTCGAGCAGCGGGCCGCTGTACGGCGGAGTGGTGGGTTTCAGGGTTGCCGCGTTCTCGTCCTCGATGAGCCCGTATTCCTGCGCCGCCTGCTTCAGCCGTTCCCGAGCGTCGACCAGCTCGCGCAGATAGTCTTCATGGATCCCGACGATGGCATCGACCTTGGGCTGGAACACGGTCACTGCGTCACGTGATACCGGGTCGTCACCACAGGCAGGGAGACTTCTCAACCTGGTGGCGGTCCAGCGACTCTCCTGCATCGACCGGACCTTCTCGTCCATCCGCCGGTAGACGCCCAGGACGCTGTCGGCGTCGACCTGCAACATGAGCGAATCGCTGGCCGACCCCTGTGGAACGTGAGCGGATGTCTTCATGTGCCAGACGGTAGGTCAGTCATCAACTGGTCAATCGTGGATCTGTCGTAACAGTTCGCAGGTGCGAACCAATCAGTGCGTACGAGCTTCCGCCAGGTAGCTGCGTGCCAGGATCTCGGCCTTCTGACACGCGCCGTCGGTCGAGACCATGTTCTGCTCGCCGTATCCGAGGGACTCCATCTGAACCCGGATACTCGCGGTGTCGGCGGTATCGAGGTACAGCTCGCATAACGCCGAGCCCCCTCGGTTCTCCACGATCTGAACGGCCCCGAAACCATCGACGGTAGTGACGACTGCCCCTCTCGCTGTTACTACCTTCTCGGCCGGACTCCGAATCGATTGCACCGTGTAGCTGTCACCGACGTCGAAGTTCCCCCAGGAACACGCCCGGCTCGGTCCGTCCGCCAGCGGCACGATCGCAGGATTGTCGCCCTCCACCCCGAGGCGCTGCCGGAGGTCCGGCGTCATCGCGACGCACGGGTCGACGTTCGCCACGTCGATCTCCACCGGCCGCGCCGGAAACGGCCCCTCCGGCCCCGCAGCCCCACACCCCACGACCACCCCGCACACGAACAGCAGGACGACAACGAGTCGGACCACCAGCGACGCTCCCCCGGACACGAACAGGACGGCAGCAGGCTAGCCCGCCGCCCCCAACCCCCGGGCCCGTTCCGATCAGGCCGCGGCAGCCGAATCGTCCGGACGCCGATGATAGCTGTCCACATAGGTCTGACCGGACAGGTCCGCGATGGCGTCCATGATCTCGTCGGTGACCGCGCGCCGGATCGCCGGAGCGCCCGCCAGTCCCTCGTAGCGACTGAACTCCAACGGCCTCCCGAAGCGGATCTCGACCCGGGCCAGGCGCGGGAACAGCCGTCCGATCGGCTGCACGCGCTCGGTCCCGATCAGCCCGACGGGCACGACGACCGCGCCCGTCGACAGCGCCAGCGACGCGACGCCGGTGTGCCCACGGTGCAACTTGCCGTCGAGGGAACGGGTGCCCTCCGGATAGATGCCGAACGCACCGCCACACTCCAGGACCCTGCGTCCCGCGGCGAGCGCGGCGAGGCCGGCGCGGGCGTTGGACCGGTCGACCGGGATGTAGCCGAGCGCCCCCAGGAACGCGGCCATCAGGCGTCCGCGCAGGCCGCGCCCGGTGAAGTACTCGGCCTTGCCGAGGAACGCGACCTTGCGCGGGGCGACGAGCGGGATGAACGCCGTGTCGACGGCCGCGCGGTGGTTCGCCGCGAGGATCACCGGACCGGTGGGCGGGATGCGGTCCGCGCCGCGCACGCGGGGCCGCCACACGAGCCGGACGAGTGGCGCGAGGACGTAGCGGATGAACAGCTGCACCGTGAACCCCGATCAGTGAGCGACGTCCACAACTCCGTGCAGGGGGACCCGACGTCCCGGCGCCGAACGACGCCCGATTCTGCTCCGAGACCGGCCCGTGACGGAAGCCCTTCCGCCCGTTCAGTCCACGTGAGGATCGGTGAGCTGCCCGCGCAACGCACGCAGCGCCTCGCTGCGGGTCATCCCGGTCGCTTGCAGCAGGTCGACGGCGATCGAGCGGACCTGCGCGACCAGCACCGGCGCCGAGACCGCGGGCGCCGCGGCCGGCTGCCCCTCCACCGGCCGGGCGACGACCGCACCGGGGTCGGCGAGGACCGGTGCGTGCCGCACGGCCTCCAGGATCGGGCCGCGGGCCTTCTCCCGGTCGCCGTCCTGCCCGAACTCCCCGATCAGCGCCTCGACGGAGACGGCGAGCTCGGTGATGGCGTCCGGCAGACCGGGCGGGACCGGTTCGCCGTCCTCGATCGCGAGCATCGCGCGCCGGGCGAGCACCCGGGCGTTGCGGTGGGCGTAGTCGGCCCGCTCGGCGAGCGTCCGGTAGCGGCGCAGCATGGCCCGGCGCGGCCGGTGCATCGGCGAGACCGCGACGACGTCGCCCGCGGAACTGACGGCGGCGCGCAGCTCGTCGATGACGGCCTGGGTGTCGCGGGCCCGGGCCAGCGCCCGCGACGCGCTCTCCCGGTCGCCCTCGCGCAGCGCCGTCGCGGTCTCGGTGAGCACGGTGACGAGGTCGTCGAGCACCCGGCGGGCGACCCGGCGCACGATCCGGACCGGGTGCACGGGGATGACCGCGGCGACCAGGATCCCGGCGAGGCCGCCGATCAGGGCGTCGATGCAGCGGTCGATCCCACCGGTCTCGGTGGGCGGGAGCAGCGTCGTCACCAGCACCGCGGACACCGCGGCCTGGTTGACGAACAGCGTCCCGCCGTCGGTGAACACCGCGATGACCAGCGCGAGCGCGACGACGAGCACCAGCTGCCAGAGGCCGCCGCCGATCTGCGCGATCAGCAGGTCGCCGATCAGGACACCGATGCTCACCCCGACGACGAGTTCGACCGTGCGGCGCAGCCGCGAGTTCAGCGACATGCCCAGGCTGAGCACCGCCGCGATCGGCGCGAAGAACGGCCGCGTGTGACCGACCAGGTCACCGGCCACCCAGAGGGCGAGGCCGGCGGCCACGGAGCACTGCAGGATCGGCAGCCACGACGCGCGGACGCGCCGGGCACCGGCCCGGCCGCGTGAGCGGACCCGGTCCCACGCGGCCACCGGCGTCAGGACACGCCGAGGGCGGCGAGCGCCTCCGGGTCCGAGTCGTCGATCAGCGTCCGCAGGCGCTCGACCTCGGGGGCCTCCCCGATCGCCGTGGCGGCGCGCAGCAGCGCCCCGCACGACCGCAGGAAGCCCTGGTTCGGCTCGTGCGACCACGGCACCGGGCCGAAGCCCTTCCAGCCGTTGCGGCGCAGCTGGTCCAGGCCGCGGTGGTAGCCGGTGCGGGCGTAGGCGTAGGCGGCGACGGTCTCGTCGGCGTCGAGGGCGCGCTCGGCGAGGACCGCCCAGGCGATCGACGACGACGGCGACCCCGCCGCCACCTCCGACGGGTCCCTGCCCGCGGTCAGGTCCGCCGCGGCGGGGTCGACCGGGAGGCGCGTGTCGTCGGGCTCGAGCAGGTTGCCGTGCAGACTCATGCCGCCATCCTGGCGCGCACCCACCGGTCGTCGCCAACCGGTGGGCACTCGACGAGGATCCGGAGGAGGACTCAGAGGGCCTTGCCGGCGGACTTCAGCGACTCGCAGGCCTCGATGACGCGCTCGCTCATCCCGACCTCGGCCTTCTTCAGGTACGAGCGCGGGTCGTAGACCTTCTTGTTGCCGACCTCGCCGTCGATCTTGAGCACTCCGTCGTAGTTGGCGAACATGTGCGACACGATCGGCCTGGTGAAGGCGTACTGGGTGTCGGTGTCGACGTTCATCTTCACGACGCCGTAGGTCAGCGACTCGTGGATCTCCTCGAGCAGCGAGCCGGACCCGCCGTGGAAGACCAGGTCGAACGGCTTGGCGCCGGCGTCGAGACCCAGCTTCTGCACGGCCACCTCCTGGCCCTGCTTGAGGATCTCCGGGCGGAGCTTCACGTTGCCCGGCTTGTAGACGCCGTGCACGTTGCCGAAGGTCGCGGCCAGCAGGTAGCGGCCCTTGTCGCCGGAGCCGAGGACCTCGACGGTGCGCTCGTAGTCGCCGGGGGCGGTGTAGAGCTTGTCGTTGATGTCGTTCGCGACACCGTCCTCCTCGCCGCCGACGACGCCGATCTCGACCTCGAGGACGATCTTCGCCTTGGCCGCCTGCTCCAGCAGCTCGGCCGCGATCTTCAGGTTCTCCTCGAGCTCGACCGCGGAGCCGTCCCACATGTGCGACTGGAACAGCGGGTTCCGCCCCTTGTCCACGCGCTCCTGGCTGATCGCGATCAGCGGACGCACGAACGAGTCCAGCTTGTCCTTGGGGCAGTGGTCGGTGTGCAGCGCGATGTTGACCGGGTACTTGTCCGCGACGACGTGCGCGAACTCGGCGAGGCCGACCGAGCCGGTGACCATGTCCTTCACCCGGGTGCCGGACAGGAACTCCGCGCCACCGGTCGAGACCTGCACGATGCCGTCGGAGCCGGCCTCGGCGAACCCGCGCAGCGCCGCGTTGAGGGTCTCGGTGCTGGTCACGTTGATCGCCGGGTAGGCGAACTCGCCGCTCTTGGCGTTGTCCAGCATCTGGTTGTAGATCTCGGGCGTGGCGATGGGCACGGGCCTGCCTCCTCGTCGTCGGCGGTCGCTGCTCCGCGCAGCGCTTCTTGTCTCCGGGTGAGTATCACGTACCCACGGGGAAGGGGGAGCGATCGTCGGGATGGGCCTGGTCTCACCGCGGACGACGCCGCCGACCGCTGCACCGGGTAATGCTGCGAAGGCTGTCGGTGGTGGTCGCTAGTGTGGTGGGCGTGGAGGAGGAGCGCGCCGAGAACGCCGTCGACCGGACGCTGGGCCGGTTGCGCGCCATCGACAGCCGACCGGCGCCCGCGGGCACCGGGCCGCACCCGTTCGCCCCGGGCACGGCGCCGGCCCCGGTCGACGGGCCGGGTGGTTCCGGGGCCCGGCAGGGCCCGGACACGCCGCTGACGCTGGCCGATCTCTACCGCGACCATCGCCTGCGGCTGATGCGCCTCGCGATGCTGCTGGTCGACATCCCGGCCACCGCGGAGGACGTGGTGCAGGAGGCGTTCACCGGCCTGCACCGGCACTGGACCGGCCTCCGGGACGAGACCGCCGCCGTCGCCTACCTGCGTGCTGCCGTGGTGAACGGGTCCCGGTCGGTGCTGCGGCGCCGTCGCACGGCACGCGAGTACGTGCCGCCGCACGCGGCGAACGCCCGCTCCGCGGAGTCGCTGGCCATGTTGTCGGCCGAGCACCAGTCGGTGGTCGACGCGCTGGGCCAGCTCCCGCCGCGCCAGCGCGAGGTGCTCGTCCTGCGCTACTACGGCGGCCTGACCGAGTCCGAGATCTCCGAGGCCGCCGGGATGAGCCGCGGCACGGTGAAGTCGACCGCCAGCCGCGCGCTCGACGCCGTCGCCCGGATCATGGCCGAGCGCGCCGGGACCGAGGCCGTCCGGCGTCCGGGGGAGGTGCGATGACCGGACCCCAGCCGCCGCAGCCCGGCCGCGACGACGCCGCCCGCCGGATCGGCGAGGCGCTGCAGGCGCAGGCCCGTGGGCGCCCGATGCCGCAGCGTCCCGCGGCGGGCCCCGCCCCCGTGCCGCCACGCGTGCCCGGCCGGGTCCCGCCGCCGGTCCCGCGTCCCGGACCGCCCCCGCAGCGCCGGCCGCAGCAGGCCCCGGCGCCGGCGCCCGCCCGTTCGGCGACCGGCCAGATCGTCTGGGCCGCGGTGATCGCGCTGCTCCTCGGGGCGCTGCTCGGCGGGGGTCTCGCGCTGGTGTCGGTGCTCCTGCCGGGTGCGCTGCCCGCCCTCGGCTGAGCCGCTCACAGCACCCCCACAGCGACGGCCACGTCGATCCGCGTCACCCGGCCGGTACCGTTTCCCGACGTGACGGTTCTCGCCGCGACGCAGACGCTCGCCCTCGGTCCCGACTGGCTCGACCCGGCGGTGATCATCGAGTCCCTGGGTCCGTGGGCCCTGGTGGGCGTCGCCGCGATCATCTTCGCGGAGTGCGGGCTGCTGCTCGGGTTCTTCCTCCCGGGCGACTCGCTGCTGTTCACCGCGGGCCTGTTCGTCGCGCAGGGCGCGATCGACGTGCCGCTGTGGCTGGTCTGCCTGGTGCTGGTGGTGTCCGCCTTCGCCGGCAACGCCGTCGGCTACGGGATCGGCTACCGCGCCGGACCGGCGATCTTCGACAAGCCGAAGTCGAAGCTGTTCAACCCCCAGCACGTCGAGAAGACCCACGAGTTCTTCGAGAAGTACGGCAACCGGGCCATCGTCCTGGGCCGTTTCGTACCGATCGTGCGGACCTTCATCACCGTCAGCGCGGGCGTCGCGCGGATGGACCCGAAGCGCTACCTGACGTACTCGCTGATCGGCGGCGTCGCGTGGGCGGCGGGCGTGACGGTGCTGGGCTACTTCCTCGGCCAGTTCGCGTTCGTCCGCGAGCACATCGACCTGATCCTCATCGCGATCGTGCTGATCTCGGTGCTGCCGATCGTGTTCGAGGTGCTGCGGGCGCGGGCCGCGTCCGGGCGCGGGAGCCCCGCCGGCCCGGTCGACGGCGTCGCGGGGGCCGCGACCGGTGCAGCCGCCGCCACCCTCACCGGCCACTCCGCCGACGACGACCCGGCCGCGGTCACCATGCAGATGCCGGCCGTCGGGAACGGCCCGGCGCCGCAGGCCGGGCGTCCCCGGGACGGGCAGGCCCCGCACGCCCCGCAGCCCGGTCGCGCCCCGCAGCACACCGGGACCGGACCGCAGCACGGTGGCGCAGTGCCGCAGCACGGCCCCGGCCCCCGCCTGCCGGACGGCACGGAGCCGCCGTACCGCCACACCACCGGCCGCCCCGCCATGCCGCCCCGGCGCGGCAACTGAGCGTCGATCGGCGCGTCTCCGCCCTGCCTGTGGCGGAAACGTGCTGATCACCAGGCGTCGGACAGGTCCGCGTGCTCGCGGATCCACGCGTGCATCACGACGCCCGACGCCACCCCGGCGTTGACCGAGCGCGTCGAGCCGAACTGGGCGATCGACACGACCAGGTCCGCGGCGTCGCACAGCTCCGGTGACAGCCCGGGGCCCTCGGCGCCGAACACGAGCACGCAGTCCCGCGGCAGCGACGTCCGTTCCAGCCGGACCGCGCCCGCGACATTGTCCACCGCGACCACGGCCAGGCCGTGCTCCCGGGCGAAGGCGACGAGCCCGCCGGCCTCGGCGTGGTGGTGCAGCCGCAGGTAGCGGTCGGTGACCATCGCGCCGCGGCGGTTCCACCGGCGTCGCCCGACGATGTGCACGCCGGCGACGCCGAAGGCGTTCGCCGTGCGTACCACCGTGCCGATGTTGTGGTCGTGGCCGAGGTTCTCGACCGCCACGTGGAACGGGTGCGCCCGGCGCGCCAGGTCCGCCGCGACGGCCTCGCGGCGCCAGTAGCGGTAGCGGTCGACGACGTTGCGCCGGTCGCCCTGCTCCAGCAGCTCCGGGTCCC
This sequence comes from Pseudonocardia tropica, assembly GCF_040105315.1. NCBI lineage: Bacteria > Bacillati > Actinomycetota > Actinomycetes > Pseudonocardiales > Pseudonocardiaceae > Pseudonocardia > Pseudonocardia tropica. The sequence goes on from NZ_JBEDNP010000001.1 coordinate 48,335, forward strand.
AGTGGTCGCCCTGCGGCCACGGCCCGGCCCACGGGCCGACCCCGACCTGTCCGGGGACCGACCACTCGCTGGGCCCGGGCTCGCTCATCCCAGCTGCAGGTCCGCCAGCCCCAGCAGCGCGCGGTACGGCACGCCCTCGGCCTCGACGGCCTGCCGGGCGCCGGTGTCGCGGTCGACGACGGTGCAGACCCCGACGACGTCCGCGCCGGCCTGCAGGACCGAGCGCACCGCGGTCAGCACCGACCCGCCGGTGGTGGAGGTGTCCTCCACCACCAGCACCGGGCGGCCGCCGATGTCCGGGCCCTCGATGAGCCGCTGCATGCCGTGCTTCTTGGTCTCCTTGCGGACGACGAAGGCGTCCACCGGGTCGGTGTCCGGCTCGGCCGACGCCGCGTGCAGCACCGCCGTCGCGACCGGGTCCGCGCCGAGCGTCAGCCCGCCGACCGACCGGTAGGTCCAGTCCGCGGTGAGCTCGCGCAGCAGTCGCCCGATCAGCGGCGCCGCCTCGTGGTGCAGCGTGACGCGGCGCAGGTCGATGTAGTAGTCGGCCTCCGCGCCGGAGGACAGCGTGACCCGCTCGTGGACGACGGCGATCTCCCGGACCAGCGCGGCGAGGCGGGAGCGGTCGGTGTGTGCGGAGCTCATGTGCGATCCCTGTCGAACGTCGCCGTGATACGTCGCAGCAGGCCCCGGGGCAGCACCCCGGTCACCCCCACGATCGCCTTGTACTGCCTGGAGGGCACGGAGACGACCCGGCCCCGGTCGAGGTCGGTGAGGGCCTCGTCGACGACCTGGGAGGCCTCCAGCCACAGCGGGCCGCGGCGGGCGCCGACGTCGATGCCGGCCCGCTCGTGGAACTCGGTGCGCACGTAGCCGGGGCACAGCACCATCGCGCGCACGCCGGTGCCCTGCAGCGACGCGGCGACGCCCTCGGTGAAGGAGATGACCCACGCCTTGTCGGCCGGGTAGGTGGAGCCGCGCCCGGCCAGGAAGCCCGCGACGCTGGAGACGTTCAGCACCGCGCCGGTGCCGCGGTCGACCATCCCGGGCAGCGCGGCCCGCGTCAGCTCGAGCACGGCGGCCACGTTGACCTGCAGCTGGCGGGCCAGGTCGGCGGCGTCGTTGTCCAGGAACGAGGCGCCCAGCGCGAGCCCGGCGTTGTTGACGAGCAGGTCGACCGGCGCGACGTCGGGGTCGGCGAGGCGGCGCACGACCCGGGCCCGCTGGTCCGGGTCCGACAGGTCGGCGGGCAGCACCTCGACGGCGACGCCGAGGTCGCGGTAGCGCTGCGCGGCGGCCTGGAGGCGGTCGGCGTCGCGCGCCACGAGCACGAGGTCGCGGCCGTCGGCGGCGAGCCGATCGGCGAACGCGGCCCCGATCCCCGACGACGCGCCCGTGATCATGACGGAGGGCACGCGGGGGAGCGTAGTGCGTCCGCACCCGACCGGCGCAGGCGCGACGGTTACCGACGGGTCCGGTGTGACCCGTGCGACAGGCGTGTCCGGCGACCTCGTGAGACGGGCCGCTCTCGCGTGCCGGTGCACCATGAAGCCTTTACCGTCGAGACCATGACGTCCGAGGCGCTGCCGATCCAGCGGCCGGTCGATCCCGCTTCCCCCGGCACCTCCGACGTGCCGAGCGGCCCGTCGCCCCGTCATTCGAGGGTCGCCGTCGTGGGGGCGGGGTTCACCGGACTCGCCGTGGGCCTGGCCCTGCTGCGGCGGGGTGTGCACGACTTCGTCCTGCTGGAGCGGGCCGACGACGTCGGCGGCGTGTGGCGCGACAACACCTACCCGGGGGTCGGCGTCGACACGCCGTCGCCGCTGTACCAGCTGCGCGCCATGACCAACCCGGACTGGAGCGACCTCTACGCGCCCGGCCACGAGGTGCAGGACTACGCACGGCGCCTGGCCCGCTCGACCGGCCTGCTCGACCACGTCCGCTTCGACGCCGACGTGCTCTCCGCCCGCTGGGACGCCGCGGACGCCCGCTGGCGGATCGCGACGCCGTCCGGCGTGTTCACCGCGGACGTGCTGGTCAGCGCGGCCGGGCTGGTCGCGGACCCGAAGCTGCCCGACGTCGAGGGCCTCGCCGACTTCCCCGGCCCGGTGTTCCACTCGGCCCGCTGGGACCACGACACCGACCTCTCCGGCTCGCGCGTCGCGGTCGTCGGGACGGGGGCGACGGCGATCCAGCTCGTCCCCGAGCTGCAGCCGCGCGTCACCGAGCTGCACGTCCTGCAGCGCACCCCGGCCTGGATCCTGCCGAAACCCGAGCGTCCCGTCGGCGAGCGCACCCGTCGCGCGCTGGCGGCGAACCCGCTGCTGTGCCGGATGCAGTTCGACGTCATCTACGTCGGCGCCGAGCTGCTCGCCGCCACCCGGCGCTCGCGGCTGCTGCGCGAGGCGCTCACCCGGGTCGGCCGCAGGCACCTCGCCGCCCAGACGCCCGACCCGCAGCTGCGCGCGCGGCTCACCCCCGACTTCGACTACGCCTGCAAGCGGCCGCTGGTCTCGAACGACTACCTGCCCGCGATGAGCGCGCCGAACACGACGCTGCACACCGGTGGGCTCGCCCGGGTCGAGGGGCGGACCGTCGTCTCGGGCGACGGCAGCCGCGCCGAGGTCGACGCGATCGTGCTGACCACCGGGTTCGAGGTCGGCGCGACCGCCCCGATCGCGCGCCGCATCCACGACGCCCACGGCCGGTCGCTGCACGACCACTGGGGCGCCTACCCGCGCGCCTACCTGGGGATGAGCTACCCCGGCTTCCCGAACCTGTTCCTCATGCAGGGCCCGAACGCGACCAGCGGGGCCAGCTCGACGCTGCTGTTCTCCGAGGCCCAGGCCCGCTACGTCGCCGACGCCGTGTGCCGGATGGCGGCCGAGGGCATCCGCGCGCTCGACGTGAAGCCCGCCGTCGAGGAGCGCTGGACCCGGCGGATCCGCCGCCGCTCGGCCCGCACCGTGTACGAGACCGGCGGCTGCGCGAGCTACTACCAGAACGCCGAGGGCGTCAACGTCGTCATGTGGCCCGCCAACACCGCGGAGTACCAGCTGCGGACCCGCCGGTTCCGGCTGTCGCCGTTCGACGTCGAGCGGGGCCGCACCGGCGCCGGGCGCCCGCTGCACCCGTTGCGCCCGGTCCGGCTCGCCGCGACGGCCTGACTCACCCGCGGGGCGCGGCCCTCCAGTCGGCGACCTCGCCGAGCAGTCGCTGGACGGCCTCGTCGTCGAGGAACGACGAGGTGAACGAGTTGGCGGCGAGCGTGCGGAGCTGGTCGTCGGTGAAGCCGAGGCCCTCGCGGACCGCGGCGTAGTTCGCGTCGACGTAGCCGCCGAAGTAGGCGGGGTCGTCGGAGTGCACCGACACGTTCAGCCCGGCCGCGAGCATCTCCGGCAGCGGGTGCAGCCCGATGCCGGGGACGCAGGCGAGCCGGACGTTGGACAGCGGGCAGACCGTCAGCGGGGTGCGGTCGCGGACCAGGCGGGCGACGAGGGCGTCGTCCTCGATCGCGCGGATGCCGTGGTCGACGCGCAGCACGCCCAGCTCGTCGAGGGCCTCGGTCACGTAGCCCGCCGGGCCCTCCTCCCCGGCGTGCGCGACCGGCTTGAGGCCCAGCCCGCGGGCCCGCTCGAACACCGACGTGAACTTCGACGGCGGGTGCCCGACCTCGGCCGAGTCGAGCCCGACCCCCACGATCCGGTCCAGGTACGGCTCCGCCGCCCGCAGGGTCTCCTCCGCCTCGGCGGCCGACCGGTCGCGCAGGAAACAGAGGATCAGCCCGGCGGAGACCTCGTCGGCGTGGTGCCCGATCGCGTCGGTGAGCCCGCCGATCACGTCGCCGATCGCGACGCCGCGGGCGGTGTGCGCCTGCGGGTCGAAGAACATCTCGACGTGCCGGACGCCCTGTTCCGGGCAGGTCCGCAGGTAGGCCGAGGCGAGCGCGGCGAAGTCGTCGCGGGTCCGCAGGACGGCCATGTTGGCGTAGTAGACGTCCAGGAAGGACTGCAGGTCGGTGAAGTCGTAGGCGGCCCGCAGCTCCTCCACCGAGGCGTACGGGAGGTCGACGTCGTGCCGGCGGGCCAGCTCGAACACGGTCTCGGGTTCGAGCGTGCCCTCGATGTGCAGGTGCAGCTCGGCCTTCGGCAGCGGCGGGGTCCCGGTGGTCGTCACCGGGACATCATCCCGCGCCGCTCGGGGCGGTCAGGAGCTGGTGACCGTCGACGTCATATAGGCGGAGACCTGGTGGCCACGGGAGCGGTCGCGGGCCGCGGCGCTCGCGCGGGCGCGCTGCGCCGCGGTGCGCACCGGACCGGCCGCCCAGTGCCGCCCGCAGTCCCCGGCGGCGACGACGGCGCGCCCCGCACCCGGGCGGGAGGGCAGGTCCGGCAGCCGGGACGGCTCCCGGTGCCCGGCACCGAAGAGCAGCTCCTCGGGGGTGGCGGACGGGGCGGCCGGGATCGCGGTGGCCGGAGTGGTGACGGCCGCCGCGCCGGTGGGCTCCCAGGTCGCGTCGGCGAACAGCTCGGCGCCGCGCCGGGCCGCACGGATCCCCGCGGCGACGGCGCGCCGGGCCGGGCCCGTGCGGGTCGGGCCGCTCTGCGGGGCACTCACCGCGACGCCGGCGTCGAGGTCGTCGAGCACCGCGTCGGCGGCGCCGGCGGTCCACTCCGGCCGGTCGTCGCCGCGGACGGCGGCGACGTGCACGTCGCCGGTCAGGGTCGGGGCCAGCGAGGTGACGAACGAGACCGCCCACGCGGCCGACCGCTCGTCCCCGCCGATCGCGACGATCCCGCCGGCGCCGCGGCGCAGCATGCCGGGCAGCGCGGCGTGGGTGAGGCGCATCGTCGCCGTCATGCCGAGGTCGACGCTCGCCCGCCCGACGTCCGTCGTGGCGCCGGCCGCGTCGGCGAGCGCGTCGTGCACGAGGACGTCGACGGCCGGGGCCTCCGGTCCGGTGAGGAAGGCCTCGAGCCGGAACAGGCCGTGCCGGGTGCCGAGGTCCGCGAGGAGCACGTCGGCGCGGATCCCGTACCGGGCGGCGAGCTCCCGGACGGTGGGGGCGACCCGCTCGGGGTCGCGGGTGACGAGCAGGAGGTCGTGTCCGCGCGCGGCCAGTCGGTCGGCCAGAGCCGCGCCGAGACCCGAACCGCCGCCGGTGATGAGAGCCATAGCCACACGATCAGGCTAGCGGTACCCGTTCGGCTTAACGCGTTCGGGTGGTCACATCGCGTTGCGGTGGGTCAACGCTGCGTAGATACCCGCAGATCAGGACTCGATCGCGGGACGACGGGCGTGCAGCCCCTCCTCCAGAGCGGTGGCGACCTCGGCCAGATCGGCGAGCAGGTCCTGCATCCGATCGGCGGAGATGCCGACGGGCGCGGCGGCCAGCACCCAGGCGTCCTCGGCCCAGAGGAGCTCGACGTCCTCGCCGACCGCGTCGCTGGCGTCGGCGACGCGCGGGGTCAGCAGCGGGCGGACGGCGTCGGCGTCGCTGACGAAGGCGTAGCGCTCACCGACCGGCTCGAGCAGGTCGAGACCGGCGTCGTCGGGAAGCGGGGCCGAGGGCAGCCGCAGCTCGACGGCGGCGGGCAGCGACTCGTGCACCTGCACCGCGCAGAGCACCGAGCTGATCCGGCCGGCCTGCTCGTGGTCGAACGCGTAGGCCTTGCGCGGGCCGTCCGGGGTGGGGACGTCGCCGGTGACCAGGTTGCGGGCCACACCGGGGCCGCCCTGGTGGATCGTCCCGTAGCGCCAGCGGCTGGGCAGGACGGGATCGGACTCGAGGTACTCCCACTCCCGCATGGACGCCCAGCGGCGGCGGTCCCGCGTCGCGCCCCCGCGGAACCGGTCGAACAGCAGCAGACCGACACCGACGACGATCGCGACGAGAGCGATGACGAACCAGACCGACATGCCGGGCAGCGTAGTCCCGACGGGCCCCGTGGAGTGGTAACGCCACGGCTCCGGACGTGCACGTTCGTCGCGCACGGGGGCTCAGCCGGCGGCCGACTCGTCCCACTCCGCTGCCGTGGCCCGGCGGGCGGCGTCGTTCTTGCCGTATTCCAGCACGGCGTCCTGTCCCCGGGTCACCGTCTGCTCGACGGCCTTCCGCGCCACCGGCGTCGCGATCCCGGGCAGCAGACCGGTCCGCATGGTGTCCTCCAGCCTGCGTGCCACCGCGCTCGCCGTCTCCAGCAGGCCGACGACCTCCTCGACCCGGCGGACGATCGTGCGGGAGAGGTCGACGGCGTCGAGGACGAGGACCGCGATGCCGACCGGCGCAGCCACCCCGGCTGTGACGGCCGCACCCGCAGCCCACGCGAGCAGCTGGGGGACCAGCCACATGACGAAATCGGCGATGAGATCGCGCACGATCGCCCGTTCGGTGCCGACGACGGACGCCGAGGTCAGCACGACGTCGGCGACCCCGTGGGCGGCCTCGGACAGGCGTCGTGCGGCGTCGACCTCCGTCGCGGCGACCTCGTGGAACGCGCCCCCGGCGGTCCCGGTCCAGGCGTCCGGGGCAGCGAGGACGGTCTCGATCTCCGGGAGGAGGGTGGCCAGCTCGCGGGAGATCTGCTGCCAGTCCTTCGCCCGGGCCTCGATCTGTCGGGCGTCTCCGCAGAGCCAGTCGAGGGGCTCGCTCAGGAAGGCGAAGTGCTCGATCGCCCATCCGACCCCGGCCGTCCCGAGCTCCTTCAGCGGGTCGGCGATCAGGCTCAGCGTGTCGAGACCGGCGACGGTGGCTGCGACACCGATGCCGGCGCCGTCCTGGTCCCCGGCCGCCTTCCCGAGGTCCTCGATCGAGGAGAACACACCCGCCCCGTCGAGGGGGCCCGGCCCCTCGACGCTCACCGGGGCCGTCACCGGTCCCCACCGACCGGGGCCGGGGCGGGCGCGACGTCGACCTCGCCGAACGTGGCGGCCACCCGGAGCTCGGTGTCGAGATACGCCGCGACGGCCTCCCGGGCCGAGGTCGCCAGGTCGTGCAGCGCGGACGAGAGGGACTCCAGCGCCCGGACACCGGACCGCATGGCCGCGGTGGCGTCGGCCGAGAAGAAGTCCCCGATGACGCCGTAGGCGTCCGTGTCGAGCTCCGCGAGGGACGGGCGCATCCCGGCGACGGCGGAACCCGCGTCGTCGAGGACACCGGCGTGGGTCGCGACCGTGTCGGGGACGACCCGGATGTCCGGGGAGGTCACCGCCCACCCTCCCGCGTCAGCGGCGCCATGATCCGCTCCACCTGCGCCGCCGCGTCCGCCGCGGCCTCCCGGCTCAGCCGCAGCACCGTCTCGGCGAGCCGGGCCCGCGGCATCTCCTCGGCGCGCACGCCGAGCTGCAGGTCGGTGAGGCTCCCCGACGGGTCGACGGTGACCACGACCGCACCGTCGCGGGTGCGTGCGGTCGCGGTCACCGTCGCGACCCGGTCCCGGGCCTGCTCGGCCCGGACCCGGATCGACTCGATGCGGGTGCGGTACTCGTCCAGCCAGGTCCGCCCGGCGTTCGGCTGCTCGGCGGTGAAGTGCTCCATGGGCCCCGACGATGACGTGCACCGCCGGGGCCCACGGGCGAACCGGTGGATCAGTTCGCGATCGCGACCGCCGGGTCGGCGGCCCCCACCGCCTTGCCCACGATCAGGCCGCCGGTGCCGCCGTCGGCCGACGGGTCCAGGTCGACCCGGACCGTGTCGCCCTCGCGGACGCCGCCGGACAGCAGCTCGCGGGCGAGCTGGTCGCCGATCGCGGACTGCACCAGCCTGCGCAGCGGGCGCGCGCCGTAGACCGGGTCGAACCCGTTCATGGCGAGCCACTCGCGGGCCGCGTCGGAGACCTCCAGCGCCAGCCGCCGCTTGGCCAGCCGGCGCCCCAGCACCCCGACCTGGATGTCGACGATGTGGGTCAGCTCCTCGGTCGACAGCGCGTGGAAGACCACGACGTCGTCGAGCCGGTTGAGGAACTCCGGCTTGAAGTGCGTCCGGACGACCGCCATGACGGCGTCGGTGCGCCCCTTCTCGTCCAGGGACTGGTCGGCGATGGCCTGGCTGCCCAGGTTGGACGTCAGCACCAGGATCGTGCTGCGGAAGTCCACCGTGCGGCCCTGGCCGTCGGTGAGACGGCCGTCGTCGAGCACCTGCAGGAGCGTGTCGAAGACGTCGGGGTGGGCCTTCTCGACCTCGTCGAGCAGCACGACGCTGTAGGGCCGCCGCCGCACCGCCTCGGTGAGCTGACCGCCCTGGTCGTAGCCGACGTAGCCGGGAGGGGCCCCGACCAGGCGGGCCACCGAGTGCTTCTCGGAGTACTCGCTCATGTCGATGCGGATCATCGCCCGCTCGTCGTCGAACAGGAACTCCGCGAGCGCCTTGGCCAGCTCGGTCTTGCCGACGCCGGTGGGCCCGAGGAACAGGAACGAGCCGGTCGGCCGGTTCTCGTCCGCGACGCCGGCACGCGCCCGGCGCACCGCGTCGGACACCACGCGCACGGCCTCGGCCTGGCCGACCACCCGGTGGCCCAGCTCGTCCTCCATGCGCAGGAGCTTGGCGGTCTCGCCCTCCAACATCCGGCCGGCGGGCACGCCGGTCCAGGAGCTGACGACGTCGGCGACGTCGTCCGGGCCGACCTCCTCCTTGAGCATCACGTCCTCGGCCCGCTCGACCGTCTCGGTGGCGGTGGCGAGCTCCTTCTCCAACTGCGGGATGCGCCCGTATCGCAGCTCCGCGGCCCGGCCCAGGTCGCCGTCGCGCTCGGCCCGCTCGGACTCGCCGCGGAGCTGCTCCAGCTGCTCCTTGAGCTCGCGGGTGACGTCGATGGCGCTCTTCTCGTTCTGCCAGCGCGCGGTCAGCGCGGCCAGCTCCTCACGCTTCTCGGCCAGCTCGGCACGCAGCGCGACGAGACGGTCCTTCGACGCCGCGTCGACCTCCTTGTCGAGCGCCATCTCCTCGATCTCCAGGCGGCGGACGGCCCGCTCCACGGTGTCGATCTCCACCGGGCGCGAGTCGATCTCCATCCGGAGCCGGGAGGCGGCCTCGTCGACGAGGTCGATGGCCTTGTCCGGGAGGAACCGGGCGGTGATGTAGCGGTCCGACAGCGCGGCCGCGGCGACCAGGGCGGCGTCGGTGATGCGGACGCCGTGGTGCACCTCGTAGCGCTCCTTGAGCCCGCGCAGGATGCCGACGGTGTCCTCGACGGACGGCTCGCCGACCAGCACCTGCTGGAAGCGGCGCTCCAGCGCCGGGTCCTTCTCGATGTGCTGGCGGTACTCGTCGAGCGTGGTCGCGCCGACCATCCGCAGCTCGCCGCGGGCGAGCATCGGCTTGATCATGTTGCCGGCGTCCATCGCGCCCTCGCCGGACGCGCCGGCGCCGACGATCGTGTGCAGCTCGTCGATGAAGGTGACGACCTCGCCCGCGGAGTCGGTGATCTCCTTGAGGACGGCCTTGAGCCGCTCCTCGAACTCGCCGCGGTACTTCGCACCGGCCACCATCGACCCCAGGTCGAGGGAGACGACGCGCTTGCCGCGCAGCGACTCGGGCACGTCACCGGCCACGATGCGCTGGGCCAGGCCCTCGACGATCGCGGTCTTGCCGACACCCGGCTCGCCGATCAGCACCGGGTTGTTCTTGGTGCGCCGCGACAGCACCTGGACGACGCGGCGGATCTCGGTGTCCCGGCCGATGACCGGGTCGAGCTCGCCCTCGCGCGCCCGGGCGGTCAGGTCCTGGCCGTACTTCTCCAGGGCCTGGTAGCTGCCCTCGGGGTCGGGGCTGGTCACCCGGGCGGAGCCGCGGACCTTGCCGAACGCCTCGCGCAGCGCGTCCGGCGTGGCGCCGTGGCGCACCAGCAGCTGGGCGACCGGGCCCCCGGACCGTGCGAGCCCGACGAGCAGGTGCTCGGTGGAGACGTACTCGTCGCCCATCTCGGTGGCGAGCTGCTGGGCCGCGGTGATCGCGGCCAGTGCGTCCCGGGACAGCTGCGGCGCGCTCACCGACGACCCCGACGCCGACGGCAGCCGGTTGCCCAGCGCGGTCAGCTCGGATCGGACGGCGGCCGCGTCGGCGCCGACGGCGGCCAGCAGCGGTGCGGCGATGCCGTCGCCCTGGGCCAGCAGGGCACCCAGCAGGTGGGTGGGCCCGACGTCGGGGTTCCCGGCCAGCGTCGCGGCCTGGACGGCGGCGGAGATGGCCTGCTGGGTACGGGTGGTGGGGTTGAAGGAGTCCATGCTCCGCGTTCCTCCCGGTCCTTCTGAGGTCGATGGTCTGTGGATGGGGAGCGGCACCCCGGGCCGCTGCTCCACAGTCTGCCCGGCCGGTGCACCTCTCGACAGGGTCAACCGCAGAAAAGTTGAGTCCATTCCGCTCAACACCGAGAAGTTCCGGGAACGACCGCGGCCCGCCCGGAGGGTTCCGGACGGGCCGCGGACAGAACGGGTGCGACGATCAGCGCTCGCTGTTGTCGATCACCGTGACGCGGTTGTCGTTGTCGCTGAAGTTGCCGTTCAGGTTGTCCCGGACGTTGTCGTTCAGGAAGTCGCTGCAGTTGCCGGCCTGGCCGATGTTCGAGCCGGCGACCGGGGCCTGCGCCAGGGCGTTGAGCGAGCCCTCGGTGACGATCTTGCCCTTGGCGTCCGCGTCGCCACCCTCGAAGGCGCAGGCCTTCGTCGGGGCGCCGTGGTGCTCGCCCTTGTCGTGGCCGTAGTCGCCCGCGAAGGCGAACGGCGCGGCCGCGGCCAGCGTGGCGGCGGTACCGGCGACGACGAGGCCGAGCTTCTTCTTCGACAGCATGTCTGACTTCTCCTGTGGTGTATCCGATACAGGACGACGCGAACGGCACCCGGAGCCCGTGGGTGTCGCCTGCCGTCCGACCGCCCGGGGGTTCGACCGAGCGTGCTCGATCGGTGACGGTCTGCTGCTGTCAACGACCAGGGTCGACCCGAGTCACGGCTCTCGGTTCACTCGATCGGAGTATCCTCTGGTGCGCAACCGTCGCCCCAGGTCAGCGGCCGTGCGGGCGGCGCCGGAGCGTCCGCGAGGCCCCCGCGCCGAGGTGCGTCGTGCTCGGGAACCGGCGACGCGAGGGCCGCGGCACCCGCGGCTCGGTCCCCTTGGCGCCGAAGAAGTCGCCGCCCTTGCGGGCCGGGTCGTCGGTCCCCCAGGCGCGCCGCTGCGTCACCCGCTCCATCCGCGGGATGTGCTTGCGGCAGTGGATGTAGGCCTCCTCCACGTCCACCACCACCCAGCGCTCGGCGCGGCGGCCGGCGGCGTGGTCGCGCGCGTGCCCGGGGTAGGTGGTGCGGAAGGCGTCGTCGTCCATGATCCGGGCCCGGCCGTTGACGTGCAGCCCGATCAGCGACTCGGTGAAGTCGACCATCAGCATCCCGACGTGCGGGTTCTCCACCAGGTTGCCGAGGCTGGCGTACACGCCGTTGCCCCGGTACTCGGGGTAGGCCAGCGTGTACGGGTCCAGCACGTGCAGGAACCCGGGCGGGCCGGCCCGCAGCGAGCTGTCGCACTCGCCGTGCGCGTCGGACGTCGCGACGAAGGCCATCTCCATCCGTCCGACGAACTCGATCATCCGCGGCAGCAGCCGGTCGCGGAGCTGGTCGTCGTAGAACCGGCCGGCACGGGCGGAGCTGCCCACCTCGGCCTGCAACGTGTGCTCACCCGCGGAGCCGGGCCGGTGCGGCCCGTCCGGGACCTGCGGGGCGTCGGACACGCCGCGCTCCGGGGGCGCGGGGACGACCACCGGCGGCGTGGCCGGACGGTCCCGTCCGGGCAGGACGACGGCGGGGATTCGCAACGGCACAGGACAACCGTGCCATCCGGCGCGGCCAGGACCAAACGATCACGGCTCCGACCGGCCGGGGACACGCCACGTCGGCATTCCCCGCGATGGGCGCTATCCTGACCACGGCGCCACCCACGCCATGACGAGTGACCGCCGTCCCCGAACGGATGATGAGTGACGATGCGTACCCGCTCACCACACACTGGTGAGTCGGTCGGCGTACGCCGTTCCGGCGGATGGAGTCTCTCGCGTACCCTAACCGGCGGAACGCGGGCGGCAACGCCCGGTGTCACCGCGGCACGGAGCACGACCGAGGAGAGTGTCCGCCAGGCATGACTGCTGACCAGCTGATCGCCGGCGACGTCGCCCCGCCGCGACGCCCCGCCTCGGAGGCGGAGCGCACCGTCGAGCTCATCCGGACCAGCTTCGCCCTCGTCGAGCCGCAGGCCGAGGACATCGGCAAGCACTTCTACGCCACGCTGTTCAGCCATGCGCCCGAGGCGCGTGACCTGTTCCCCGTGAACATGGAGGTGCAGCGCAGCCGGCTGCTGCGCGCCCTCGTGCACGTGGTGCAGATGGTCGACCAGCCCGACGACCTCGTCCCGTTCCTGCAGCAGCTCGGTCGCGACCACCGCAAGTTCGGCGTGCTGTCCCAGCACTACGACGCGGTCGGCGCCGCCCTGCTCTCGGCGATCGCCACGTTCGCGGGCGAGAACTGGACCCCGGAGATCGAGAAGGCCTGGACCGGCGCGTACGGGATCGTCGCGGACGCGATGCAGCAGGCCGCCGCGGCCGAGCGCGGGCCCGCGTCCTGGCTGGGCCGGGTCGTGGAGCACCGCCGGATCGGCTGGGACCTGGCCGTGGTCACCGTCGCGACCGACCAGCCGGTGCCCTACCAGGCCGGCCAGTACGTCTCGGTGGAGACACCGCACCGACCGCGGCTGTGGCGCTACCTGTCCCCGGCCAACGCGCCGCGTCGCGACGGGACGATCCAGTTCCACGTCCGCGCGGTCGAGGGCGGCTGGGTCAGCCGCGCGATCGTCGCGCACAGCCGGGTCGGCGAGACCTGGCGGATCGGCCCGCCCATGGGCCGGATGGCCGTCCCGCAGAACACCCGTCGCGAGCTGCTGATGGTGGCCGGCGGCACCGGCGTCGCCCCGATGAAGGCGCTGCTCGACGAGGTCGGCCGGCGCCCCCAGCCGCCGCGCACCCAGGTGTTCGTCGGCGGCCGCACATGGGACGACCTGTACGACTTCACCTCGCTGCGCAAGCTGTCCTACAACTACCCGTGGCTCGACGTCATCCCGGTCGTCGAGTACGAGGACGAGCCGTCCGGGGCCGAGACCGGCACCCTGGCCGACGTCGTGACCCGGTTCGGCGCCTGGAGCGACCACGACGTCCTGGTCTGCGGGTCGCCGTCGATGATCCGCTCCACGGTGTCGCGGATGCTGGTCGCGGGCACGCCGCTCGACCGCATCACCTACGACCCGTTCACGATGGACTGAGCAGGCCCGTACGCCACGACGGCCGCCCTCCCGCGCCGGGAGGGCGGCCGTCGTCGTCGCGGGGCCCGGTCAGAAGGCCTCGGTGGTACGCACCGACAGCACGTGCAGCTCCCGGCTGCCGGTGAACGCGTCGCGCCCGTGCAGGAAGCGGTAGTTGTCGAGGACCAGCAGGTCCCCGCTCTCCAGCCGGAACCGTGGTGCGGCCTCGAACGCGGTGGCGAGCACGTCGGCGTAGGACTCGATGTGCGCGAGGTGGGTGTCCCAGTACGGCTCGCGCGGCACCGGCAGCGCGTAGTCGCTCGCTCGGACCGCACGCCGGCCACCACGGGTGTGCTCGATCATCCGGCGCAGCAGCGGGGTCGACGGCACACCGCGCGGCGGGTTCGTCCGACTGCCGAAGAAGTCCACGTCGCAGCCGGTCAGGAACCCGTGCAGCGACGGGTGCTCCGCGGCGATCCGCTCGGCGAGCGCATAGCCGTCGACGAGCACCGAGTCGCCCCCGGACGGCGCCGGGGAGGTGCAGTGCATGAACAGGAAGTCCTCGTCGGGGTCGCGCAGCCGTACGGTGCGGCCGTGCACGTCGGCCTCGAGGAACGCGCCGTCGTTGTGCAGGCCGAGGACCGGCGAGTCGGTCCCGCCCTGTGGCCGGATGCCGAACAGCTCGCGCAGCCGCCCGCCGAGCAGGGTGGCTGCGGCGACGACCATTGCCTCCGGGTCCGGGCCCGCGCCGGGGATCCGGACGACGCCGTCGCGGGCCAGCACCTCCCGGGCCTCGCCGAGCGCTGCAGCGCGGGGCACGACCCCGGTCTCGTCCACCAGGCTCTTGAGCTCCGGTCGCGCCTCGCCCCTGCGCCGTCCGTCGGTTCCGACCATCGCCACGACGTACCTCCTGCCGTTCATCCGTACTCGCAGCAGTCTGGCAGGAACGAAGCGGTGTCAGAACTGTCCGGTCGGACCGGTCGTCCACCGGCGTTCCAGCCCGCGGCCCAGCGAGGTGACGAGCAGCGCCGTCCCGACGACGGCCAGCGCGGGCAGCAGGACGAGCTGCGGGGCGTTGAACAGGAACTGCCGCCCGTCGGCGAGCATCGCCCCCCACTCCGGGGTGGGCGGCTGCGGACCGAGCCCGAGGAACGACAGCCCGGCCACGGTCAGCAGGACGTTCGCGAACCGCAGGCACAGGTGCGACAGCAGCGGCCGGGCGAGGTTCGGCAGCACGTGCCGGAACGCGATCCGCAGCGGGCCGGCGCCGACGGCGACGGCGCCCTCGACGTACTCGCGGGCGCGTTCGCGGACCACGAGCTGGTAGGTGAGCCGGGCGAACGGCGTCCACCCGGCGACGACGATCGCCACCAACAGCGACCACACCCCCGGCGCCCCGCCGGACGCGGCGACCACCACGAGCCCGATCAGCACCGCCGGGATCGCGACGAGCACGTCGATGGTGCGCTGGAACAGCTGCCCGACCGCCCGTCCGCACCAGGCGGCGAGCACGCCCAGCATCGTGCCGATCCCCGCGCACAGCGCGAGCGCGACCAGGGTGAACCCGACCGAGAGCCGGGCGCCGACGGCGAGCCGGGCGAGCACGTCCCGGCCGAGCTGGTCGGTGCCGAGCGGGTGCGCGGCCGACGGCCCGGCGAAGCGGTGGGACAGGTCGTTGGCGACCGGGTCGAGCGGCAGCAGGGCGACCACGACGAGCACCCCGAGCAGGACCAGCGCCCCTGCCTGCCACCACGTCGAGCGACGGCCGGTGCGCGCGGGTGCGCCCGCCGGGTGGGCCAGTGCCGGCGCGGTCACCGGACGGCGCTCCGGGCGACCGGGTCCAGCGCGAGCGCGAGCAGCTCGGCGAGGATCCCCGCGACGGCGGCGACCAGCACGATCGCGAGCAGCCCGGCCTGCACGACCGGCAGGTCCTGGCCGAGCACGGCGTCGTAGAGCAGGCGGCCCAGGCCGGGGATCGCGAACAGCACCTCGACCACGACCGAGCCGCCGAGCAGCCCGCCGAGGAACAGCCCGGACAGGGAGGTGACCGAGGTCAGGGCCAGGCGGCCGCCGTGGCGCCACAGCACCCGTCCGTCGCTGATGCCCTTGGACCGCGCGACGGCGACGTGCGGGCGGGCCAGCGCGTCGACGGTCTCGGCGCGAACCAGCTGGGCGGCGAGCGCGGCCGGGAACGCGGCCAGGGTGAGCACCGGCAGCACCGCCTGGTCCACGTCGCCCCAGCCGGTCGCGGGCAGCACCGGCACGGTGACGGCGAAGGCGAGCACCAGCGCCGTCCCGAGCACGAACTCGGGGATCGCGACGCCCAGCACCGAGCCGGTGGTCAGGACCCGGTCGAGCCGGCCGCCGGGACGGCGCGCGGCGCGCACCCCGAGTGGGATGCCCACCAGGGCCGCGAGCACCAACGCGCCGACGGTGAGGGTCAGCGACACCCCGAGCGCGGGCCAGAGCAGGCCCGAGACGGGGGTGCGGCTGGTCCAGGAGATCCCGAGGTCGCCGCGCAGCAGCGCGCCGGCCCAGCCGGTGAACTGGTCCCACCAGGAGCCGTCGAGGCCGTACTGCTCCCGCAGCGCGGCCAGCACAGCCGGGTCCGGGTCGGACTCCCCGGTCCGGCTGCGCAGGATCGCGAGCGCGGTGTCCTGGCCGGAGAACCGCGGGAGCAGGAACACCAGCACCGCCGCGGCCACGGCGACCAGCGGCAGCGCCAGCAGCCTGCGCGCGACGAGTGCGGTCACTCCGTCGTCGCCAGCCCGGGGACGACGAGCGACTTGGCCAGCGGGTCGACGGTGTAGCCGGTGACCCGGTGCCCGACGCCGTTCGCGTTGGTGTGCACCAGCGGGACCCCGGCGACGTCGGCGTTCAGCTTCGCCGCGGCCTCGGTGAAGACCTTCTGCCGTGCGGCCGGGTCGGTCTCGGTGGCCAGCGGGGCGAGGAGGGCGTCGAACTGCGGCGAGCAGTAGTGGTTGAGGTTGTAGGAGCCCTGGCAGGTGTAGTCGGTGGTCAGCGTGGCGCCGGCGTCCGGCACGTCGAGCAGGTAGCTGCGCGAGAGCAGGTACATGTCGAAGTCACCGGCGAGCAGCTGCGGCTCGCGGGCGTCGTAGTCGCCGATGCGCACGGTCGCCTCGATACCGGCGCCGCGGAGCATCTCCTGGACGGCGGTGGCCAGGGTCGGGAGCTCGGGGCGGGCGCCGTAGGCACCCAGCTCGATGCGCAGCGGGTTGCCCGGGCCGTAGCCGGCCTCGGTCAGCAGCTGCCGGGCACGCGCCGGGTCGGCGGGCGGCGGGGCGTCCTGCGAGCCCCACGCCACGGCCGGGCCGAACAGCTCCGCGGCCGGGATCGCCGACCCGGCGAGTGCCTGCTCACCGAGCGCGGTGCGGTCCACGGCGGCCGCGACGGCCTGGCGCACCCGGATGTCGTCGAAGGGCTTGCGGGACTGGTTGAGGATCAGCGACGCCGTCCGGGGCGCGGCGACGGTCTGGTTCACGTACTCGTCGCCGGTGAACTCCAGCGCGCTGGACTCGGGGAGCTCCTGGGCGATGTCGGCGTCACCGGCCCGCAGGGCCAGGGCGCGGGCGGCCGGGTCGGGCACGAAGTTCGCGGTGACACCGGCCAGCTGCGGGCGCTCGCCCCAGTAGCGGTCGTTGCGGGCGAGGGTCACCGACTGGGTGCCGTTCGCCCGGGTGATCGTCATCGGGCCGGTCCCGGTCTGCTGGACCGACGGCGGGGTGGTCCGGTACGCCGACGGCGCCAGGATCGCGGTGTTCGCGCTGGACAGCCGCAGCGGCAGGATCGGGTCGGGCTTCGTCGTCGTGACGCGCACGGCGCCCGCGCCGTCCGCGGCGGCCTGCAGACCGATCCCGCGCACCGCGCGCGGCGGCGCGGCGACGCCGGCCGCCCAGTTCAGGGCGGTCGCGGCGGCCTGCCCGGTGAGCGGCTCGCCGTTCTGGAAGGTCACGCCGGGACGCAGCTCGAACCGCCAGGTCCGCGGGTCGGACTGCTGGGCCCACGCCGTCGCCAGTGCGGGCCGCGGCTGCCCGTCCGGCCCGGACGCCACCAGGGACTCGGTCACCCCCAGCTGGGAGACGACGAACGCGTCGTCGGTGTCCACCCCGTAGCCGGCCGACGGGCCGAAGGCCATCGCGATGGTGGCCTGCCCGTCCGGGACGACCCGGCCGCTCCCGCCGCCGGTGCCACCGCACGCGGTCAGGACCGCGGCGCTCACCGCCAGGGCGGCGGCGACCCGCAACCGGGAACGACGGGGTGCTACGACGGCGGGCATGGCGACCTGTCCTCTCCGGCGCCCTCGACCGTGTGTCACCCGGCGCCCGGAAGATCTTCGGTAAGCCTGTACACACGGTCAAGTATCTTCATGCATGCGCATATGTCGTTACTGCCATCGAGTCGCGACTGCAGTGGGCGACCTGGTACCACTTCGTGGTGCTCCGCAGTCTGCTCCGCCGCCCCGCCGATCCCGAGTCGGACCCGCGTCCCGCGGCCCCGCTCCGCGTGGGTCGCCGGGCGCACTTCAGCGGGCTCCCGCCGGTCATGAAGCTGCTGATCAGCACCCAACTGGCCTTCAACGTGGGCTTCTACATGGTGCTGCCCTACCTGGCCACGCACCTGGCCGAGGACCTCGGGCTCGCCGCGGCGGCCGTCGGGCTCGTGCTGGGGCTGCGGACGTTCAGCCAGCAGGGGCTCTTCGTGATCGGCGGGACCCTGACCGATCGGTTCGGTGCGAAGCCGGTCGTGCTCGCCGGGTGTGCGCTGCGCGTGACCGGATTCATCCTCCTCGGGGCCGCCGGGACGCTGCCCGCGGTCATCGGCGGGGCACTGCTGACCGGGTTCGCGGCCGCCCTGTTCTCGCCTGCCGTCGAGTCGTCGCTGGCGCGGGAGGCCGGGGAGCGGGAGCGCGCCGGGGAGGGCCCGCCGCGGACCGAGGTGTTCGCGATGTTCGCCGTGGCCGGTCAGATCGGGACGGTCACCGGGCCGCTGGTCGGCACCGCGCTCATGCTGGTCGACTTCCAGCTCGCCTGCCTGGTCGCCGCCGTCGGCTTCGTGCTGGTGGGGCTGGCGCACTGGCGGTGGCTGCCGTGGCGGGAGGCCGAGCAGGCCGGACGGCCCATGCTCGCGGGCTGGGGCGAGGTACTGGGCAACCGGCGCTTCATGCTGTTCGCCGCCGGCTACTCGGGCTGGCTGCTGTCCTACAACCAGCTGTACCTGGCGCTGCCCGACGAGCTGGAGCGCATCGGCCGCACCGCGGCGCTGGGATTCCTGTTCGTGCTGATGTCGGTGCTGGTCATCACCCTGCAGATGCGGGTGACGACGTGGGGACACCGGATCGGGGCCGGCCCCTCGGTGGTGCTCGGGTTCTGCCTGATGGCCGCGTCGTTCATCGTCGTCGCGGTGGCGCGGCTGCTGCCGGGCCTGCCGGGGTGGTGGGCGCTCGCCCCCGCGGTGCTGATGGTGCTGCTGCTGACCCTCGGGGAGATGCTCGCCGTGCCGGTGGCGCAGGACCTGGTGCCGCGGCTCGCCGGGGAGCGCAGGCTGGGCGCCCACTTCGGGGTGCTGGCCTCGTTCGGCGGACTGATGGTGCTCGTCGGGTCGACGGGCGTCGGCGCGCTGCTGGACCCGGCCTTCCCGCCGGCGCTGCCGTTCGCGGTACTGGCCGCGGTCCCGCTGCTGGGCGCCGTGGTGCTCGGGCTGCTGGCCCGCCGTGGGGTCCTGACGGCGGCCTGAGCCGCCCGGGCCGCACCCGTCCGGGGGGGCTCAGCCGTCGTCGGCGGGGCGCCAGCGCACGACGGCCTGGCGCCGGTCCACCGGCACGAGGTCACGCCGGTAGGACCGGTGCACCGCCGCCGTGGCCTGCGCGGCGGCGGCGCGGACCGCGTCGAGTTCGGCGGTGGCCTCCTCGAGGCGCGCCGAGAGCTCGTCGACCATCTGCTCCAGCTCGATGATCCGCTTGACGCCCGCGAGGTTCACACCCTCCTCCTGGGAGAGCCGCTGCACCTCGCGCAGCAGCGCGATGTCGCGCTGGGAGTAGCGACGCCCGCCGCCCGCGGACCGGCCCGGGCTGACCAGGCCGATCCGGTCGTAGCTGCGCAGGGTCTGGGCGTGCAGGCCGGACAGCTGCGCGGCGACCGAGATGACGAACACCGGCCTGTCGTGTGCCACGTCGACGGTCAGCGGCTCCTCCCCGTCCCGGGGGGTGCGTCGTCCGCCCACCGCCATCACCTCCTGGTGCTACCGAGCAGATCGGCCCGCGGGTCGAACGACGACGTCGCCTCGGCGTAGGCCTCCAGTGCGCTCGTCGCCGCGTCGTCCAGCTTCTGCGGTACCGCCACCTCGACGGTGACCAGCAGATTGCCCTTCTTCCCGTTCTTGCGCTCGACCCCACGTCCCGACACCCGGAACGTCCGGCCGCTGGCGGTCCCCGGCGGGATCCGCAGCGAGACGGTGCCGTCGAGCGTCGGCACCGTCAGGGTCGCACCCAGAGCCAGCTCGGGGAAGGTCACCGGCACGGTGAGTGTCAGGTCGTCGGAGTTCTTCGACGAACGCCCGAAGATCCGGTGCGGGGTGACCGAGACCGTGACGTAGAGGTCACCGGCGGGTGCGCCGCCGCGACCGGGCTCGCCCTGGCCCGCGAGCCGGACCTTCTGTCCGTCGTCGACGCCCGCGGGCACCCGCACCGTCAGCGACCGGGTCCGGGTGGACACGCCGTCGCCGTGGCACTCGGGGCACGGGTCGTCGATGATGCGGCCGGTCCCGCGGCAGTCGCGGCACGGCTCGGAGAACGAGAACGCGCCCTGGCTGCGGTTCACCAGGCCCTGACCGGAGCAGGTCGGGCAGGTGCGCGGGGTACTGCCGGGCCGGGACCCGGTGCCGCCGCAGCGCTCGCAACGCCCCGGCGAGGACAGCTTGATCGGCACCGTCGCGCCGCGTACCGCGTCGTCGAAGGAGATGGTCAGGCTGCTCTCGACGTCCTGGCCGCGACGGGCACCGGCCGTGCCGTACCCGCCCGCACCGCCTGCGTTGTTCCGCGCGGTGCGGCCGAAGATGTCGCCGAGGATGTCACTGAAGTCGCCGGCACCGGCACCGCCGGAGCGGCCGGCCTGGCCGAACAGGTCGTTGATGTCGAAGCCGCCCTGGCCGGCGCCACCGGGGCGCGCACCGCCGGGGAAGCCACCCCCGGTACCGAACCCGCCGAAGCCGCCGCCGCCCGCGAACATCGCGCGGGTCTCGTCGTACTCCTTGCGCTTGGACTCGTCGCCCAGCACGCCGTAGGCCTCGGAGACCGACTTGAAGCGGGCCTCGGCCTTCTCGTCACCGGGGTTCGCATCCGGGTGCAGCTCGCGGGCGAGCTTGCGGTACGCCTTCTTGATCTCGTCCTGGGACGCCGTCGAGGAGACGCCCAGCTCGCGGTAGAAGTCCTTCTCGATCCAGTCACGCTGGGTCACTCCGCCTCCTTCCCGATCAGACCCGCGGTGCGGCGGGAGGCCGCTCGCCTCCCACCGCACCGCGCGGTCACGTCCCTGTCCGCCCTGGTCAGGCGGGGTTCTGCGGCTCGCCGTCGCCGGCGTCCGCGCCGCCCCCGGCCGGAGCCTCGGGGCGGTCCTGCACGGTCACCATCGCCGGCCGGAGGACCCGGTCGGAGATGCGGTAGCCACGGCGCAGCACCGTCGACAGCACGGTGACCGTGGGGCCGGAGCCCTCGGCCGGCTCGTGCTGCACGGCCTCGTGGAACTGCGGGTCGAAGGCCTCGCCCTCGGTCCCGAACGGCTCGAGACCGAGCTTCGTCAGCACCGCGGTGACCTTGTCGGCCGCGGCCTTGAACGGTCCCGTGAGGTCGCCGTGCTGGGCGGCTCGCTCGAAGTCGTCGAGCACGACCAGCAGGTCGTTCGCGAAGGAGACCTTCGCGTCCACTTTGGTCTGCTCGCGGTCCCGGTCGGCCCGGCGCCGGTAGTTGGCGTACTCGGCGCTGACCCGCTGCAGGTCCGCGGTGCGCTCGGCGACCTCGGCCCGCAGCTTCTCGACCTCCGGGTCCTCCCCGTCAGCCGGGCCCGCGACCTGGTCGCCGTCCCCGACCGGGGCCGCCGTGTCGGCGGCCCCGGTCGCGTCGGCGTCGGGACGGACCTCGCCGGTCTCCGGGTCCACCTTGCGGCGGTCCCGGAACGTCACCGGCTCCTCCTGCTTCTGTTCGTCAGCCATGTCGACCGTCCTGTCGTCCCGTGGATGGCCGCCGGCCGTCACTTGTCGCCCTTGGCGTCCTTGTCGTCGTCCACGATCTCGGCGTCGACGACGTCGTCCTGCGCGTCGGAGGCACCGGCCGCACCGGCACCACCCTCGGCACCGGCACCCGCGGCGCCCTCGGCACCGGGCTGCGAGTACAGGGCGGACCCCATCTTCTGGGACTCGGTGGCGAGCTTCTCCATCGAGGACTTGACGGCCTCGTGGTCGGTGCCCTTCAGCGCCTCCTGGGTCTCACCCAGGGCGGCGTTGACCGCGTCCTTGACGTCGGAGGGGAGCTTCTCGTCGTTCTCCTTGACGAACTTCTCCGTCTGGTAGACGAGGGTCTCCGCCTGGTTGCGGGTCTCCGCCTCCTCGCGACGCTTGGCGTCCTCCTCGGCGTGCGCCTCGGCCTCCTTGACCATGCGGTCGATGTCGTCCTTGGACAGGGCCGACCCGCCGGTGATCGTCATCTCCTGGCTCTTGCCCGTGCCCATGTCCTTGGCGGACACGTTGACGATGCCGTTCGCGTCGATGTCGAAGGAGACCTCGATCTGCGGGACGCCGCGCGGGGCCGGCGCGATGCCGGTCAGCTCGAACATGCCGAGCTTCTTGTTGTACGCGGCGATCTCGCGCTCGCCCTGGAAGACCTGGATCTGCACCGACGGCTGGTTGTCGTCCGCGGTGGAGAAGATCTCCGAGCGCTTGGTCGGGATAGTGGTGTTCTTCTCGATCAGCTTGGTCATCACGCCGCCCTTGGTCTCGATGCCCAGGGACAGCGGGGTGACGTCGAGGAGCAGGACGTCCTTGACCTCACCACGGAGCACACCGGCCTGCAGCGCGGCACCGGCCGCGACGACCTCGTCCGGGTTGACGCCCTTGTTGGGCTCCTTGCCGCCGGTCAGCTCCTTGACGAGCTCGGTGACGGCGGGCATCCGGGTGGAGCCACCGACGAGCACGACGTGGTCGATCTGGTTCACCGAGATGCCGGCGTCCTTGATGACCTGGTTGAACGGGTTGCGGGTGCGGTCCAGGAGGTCCTGGGTGATCCGCTGGAACTCCGCGCGGGACAGCGTCTCGTCCAGGAACAGCGGGTTCTTGTCCGAGTCGACCGTGATGTAGGGCAGGTTGATGCTGGTCGACGACGAGCTGGACAGCTCGATCTTCGCCTTCTCGGCGGCCTCGCGGAGCCGCTGCATCGCCATCTTGTCCTTGGTCAGGTCGATGCCCTGGGAGGACTTGAACTTGTCGACGAGCCAGCTGACGACACGCTCGTCCCAGTCGTCACCACCGAGGTGGTTGTCGCCGTTGGTGGCCTTGACCTCGACCACGCCCTCGGCGATCTCCAGCAGGGACACGTCGAACGTGCCGCCACCCAGGTCGAAGACCAGGATGGTCTGCTCCTTGTCGCCCTTGTCGAGCCCGTAGGCCAGCGCGGCCGCGGTCGGCTCGTTGACGATCCGGAGCACGTTCAGGCCGGCGATCTGGCCGGCCTCCTTGGTCGCCTGGCGCTGCGCGTCCTCGAAGTACGCGGGCACAGTGATGACGGCGTCGGTGACCTCGTCGCCCAGGTAGGACTCGGCGTCCCGCTTCAGCTTCTGCAGGACGCGGGCGCTGATCTCCTGCGCCGCGAAGGTCTTGCCGTCGATCTCCGACGTCTTCCAGTCGGTGCCGATGTGACGCTTGACCGAGCGGAACGTCCGGTCGGAGTTGGTGACCGCCTGGTTCTTCGCCGACTGACCGGTGAGAACCTCGCCGTTACGCGCGAACGCGACGATCGACGGAGTGGTGCGGGCACCCTCCGAGTTCGCGATCACCGTCGGCTCGCCACCCTCGAGGACGGCGACGACGGAGTTGGTGGTCCCGAGGTCGATACCGACCGTACGAGCCATGGTGACTGCCTCCGAGATGTGTGGGGTGTGAGTGCGTCCGGCTCAAGTTGTACCAGGCCGGGGAGCGCCTCGTGCATCGCCCTTGAGTGGGTCCTGCTCAACTTGCTCTCATGGGGGTCAACGGGCGACCCGGAAGACTTGTTCCCGGGGGACTCAACTTTTATCCATGACGTTCGCGCGTGCAGGACCGTGCGGCGGGCTAGCCTGTGGCCGCTCGATCGTCGACGGAGGATCACGTGCTCGTACCGGCTGCGCGTCGAATCGCCCTGGGGTCGCTGGCCGTCGTCCTCACCATCGCGGTCACCTCGTGCGGCCCGGGCGCCACACCGCCGGAGCCGGACTCGCCACGAACAGCCCAGCCGGGTCCGATCGACGTGACGGACAAGCATCCCTGCGATCTCCTGCCCGCACCGACACTGCATACGCTCGAGCTCCGCGACCCCCGGAAGAACGATGCGGTGATACGCGGAACGGGAGCTCCTTCGTGCGGCTTTTTCGGGACCGGAACCCCGCGGATCGACATCAACCTCCAATTCCTCCCCCTCGCTGCGAATGATCTCCGGTCAACGGAGTCCTCCTCCGGCCAGACTCGCGGATATGACGTGATCGAGAACGACCGGTCCACGTCCCGTCTGGCTGTGTGCGAAGCCGTGGCCGACACCGACGGCTCGACGTCCGTACGAGCCCAGGCCTCGGTACCCACTGATGAACTGCGCGAGGCCGGTAGTCCCGGAGGCGCAGCCTGCGACAGGGCGCACGAGGCCCTCGGCGAGGCACTCGCGGTGCTCGCACCGCACTGACCCTCGCGATTTGCGGCCGCGAAGCGGTCGCTCCAAGGACCCACGTTCATGGGGATCGCCGACTACGTTGCCCGCCCATGAGTTCGTCGGCTCCACAGACCTTGAGCGACCTGACCAGTCAGGTGTCTCCCGACACGGTCCTCGATGTCGGTCGATCCCTCGCGCAGCAGGCCGAGGCCATTCGCGCCGCCCTGCAGAACGCGCTCGGCTGCGCGGTCGGCCCGTGCGGCGAGGACCCGATATCGGGGATCGCGACACCGGTGTTCGACGAGAAGTTCGCGGCAATCATCGATCGTCACATGGCGCACCGGACCGAGCTGGAACAGGCCGTCACGTCACTACGCGCTGTTGCCGCGTCGTACCGGATCGATGAGGCCGCGATCGAGAAGTCCTTCCGGATCTGATCGTCGCTCACCACCACAAGGACATGGGATGGCGTTCCACCAAGGCTTTAACTTCGCCGCCAAGACCCTCCGGGAGAAGTACGGATGGGTGGTCGGGAAACCCGGCTCATCCGCGGTCGTAGACGCCGTGTCCGCACTCCGGACTGCGGACACCGACCTCCGCAGCGCGGCTGACGACGCCCGGAAGCGCATGGCCGAGCTCGGCATCTCCTGGCAGGGCCCCGCCGCGGCCGCCGCCCAGCAGTCCCTCGACGGCATCACCACCTCGATGATGTGCACCGCCCCCGTCACCGCGAACGGCGCCACTCAGCTGGACGCCTACGGGCAGTCCTTCGACCGCACCCAGGCCGCCATCGCCGCCCTGGACCCCACCCCGCCGGGCATCTTCACCAGCGGCGTCCGCAACCTCCACCTACTGGCGAGCACCCCGTTGACCGGGCTGAGCGCCACCGTCGCCGACTACGTCACCTCGCTCGAACGCGACCAGCGGCACAGCGAGGAGGCCGACCGCGCCCTCCAGGAGCATCTCGACACGGCGTCGGCGATCGACGACCGCTTCCGCACCGTCGACCCGGTGCCGGTCGCGGCGCCCACCGGTGCCGGAGGCCCGGCGCCGGGCTCGGCCGGAGCCGGCGGTCCCGCCCCGGCCGTCGTCGGGGACGGCGACGGAGCCACCCGCGTCGGCGGAGGCGGTCCGGGGATCGGCACCCCGGACCAGCCGGGCGGCGGGCCCCGCCCCGGACCGGACGGCGCCGGGGCCCCCGGCGGACCGGGGAACGGCGGACCGGGGAACGGCGGACCGGGGAACGGCGGACCGGGGAACGGCGGGCCGGGGAACGGCGGACCGGCCCCAGGCACTCCGGACGTCGGACGAACCCCGGGCCCGGGTGGTCCCGGGACCACCGGGGACGGCATGTCCGACCGGGACCGGGGCACCGGGCTCCCCGAACCGGTCGACGTCGTCGCACCCCAGCGCCTCGACCCGCCGGCCACGCCCACCCCGGACCCGTACCGGCCGGCGGTGTCCCCGGGCCCCTCCCCGACGACGACGGCGCCCGGCCCCGACCCGCTCGCCACCCGCGTCGACCTCGGACGCCGGTTCGGCGAACGCACCCGGGCCCAGCCGCTCCTCCCGCCGTCGGCCCGTGGTCCCGGGTACGGCGACCGCCTCCCCGGTGGCACGGGATCCGGTGGCGGACGGCCGTACGAGCCGTTCGGTCCCGGCGCCCGGACCGCCGAGCCGGCCTGGTCCGCCCGCCCCGGCGACACCACCGGACGCGGCGGCGCCCCCGGCGGCTACGGCCCGATGGCCGGCGGCGCGGGCAGCCACGACGCCCGGGACCACCGCAACCGCTACGTCGTCCCCACCGACGAGGTGTTCGACGTCGAGATCGCCGCGACCGACGCCGTCCTGGCCCCCGAGGAGCCCCACCGATGATCGACTGGAACCGCGCCACCGTCCTCACCGCCGCCGAGTTCGACGTCGCCCGGGACCTGCTCGACCTCGGTCGCAACCCCGCGGTCCTGGAGCTGCTCAGCCCCGGTTTCACCGACGTCGAGCGGGCCCGTGTCGTGCGGGGGTGCCTCGACGCCCTCGCCGCGCGCGGCCTGTTCACCGGCACCGCGTTCGAGCCGAACCTGGTCGACGACCTGCGCACGGTCGTCGCACCGGAGGTCCAGCACGACCTCGTGGTCGCACCACCGTCGTGGCAGCGGGCGCTGGTCGCGCGGCGGGCCGGGCGCGCGGTGCTGGCCACCCGGATCGGCGACGACGTCGCGCTGGTCCGCGTCCTGCCCGACGACGCGTCGGCCGTCCTGGTCGAGCTGCTCGGCGAGGTCGTGCCCGGCCCCGGGGCCGGGGTGCGGATCCCCGTCGCGGTGCTGGGCGAGGCCGCCGAGCGCGCCGACGGCGACGCCGACCGGCTCGTCCACGAGCTCCTGCGGCGGGGCTGCAGCGCGGCCGAGGCCGAGATGCTGCGGCGGATGGGGCAGGTCGAGGGCGTCGCCCAGCTCGGCGCCGGCCGGAAGGGACCCGATCCGTGCCGCGCGCCGGGCGTCCTGCTGGTGCACGCCACCGCGGACGGCTGCTACGTCCAGCGGCGCCCGACCCCGGACGTCGTCGGCGGCCCGCTCCCCGACGACGCCGTCGTGCACGCCGGTCCGGCCGACGCCGCGTACCTGGTCCGTGAGCTGGACCGGCTCGCCGACGCCGCACAGCGCCGTCGCGCACCGGTCGGGACGCACCGGGCCTGGTGAGGGGTAGCCGGGAATTCGCTTACCGGGTAAGCGAATTCCGCGGGGAAGGTGTCCCTACCGCGCGTCGAGATGCAGCTCGGCGGGCCGTGGAGATCGACGACTCCCGCTGAGGTGCATCTCAGTCAGCGCAGGACGACGGTCCCCCGCGGCACCTGCCCCGCCGACGCCGGCGGCACGGGGTCGGGCACCTCCACCCGGACGGGCAGCGACCCGGGGACGACGCGGTCGTCGGCGTCGCGGTACTCGAGGTCGCCGTCGGGCCCCAGCTCGGTGACGTAGCCGTGCACGGCGAGCTGGGCGTCGTCGAGCTCGGTCAGCGGTTCAGCCCGCACCGCGGACACGGCGTACTCCGGCCAGTCGACGCCGGGGTAGGCGTCGTGCAGGTCGGTGAGCAGCCCGACGAAGACCTGCTGCCAGCGCAGCGGCATCGACTGGGCCAGTGACCGCGGCACGACGAGGTGGTCCGGGCAGGCACCGGGCGCCGCGGAGTCGAGGTAGTCCGAGAGCGGGGAGCGCATGCCGCCCATGATGGCGCCTCGACCCGGCTCAGGCGGGGTTCGGCGTGGTCCCCGGCCGGGTGGCGAGCGGGACGAGATCGCCGAACTCCCACGACACCGGCTGCACGCGGACGGGGAAGTTGCGGTTGGGGGCCTCGACCATCCTGCCGTCGCCCAGGTACATCATCACGTGGTAGATCGTGGTCGGGTCCGAGGTGTCGTGGGCGTAGAAGAGGAAGTCGCCCGGCTGCATGTCCCGGACCGGCAGGTGGCCGCCGGAGTTGTACTGGTCGCGCGACACCCGCGGGATCGTGACGCCGGCCGCCCGGTAGGACGCCTGCAGCAGGCTGGAGCAGTCCCAGGAGTCCGGGCCGGTCGCGCCCCACACGTAGGGCTTGCCGAGCTCACCGAGCGCGAAGCCGATCGCCGCGCCGGCGACGCCCGGGGGGAGCGCGCCGGTCGTGCCCGGGGCGCAGCCGGTGGGGTTGGCGACGTCGCCGATGTTCTCGACCAGCGACGCGGCGAGGCCCTCCCACTTGGCATAGGCGTCGGGGAAGGCCGAGCGCTGCACGGTCTGCGCGGCCTTGGTGACCGGCATCGAGTCCCAGCCCGGCACCTCCATCAGCCGCTCGTAGAAGATCCGGCTGCTGTAGGCGGGGTCGGTGACCTGGGCGGGGGTGCCCCATCCCTGGGACGGCCGCTGCTGGAACAGCCCGAGCGAGTCCCGGTCCCCGTAGTCGATGTTCCGGAGCGTCGACTCCTGCATCGCGGTGGCCAGCGCGACGAGCCACGCCTTCGGCGGCAGCTCCATGTCCTTGGCGACCGAGATGATCGCGGCGGCGTTCTGCCTCTGCTCGTCGGACAGCGTCTCGAAGGTGGCTCCCCCGCCGCCGCGGCCGACCGTCGCGGTCGAGATCCCGGTGTCGCACCAGGCCGCGTTCGACCGGCCGCCACCGAGGTTGGGGCTGAACGCGAGGAAGCCGACGGTCAGGAACAGCACCAGCGCCATCCCGATCGCGACGAACGGCAGCAGCAGCCGCAACGGCCGCAGCGCACGCGTGAGCGGGGTGCTCATGCGCGGTCGTAGCGGGACACCTTCCAGCCCGCCTCGGTGTCGACGACCAGGATCCGCAGGGTCAGGGTGTCGGTCGGCACGGTGGCCTCGACGCTCCGCGCCGCGACCCGGGTCGCGGTCGCGGGCCCGGTCACCCGCGAGGCGGGCACGTTCGACGGGTCGACGCCCGCGAGGACGCCGAGGAACTCGTCGGTCGTGTACGGCCGCAGCCCGGCGACCCACTGCTGGGATGTCGTCCCGTCGGGGTGGTTCACCCAGGCCGACGCCCACACCCGCGCGGTCTCCAGCGCCTGCCGTGGTGCCCGGGAGACCGGCAGTGCCTCGGGGGTCAGCTCGGGCACCGGCGGCAGCAGCGTCGGGGTGGGCGTCGCGGACACCCCGGACGAGCCGCTGTCCCACCGGTTGCCGCCGGAACCGCCCCCGGCGATCAGGCCGCCGGACGCCGCCCCGCCGGAACCGCCGAGCGAGACCAGCCCGAACACGAGCCCGCCCAGGACCACCACCGTCACGGCGAGCCGGGCGGGGGAGCGCAGCGGCCACTGCCACACCGCGCGGTAGGCGCCGGCGCGGCCGCGGGAGGACCTAATCGGCACGGTCGCCGCCGGTGCGGGCCGCCCGCGGGCGGTAGATCTTGTAGACGGGTACGCCGTCGACGAGCTCCGGGGTCACCGGGGTCGGGTCGCCGGGGCGGCGGGGACCCGCGTCGTCGCGGCGGTAGATGGAGCGGTCGTCGACCTCGCCGGGGTCGACCCGTGTGGCGAACCCGGTGTCGGGCCGCCCGGACGCCCCGACCGGGAGCGCCCCGCGTCGCGGCTCGGCGATCCGGGCCGCCTGGGGGGAGGACACGTCCGGTGCCGCGCGACGACGGACCCGGGCGCCCGGTCCGGCCGCGGTCTCGGCCTCCGGGCGCGCCGCACCCGGGTCGCCGGACCCTCCGGGGCCGCCGCGCTCGGACCACCAGCGGGACTGGCGCTCGTCGGCGTCGTTCGGGCCGCGCATCCGGTTCCACACCCGCGACACCGGGCCGCCGTTGATGCCGGGGACGATCCCGCCGAACTGCTCGCGGGTCAGCGTCACCATCGACACCAGCCGGCGGAACGGCCGCGCGACCGCCCACAGCACGAGCGTGACCACGCCCGTGACCAGCAGCGCGAGCCACAGGTCGACCCCGGACCCGGGGGCGAACAGCGACACGACCAGCAGCGCGTGCAGCCCGGCCAGCGCCCCGACGACGAGCGTGTTCACGATCGCGGCGCCGCCGATGCGCAGGATCGCCGGGACGACGTCCGGTTTCAGGAGCGCGACGACGGCGATCGCCGGCGCCGTCACCACCATCAGCCGGATGATCAGCAGCGCGACCAGCACCAGGACCTTGGACAGCAGCTGGAACAGCGCGATGCACGCGGCCTGGATCAGCGCCAGCGTCCCGGCCCCGATCCGGCTGCCGGAGGCCCCGGTGAAGTACGGGTAGCGGTCCCCCATCCGGTCGGCGAGCGCGGCGTACTCGCCCTTCTTGCGCTCCGCCGTCTCGGAGGTGTCTTGGCCCTGGTCGATCTCGTCGACGGTGAACGCCTGCGCCCGGAGCAGGTCCCGGCCCAGCTCCTGGGCCTGCGGGACATCCGGTGCGCCGAAGGTGCCGCGCAGCCAGTTCTGGTAGGCGACCTGGTCGACGAGCACCGTGGGGAGGGTGTCGCGGGTGCCGAGCCCGACCTGGCCGAGGAAGCCCTCCTGCATCTGCGTGACGCCGTCGAGCAGGAGGTTGTCCGCGGCCCGCGACCAGTCGACGGGGGCGAGGTAGGCGGCGGAGCCGATCATGAGCGCGAGCACCGCGATGCCGGTGCGCTGGGCCTGGCGCGCGAGCTCCCCGCGCATCGCCAGCAGCAGCACGACGATCGCGAACCCGAGCAGGCCGAGGCCCACCCAGGTGGTGAACACGGTCTCGTACATCGCCCGGGTGGCGGTGGTGATGACCTGGTCGAGCGGCGCGAACAGCGACCCGCCGTCGGCGATGAGGTAGTGCGCCCAGTTGACGCCGCCGACGGTCAGCTTCGCCAGGTTGAAGACCTGGTTGCCGAGCCAGGTGTCGGTGGTGACCGACGGGTTCAGCACGCCCGACGCGGCGCAGCCCAGGTCGTAGTTGTGCCAGACGAGACCGGCGTAGCCGACCTCCTCGTAGACGCTGCCGGCCTCCCCGTGCAGCGCCGAGGGCCGGTCCAGCGAGCCGACCAGCCCGGTGCCGGGGCGGTCCGGTTCCGGCGGGGTCTTGCAGTCCAGCGCCTGCGCCATGGCGGGCGAGCCGAGCAGCAGCGTGCCGCCGGCGATCGCGGTGACCACCAGGACCGCCGTCCGCCGGCGACGGCGACGGGTCACCCCGGGCGTCTGCGGCGTGCGGCGGCGGGTCTTCCGCACCGACACGACGACGGCCGCGAGCAGCACGCCCAGGACGACCCAGATGCCTGCGCCGCCGGACGGGTCGAGGCCCGCCGTCACCGTCCGTCCCCGTCGGGGGGAGCGACCGCGGGCTGGCCGTTCGTGACGGCGGACCCGTTCACCGGGCCGTCGCCGCTCGACGGGCGGGTGCCGTTCGTCGGGGCGGGCTCGTCGACCACCCAGTCGTCGTCGAGCTCGTCGAGCAGGTCGAGCTGCTCGTCGTCGTAGAGCTCCGCGCGGCCGACGGCGGCGTCGGTCGCGGCGACCGACACGACCTGCACCCCACCGGCACGGACCCCGCCGGCCAGGACCGGGTCGTCGTCGCCGGGGCCGATCCGGGTGTCGGTGCGCAGGTCGATCTCGTCGCCGTCGAGGTCGGGCAGCACCACGGGGGCCGGGGCGCGCCGCGCGGGCAGCGGGCTCGGCTCGTCGGGTGCGGTCATCTCGGGATGCCCGGGCGCGGTGATCGCCGGGCCACCCGGCGGCCGCGGGGCGACGACGCGGGCCGCGTCGGGGTTGGTGTCGAGCGCCTCGCGGATGTGCTCCAGGTGCGGCGCCTCCAGGTCGATGCGGACCTTCTCCACACCACCGTGGCCGTCGGCGAAGACGAACTGGCGGGGCGCGTCGTCGGGCCGGTCGTCGTGGCGGGGGCGTGGGGACAGGGTCCCGAGCATCTCCTCGTAGCCGACGCCGGTGGGCACGCGCAGCAGCCGCAGCGCCTCGGACTGGGCCTCCTCGTCGTCGGTCCGGCCGACGAAGACGGCGTTGACCAGCGACGCGAAGCCCGACACCCGCAGCAGGTCGCCGGCCAGCTGGGAGGCGAACAGGGCGCGGACGTTGAACTTGCGGGAGTCGCGGGCGAGGCGGTCGATGAGCACCTTGCCGGTGGGCACCTGGGACAGGAAGTGCGTCTCGTCGAGCGCGACGCCCTTGCGGAGGTTGCGGTCGGCGTCGTAGATCGTGCGCTGGGTCAGCCAGGACGCCAGGTTCAGCAGCTCGACACCGAGCGACTCGTTGTCGGTCCACTCCTCGCGCGGGCTGCCCGGGCGCGGCAGCGACAGGCCCTGCATCGTCAGCACGGTGAGCCGGTAGTCGCGGTCGGCCTGCCAGGGGTCGGCGCGGGTCTCGTCGGGGAACAGCAGCGCGGCCTGCGGCAGCTCGCGCCGCTCGTCGAGGAAGTCCGCGACGACGCCGGCGTGGTCCTCACCCTCGGTCGCGTGCCGGCGCAGCGCGTCGATGACCATGCCCGGGTGCCGGTCGGGCGAGCCGCCGACCTCGCGGACGGCGCGGAGCAGCACGATCCGGGTGTGCGGCTGGCGGGCGATCTCGTAGGGCAGCAGCCCGGACAGCACGTCGAGCACCAGCCGGCGACGGGTGGCCGCGGCCAGCGAGCGCTCCCGTTTCCAGGCGCGCTCGGGGTCCTCGTCGTCGAGGAAGTGGTCCGGGCGCGGCTCGGCGACCACCCGGTACGGGTTGAGGATGCCGGGGTCGGCGCGGAGCAGGTTGATGTGCCGGGAGAACGGCGCCAGCTCCGGCAGCCGGGTCAGCTCGGCCAGCGGGCCGGACGGGTCGAGCACCGTCCAGCGGGCCCCGGCGCGCAGCGTCTTGTAGACGACCAGCCCGGTGAGGAACGACTTGCCCGAGCCCAGGCCGCCGACGATCGCGGTGAGGCCGGACGCGCGCCGGACCTCCTGGGCCAACCACGGGTCCCAGGCGACCGGGCGGCGGGTCGCGGTGCAGGTCTCGCCGAGCATGATCCCGCGGCGGTCGCCGACGCTGGCCGTCGCGGCCGGGACCGCGGCGGCCGCCCAGGTGACCGACCCGCGTCGCCGGTAGGCCGTCGCGGCCAGCGGCTCGCCGGGGATGAACTCGCGGGCGTAGCGGTACTGGGCCTCGGGGTGCTCGATCTGCACCTTGGGCCGGTACAGGTCGACGACCTGCTGGGCGCGGGTGGTGGCCTCGGCCTCGTCGCGGCCCGAGACGGCGATCCGCCACCAGCCGTAGAGCCGGGTGTTGAGCTGGGTGAGCC
The DNA here is from genome assembly GCF_040105315.1 of Pseudonocardia tropica. Taxonomy (NCBI): domain Bacteria; kingdom Bacillati; phylum Actinomycetota; class Actinomycetes; order Pseudonocardiales; family Pseudonocardiaceae; genus Pseudonocardia; species Pseudonocardia tropica. The sequence continues at coordinate 81,229 of NZ_JBEDNP010000001.1, forward strand.
CGGTGGTGAGCTCGTCCTCGACCTCCAGGACCCGGTCGGCCTGCCGCGCGAGCGACATGGGCGGGTCGAGGTCGTGGTCGTGGGTGTAGTGCCGGATCTGGCTGCGCACCTTGCCCATCTGGCGCTGCAGCTCGCCGGTGACGTCCTCCGGGCGGCGCACGTAGATCCGCGCGGACCACTCCACCGGGAACGGCAGCCGGTCGGAGTGCTGCATCCACGGGTCGTCGATCTCGGGGATCCGCAGGCCCTCCATCAGCCCGACGCTCAGCACCGCGACGTTGCGGGTGACGGTCTGGCTGCGCATCCGCCCGACGACCTGCACCGTCGGCGCATACGGCTCCTGGTGCAGGTCGACGCCCTCGGTGAACGCGGCGAGGTCCTCCGGCTCCCAGGTCGACACCCCGCGCGGCACCGAGGACAGCCCGCGCGGGGCCGGCAGCCCGAGGGCGACCGAGCGGTGCATCAGCCAGGCCATGTCCTCCGCGCTCGCCGGGACGGCATCGAGACCGGACCCGGCGACGAGCACGTCGAGGTGGTTGATCTCGGTCTCCAACGCGGCGAGCTCGGCCTTGACCGCGGACGGTACGAGCCGGTCCAGGACGGGCGCGGCGCGCTCCACCCAGCGGTCGAGCAACCCGCGGCCGGAGACCTCGATGCCGAGGAAGACCTCCTTGTCGGCCATCGACAGGCCCATCAGGTGGCGCTGCTCGCCCTCCAGGAACCCGTCCCAGCCGAGCGCGCCGGGCACGTCGGGCATGCGGCCGATCGCGTTCTGGTCGAACGACTCCGCCCACATGTGCACCGGGTAGGGCCGGGTCGTGACGCGCAGGTGCAGCCAGCGCCCCTGCAGTTCGCCGAGCTGCGCGGCGATCTGGCGGATCAGGACCTCGCGCTGGTTGTCGCTGCGGAAGCTCCACGCCTGCGCCGCGAGCCGGTACCAGGCCATGACCTGCCCGTTGGTACGTGTGATGTGCCCGTCGATCGAGCGCAGCGCGATCGACGGGGTGTAGTCCGAACCGCCCTCGCCGGCGCGGGCCCGGCCGCGCCGCGCCTTCGGCCGGGGGGTCCGCTCAGGTGCGGCCACGGTGGCCACTCCGGCGCCACGGGTCGGGACGGGTGGTGCGCGCGGGCACGCTCGCGCCGCGACCGCTGCCACCACCGCGGGCGCGGCGGAAACGGCTCCTGCGCGGGGCGCTGCCCGGCTCCGGCAGCGGCGGGACCGCGCGCGCGGGTGCCGCGACCGGCGCCTCGAGCCCCGGGACCACGGAGGAGGTGGTGACGGGCGCGTCCACGACGGCGTCCACGGTGACCGGCGGCCGCGTCCCCGCGGCGTCGATCCGGGTGCGCTGCGCGGTGGACAGCACGGGGGTCCGGCCACCGACCGACGGGACGCCGGGGTGGGCGCGGGTGGTGTGGACGCGGACGTGGCCCGCGCGGACCGAGCCGCCCGCGGCCCTGCGCCCGGCCCGCGGCCCGGTCACCTCGGCCCAGAACTGGCCGAGGACCTGACCGAGCGGCCGCTCGTAGTCGATCTTCTTGCCGAGCAGGCGGGTGATCGCGACGGTACCGACGAGCGCCCAGGCCACCGAGAAGAAGTCCAGGCCGATACCGAGCCGGCGCTGGACGAACATGATCAGCATCATGACGAGGAGCCCGACGCCGTAGCTGACGTAGCGGGCGCGCCAGGGGAACGTGGCCCGCGGCGGCCCGAGCCAGACGGCGTCGACGCGGTAGACCTCGTCGTCCGTGCGAACGAGCACGGATCAGCCCGGGGTCACGAGCAGGTTGGCCAGCGCCTGTCCGATGGCCGGACCGCTGCCGGTCACGGCGATGCCCAGTGCGATCAGGCCCACCAGCAGCCCGATGCTGCGCCGGGCCACGCCGGCGTTGTCACCACGACCACCGATCCACAGCAGGATGACGGCGATCGCGAGCAGGATCAGCGGCACGATGTTGTTCGTGATCCAGTCGCGGAGGTTGACCGTGGTCAGCTGTCCGCCCTGGGCGAGTACCAGCTGGATCGCCTCGTACGAGGTCTTCACAGCTCCTCCTTGCGGCAGTCCGCTTGTCCCGGTCGCTCCCGCAGGCGAGTAGACCACGAGACCCGTCCGGGATCCTAGGGGCTGAGCCACCCGGCCCACGGGTGCGCCACGCTGCGCGATCGGGTCGACACGGTCGGACCAGCGTCGATCGGGCGTGACCCGTGTCTCCCCGACATCCCCACCCTGGCCCGGGATGTCATGGTCGGCCTTGGCTACTGTTCGGTAACACGCGCGGCCGACCCGTGGTGAGGTCGGGCAACCCACGGCCGGGCGCACTACCCTTCGCCCGACCGTCCTCGCGCCCCACCACACCAGCGCGACGACGAGGTCCGAGGAGGCATCGCGATGGAGAGGCCCGCCCCGTCCCGGCGGCACGGTACGCCGTGCGCCCCCGGACGCGCGCGCCCCGCCGCGGCCACGGTGCCCCACCGGACCGGTTCATCGATTCCCGTCCCGTTCCGTCACGGCAGCACCACGCTCCGGCAGGGACCGCTGGGTGTTCAACAGGGAGGTTCCTCCAGATGACCTGGGTGCAGTACACGCTCGGCATCGTCACCGTGCTGTCGGCGATCGCCGCCGTGGCCCTCGTCGCGATGACCGTGACCCGGATGGTGAAGATCATCCGGCTCGGTGAGTCCGACCCGACGCGCAACGGCCCGTTCGGGCCGCGGTTCGCGACGATGCTCAAGGAGACCCTGGGTCACACCAGGATGCTCAAGTGGACCAAGGTCGGCATCCTCCACTGGCTGGTGATGGTCGGCTTCCTGGGTCTGATCCTGGCGCTGGCCGAGGCGTTCGTGGAGGTCTGGAGCCCCACCTTCCACCTGCCGATCATCGGCGAGTGGTCGGTCTACTCCCTCTACGTCGAGATCCTCGGCGTCGCGACCGTCGTCGGCATCGGCGCGCTGATCGTGATCCGCCAGCTGGACAACCCGCGCTCCCAGGGCAGGATGTCGCGGTTCTACGGCTCCAACATGGGCCGCGCGTACTTCGTCGAGGGCGTCGTGTTCCTCGAGGGCCTGGGCATCCTGGTCGTGCGGGCCGCGAAGATCTCGATGGGCGCGTTCGACGTACCGGTCTGGTCCGCCCCGGCCTCCTACGCCCTGTCCGTGGTCTTGCCCGCGTCCCCGGCGCTGGTCTCGGTGTTCGCCGCGGTCAAGGTCCTGTCCGCGATGATCTGGCTGATCGTGATCGCCGCGAAGCCCACGATGGGTGTGGCCTGGCACCGGTTCACCGCGTTCCCGAACATCTACTTCAAGCGCAACGACGACGGGTACAAGGCCCTCGGCGCGACCCGGCCGATGATGTCGAACGGCAAGCCGCTGGACCTGGAGGAGGCCGACCCCGACACCGACACCTTCGGCGTCGGCAAGGTCGAGGACTTCACCTGGAAGGGCCTGCTCGACTTCACCACCTGCACCGAGTGCGGCCGCTGCCAGTCGCAGTGCCCCGCATGGAACACCGAGAAGCCGCTGTCGCCGAAGCTGCTGGTCAACGCCCTGCGCGACCACGCCTACGAGAAGGCCCCCTACCTGCTCGCCGGCGGCAGCCGCGACATGGCGGGCGACGAGGTCGGCATCACCGGCGAGGGCGCGGAGGAGCGGCTCAAGGCCATCCCGGTCGACGCGCTGGAGGCCGCGGGCCGTCCGCTGGTCGGCGGCGAGGACGTCCTGGGCGTCATCGACCCCGACATCCTGTGGTCCTGCACCACCTGCGGTGCGTGCGTCGAGCAGTGCCCGGTCGACATCGAGCACGTCGACCACATCATCGACATGCGCCGCTACCAGGTCCTCATCGAGACCGAGTTCCCCACCGAGCTCAACTCGCTGTTCAAGAACCTGGAGAACAAGGGCAACCCCTGGGGCCAGAACGCCAAGGACCGCCTCGAGTGGACCAAGGGACTCGACTTCGAGGTCCCGGTCGTCGAGGGCGATCTGGACGCCGAGACCGAGTACCTGTTCTGGGTCGGCTGCGCCGGCGCGTTCGACGACGGCCAGAAGAAGACCATCCGGGCCACCGCGGAGCTGCTGCACCGCGCCGGGGTGAACTTCGCCGTCCTCGGCTCGGGCGAGACCTGCACCGGTGACCCGGCGCGCCGCTCGGGCAACGAGTTCGTGTTCCAGATGCTCGCCCAGCAGAACGTCGAGACCCTCAACACCGTCTTCGAGGGCCGCGAGACCGGCACCCGCAAGATCGTGACGACCTGCCCGCACTGCCTCAACACCCTGGGCCGGGAGTACCCCCAGCTCGACGGGCACTACGAGGTCGTGCACCACACCCAGCTGCTCAACAAGCTGGTGCGGGACAAGAAGCTGGTCCCCGTGTCCGCCCCGGCGGGCGAGGAGACCGGCCCGGTCACCTACCACGACCCCTGCTACCTCGGGCGGCACAACGAGGTCTACGAGGAGCCCCGCGCGCTGATCAACGCGACCGGTGCGGCCGGGACGACCACGCTGACCGAGATGCCGCGCCACGGCGACCGGTCGATGTGCTGCGGTGCCGGTGGCGCCCGGATGTGGATGGAGGAGCGCATCGGCAAGCGCATCAACTTCACCCGCGCCGAGGAGGCCGCCGAGACCCTCACCCGGGCCGGTGGTGGCTCGGAGCCCTCCGGCACGCTGGCGGTCGGCTGCCCGTTCTGCCGCACGATGATGACCGACGGCGTGAACCAGACCGCCGGTGAGGCCGTGCAGGTCCAGGACGTCTCGCAGATGCTGCTCGCCGCGGTCAAGCGGGGCGACTCCCCCGCCGGGACCGCGCCGGAGCCGCAGCCCGAGACCGAGGGCCAGAGCGCGCCCACCACCGACGCCCCGGGGACCGCCACCCCGACCGCCGAGGTGGCCGAGGAGGCCGCGAAGCAGGACCCGACCCCGGCCGGTTCGGACGGTGCGTCGAGCACCGGGACCCCGGCGTCGTCGGGGAACGGAGCGGCGAACGGGTCGACCAACGGGTCGTCGCCGGAGGAGGCGACGCGGGAGCGCTCGAACGAGAACTGACCCGGCAACGACGACGGCCGGGTACCCCGCAGGGGGTGCCCGGCCGTCGTCGTGTGCGGGTCAGCAGGGGGTGAAGGAGCTGACCTGGAACGTCGTCGTGGTGGTGCGGGTGAGGACGACGCGGCCGAGCTGCGGTGCGGCCGCGCCCCAGGCCGAGCCGCAGGCGTCGACGGCGGTGGTGGCGCCGACCGCCACCTCCGGGTCCGGACGCCGGTCCGGGACGGTGACCTGTGCCCCGGCGGGCATCCGCCCGTGCAGGACGGCGACGGCGTCCTCGCAGCCCGCGGCGCCCGTCGCGGCGCGGAGCTGGTCGAGCGCTGCGGGCTGGACGAGGCGGCAGACCCGGGCCGGGTTCGGCGAGGCGACCCCGGTGTCCAGCGAGACGAGCGCGAGCTGCGGGCGGGCGACGCCGAGGTCGGTACGGAACCGTGCGCCGGCCTGCGCGTCGACGCGGGCCTGGTCCTGCCGGATCTCGGCCGAGCGGAACGAGTAGCCGACCCCGGACACCACGAGCAGCACCACTCCGACGGCGAGCACCGTCCAGCGCGGCAGCAGAAGCGCCCCGGCGACGATCACCCCCACCGACAGGGCCAGTGCCCACGCCCACGGGTTCTCCCGCGTCCCGTTCACCAGGGCCGCGACGAGCACGACCCCGGCGACGTGCGGTGCCCACCCCTGCAGCAGGCGGTCCAGCCGCAGCAGGGCGAGCAGGACCAGGGTGCCGAACCCGAGGCCGACCGGGATCCACCAGCGGTCCGGGTCGTCGAGGAAGGGCAGGAGCAGGACCGCGGCGCCCGCGAGACCGAGCGCGGTGGCGCCGCGGACGGTGCGGGGGCGCAGGCGGCGCCACGGCGCCCAGGGGTCCCGGTCCTCCGTCCCGCGGTCCGCCTGTGGCGGGTCCGTGGGGTCGGGTGCGGGCCGGCGGGTGAGGGCGCGCGAGCCGGGGTCGGGCTCCGGGGGGACCACGGGGGACATGACGAGCTCGGTGCCCGGGTCCGGCGGGGTGGCGGGCCCGGAACGGGCCGGGCCCCCACCGGCCGCGTTCTCGCCGCCGGCGCCGGGCGCGGGTGTGCCGGGAGCGGGGGCGCCACGCCCGGGCGCGCCGGGACCGGCGTCGCCCTGCCGGGGCGGGGTGGCGCGGCGGACGCCGCGATCGGGCCGGCCGCTCCGGCGGCGGCCGGTGGCCCACGGGTCCGGGGAGCTGCGGTCGGCGTCCATCACCGCCAGCGTAGCGACGCCGTCACCCCCGGCGGGGCGACGAGCTCAGGCCCGCCGGGTGTCGGTGCGGTGGAAGCTGCGGAACGCGCGCGACGGCGTCGGTCCCCGCTGCCCCTGGTAGCGCGACCCGACGCCCTCGGTGCCGTAGGGCCGTTCGGCCGGGCTGGACAGCCGGAACAGACACAGCTGCCCGATCTTCATCCCCGGCCACAGCGTGATCGGCAGGTTCGCCACGTTGGACAGCTCGAGGGTGATGTGGCCGGTGAAGCCCGGGTCGATGAACCCGGCGGTGGAGTGGGTCAGCAGCCCCAGACGGCCGAGCGAGCTCTTGCCCTCCAGGCGTCCGGCCAGGTCGTCGGGCAGCCCGACGCGCTCGAACGTGGAGCCCAGCACGAACTCGCCGGGGTGCAGCACGAACGACTCGCCGTCCGGCGTCTCCACCGGGGTCGTCAGCTCGTCCTGCTGCTGGGCGGGGTCGATGTGGGTGTAGCGCGAGTTCTGGAAGACGCGGAAGTACCGGTCCAGCCGGACGTCGACGCTGGACGGCTGGAGCATCTCGACGTCCCACGGGTCGAGCACGAGCCGGCCGGACTCGATGTCCTTGCGCAGGTCACCGTCGGAGAGCAGCACGCCGACACCCTATCCAGGGCCCGCGGTCAGGCCTCGGAGGACTCCTCGGAGTCCGACTCCACCCCGCCCGGGCTGTGCCGGCCGCCGCCGACGAGGTCGTCGGGCAGCTGCGGCGAGCGGGTCAGCCCGAACATCCAGGCGACGGCCTGCTCGGCGCGGGCGGCCTCGAACCCGTCCGACGCGGCGGCGCGCCGCCCGTGGTCGCCGTCGAGCACCTGCCCGACGGCGGCGGCCGCGTCGTGCGCGGCGATGCTGCGGATCGAGTCGCCGGGCTGCGGCACGTTCGGCCCGTCGACCAGGACCGCGAGGGTGCCGAGACCGGGCGCGTCGACGACGAGCTCGTGGTCGTCGCTGACCAGGACGGTCGCCGCGGTGAGCACGGCCAGCTGGTCGGGCAGCGCCGGCTCGGCCACGACCGTCACCCGCGGGTGGGTCCCGAGCGACTGCGCCGTCTCCCCGGCGGCGAGCGCGCCGAACAGCACGATCTCGATCCGCGGGTAGCGCTCCAGCAGGTCCGCGACCCCGCGCAGCACCGGCGACGACGAGGCCCGCGCCAGGTCGACGACGATCAGCCTGCGGTGCTGGTCGTGCACCCGCTCCAGCGCGTCGACACAGCCCTGGTGCTGCGGTCCGGGCAGCGAGTTGATCGTGTCGCCGATCGTCAGCACGTTCGGGCCGAGCGGGCTGCCCAGCGCGGACCCGCTGGTGGTGAGGAACAGCGACGCGAGCTGGCCGATGACCCGCCGGTGCGCCTCCTGCGGGAACGGGCACAGCAGGTCGTCGGTGCCCATGCCCGCCTGCATGTGCACGATCGGGATCCGCCGCCAGAACGCGACCGTGGCCGCGACCTCGGCCGCCAGCCCGCCGCCGTGCACCAGCACCGCGGACGGGTCCTGGTCGACGAGCAGCTGGTCGAGCCGGGTGAACAGCGCCGCGGCGACGTCGGCCATGCCGGGCCCGGTCTCCAGCGGCAGCAGGATCGTGATGTCGGTCGGGACGCCGAGCGCCTCGAACGCCTCGTGGACGGCCATCGGGTCCGGCCCCGTGGCGACGGTGATCCCGCGGATGCGGTCCGCCGCCGCGACGGCCCCGGCGACCGGGGCGAGCCGGGCGACCTCGGGACGGCTGCCGGCGATGAGCAGGACGTCGTGCTCGTGGTCCGAGGGGAGCCCGGACACGTCGCCCGACGTCGGGTCGAACATCGTCATCGCAGTCGCCTTCCGGCCGAGGTCTGACCGACGGTGACGAGTGTGCGCGGAGCGGGCGGTCGGGTCGAGACACGCGCGCCCGGTGGTCGGATCGTGCGACGACCGGGCAGGGGAGGTCCGTGACAGGTACGCGGATCGTGGTGCTAGGGTGATCTCACGCCATGCGGATGTAGTTCAATGGTAGAACATCAGCTTCCCAAGCTGAATACGCGGGTTCGATTCCCGTCATCCGCTCCATATACGAAGGCCCAGGTCAGCGGTAGGTCTCCCGCCGAGCCCGGGCCGTCGTCGTCTCCGGGGAACGGTCCCTCGTGCCGTCCCCGTGCGACGCCGGTCCGCAACCCGTGGCGCGTGGCGGTCGCCGGGCGGCCTCATGATCACCGGTTGTGGAGCGCAGAGGGCCGTGGAGTGCACTCCGGACTCCACAACCGGTGATCATGGAGTCAGAGCGCGGGCGGCACGTCCGGGCGGGCGACCCACCAGGTCGCGACCCCGGCCCCGGTGAGCAGCGGGACGAGCACCAGCACCGCGGGGCCGGCGACCACCGCGACCACGCCCAGCGCGATCGCGGCGCCCCCCGCGCCGAGGCCGCCGGCCACGGCCAGCGCCGTCGCCCGCTCGCCGATCGGTCCCCCGGCCACCCAGCACAGCGTGCGGGCCACCCCGGCGACGACCACCGCCAGCACGATCCCCACGACCACCGCGGCCGGTGGCAGCGCGGCACCCGCCGCGAGCGCGACCGGGATCGCGAGCGTGGTGAGGACGGCGGACAGGAGGGCGCGCAGGGACCGCCACAGGGGCGGGACGGGGGGTGTCACGTGTCCCCATTGTGCAGGGTCTGAACTGCGGTTTCGATGTAACCTGCGCGACCCTGCACGCCACGCTCAGTAGAGCCGGGCCGCGTAGCCGGCGCCGTAGTACTCCTCGATCTTCTCCAGCGGCTCGTCGGGACGGGCGAGCCGCTTGGCGAGCTGCGCGGTGGAGGGCAGCGCGTCCGGCGCGGGCCAGCTCGTCGTCGCCCACAGCTCGGAGCGCAGGAACGCCTTGGGGCAGTGGAAGTAGACCTGGTCGATCGCGACCTCGCAGGCGAGCAGCGGCCGGCGACCCTTCACGGCGAGCTCGTCGAAGTACGGCGCGTCCCGGACGAGCCGGGCCCGGCCGTTGATGCGCAGCGTGTCGTTGCGCCCCGGCACCAGGAGGATCACGCCGACGTGCGGGTTCTCCAGGACGTTGCGCCAGCCGTCGACGCGGCCGTTGCCGGGACGCTCGGGGATCGCGACCGTCCGGTCGTCGACGACGTGCACGAACCCGGCCGGGTCACCCTTCGGCGAGACGTCGCAGGTGCCGTCGCGGCCCGACGTCGCCAGCAGCAGGAACCGGGACGCCGCCAGCCAGGCGCGGTGCACGTCCACGAGGTGGTCGCGTTCCTTCGCCAGCGCGGGCGCGATGGGGTGCCCGGTGATCTCCTGCAGCTCGGCGAGGGTACGGATCTCGGTGCCGTGCGCGTCGGACGTCATGGACCGACGGTAGGCGCGGACGCGGGCGGAGCCGAGGGGATTCCGGTCACGGGTGTCCGACGACGGGCAGCCGGGTCGTCGGCAGGTCGGGGACCCCGCCGGACGTGGTCGACGGCGGGGTGCCGGGGCGGAGCGGCGGCGACCACGGTGCCGGGGCCGGACGGGCCGGGTAGACGACCGGTGCCGACGGGTGCCCCGCGGTTCGCGGAACCGCGACCGGGGCAGGCGGGTGCCCGACGGCCCACGGGGTCCCGCTCGTGGTGGCCCGCGGCCCTGTGCCCGGAGCCAGCAGCCCGACGTGGGCGTACCCGAGGAACAGCAACGCGCTGACAGCGACGACGACCGCCCACGCGAACCCGCTGAGGTCGGCGACGGCGTTGTTCACCCCGTGCAGGGTCGCTGCGACGCCGAGCCCGACCGCGACGAGGGCGAGGCGTGCCCCGGGGTCGGTCCAGCGGGCCGCGAGCCCGATGAAGTAGCCGGTCAGGCCGGCCCAGCAGGCGTGCACGACGGGGTTGGTCAGCAGGCGCCACACCAGGACGACCCCAGTGGTGCCGTACGGCGCATTGGCGTAGACGATCGCCTCGACCACGCCGAAGGCGAGCCCGCCCACGGCACCGAGGAACAGGAACTCACGCGGCAGGAGACGACGCCAGACCTGCGGCTGGACCAGTGCCAGCGCGAGGACCGGGGCGACCTTGGCGATCTCCTCCGGAACTCCGACGGTGACGATCCCGAGCAGCACGTTGTCGTTCGCCAGTGTGGAGGCGCCGAGCAGCCGTTCCATCGTCAGTGCGAGCGGGGCCTCGACGACGAGCGCGACCCCCACGACCACGGCGAGCGTCGAGCCCGTGATCCCACGCGGCCCGATGAGGGCACGCAGGACGAGGAACCAGGCGACGCCGAAGTAGCAGGCGAAGGCGGCTCGGGCGAGGTCGTCCCCGTCGCCGGAGGGGGTCGTGCTCATGCTCACTGCGAGCGGTGGGGCAGCGATCAGCGCCACGAACACCCACGTCGTCCACGACCGGAACCACGGGTGCCGGGTCCACGCCCGCCACGGGAACAGCACCGACACGTCCGGCAGCGGCGTCCGCGGACGCGGCCCGTACGGCGCGCTCACCGGTGCACCGTCGATCCCTGCGGGCTGTCGCTCCAGGAGATCTTCTTGGCGAAGCAGTCGTCGGAGCCGAAGCCCTGGGCGTCGCACCAGGCGTTCGCGCCGGCCGCGGTGGTGAAGGGCTGGGCGACGACCACGACCCAGTAGTCGCCGTTGCGGAAGACCGGCCAGTCGCCGGACCAGAGCAGCGCGGCGCCCGGGTACTGCGCGGCGAGGCCGCGGTAGTGGTCGAGGATGCCCTGCTCGTCGTAGGTGATGCCGCCGTCGCTGGTACCGGCGCGCTTGGAGGACAGCTGCGGGACCCAGTAGCCGGCCGTCGCGGCGACGCGCGGGCTGTCGGCGGCGGCCTGCTCGGTGAGCGACGTCGTCGGTGAGGGGCTGTAGCCCGGCACATAGGTGGTCGGCGGGATCACGACCGGCGCCGCGGCCGGGGCGACCACCACCGGCACCGGCGCGGCCGCCGGGGTCACGGTGGGCGCGGTGCCGGGGAGCAGGTCGGGGCGCAGGACGAGCAACGCCGCCCCCGCCAGCAGCAGCGTCACCAGCACCAGCGAGGCGACGACCCACGGCGTCCGCGACGGTGCGGTCGCCACCGGGCCCCATCCGGCCGGGGCGTCCCAGCCCGGCGCGTAGCCGGTCGGCTGCGGGCCGGCCCAGGCCGACGGGGCCGCCGCCGGCGCGGCGGGGCGGTACCGGTCGGCGGGGCGGTACTGCGCCGTCGACGGGTGCTGCACGGCGGTCCGTCCCTGCGGTGCCGGGGCCCCGGCACCGACCGGCACCGCCCCGGTCCGCGGCCGGGGGACGACGGCCTGTGCCCGCGGCCGGCCGCACCCCACGCAGAAGTGCAGCGAGCCCCGCAGCTCCGCCCCGCACCGGCACCGCTCCACCATGACGACCCTCCCCGACGACGGCGGCCGGATCAGTCCGGCCGTGTTGCCTGCTCATCGCACGCACCACCCTGTCGTTATCGGTGATCTTGGTCCGAACGGCGCACTTCATCTCTTGTGATGACGGGGCGAAACGGAGCAGCTCACCGGCCCGACAGGAGGGCGTCGCGGGCGCACCGGGTGCCCGCCGTCGTGGGGACGTGGGGACATGACCAGCACCGTCGAGCGGGGAAGCACCGGGCCGGAGCAGCCGTGGTGGGGTGGGCCGCCACCGCGCGTGCCGCAGCCGCCGCCGGCCTGGGCGGGACCGGTCGCGCCGGACGTCCCCGCCGGGCTCGGCCCGGTGCCCCCGGGACGACCCGTGACGGGGACCGGGCCACGCCGGGGCTGGGTCGTGCTGGGCGTCGTCGGGGCGCTGCTGGGTGTGGCGATGCTCGGTGCGGCCGCGGCGGCGCACCGCACCATGGACGTGACCGGCGCCGTGACCCTGACCAGCACCTACGCGACCCTGACGCCGCACAGCGCGTGCAACGGGGCCGGGCTCTACAGCTGGCTCGACAGCGGTACCCCCGTGACGATCACCGATGCGAACGGCGAGATCGTCGGCGCGGGCGTCCTCGGCGACGGGACGTCCGGCGCCGGGACGAGCTGGTCGGGCTACTCCTCGACGTGCACGTTCTCGTTCTCGATCGACGACGTCGCCGCCCGGGACGACTTCTACCGGATCGCCGTGGGCAGCGGCGCGACCGGCGGCGTGCCGTTCTCCCGCGCACAGCTGCAGGACGGTCCCGTCAGCATCACCTACTAGCCCAGGACGGGCGTCATCCCCGGCTCCCGCCCGGTGGCGGCGAGCGCGAGGGCGGTGTCGTCCCCCCACCCCGCGACGACGTCGGGACCGGCCAGCCGGGTCACCGTCTCCCGCACCACCGCGAGCCCCGACGCGGGCGGGGCCGGTGCGTCCGGCAGTGCGACGGTCATGTCCAGGTGGTGCACCACGACCTCCACGACCCAGGTGCCGACGAAGTCCCCGACGTCGAGGACGTGCCCCTGGAACTCCAGCCGGTACGGCCCGTCCAGGTCCGCGACGAGCCGGCGCAGGCCACGCAGCGTCGTCGCGACGTGGACGATCTGCCCGGTGGGGCGGGCGTAGGCGGCCGCGACGGCGCGGGCGAAGCGCTCGTGCGCCCAGCCCGGCAGCTCGGACCCTGGCAGCGCGGTCCAGTAGGTCGCGAGGTCGGCGTCGGCGGGGCGGTCGGTGCGGGCGGGGAACCCGGCGAGCATCTCGACCAGGCCCAGGTGCAGGTGCGCGAGGACGTCCGCGGCGAGCCAGCCGTGGCAGCGGCTGCGGGCGTGCAGGCCGGTGTCGTCGACGTGGTCGAGCAGCGCGGACAGCCCGTCGAGCGCGTCGAGGAACGCCGGGCGCGCCACGTCGAGCGGGTAGGCCGTCACAGCAGGTCCGCACCGGACCGCGACGCCGGCTGCTCCCCGGCCGCGGCCATCTCCTCGGCCACCCGCATCAGCTCGGTGTTGACCGGGGTCGCGATCCGGTGCGCCGCACCCAGGGCCACGATCTCGCCGTTGAGGTAGCGGGCCTCGATGGACCCGGTCCCGCGCCGCAGGCTCTGCCACGACGACGAGCCCCGCCGTGTCGCCCCCGCGACCGGCCGCTCGGTGATGGTGCCCTCCCGGCGGACGCGGTCGTCGTCACCGGTACGGGCGGTGATCCCGGCTGCGTCCAGGACGGCGCGGCCCTCCGCGGTCACGGCCTCGACGAGGCGGGGCGCGTCCGGGTCGTCGAGCCCGCAGATCGCGTCGACGGCGTTGGCCAGGTTGGTGAGCAGCTTTCCGTACTTCGCGGTCATCACGTCCGGGTCGGCGCGGGAGGAGAACCCGGCCGCGCTGAGGTCGGCGACGATCGCCCCGGTGGTGGCGTCGACACCGGCGGGGAACCGGCCGACGTCGAGCACGCCCGGGACCGGCGACGACGACGCGACGACCACCCCCGGCTCGTAGTGCTCGGCGGGCAGGATCACCAGCATCGCCTGCACCCGGTCGGTGCGGCGCGCGGCGAGCCGCTCGTTGGCGACGCCGTTCTGCGCGCACACCACGGTGATCCCGGGGGCCGCCTTGAGCAGCGCGGCCAGCGGAGGCGGGGTGTCCTGCGACTTGACGGCCAGGATCGCGACGTCGTCGGGGGTGGGTCGGGCCTCGCCGACCGTGCCCACGGCCTCCACCGGATGGGTGGTCGACCCGTCCGGGGTGTCCAGGCGCAGCCCGCGCTCACGGATCGCGTCGAGATGCGCGCCCCGGGCGACGACCACGACCTCCCGTCCCGCCGCGTGCAGCCGCGCCGCGATCGTCCCGCCGACGGCCCCTGCCCCGATCACCACGTAGCGCACGGGGTCGATCCTGGCTCAGCCGTCGCGCCGGCGCACCACCGACGGCGGGGCCTTCCGCCGCCACGCCTCCTCGACGAGCTCCGCGAGCTGCCCCGCGTCGACCCGGTCCAGGTCGACGAGGATCGAGCCGTGGCCGTCGTAGTGCGGGGTCGTGAAGTACGCCGGGTCGCCCGACGCGAGCAGCGCCTCCTTCTCCTCGAGCGAGCACATCAGCACCAGCCCGCCCTCGGCCTCGGTGCGCAGCCGGGCGAAGCCCTTGCCACGGACCTTCAGCGACGGCGTCCGGTACCAGGTCGACTCCTCGACCTCCGGCAGCCCGGACCCGATCCGTACCACGTCGTCCCAGCTCGGCATGGGGACATGGTGCCCGCGGCGGACGCTGCCCGTCGTGGAGGAATCAGACCAGGTGGGCCGCGAGGAACCGGTCGACGGCGGCGCGGCCGTCCGCCACGTGCGGCTCGACCTTCCACTGCTCGACCGGATCCGCTCCCGGCGCGAGCCCGGCGAGGCGGCGCGACACCGGCTCCGGGTGGAAGGCGTCGATCCCCATCAGCGATGAAGGAACGGCCCGAAACTAGGCCACCCGCGGGGGAGTCCGCTTCTCCGGACGGCGCCGCGCCAGGATCGAGGTGCCGTAGACGACGAGCGCCAGCCCGAGCAGCAGCAGCCACCACAGACCGGGGCGGACGGTGTCGTCGAGCAGGGTGATGCCGACCAGCCCGGGCACGACGACCTGGGTGACCATGTAGAGCGCGGTCACCGTGGAGACGTCGCCGAGCTGGAGCGCGCGGGCGTAGTTGTACAGGCCGGTCAGCGCCATGCCGACCAGGATGTAGACCAGCGGCTCGCGCAGCAGGCCGGCCAGGTCGACGCCCTCGGACACGTGCATCGCGCGGATGCAGACCGAACCGCCGCCCAGCCCGAGCCCGGCGAGCACCGCGGACGGCCACGGCGTGGTCGAGTTCGTGATCGCCAGCGTCACCCCCATGATCACGACGAGCGCCGCGATGAGCACGGCCACGGTCGTGCCGTGGCCGGTCAGGGCCTGCTTACGCTCGGTCCCCGCGCTGCCGGCGACGAACGCGAGCCCGAGCATGCTGGCGCCGATGGCGAGCCGGTGCACCGGCCGCAGCCACTCGCCCCGGAAGTAGCGGGCGTACAGGGCGGTCATCGCGATGGCCCCGGCGAGCGTCGCCTGCACCGCGAAGATGGGGATGTACTGCAGCGCCACGACCATGCAGAGCCAGGTCACGATGTCCATCCCGATCCCGCCGAGGAACCGGGGTCGGGCCAGGACGGCGCTGGTGCGCCCGCCCTGGTTGGCCGCGTCGGCCTGGAGGATGGCGGCGGCGGTGCTGCAGAGCATCGCGAACACCGCGAAGAGCATCCCGATCAGCACGGGCGGGCCCGGGTCAGGGCACGGGCGGCACGCGGGATGATCGGCACCGGCCGATTGTGACGTACTGCTACCGGGTGCCGGCCGGGCGGGCGTCCGACGGGGCGGGCCGCTGCTCGGGCAGTGCCGCGGGCATCTCGAAGAAGCCGCTCATCAGCCCGCTGCCGGGCTGCTCGTCACGCGTACCGGCGGCGGCCTGCCAGGGGGACGTGCCGCCCTGCGTCGCCCGGCGCTGCGCCAACAGCGCCCGCGGACGCTCGGTGAGGACCAGGATGCCGACCGTCAGGGCCACCCCCACCAGCAGCGGCCCTCCGACCACCAGGATGGGCCAGCCCACCACGACGTACGCGAGCACCAACGCACCTGCCGCCATGCCGATGACCGCCCCCGCCAACCGCGTCACCGCGCGCCCCTCTCACACCGTGCCCGAACCGTGACGATCAGTGTTCTACCACCTCGGAGGGGGTGGACACGGGCGACGCGACGCGGTGGTGGTCACACCTTCGGGCACGGCCGTAGCGCATGGCGCACGGGGCCGAACCGGCGTGGGGGCTCCCGTGTCCACGCCGGCCCGGCGGTCCGAATCATCCCGCCCCGGGGTCCGGGCGGGACGGGGTGGGGGTCACTCGGCGCTGTCGTCGCAGCGCAGAGGGTGATCGGTGATCGATTCCTTGTCCGACAGGATGATCACGCAGCCGTACCCGCGGCCGGGGTGGTCGACGTCGGCGCGGGGTCCGTGGTCGTCGGACCCGGGACCGGGGTGCTCGGGTCGGTGGCGGGCGGGGTGGTGACCGGCGTCGGGGTGGCCGGGCCGGGCGTGCCCTCCACCGACGTGCTCGGGCCCGGAGTCGTCGCCGGCGGGGTCGTGACCGGAGGTGTCGACACCACCGGGGCGGCGGGCGCGGCCGGCGCCGGAGCCGCCGGAGCGGGAGCCGGGGCGACGGGCGCGACCGGAGCGGCGGGACGGGCCGCCGTACCCCCGGTGGCCGCGCCACCCGAGGCACCGGCGCCACCGGCGGCGTGTCTCCCGCCCGCGGGGGCGCCCCCGCCCGGACCGGCGGCGACGCCCGCGGCCGGGGCGGCCCCCGGGGCGACCGGGGCCGGCGCGACGGCCGGCGAGCTCAGCACCGGGGCCGCGCTCAGCTCACCGATCCCCGGGCTCGTCGTGGGCCAGAACAGCAGCGCACCCGCGATGGCGGCGGCACCGGCGAGACCACCGGCACCGACCACCAGGCGCTGCCGGGTGACCGTGGTGCGACGGGTGGTGGCCGGGGCGTCCCGGGTGACCAGGGTGTCCGGGGCGGGCCGCTCCGGGCGGGCGATGGACGGCGCGGGCGGCTGTCCGGCCCCGAGGACCGAGGTCCGCGCGGGGGCGGGGAGCTGCGCCGTACGGGGGCGGGGGACCGCGGCCAGCGGGCCGGTCGGCGGCTCCGGGTCGAGCAGCGCGACGGCCGTGGCGGCCGCGGCGGGCTGCTCGGTACGCGCGGTCCGCTCCCGCTCGCCGCGGGTCGGCCACGCCGGGGCGGTCCGGTCGGTGCGCTCGGTGGCGTCCGGCCCGGGCCCGTCCCACGGGCTGCACCCGGCCGGGTCGACGGGCTCGCGGGGCGCGGGGACACCGGTCAGCGGCGCCATCCGCACACCGGGCCAGGAGGTCCCCGCCCCCGGTGCGACGGCCAGTGCGGCACCGCGGGCGGCGTCGGCCACCGGGTCCGCGACGACGGCGACCGGGCGGCCCAGTGCCGCCGAGACCGCCTGCACCACGACCGGCATCCGCGCGGCGCCACCGGCGAGCAGCACCTCGGCGTCGGGGGCGGCGGCGGCGACGTCCTGCACCAGGTCGGCGACCGGCTCGAGCAGCGGGCGGGCGAGCTCGTCGAGGTCGGAGCGGGGGATCCGGACCGCGGTCCGGAGGCCGGGCATCTCCACCCGGACGGTCGCGACGGTGTCCCGGGACAGCAGCTGCTTGGCGGCGCGGCACTCGTCGCGCAGGGCGGTCAGGGCGGCGACGGTCCGCGGGTCGTCGGGGTCGAGCGCGTCGAACGCGGCGGCCGTGGCCGGGGAGGAGGACCGGACGAAGGCGAACACCGCGTCGTCGATGTCGGCGCCACCGGTCCGGCAGCTCAGCGTGCGGCCGACGGCGTCGGGCAGCACCCCGGGTGCTGCCGCGGCCAGCACGGTCGCGGTGGTCCCGTTGCCCCCCAGGTCGACGACGGCGAGCGGCCCCCCGGCCGGCACGACGGCGCGGTGGGCGAGCACGACGGCCTGCGGTGCGGTCACCAGGGAGACGGTCAGCCCGCGGCGGCGCAGGGCGGCGGCCAGCAGGTCCCGCTTGTGCCGGCCCCAGCCCACCGGGCAGGTGACGCCGATCCGCGACGGCGGGCCGCCGTGCCGGGTCGACACCTCGTCGACCAGGACGCGCACCAGCCGGGCGCACAGGTCCTCGGCCGCGTAGGTGAAGCCGCCCAGCGACAGCGGGGTCGGGTCGCCGACCCGGTCGAGGAAGCCGCGGGCGACGCGGTCCGGGTCGGCCGGGGCGCGGCGACGGGCGGGCTCACCGCACAGGAGGTCCCCGCCCGGGGTCGCGACGAGCACCGCCGGGAGCACGTCACTCCCGTCGCGGCCCCCCAGCCGCACGGGCTCGGCGGCACCGCCCGTGCGCAGCACGGCAGCGGTCACCGAGGTCGCCCCCAGATCGATCCCGAGCAGGTACGACATCACTGCTCCCCCCTCGTCGAGCTCTCGGACCGGCACGCCGGCGTGGTCCTCTCGCCAGACCCATCGACAGGGGACGCCCCGGTGTTAGCCCGTGCGGCGCAGCAGATCGAGGTGGGGGACCGATCCCCTAACGGCCCCCCTACGGACCCGGAGCGATCCCCGATGGCCGGATCCGGCGGGGCCCCTAGCTTTCTCGTCATCACCGGCCGACACCGCGACCGGTACCCACCTCACAGCCCCGGAGGCAACCATGGCCGGCCGCGACCTCTCGCTCGTCGAATTCGTCAAGATCATCCTCGGGCTCGGCCCGGACAAGGACGAGAACATCGAGCTGCGCGACTGGTTCCTGAAGAACCCCGACGCCGCGCTCGAGCACCACGGTCTCGGTCACCTGACCGCCGAGGACGTCCGCGACGCCGCCGTGCTCCTCCAGGACAACGACACCGTGTCGTTCGACCGCAGCTACGACACCGGCTTCGACTGGGACGGCGGCAACGCCGGCTGGGCCTGGAAGGCCGGCTCCGAGGGCCACCACGAGGGCGGCCACGAGCACGGCGGCGCGGAGCACGAGAAGGTCCACGTCAAGGACAACTTCTACGAGTACCACGTGGACGACCGCGACACCGTCGTCGACAACTCGATCAACCAGAACGTCGACACCGACGGTGGCGACTTCCGCCAGACGATCGAGACCAACTCGGTGACCGCCTCCGGCGACGGCGCCGTGGCCGCCGGCGGCGACATCGACGACTCGACCATCACCACCGGCAACGGCAACGCGGTCGGCAACGGCAACGCCGTGGTCAACGGCGACGGCAACCAGGTCGCCTTCGGCGACGGTTCCTCGGCCAACTCCTACGGCGACATCACCGCCGACGACGGCGGCGCCGTCGCCATCGGCACCGGCGACGCCAACGGCGACAACTCGGTGAACGACTCCTTCAACGAGGAGTCCACCACGACCACCACGACGACCGAGACCACCTACGAGGACTCGTTCAACACCACTGTGGACGACTCGGTCGAGAACACCACCACCGACAGCGGCAACATCAACATCGGCAACGGCCTCGAGGCGAACCTCGACCTCGCCTGATCCGACTCCCGTAGTCACCGAGCGGGCCGGACTCCGGCTCCGGCCCGCTCGCCCCGCCACCACCGCCTTCCGTCGCCCGCCCGAGCGCGACGGCACCCCATGAGGAGAACGCCATGTCCGCCGAGAAGACCCTGATCCAGTTCATCCTGGACCTGCTGAAGGACCCCAAGCTCCTGGCCGAGTTCAAGGACGACCCCCAGGGCACGCTCGCCCAGTGCGGCCTGTCCGACGTCTCCGCCGAGGACGTCCGCGACGCGATCGTCCTGGCCCAGGACAACGACGAGGTCTCCTTCGACCGCGACTACAACACCGGCGGCGGCCACGGTGGCGGCCACCACCACACCCCGCCGCCGCCGCCCGTGCACCACGACGAGGACCCGGTCAAGTACATCGAGAAGTACGTGACCAACAACCACTACACCTACAACGTCGACGACCGCGACACCATCGTCGACAACTCGATCAACCAGAACATCGACACCGGTGGCGGCGACTTCCGCCAGGACATCGACACCAACTCCGTCGTCGCGTCCGGCGACGGCGCGGTGGCCGCCGGCGACGACATCCGTGACTCGACCATCACCACCGGTGACGGCAACGCGGTGGGTGACGGCAACGCCGTGGTCAACGGCGACGACAACCAGGTCGCCTTCGGCGACGGTTCCTCGGCCAACTCCTACGGCGACATCACCGCCGACGACGGCGGCGCCGTCGCCATCGGCACCGGCGACGCCAGCGGCGACGACTCGGTGAACGGCTCGTACAATTCGTCGGAGACCACCACCACGAGCGAGACCACCACGTCGTTCGAGGACTCGTTCAACAACGACATCGACAGCTCGACCTCGACCGTCACCGAGGACAGCGGCAACGTCAACGTGCTCAACGACGCCGACGTCGACGCCTCGCTTCTCTGATCCTCGACACCCTGACGAGAAAGCGTTGCTGCTCCGTCCGCGAGCAGTAGGATCGACTGCACGGCCCATCGGCCCCGGCCACCCTCACGTGGGTGACCGGGGCCGATGACGTTGGTGTATCCATGACAGCGACGTGACGAGCGGTGCCCGCACCGCTCCGGAGCGATGGGGGGCGCAACGCACGTGGCGGTACCGGAGGCGGTCGCGCTCGTCGACCTCGCCCTCAAGGCGGTCACGGCCTACGACCGTCCCGACCTCGCTCCCCGGCTGCGCCAGACCAGGACCAGGCTGTCGGACCCCGTGGTCCGGGTCCTCGTGGTGGGCGAGTTCAAGCAGGGCAAGAGCCAGCTCGTGAACGCCCTCGTGAACGCCGCCGTCTGTCCCGTCGACGACGACATCGCCACCGCCGTACCGACGCTCGTCCGCTTCGGCGAGGAGACGTCGGTGACGCTGGTCCGGGAGGTCGCCGGGGCGGACGGTGCCGTGGCCGAGAAGGCCGACCGGACGGTCGTCGGGTTGAACGAACTCGCGGACCACGTGTCCGAGGGCGGCAATCCGGGCAACCGCGCCGGCCTGACCCGCGCCGAGGTGACGCTGCCCCGCAAGCTCCTGCAGAGCGGGCTCGCGCTCGTCGACACACCCGGGGTCGGCGGCCTGGGGTCGGCCCACGGTGCGGCCACGATGTCGGCCCTGCCCACGGCGGACGCCGTGCTGCTCGTCTCCGACGCCAGTCAGGAGTACACCGCCCCCGAGCTGGAGTTCCTGCAGGCCGCGCGCAAGCTCTGCCCGAACGTCGCCTGCATCGTCACCAAGACCGACCTGTACCCGCACTGGCGCCGGATCGTCGACCTCGACCAGGGCCACCTGCGCACCGCCCGGGTCGACGCCGAGCTGCTGCCGGTCTCCTCCGCGCTGCGGCTGCACGCGGCCCGCACCCAGGACCTCGACCTCATCGCCGAGTCCGGGTTCCAGGCGCTCACCAGCTTCCTGCTGCGCAAGGTCGTCGGTGCCGCCGACGACCTGGACCGCCGTTCCACCAGCCAGGACGTGCTCGTCACCTGCCAGGCCCTCGAGGCCACGATGCGGGCCGAGCTGATGTCGCAGAGGGACCCGGAGAAGGCCGGCCAGCTCGCCCGCGAGCTGGAGGCCGCGCGGTCACGCGTCGACGGGCTGCGCCAGCGCTCGGCGCGCTGGCAGACCACCCTGAACGACGGCGTCGCCGACCTGATCGCCGACATCGACTACGACCTGCGGGACCGGCTGCGTGCCGTCTCCCGCGACGCCGAGCAGCTGCTCGAGGACGCCGACCCGGCCGACATCTGGGAACAGTTCGCCGAGTGGTTCCACAAGCAGGTCTCGCACGCCGTCGCGCAGAACTTCGTGTGGACCACGGAGCGGGCCCGATGGCTGGCCGAGCAGGTCGCCGAGCACTTCGCCGAGGCCGTCGACGTCACCCTGCCCGAGCTGCGCGTCGCGGGCGGGTCGGTGGCCGGGCTGGTGGACCCGCTGGACATGCCCGCGGACGAGAAGTTCGGCGTCGGCCAGAAACTCTTCGTCGGCGCCCGCGGCGGCTACGGCGGCATGCTGATGCTCGGACTGGCGTCGACGGTCGCCGGGTTCGCGCTGCTCAACCCGATCTCGATCGGCGCCGGTCTGCTGTTCGGCGCCAAGACCGTGCGCGACGAGAAGAAGCGCATGAAGCAGCGGCGCCAGGCCGAGTCGAAGAACGCCGTGCGCCGGCACATCGACGAGGTCACCTTCCAGGTCGGCAAGGACTCACGGGACAACCTGCGCCGGATCCAGCGCGACCTGCGCGACCACTTCACCACCGTCGCCGACGAGCTGTCCGAGGCGCTGAAGGAGTCCGTCGCGGCCGCGCAGACCGCCCTGAAGGACGACGCCGAGCGCCAGAAGCGCGTCGCGGACCTGGAGGCCGAGCTGGAGCGGGTCGGCGGCCTCGCCGAGCGGGCCAGGGCACTGGCCGCCGCCGCGGGCACCGGAGGGTCTGCGTGAGCGCGCTGACCGAGCAGACCCGGGCGCTGCTGCGCCGCACCCTGGACGCCTACGGCGACTCCCCGCAGGCCGCGGGCTGGCTGCGCCACCACCTGGACCGGTTCGACGAGCCGCTGCGCGTCGCGATCGCCGGCAAGGTCAAGGCCGGCAAGTCCACACTGCTCAACGCCCTCGTCGGCGAGCGGATCGCGCCCACCGACGCGGGCGAGTGCACCCGCATCGTCACCTGGTACGCGGACGCGCCCGCCCCCGGTGTGCGGATGCACCTGCGCTCCGGCGCGGACCGCCCGCTCACCCTGGCCCGGCGCGACGGCGCGCTGCAGATCGACCTGCAGGGCACCCCGGTGGAGGACGTCGACCGGCTGCGCGTCGACTGGCCGTCGCAGCACCTGCGGCGCACCAACCTCATCGACACCCCCGGCATCGGGTCGCTGACCGCCGACGCCGCCGGCCGGGCCGGGGAGTTCCTGACGCCGGAGGACACGCCGTCGCCCGCCGACGCCGTCGTCTACCTCATGCGTCACCTGCACGCCGGTGACGTGCGGTTCCTGGAGGCCTTCCACGACCGCGGCGTCGCCCGCGCGACCCCGGTGAACACCATCGCGGTGCTGTCGCGCGCCGACGAGATCGGCGTCGGCCGGCTCGACGCGCTGATCTCCGCGCGCCGGATCGCGCGGCGCTACCGCGGCGACGACAAGCTGCGGGGGCTGTGCCAGACGGTCGTCGCCGTCGCCGGGCTGCTCGCCGAGACCGCCCGCACCATGCGGCAGGACGAGTACGTCGCGCTCGCCGAGCTGGCCGAGCTCCCGCGGGGCGAGGTCGAGGCGCTGCTGCTCTCGGCCGACCGGTTCGGGCGCACCGACCTCGACCGGCCCGACGCCGCCACCCGGATCGCGCTGCTGGAGCGGTTCGGCCTGTTCGGCGTCCGGCTCGGGACGACGCTGATCCGCCAGGGCGTGAAGGACCCGACCGCGCTGGCCGACGACCTGGTGCGCCGCTCCGGTCTCGACGAGCTGCGCTCGGTGCTCGACACCCAGTTCTCCGAGCGCCGCGACCTGCTCAAGGCCCGCTCCGCGCTGCTCGCCGTCGACCTCGTGCTGACCCGCGAGCCCCGCCCGGCGACGGCCGCCCTGCGCGCGGAGGTGGAGCGGATCCTGGCCGGGGCGCACGAGTTCGTCGAGCTGCGGGCGCTGGCCGACCTGCGCGCCGGGAAGATCGTCTTCCCGCCCGAGGCGCTCGCCGACGCCGAACGTCTGCTCGGCGGCGAGGGCGGCTCCGCGGCTGCCCGGCTCGGGCTCGACGGCGCCGCGGGCCCGCGCGAGGTCCACGACGCCGCCTCCGAGGCGCTGCGCCGCTGGCGGCGGCGGGCGGAGAGCCCGCTGACCGGGCGGGCGTCGGCGGAGGCCGCGCGGATCGTGGTGCGGTCCTGCGAGGGGCTGCTCGCCGAGGCGTCGCGCCCGCACGCGCACCACTGAGCCCTACCCGCGGGCGCCCAGGATCCGGCGGAGCTCGTCGAGCAGCTCGCTGCGGCCGCCCACCCCGAGGCGCTGACGCATCCGGGCCACGTGGTGCTCGACGGTCTTCGCCGAGATGAACAGCGCCTCGCCGATCTCGCGCTGGGTGCGGCCCTGCACGACGAGCTCGGCGACCTCCAGCTCACGCTCGGACAGCAGGCCCGACGCGGCCGGCTCCGGAGCGGCCTCGACGGGCGCCGGGGCCGCGACGGCGGACTCCTCCGCGACCGGTCCGGGCTCCTGCGTGGGCGGTGGGACGGCCCCCTGGCGCAGGTCCGTCCCCGCTGCCTGCAGCGCCCGCGCGCAGGCCAGCAGCGCCGACACCGCGCGCCGGTCCCCGGTCCGCAGCGCCGCCTGCCCGGCGAGGCGACCGCCGTCGAAGGACAGGCCGACGGCGTGCAGACCGCGGGCGGCGGCCTCCACCCCGGCCGCGTCCACGCGGCCCTCCAGCACGCCCACCCAGTGCGGCGCCGCCGTCGCCATGGCGTGGGCGAAGCGGCTGCCGCAGGCCGCGCTCCGCAGCTCCTCGGACCGGGCGCGGACGGCCTCGACGTCGTCGGTGAGCACCGCGGCCTGCAGCCGCGCCCAGTGCAGCGGGGCGGCCCACAGCGCGGGACGGCCGAGCCGGTCGAGCAGCGCGTCGGCCTCGGCGAGGTGCGGGGCCACCCAGCTCTCCTCCCGCAGCCGCGACGCCGCGGTCACCAGCTCCCCGAGCGGCTGCAGCACGTAGAGGTCGACCGGGTGCCGGACGATCGCCTGCCGGGCCCGCGTCCAGGACCGCATCAGGGCGCCGAGGTCGGACTGGCGGCGGGCGATCGCGACCCGCAGCGCGGCGGCGATGAACTCGTCGCGCGGTTCGAGGGGGCCGTCGCCCGCGTCGACGGCGGCGAGCCGCTCCGACGCCGGGCCGGTCGCGCCGCGCAGCAGCGCGATCCAGCCGAGCAGCAGCCGGTGCCGGGCCCGGGCGGGCGCCCCGCCGAGCTCGGTCCGCAGGGCGCGGTCCAGTACGGACGCGGCGACGTCGAACTCCCCGGTGTGCACGGCCACCAGCGCGGCGAGCGCGGCCGGGGTGTCGGGCAGCAGCGCGGCGCCGTGCGCGGACTCCAGCAGACCGGCGGCGCGGGCCAGGCCGGACAGCGCGGCCGTCGGGGAGCCCTCGACCGAGTCGAGGATGCCGCGGGCGGTGAGGTCGTCGGCGCCGTCGACGAGGGTGGGCGCGCGGCCGGCGACGAACCCGGAACCGTCGCCGTCGACCCCGACGACGGCGCGGGCCTCGGCCAGCGCCCCGGTTCCGATCAGGACGGGCACGGCCGCCGCGGGCGGGCGCTCCCCGGACACCGCCGCGGTCCACCGGTACAGCTCGGCGCTGCGTGCCAGCAGCCCCCGCCGGGCGAGGACGGCCGCCGCGACCGACCCCGCGCGGACGGCGTCCTCGGCCTCGACGGCGTCGGTCGCGGACAGCACCGAGTCTGCGTGCCCGAGCGC
The DNA here is from genome assembly GCF_040105315.1 of Pseudonocardia tropica. Lineage (NCBI taxonomy): Bacteria > Bacillati > Actinomycetota > Actinomycetes > Pseudonocardiales > Pseudonocardiaceae > Pseudonocardia > Pseudonocardia tropica. The sequence goes on from NZ_JBEDNP010000001.1 coordinate 106,379, forward strand.
GCCGTCGAGGTCCCCGGCGACCAGGTGGGCCTGCGCGCGGCGCGCGGCGACGGTCAGCGGCGGTGCCCCGGCGGCGACGGCCTCGGCGTAGAACCGGACCGCGTCCGGGCTCTCCGCGCGGGCCGCCTCGGCCGCGGCGGCGGTGAACACCGCGGCGGCCCGCTCGCCGGTGGCGCCGGAGCCGCGCAGGGTGCGGGCGACGGCGAGCACGCTCCCGCCGCGGTCCAGCTCGATCTCGGCGAGGTGGCGGCGCAGTTCGGCCCGCCGGGCGGGCGCGACCCGGGTGCGGATCGACTCGGCGACCAGCGGGACGACCCGCCCGTCGGGGGTGCAGAGCCCGGCGGCGACGGCCCGGCCGGACAGCTCGTCGAGCTCGGCGATCTCGGCGCCGACGCCGATCCCGGCCGCGTCGGAGATCCCGAGCAGCGGGACGAGCACCTCGCCGTCCACCGGGGCGCCGAGCGCGAGCGCGGTGACCAGCTCGACCACGCGCGGGTCCTCGGCGTCGACGGCGTAGCCGATCTGCTCGGCGAGCTGTGGCGGCACCGGCCCGCCGACCCGTCCGTGGGCGAGCAGCCGGTCGACCAGCACCGGGGCACCGGCGGTGCGCTCGGCGACGACCCGGACGGCCTCGTCGGAGATCCGGACCCCGGCGACGCGGGCGGCCCGGGCGGCGATCCCGGCAGCGTCGAGCGCGCCCAGGACCAGCGGGGGCGCGGCGGCGGCCAGCGTCGCGCCGAGCCGGGCCAGCGCGCGGCTCCGGGGCCACGGGCGGAACGCGACGACCAGCCGGGCCCGGGGCTCCCGCGCCAGGCCGCGCAGGACGGCGAGGTCCTCCTCGCCGAGCTCCTGGGCGTCGTCCACGACGACGACGAGCCCCTCGTGGCCGATGACCTCGCCGGGAACCGCCTCGACGACCTCGTCGGGGCCGACGGCCCCGGACCAGGCTCGGACGAGCTCGCGCAGCACCGTCGACTTGCCCGCACCGGCCGGGCCGGTGAGGGCCACCAGGCGCGGCGCGGCCGGGTCCTCGGCGACGGCCCGGACCAGCGCGACCGCGGCGGGGGACCCGGCCAGCGGGCCGGTCGACGCAGCGGAGGCGGGGGACGTCGTCGGTACCGCCATCCTCGTCCGCCCCTCCCGGCCGCCCGATCGGGTCGCCCGATCGGGAACGGCCGAGGCTATCGGGTGCGGTGTCCGGTTCCCGCGCCGGACCCGGCAGGATCACCGGAGTGCGTGACCACGTGTGGGCGATCGTGCTGGCGGGCGGCCGGGGGCTCCGGTACGGCCGGCTGAAGCAGCTCGACGAGCTGGCCGGGTCCCGGCTGGTCGACCACACCGTCGCCGCCGCCCGGCGCACCTGCGACCGGGTCGCGCTGGTGCTGCCGTCCGGGGTGGACTGGGACGGCGAGCCGGTCGACGCGCTCGCCGTCGGCGGCGACCACCAGTCGGAGTCCCTGCGGGCCGGGCTGGCCGTCGTGCCCGCCGAGGCGGCGGTCCTGGTGCTCGCCGACCCGGCGCACCCGCTCGCGACCGACCGGATCTTCACCGATGTCGTCGAGGCCGTGCGGGCGGGCGCCGACGGGGCGGTGCCGGTGGTCCCGCTGCTGGAGGTGGTGCAGCGGGTGCGCGACGGCGTCGTCGTCGACACCCTCCCCAAGCAGGACGCGGTGATCACACAGTCGCCGCAGGCGTTCCGCGCGGACGTCCTGCGCGCCGCGCACGCCGACGCGCCCCGGCCGGTGGAGAACTCCGGGATGCTCGCCGCGCTCGGCCACCGCGTGGTGACGGTGCCGGGGGACCCGGCGAACCTGCACGTGGCGAGCCCGGAGGACCTGGCCGTCGTCCGGCGCCTGGTCGGATGAACGAGCCGGCGTCCCGGGGGACCGGGTCTGCGGGGACGGCCTGACCGGCGAGGCGCGCCGAGCTCGACCGGGCCGTCCGGGCGCCGCGGCCGGCCCCGGCCGTCAGACCGCGAGCAGCTCGGTCGACCCGAGCCCCAGCTCGTCGAGCGTGGTGCGCACCTCGCCGGTATAGACCGGGTTCATCAGCAGTACCGAGCGCGGCGGGGAGTCCAGCAGGTCCTTCGGGGCGCGGATCGGCAGCCCGAGCCCGCCCATGAAGCGCCCCTGCAGGCCGGGGTTGATGTCGACGACCGCGCCGACCGCGCCGGTCCCCTCCGTCCCGCCCTCGACGACGTTGAGGAAGGTCAGCCCCTTCGCCCCGCCGCCCCAGACGACCACCTCGTCGCCGGTCGCGGCCCGGCCGCCCAGCCACTCCCGCCAGCGTCCGACCTGGTCCGACACCCGGGTCGCGAAGTCCCGGCAGGCGCTGCGCAGCGCCTCGCGCAGGTGCGGCTCCAGCTCGGGTGTGCCCGGCGTCCCGTCCGGGCCCGCCTCGGCGACGACGTACTGGTCGGCGTAGGTCAGCCGCACCTGCGGGTCGGAGAAGCCGACCCCGGTCAGGAACGTCCGCAGGGTCGCCGGGGTGAAGTAGGAGCAGTGCTCGTACTGCAGGTCCCAGAAGGCGCCCTCGTCGAGGATCCGGCCCAGGTCGGGCACCTCGGCCAGCAGCGCCCGGCCGCCGCCGCGACGCAGCCCGGCGTGCAGCTCCGCACCGAAGACGGCGAGGTCGGGGATGTGCTCCAGGGTGTGCCGGCAGACCAGGGCGGCGGTGTCCGGCTCGACCTGGTCACGGGCGAACTCCGCGGGGACGGCGGTGAGCCGGTCCGCCAGCTCCGGGCGGACCCGCTGCGGCAGGAAGTGCGGGTCGATCCCGGTCACCCGGCCGACGCCGGCGCCGAGCAGCTCGGCGGCGAAGTCACCGGACCCGCACCCCACCTCGACGACGTGCCGCCCGGCCAGCCCGAACCGCGCCACCCAGTCCGCGGTGACCTCCGCGGCGTAGGCGGCGAAGCGGGGGGAGTGGTGCTGGGACTCCTCGTGGTCGCCGGTGTAGTCGAGCAGCCCCGGGTCGAAGTCGCGGTTGAACACCAGCCCGCAGCGCTCGCACAGCACGAGGACCTGGTCACCGGTGGCCACGGAACGCGCCGAGACCGGGTCGGGCAGCACCGCGGTGCCGTGCACCGGCAGCCCGGTCGCGGAGAAGAACGGGTCGCTCGCGGGCGCGGCGCACGCGGGGCAGCGGTTCAGCACCGGGCGAGACTAGCGGCAGGCCGTCACCCGTCCGTGCGGGCGCTCCGCCCGCGCGGGCCGAGCCCTCAGCGGTTCAGCACGCCCTGCGGGTCGTGCGCGTCCGGGACGGCGCTGCCGGAGGTCCCGAGCAGCTTCTGCCACTGCGGGTGGTCGACGACGTCGGGCACGCTCTCCACCCGTCGTGCCGCCGCGAGCACCTCGACGGCACGGGCGGCGTCGCCCTCGGTGCCCGCGCGCACCGTGCGGGCCAGCTCCGGCCAGGTCTCCCCGCCGAGCAGGCCGTTGACGTCGTCGGCGCGGTGCGCGCGCTGGAACTCGCTCACCGCGGCCGCGGTGCGGTCGTCGAACCGGCCGTCGGGCTTCCCGGTCAGCGACCCGGCGTCGCGCAGCAGGTACTGGGCCGCCTCGACCACCGGGCCGCGGTCGCCGGTGCGCAGCAGCGGCCAGCTCGCCTTGGTCGCCTCGGTGCGCGAGAGCCGCCTGCCCAGCAGCCCCGCCACCTCGCGGCGCAGCCGGGGCAGCGCGGCGTAGAGACGGTCGCCCGGGCAAAGGGTGTTGCGGTAGTCGCGGTGGCCGTAGAGCTCGGTCGGGGCGATGCCGTAGCGCAGGCAGATGTAGGCACAGGTGACGCGCAGCGAGTTCCACAGCGCCGGGGTCGGGTCGACCCCCATGTAGGTGCCCTCGTTCTCGATGCCGATCGCGATGACGTTCTGACCGGGCGAGTGCGCCCCCTCGACGACGCGGCGGCCCCCGTTGAGCTCGCCGAGACTCCAGAGCCTGCCCTCCATGACGTGCCCGCCACGCGAGATCGTGAAGTGCTGCCCCGAGTCGAGCCAGCCGTTGCGGTCCATGTGGTAGTTCTGGATCGCCCTGGCCATCCGGTGCGCGGCGCCGACGCTGTAGTCGTTCGTGTTCGCCCCGGCCGTGTGGTGCACCAGGATCCGGATCGGGCGCCGGTCCCAGATCTTCGGCGGGAACTTCGGCCTGCGCGCGCCCCACTCGAAGCAGCGCGCGATGGAGGGGACCGGCACGCCCTCGGCCAGCGGACCGGCACCGGCCGGGCCGGGCATGCCGTCCGGCCCCGGGACCGCCGACGGGCCGGGCACCGGACCCGTGGCGGGCGGAGCGGGGTCGGTGGTCGGCGGCGGCCCGGCGACCGCCCGGCCGGGCAGGACCAGGCCCGCGCCGGCGACCGCACCCCCGACCAGCAGCCCGCGGCGGCTCCAGCTCTGTCCCGGCTCGCCCATTGCTGCTGCCCCCCATCGGCGGCACCACGCCGGCACCGCCTCCGTCACACACGCCACATACGTCCCGTGCGACTCCGCATTCTCTCGGTTCACGGACAACGACGGCGCGGGCGCGCCGGGCGAGCGCGTCACACGGGTGGGCGGTCCCTGAACCCGCACCTGCACCCTTGCTCCGGTTACCGGTCGGTAATACTCTGGAGTCAGTTACCGGCCGGTAAGTCGATCGGCCCTGGCACGAACGGCGGTGAAGGACGGATGGGCCACTACAAGAGCAACGTGCGCGACCTCGAGTTCAACCTCTTCGAGGTGTTCGGGGTACAGGACCACCTCGGGACGGGACCGTTCACCGACGTCGACGTCGACACCGCCAGGGGCGTGCTGTCGGAGCTGTCGACCGTCTGCACCGGCCCGCTCGCCGAGCACTACGCCACGATCGACCGCAACCCGCCGGTCTTCCACCCCGAGGACCACACGGTCACCACGCCGCAGGAGCTCAAGGACGCCTACAAGGTCCTCTGGGACGGCGAGTGGTGGCGCCTCGGCCTGCCGAACGAGCTGGGCGGCATGGGCATCCCGCCGTCCGTGCAGTGGGCCGCCGCCGAGCTGATGTGCGGCTCCAACCCGGCCATCTTCATGTACATGGCCGGCCCGAACTTCGCCTCGATCCTCTACGAGAACGGCAACTCCGAGCAGAAGCGCTGGGCCCAGCTGATGATCGACCGCGGCTGGGGCGCCACCATGGTGCTGACCGAGCCGGACGCGGGCTCCGACGTCGGCGCCGGCCGCACCAAGGCGATCCGGCAGGACGACGGCACCTGGCACATCGAGGGCGTGAAGCGCTTCATCACCTCGGCCGAGCAGGACTTCACCGAGAACATCATGCACCTGGTGCTGGCCCGCCCCGAGGGCGGAAAGCCGGGCACGAAGGGTCTGTCGCTGTTCCTGGTGCCGAAGTTCCACTTCGACTCCGAGACCGGGGCCCCGGGCGAGCGCAACGGCGCCTTCGTGACCAACGTCGAGCACAAGATGGGACTCAAGGCCTCCACCACCTGCGAGCTGACCTTCGGTGCGCACGGCACCCCGGCCGTCGGGTGGCTGCTGGGCGACGTGCACGACGGCATCGCCCAGATGTTCCAGGTCATCGAGTACGCCCGGATGATGGTCGGCACCAAGGCCATCGGCACCCTGTCGACCGGCTACCTGAACGCGCTCGAGTTCGCCAAGGAGCGCGTGCAGGGCGCGGACCTGACGAGGATGACCGACAAGACCGCGCCGCGGGTCACGATCACCCACCACCCGGACGTCCGCCGCAGCCTGATGCTGCAGAAGGCGTACGCCGAGGGCATGCGCGCGGTCTACATCTACACCGCGACCTTCCAGGACAGGGTGCGCCTCGGTCGCGAGGACGCCGCGCTCGCGGAGAAGGTCAACGACCTGCTCCTGCCGATCGTCAAGGGCGTCGGCTCCGAGCGCGCCACCGAGCAGCTCGTGCAGTCGCTGCAGACCCTGGGCGGGTCGGGCTTCCTGCAGGACTACCCGATCGAGCAGTACATCCGGGACGCCAAGATCGACTCCCTCTACGAGGGCACCACCGCGATCCAGTCCCAGGACTTCCTGTTCCGCAAGATCGTCCGGGACAACGGCCAGGCGCTCGCGCACGTCGCGGGCGAGGTCCAGGCGTTCGTCGACTCCGACGCGGGCAACGGCCGGCTCAAGGAGGAGCGCGAGCTCCTGCGCACCGCGCTGACCGACGTGCAGGGGATGATCGGCACGCTGACCGGCTACCTGTACGGCTCCACCAAGGACGTCACCGAGCTGTACAAGGTCGGCCAGCACACCGTGCGGCTGCTGATGGCGGTCGGCGACCTGCTCGTCGGCTGGCTGCTGCTGCGTCAGGCCACCGTCGCGCTCGCCGCGCTGGGCACCGACGGCGTCTCGGCGAAGGACCGGGCCTTCTACGAGGGCAAGGTCGGCGTCGCGACCTTCTTCGCGAAGTCCGTGCTGCCCCGCCTGACCTCGGACAAGGCGATCATCGCGAACGCCGACAACGAGCTCATGGAGCTCGACGAGGCCTCGTTCTGATCCGGTTCCGATGACGAAGGGCCCCGGGCGCGGACTCCCCGCCCGGGGCCCTTCCTCGTCGTGCCCCTACTGCGCGATGTAGCTCTCCAGCTGCTCGCGTTCCTGCTCCAGCATGTCCATCCGGGCCTTGACCAGGTCGCCGATGGACACGATCCCGGCCAGCGCCCCGTCGACGACCACCGGCAGGTGCCGCACCCGGCGGTCGGTCATGATCCGGGCGAGGTCGCCGACGCCGTCGTCGGGCGAGCAGGTGACCACCTCGGTGGTCATCACCTCGGCGACCCGCGCGTCGAGCAGCGCGGCACCGTGGCTGTGCAGCCGGCGCACCACGTCCCGCTCGGAGACGATGCCGACCAGCCGGTCGCCGTCGACGACGGGCAGTGCGCCGAGGTTCCGCTCGGCGATCGCGCGCAGCACCTCGCTCACCGGGTCCTCCGGTGCCACGGTGCTGACCGCGCCGCCCTTGTTCCTCAGTACGTCCGCGATGCGCATGGGGTACCCCGATCCCTCGCTGTCCGACGGCTGGAGGGATCAGGGTACGAATGTGACCTGGCTCTCGTCATCCCCTGACGGGAACGATCACCGGATCAGCCGCCGCACTGCACGATCGGCTGAGGGTTGTACTTGACCGTCCGCGTCCTGCTCGTCGTCTCCCCGGTCTGGACGTTGCGCATCGTCCGGGTGTCGGTCGCGGTGAAGCCGGGCGAGCCCGTGCTGGCGCTGCACGGCTGCCCCGCGGGGATGTTGACGACCTGCGGCTGGGTCGGGTTGGTCCGCGGCCCGGTCGCCGAGGTGACCTCGTACATCTTCTGGCCGAGGAACGAGACGGTGACGTTGCTGGGCGTCCACGTCGTCCGGATCAGCACGGCGGTGGGGCCGTCGTTGCGGAACTTGACGTCGATGAGGTCGTTGAAGACCGTCGCCTCGCGGGCCACCGGGTAGCGGCTGATGTAGTAGCTGTGCTCCTTGTGCTCGACGTCGGTCATGCCGGCGAAGTACGACGCGTTGTACAGCGTCGTCGCGAGCTGGGAGACACCGCCGCCGACGCCGCGCGCCGGGTGGCCGTCCTCGATGATGCCGGCCTCGACGTAGCCGTTGGCGGCGTTGCGGGGGTTGCTGACGCCGTTGAGGCTGAACGTCTCGCCGGGCTGCACGATCTGGCCGTTGATGGCCTCGGCGGCGCGCTTGATGTTCTGCCCCGAGTCGGCGGCGAACCCACCGGTGGTGAACGTCGAGATCTCGGTGGCGTTGCCCAGCGACTCCAGGTCGGCCGTGGTGATCTCGGCCGGCTTGTTCGCGTAGACCGCCGCGACGGTGCGCTCGCCCTGGCCGGTGAGGATCGGCAGCACGTTGGCGAAGGTCGCGTCGTAGTCGATGCCGCGCCCGTCCTGCGACGGGACGACCCGCGGCGGGGTCGCGGCGAAGTCGAGCTGGGCATCGACGCCGGGCTTCTCGGTGCCGGCCAGCTGCGGCTGCGCGACGTCCTCGAGCGTCTTGTTCGCGATCACCGGCTTCAGCTTCACGGGGCCCTCCGGGTCCGCGGTGAAGCTGAGCGCGGTGGTGATGTCCTCGGGGGTGATGGTCGCGTTCGCGCCCTCACCGGTGATCGTCAGCGGGCCGGCGACGGCGGGCTTGGCGACCTCGTCGATGGCCTTCTGCACGTCGGCCGGGGTGGTGACGGCCTGCTCGACGATCAGCGGGAGCTGCACCGGCTCGCCGGAGGCCCACTGCTCCTCGACGACGCCGACGGCCGCGTCGACGTCGAGCTGCTGGCCCGGCTCCGGCGCGACCGGGGTCGGGGTGACGCCCTGCCACTGGACCGAGCCCTCCTTGGGCTCCTTCATGACCAGCGGGGCCATCTGCTCGAGCGCGGTGCGCACGGCGCGGTCGTCGGCGGAGTTGACCACCCCGACCTCGCGGGTGGAGAAGAACGAGGAGATCCGGGTGATCGGGTTCAGCGGCTGCTCGCCCGCCTCGTCGAGGGTGCGTGCGTAGTCGACCTGCAGGCCCGCGGCCTTCGGGTCGATCTCGGAGCGGACCTCACCGGCCTGGACCGGCACCGGCGCGGAGGAGCGGGGCTCGATCGCGGCCTGCAGCGTCTCGGTGGCCTGGGCGCGTGACATGCCGCCGATCTGCTGACCGGCGACGACGACGCCGCGCGGCACGCTGCCGGAGCTGAGCGCGAGGTCACCGACGTAGCCGAGGACGAGCACGCCGAGCGCGGCGGCCGCGACGATCAGGCCGACCGGGCGCTTGCGCTTCCGGCCGTCACCGCCCTCGGCGTCGCCGTTCCCGTCGCCATCGCCGGGGCCGTCGCCACCGCCGGGGCCGCCGGGCCCACCGGGGCCGCCCGGCCCACCCGGACCGGTCGCGGCCGCGGGGCCGGTCGCGCCGGCGGTGCCGAACGCGCCGGCGCCGAGCACCGCGGTGCCCGCGCCCGGGCCGCCGGTGTGGATGCGGGCGGTCTGCTCGGCGGCGCCGCCCGCGGGCGGCGTCGCGGCCGCGGCCGGGGTGACCCGGGGCAGGACCTGGGTGCGCTGCTCGCTGAGCGGGGCGACGCGGACGGTGTCCTGGTCCTGCCCCTCGGGGGCGGCGGGGACCGGGCCGGTCGCGTCCGGCGCGCCGGACGGCCGGGAACCGGGCTGCGGCGAGGCCGGGGCCGGGGCGGCGCCGGACGGCTGCGGCGCGGCCGCGCCGGACTCCGGGCGGGGCGCCGTTCCGGGCTGCTGCGGGGCGGCCGCGCCGGGCTCCGGGCGGGGCGGCGTTCCGGGCTGCTGCGGGGCACCGGCGTCCGGGCGCTGCGGCGCGGGGGACGGCTGGTGCCGGGCGGGCGACGGCGCGGGCGGGCCGTCCGCCGTGGTCGCCTGCCCGACGACGGTGCGGGCCGCGGGGGACTCCGGCGGCGCCTGCTCGGCGGCCTCGGCCGGGTCGGCGGGCCCGGAGACGTCGGCGGCCGGGACCTCGGTGGCGCCCTGCGGCGCAGGGGTTCCCTGTGGCGCGGGGGTTCCCTGTGGCGCGGCGGCGGGACCGGGCGAGGGACGGCGGGCGGGCATCACGGGGCGACCGGCACCGGCGGCGTCGCCGTTCTGCGGGTCTCCCGGCTCCGGCGCGGACGTCACCGGCTGCTCGTCCGCGTCGTCGGACGAGGGAGGGCGCTCGGGCATGACGTGGGACTTCCTTTCCGCACTGCCATCGACTCTGTCATCGAGACCGGCGTCGTCGCCTGCGTCGACACCGCTGTCGAACGGGGTGGTGGGCCGCGGGTCCGTGCGGACCGGCGCGACCCGGGGGGTCAGAGGTAGAGACCGGTCCCGTGCTGGGTGGCCTCGGAGGCCACCGCGTGCAGGTCCCGCTCACGCATGACCAGGTGCCCGACGCCGGCGATCTCGACCTCGTACTGGTCCTCCGGGGCGAGCAGGACGCGGTCGCCGGCCTTCACCGTGCGCACGTGCTGTCCCACCCCGACCACCTCTCCCCAGACCAGACGCTTGGCGACCTGTGCGGTTGCCGGGATCACGATTCCGGCCGAGCTCCGTCGCTCGCCGGAACCCTCGACCCTCTTGATCATGACCCGGTCATGGAGCATCTGGATCTCGAGTTTGGGCTCGACCACCGGGCCGATGCTACGGGTGACCCCTGACGCCCTCGGCGGCGCCCGGCGCAGGCGAGAGCATGCCCCGAACGTGGAACGCCCCGCGGCGCGACCGAGTCGGGGGTCGGGTGGCGCCGCGGGGCTCAGCAGGGATTTCGCGCCGACACGGCGACCTGTTACACCGCAAGCAGTTTTCACTCGTCCGGAGCAGCGGGGCTCAGGTATTGGCCAGCAGGTACCGCCCGAAGTGCGGCACGGTGAAGGCGATCTGGCCGCGCTGGGCGGAGAACACCAGGCCCTTCTTGAGCAGACTGTCGCGCGCCGGGGACAGCGACGACGCCCGCCGGTCCAGGTGCTTGGCCACCAGCGACGTCTCGACGGGGTGGTCCTCCCCGTCGGTCAGCTCGGCCATCGCCCGCAGGTACTCGCGCTCGGCGGGCGTCGCCCGCTCGAAGCGCGAGCCGAAGAAGCCGACCGCGAGCTCGGCCTCGGCCTCGGGGGCGGCCATCTCGACGTCCTTCACGCCGATCGGGCTGGTCGGCGCGGCGTCCCAGGCGGCCTTGCCGTACGCCTGCACGAAGTAGGGGTAGCCGCCCGAGCGGACGTAGAGATCGTCGAGGGCCTCCTGGTCGAAGGTCGCCTCCTCGCGCTCGGCCGGGGCGATCAGCGCGAAGTCGGCGTCGGAGCGGTCCAGCCGGTCGATCCGCGAGTACTTGAACAGCCGCTCCGAGTAGGACTTCGACGCCGACAGCACCGCGGGCAGGTGTGGCAGCCCCGCCCCGACGACGACGAGCGGCACCCGGGCCTGGGACAGCTCGTGGCAGGCGGCACACAGCGCGGAGACGTCCTCGGGCCGCAGGTCCTGCATCTCGTCGATCAGCAGCGCGATTCCGGAGCCGACGTCCTGGGCCAGCTCGGCGACCTCGGTGAACAGCTCGACGAGGTCGATCTCGATGTCCCCGGAGTCCGCGCGCCCGTTCTTCACCGGGACGTCGATGCCGGGTTGCCAGCGCTCCCGCAGCTTCGTGCCCTCCGGCGACGACCGCAGCGCGAACGCCTTGAGCACGCCCAGCACCTCGTCGATGCGCTCGGGGGCCCGGTGCCGGACGGCGAGGTCGCGGATCGCGCGGTGCAGCGCCGCGGACAGCGGACGACGCAGGTCGGCGTCCGGGCGGGCCTCGATCTTCCCGGCGCCCCAGCCGGCGTGCATCGCCATCGAGCGCAGCTCGCCGAGCAGGACCGTCTTGCCGACGCCCCGCAGCCCGGTGAGCACCAGGCTCCGCTCCGGGCGACCGCGGGCGACCCGCTCCAGGACGATCTCGAAGGCGTCCACCTCGCGGTCCCGGCCGGCCAGCTCCGGCGGGCGCTGCCCGGCGCCGGGGGCGAACGGGTTGCGCACCGGGTCCATGCGAGGACGGTATCCGCCGCTCTTCGGAAATCCGTAGACGACGGGCGGCGTGTCGCGCCCCGCCACCCGGGCGGCTCAACGACGACGTCGGTCACCCAGCGTGGTCGCAGAGCCCGTCCGAGCCGGTTCCGGCGTCGCCCGTGCGGTCCGCCGCGAACGCACCGTGCGAGCGGGACCGGTGAATGACAGCGGTGTCGTCACGATCCGGTGGCCCGCGCCCGGTGACCTTCCGCGACCGCGGTCGACCAGCAACACTCTGGGGTGTGCAGCACCCTGTCGCACGTGACTACGCCCGGGAGGAGAGCGCTGTGGGCCGACACCGCGGACGGCACCGCGCCGACCGGATGCATCACTCGACACTGCGGATGAAGCCGATCACGCTGCGTCGCCGACGGCTGGAGAGCCTGCGCAGCCTGCTCGCAGGAGCGCGCCCCGGCTGGTGAGAAGGGCGGCGGGGGCGACCCCCGAACGCTCCCGCCGTCCACCAACCCCGTCCCGGACTGCCGCGCCCGGCCGGTCGCACCCCTGGTGCCGCCGTCGCACCCTCGCACGCGGGGTGCGGTGACCGCGTGCGGGGCGCGCCGGCGACCACGCATCGCGGTGCCCGGTGACGGGTCAGGTGCGGTCGGGACCGTCCACGACCTCGCCGTCGACGACCGGTCCGGTGCCCGCGGAGGGGCCGGTGACGCGCGGGTACGCGGTCGCCGTGCGCGGCTCGGTGACGGTCTCCCCCTCGACCACGGTGGCGCCGTAGCGGATCCGCGCGGTGCGCAGGCTCGGTGCGGCCCGCTCGGCGGCGTTCACCATGCGACGCCGGACCAGGGCCCGCGTCGGGGGGAACACCAGGGCGAGACCGAGGACGTCGGTGATCAGGCCCGGCAGGAAGATGAGGATGCCGCCGGCGGCGACGAGCAGCCCGTCGGTCGCCTCCTCGTGCGCCAGCTTCCCGCGCTGCACCGCGGTGGCGAGCGCGCGGGCGGCGCGGACACCCTCCCGGCGGGCGAGCAGGAGTCCGACCACGGACCCGGCGAGCAGGACCAGCAGGGTCCAGCCCAGTCCGATCCACGCGATCAGCCCGGCGAGCGCGACGATCTCGAGCACGACGTAGAGCAGCACGAACGGCATGCCCGTACAACGCGCGGGCACGCCGTTCTGCTCCCGGATCGCCCGAATTCCCCGGATCGACCTCCCGGGGCCACCGGATGATCTCCCAAGGTCACCAGGTGAAGGCGACCCCGGGGTCGTGCAGCAGCGCGCCGACGTCGGCGAGGAACCGCGAGCCCTCGGCCCCGTCGACGAGGCGGTGGTCGAACGACAGCGCCAGCCGGCACACGGTGCGCACGGCCAGCTCGCCGTCGACGACCCAGGGGGCGGGCTTGATCGACCCCACAGCGAGGATCGCGGCCTCGCCGGGGTTGATGATCGGCGTCCCGGTGTCGACGCCGAGCACGCCGACGTTGGTGATCGTGAACGTGCCCCCGACCAGGTCGGCCGGGGCGGTCCGGCCCGCCCGGGCGGTGTCGGTGAGCGTCGTGAGCGCGTCGGCCATCCCGCGCAGGGTGTGGGTGTCCGCGTCGCGGATCGTGGGGACGACGAGCCCGCGCGGCGTCGCGGCGGCGATGCCGAGATGGACGCGGGCGTAGTAGACGATCTCGCCGGCGCGCTCGTCCCAGCTGGCGTTGACCGCCGGGGTCCGCGCGGCGGCCAGGCAGGCGGCCTTCGCGACGAACGCCAGCGGGGTCAGCTTGACCCCGGCGAACTCGCGCGAGGCGCGGAGCCGGTCGCGCAGGGCCATCATCTCGGTGACGTCGACGTCGAGGAACTCGGTGACGTGCGGCGCGGTGAACGCGCTCGCGACCATCGCCGCGGCGGTGGCCTTGCGGACGCCGCGGATGGGCTCGCGCCGGTCCTCGGTGGGCCGGGCGGTGGTCGTGCCCTGACCGACGGCAGCGCCCTGCCCGGCGACGGTGCCCGGCCCGGCGACGGTGCCCGGCCCGGCGGCCGCACCCCGACCCGCGGCGGCGCCCGGCCCGGCGGCGGGCCCAGGAGCGACGCCCGGGTCGCCGGGGCGCGAGTCGTCCGGCGCGGCAGCCGAGGTCGCGGCGCCGGCGACACCCCCGGCGGCGACACCTGTCGCGGCGAGGCCCCCGGCGATCGGCGACCCGGCGGCGGACGTCGCGGCAGCGCCCGCTCCGGCGCCCGCACCCCCGGCCCCCGGCGCGGCGGCGTGCACGTCCTCACGGGTGATCCGGCCGTCCCGCCCGGTCCCCGTCACCGCCCGCAGGTCGACGCCCAGCTCCCGTGCGAGCAGGCGGACCGGCGGCGGGGCGAGCGGGACCTGCGCGGCCCGCGGTCCGACCGCGTCGCCACCGGCCTGCCCGCCGGAGCCCCCGGCCTGCCCGCCGGAGCCCCCGGCCTGCTCGTCGGAGCCCCCGGCCTGCTCGTCGGAGCCCCCGGCCCTCGGGTCGGCTGCGGTGGACGTCACGGGGGCGGCCTGCTCGGGCGACCCGAGCGACTGCTGGGGCGACGGGACACCGGCCGCGTCCGGCCCCGACGCGTCCGGGCCACCCGAGCCACCGGCTCCGGCCGCGACGGGGGCCCCCGCCACGACGGACCCGGCGGCGGGCGCGGCGGCGGGCGCGGCGGAAGCGGCGGACCCGGCGGAGGACGTGGACGCAGCGGAAGCGGTGGGCTCGGCAGAGGCAGTGGGCTCAGTGGGCTCAGTGGGCTCAGTGGGCTCGGTGGGCTCGGTGGGCTCGCGCCGGGGCCGTCGCCGGGCGGAACCCTGCCGCGGCCCGTACCCGACGAGCGTCGCGATCCGTCCGTCCCGGCCCGCCTCACCGATCTTCGTGCCGGCGTCGGCGTCGGGCCCGGACCCACCGGTGTCGATCGCGATGATCGGCGTCCCCACCGCGACGGTCGCGCCCGGCTCGGCCAGCAGCTCCCCGACCGTCCCGGCCCACGGCGAGGGCAGCTCCACGGCCGCCTTCGCCGTCTCGATCTCCACGATCACGTCGTTCACCGCGACCGTGTCCCCGGGCGCCACCCGCCAGGTGACGATCTCGGCCTCGGTCAGGCCCTCGCCGACGTCGGGCAGCTTGAAGTGCTCACGCATGTGCGGTCCTCACCAGGCCAGGGAACGGTCGACGGCGTCGAGCACCCGGTCCAGGTCCGGCAGGTACTCGTCCTCCAGCCGCGACGGCGGGTAGGGCGTGTCGAAACCGGTCACGCGCAGCACCGGCGCCTCCAGCGAGAAGAAGCACTCCTGCTGGATCCGGGCGGCGACCTCGGAGGTCACCGACGACTCCGCGGGCGCCTCGGACACCACGACCAGCCGCCCGGTACGGCGCACCGAGTCCGCGACCGGGCCGAGGTCGAGCGGGGACAGCGATCGCAGGTCGACCACCTCGAGGTCGTGGCCCTCCTCGGCGGCCGCGGCGGCGGCGTCGAGGCAGGTCCGCACCATCGGCCCGTAGGTGGCGACGGTCAGGGTCGAGCCCGGCCGCACCACCCGGGAGGAGTGCAGCGGGTACGCCGACGCCAGGTCGGCGCCGTCGAGCTCGCCCTTCTCCCAGTACCGGCGCTTCGGCTCGAAGAAGATCACCGGGTCCTCGGAGAGGATCGCCTGCTGGATCATCCAGTGCGCGTCCGACGGGGTCGAGCAGGTGACCACCTTCAGGCCCGCGACGTGCGCGAACAGCGACTCGGGCGACTCGGAGTGGTGCTCGACGGCACCGATCCCGCCGCCGTAGGGGATCCGGACGACGACCGGCACCGGCACCCGGCCCTGCGTCCGGTACCGCAGCTTCGCCAGCTGGGACACGATCTGGTCGTAGCCGGGGAAGACGAACCCGTCGAACTGGATCTCGCAGACCGGGCGGAACCCGCGCACCGCGAGCCCGATCGCGGCGCCGATGATCCCGGACTCCGACAGCGGGGTGTCGAGCACGCGCTGCTCGCCGAAGTCCTTCTGCAGCCCGTCGGTGATGCGGAAGACGCCGCCGAGCCGGCCGACGTCCTCACCCATGACCAGCACCTTGGGGTCGCGCTCCATCGCGGCACGCAGGCCGTCGTTGAGCGCCTTCGCCATCGTGGTCGGCACGGCTCAGCCCTCCTGGTCCGCGAACGACGCGCGGTAGGCCAGGAACTCCTCGCGCTGGCGCTCCACCGTCGGCGACGCCTCGGCGTAGACCTGGGAGAACATCCGCTCCGGGCCGGGCTGGGGCATCGCCCGGCAGAAGGCCCGCATCCGTTCGCCCAGCGCGTCCGCCTCGGCCTCGACGGCGTCGAAGAAGTCGGCGCCGACGCCGTGCCGCCGGGCCAGGTGCACCCGGACCCGCTCGATCGGGTCCTTGAGCTTCCACAGCTCGACCTCGTCGGCGAGCCGGTAGCGGGTCGCGTCGTCGGAGGTGGTGTGGGAGTCCATCCGGTAGGTGAACGCCTCGATCAGCACCGGGCCGTTGCCGGTGCGGCACTCGTCGAGCGCCCAGCGGGTGACGGCGAGGCAGGCGAGGACGTCGTTGCCGTCGACGCGGACGCCGGGGAAGCCGTAGCCGCGGGCGCGCTGGTAGAGCGGCACCCGGGTCTGGCGCTCGGCCGGCACCGAGATCGCCCACTGGTTGTTCTGGCAGAAGAAGACCAGCGGCGCGTCGTAGGCGGCGGCCCAGACGAAGCCCTCGTGGACGTCGCCCTGGCTGGTGGCGCCGTCACCGAAGTAGCAGATGGTCGCCTCACCCGTCTCGCGGTCGCCCACCTTCGACTCGAAGCGCTGGCCCATCGCGTAGCCGGCGGCGTTGAGGCACTGGTTGCCGATGACGATCGTGTACGGGTGGAACCGGGTCGCGACCGGGTCCCAGGAGCCGTGGTCGGTGCCGCGGAAGATGCCGAGCAGCTCGGTCGGGTCGACCCCGCGGCACCAGGCGACGCCGTGCTCGCGGTAGCTGGGGAAGCACATGTCCTCGGGCGCCAGCGCGCGGCCGGAGCCGACCTGCGCGGCCTCCTGGCCGAGCAGCGGCACCCAGAGGCCGAGTTCGCCCTGGCGCTGCAGGGAGTTGCCCTCGCGGTCGGCCCGCCGGACCAGGACGAGGTCGCGGTAGAGCGACTGCAGGTCCTCGGCGGTGATGTCGGCGGCGTAGCGGTCGAAGCGCTCGTCGGGCACCCGCTCGCCCTCGGGGGTGAGCAGCTGGACGAGCTCCGGCCCGCCCTCGTCGACGCCCTTCAGCCCGGCGACGACCTGGTCGTGGCTGGGCCGCGACCGCGGATCGGTCGGTATCCATGCCTGGGGTACGTCCACGGCAGACCTCCTCGGTCGCACCGGGCGGGGTCACGCCCGGGAGCGTCGGCTCCGGGCCCGTGCGGGTGGTGCGGACCCGGGACGCGCAGGCGCGTCACCGCCGATCCTGGCACGTCACCGGCCCCGAGGAGAACCGGTGCACCGCAGGTCGACGGGTGGACGACGGACCGTCGGACGTCCACATACGACGGTCCCGGCACCCGGCCGGGACCGTCGCGGGGGCGGGTCAGGCGCCGTGCGGACGCTCCGGGTTCGGCGGCGGGAACGCCGGGGGCTGCTGCGGGCTGCGCTGCGTCGGCGCGTCCGCACCGCCCGCCGGGAACGGCGGGTTCCCGGCGGCCGGGCGGCCCGGGGCGGGCGGGGTGGTGCCCGGCGCGCCGTAGCCGTAGCCGGGCTGCGGGATGCCCGCGACGTCCTTCGCCTTACGCGCGGCCCCGGCGATCTGGTTCGTGTACTTGCCCTTGGTCTGCTTGTCGACGAACTGGGCGGCGGAGTCGAGGGCCTTGCCCGCCTTGTCCGGGTTGGACCGGGCGTAGCGGCGGGCGGCCTCGACCGCTCCTGCCAGGACGGTGAGTCTGCGGAACAGCGACATCTTCGAGGACCTCCGTGACGGTGTGGCACCGCGTCGATCCCGCGGCACTCGGTCGTCGCACCAACAGTAGGCGAACGGGCACGGACCGGCGCGGCGTTCCGACGGCGTGCGACGAGCACGTGACGGATCGGTCGTGCGGGCGGCGGTGGCCCGTCGGCAAGTGGCAGGACCCCCGCCGTTCGACCCCGCCTCACCGGGAAGGCAACCGCATGACGACCGCGAGGACCCGCAGCGTCCGCTCCCTGACCGGGATGGCACTGTCCGCACTGACCGCACTGGTCCTGACCGGCTGTGGTGCCGGCGGCGACGGCAGTGGGGGAGGCGGCTCCGCCGAGGCCACCGGCACCGACGCGCCGATCCCGGCCGTCGCCGAGGACGTCCGGCTCGCGGCCCGCGAGGTCGGCGACGCCCTGGTGTTCACGGACGACGGCCGGATCGTCGAGTCGGGCGACCCGCGCGCGGTGCTCTCCGACCCGCAGGAGGAGCGCACCCGCGCGTTCCTGTCGACGGTGCTCTAACCCCGGGGGATGCGCCCCATCAGGAAGAACTCCGGGTTCGGGCGCAGCGCGGTCAGGTGTGCGAGCCGGTTCGACATCGCGAACAGCGCGGTGATCGCGCCGACGTCCCAGATCTCGTCGGAGGACAGGCCCGCGGCGCGGGCGTCGTCGAGGTCGGCCTCGGTGAGCGCCTCGGAGTTCCGGGCGACCAGCAGGGCCAGGTCGACGACGGCGCGCTCGCGCTCCGACAGCTCGACGGCGTAGGGGTTGGTCGCGACGCGGTCGGCGATCTCCGGGTCCTTGGAGCGGACCCGGAGGATCGCGCCGTGCGCGACGACGCAGTAGGTGCAGTTGTTCGCCCCCGAGGTGGCGACGACGACCAGCTCGCGCTCGGCCTTCGACAGCCCGGCAGCGCCGTCGTCGGGGTCCATCAGCGCGTCGTGGTAGTCGAGGAACGCCCGCAGCTCCCGCGGGCGCCGGCCCAGTGCGCGGAACACGTTCGGGACGAACCCCGACCGCTCCGCGATCGCGCCGATCCGCTCCGCCAGGTCCGGCGGGAGCCCGTCGGGGTCGACGTGCCCGAACCTGCTCACCTCGTGCTGTGCCATGCCGCGGACGCTAGCCGTCCGGGCCGTCAACCGGGAGCGGCGACGCCGGTCCGGTAGGCCCACACCACGGTCTGCAGCCGGTCCCGGGTCCCGATCTTTGCCATCGCCCGGCCCAGGTGCGACTTGACCGTGGACGTCTCGACGACCAGCTCCTCGGCGATCTCGGCGTTGGACAGCCCGCGGGCCAGCATCCGCACGATCTCGGTCTCGCGTGGTGTCAGCGGGGCGACCCCGCCGTCGGGCGCGGCGTCCGGGGCCGGGCGGCGACGCGCGAACTCGGCGATCACCCGGCGGGTGACGGTCTGGTCGATCAGCCCGTCGCCGCGGGCGAGGCGGCGGACGGCGTCGACGAGGTCGTCGGGGTGGGTGTCCTTCAGGACGAACCCGCTCGCGCCCGCCTCCAGCGCGCCGAACACGTAGTCGTCGAGGTCGAAGGTGGTGACGACGAGGACCGCCGGGACCGGGTCGTCGAGGCCGGTGATCTCCCGGGTCGCGACGAGCCCGTTGCCGCCGGGCATCCGGACGTCCATGCAGACCACGTCGGGCCGGTACGCGCGCACCAGCGCGACGGCCTCCGGCCCGCTGGAGGCCTCGCCGACGACCTCGACGTCACCGGCCAGCTCCAGGAACATCCGGAACCCGGCCCGGACCACCGCCTGGTCGTCGGCCAGCACCACCCTGATCACGCGGGTCCCCCTCCGGTCTCCGGGCCGGGATCGTGCGGGACGACCAGGCGGACCCGCCAGCCGTCGTCGCCGGTCCGGCCCGCCTCGAACGTCCCGCCGACCAGCTGCGCCCGCTCGCGCATCCCCGCCAGCCCGAACCCACGGGTACCCGGGGCGCCCGCGGACGGTGCCGGGGTGCCGCGCGCGGGCCCGTTCACCACCTCGACGGCGACCCGGCCGTCGGCGTGGGTCACGGTCACCCGGACCGGGGCGCCGGGGGCGTGCTCACGGGCGTTGGCCAGTGCCTCCTGCACCACGCGGTAGCAGGTGACGTCGGCGACCGGGGACGGCTCGCCCGGGTCCCCCCGCCGGACCAGCTCCACCGGGCCGCCCAGCTCCCGGGCCTGTTCCACGAGCCCGTCGAGCTCGGCGAGGCCGGGGACCGGGGCGTCGGCCTCGGCGCCGCCCGCGCCTGGCTCCCGCAGCGCCCCGACGACGAGCCGCAGGTCGTGCAGGGTGCGGCGACCCTGCTCCCGCAGCCGGGCCGCCGTCCGGCGCGCCTCGTCCGGGTCCCGGTCCACCAGCCGCTCGACCACCGCGGCCTGCACCACCATCGCCGACAGGTGGTGGGCGGCGACGTCGTGCAGCTCGCGGGCCATCCGGGCCCGCTCCCGGGCGACGGCGGCGTCCGCCCGTTCCCGGTACGCCGCGACGACACCGGCGGTGTGCACCCGGTCGAGCTCGGCGTAGCGACGCCGGGTCCGCAGGTACACGCCCAGCAGCAGCGGGCCGCCGTAGACCAGGACCGCCGACAGCACCTGGGCGACGACCAGCCCGGCCGCGCCGAGCAGCGCGTCGCCGGACGGGCGGACCGCGATCCCGGTGAGCACCACGGCCGTCTCGACGACCGCCGCGGCGCCGACCAGCACCCCGGCCCGCCGCGCCGGGAGCCGGGATCCGCAGGTGCCGGCCGCGACCGCCGTCGCCGGGCCGCGCAGTGCCGCGCCCACCGGCAGCAGGACGACGTTCACCAGCTCCAGCCCGACCGTCAGCGCCAGGCAGGCCGCCGGGGCGGTGCGGCGCAGCGCCAGCAGCAGGTTCTGCACGGTCACCACCCCCAGTGCCAGCGCCGCCGTGCCCGGCGCGAGACCCAGCTCCGCCGCCGGTCCCGGTGCCAGCACCACCGGGGCGACCACCGCGAGCGTCCCGGCCGCGACGAGCACGGCCAGCGCGGCGTCGCGGCGTCGCGGTCCGGCCGGGCCGAGCGCGGTGAGCCGGGCGTCGAACCGTTCCGCGCCCGTGCGGGGCGGCGGTTCGGGGTGCGGGTGCATGGGGTCTCCGGCCTCGGGTGGGGTGATCGTAGGGCTCAGTAGGTGAGGCTCGGCAGCAGCAGGCCCGCCACGACCGCCACCACCGCGACGCCGGCCAGCGCGACCAGCAGCAGCACCCGCCCGGTGACCGGCCATGCGCCGGCCCGGGCGCGCAGCGCGGTGACCACCCCGGCCGCCGCGACGGGCACGCCCGCCAGCCCGATCCACTGGAGCACCTGGAGCCCGCGCAGCACCGGGAGCGGCACGTCGCCCGGCGACGCGATCGCGAGCACCGAGACCACCCAGCCCGTGAGGGCGACGAGCGCGGCCGCCGCCGCGGCCCGGGTGAGGCCGTGCAGGACCCGGTCGGTCCGCGGCCGGGCCGCGACGACCACGCCGTACCGGCGCCGCCACAGCGCCCCCGCGGGCCAGGCGACCAGCGCGCCGAGCAGCACCACGACCGAGCCGGCCAGCACCGTGCCGAGCAGCGCCGCGTCGCGCAGCGGGCCGACCGGCAGTTCGGTGAACGCCGCGTCGTGCCCCAGCGCGGTGACGCGGCCGTCGGCGTCGGTGCGCACGGTCAGCAGCCGCTGGCCGCCGACCTCCCGCCACAGCCCGGGCCGGACCTCGGCGTAGGCGGCCGGGCGGACGTCGTTCGGGGCGGGCGAGACCAGCAGCGTGCCGTCCGGGCGGGCCGCCACCCGCATCTGTCCGAGCAGGTTCATCGCGCCCATGAACGTGCTCGCGGACCGGCGGGCCGACTCGTAGGTGCCCGCGACCGCGGCCGCCCGGGCCGGGGTGCCGGCGTCCGGGGCGGGGGCCGGGCCCGCCGTGCCGGGCAGGTAGCGGTCGGTGAACCCCTCGGTCACCGCGCGCCGCAGCTCCAGGGTGTCCGCGCCGCCGCGGCCGCTGCTGTTCGTCGTGACGAACACACCGATCCGCTCGACCGGGTAGAGCTGCAGGCGCGAGTGGAACCACTGGGTGTCGCCGCCGTGGCCGAGGACCAGGTGGCCGTTGCGGCTCTCGTCGAACAGGCCGTGTGCCATCCGCGGGCCGTCGGCGAGCGCGCCGAGGGTGTCCGCGCCCAGCGCCGGACGCTGCATCAGCGCCCACGCGGCGGGGGAGAGCAGCGGGGTCGAGCCGGGCGCGCCGAGCAGAGCCGAGGCGAACCGGCCCATGTCGGTGGCCGACGCGCTGAGCGCCCCGGCCGGGGCCGGCCTGGCGAACTCGAACGGCGCCGGCGGGGCGTCGACGCTGGTGTAGCCCTCCGACATCGCCCCGGCGGCGGCCGCGGGCAGCGGCTGGTCGAAGGTCGCGGTGGTCATGCCGGCGCGGTCGAGCACCTCGCGCTGCACGTAGCGCTCGAAGGGCTCCCCGGTGACCCGCTCGACGACGTGCCCGGCCAGGCCGTAGCCGTAGTTGGAGTACGACGGCACGGTCCCGGGGGTGCTGACCTGCTCGGGCGGGTCGGTGGCGAGGAACTCCCGCAGCGACGGACCGCCCGGCCCGGTGCGGAAGAGGCCGCGGATCTGCTCCTCGAAACCCGCGGTGTGGCTCAGCAGGTTCCGCAGGGTCACCGGGCCGCGGGGCATCGGCACGTCGATGTCGAGGTAGCGGCGGACGTCGGCGTCGAGGTCGACCAGGCCGCGGTCGGCGAGCTGCAGCACGGCGACCGCGGTGGCCACCTTCGACACCGACCCGACCCGGAACAGCGTCCGGTCGGGGTCGACCGGCCTGCCCGGTCCGGCCGAGCCGTAGCCGCGGGTGGCGAGGACCTGCCCGTCGCGGACGACGGTGACCGCGGCCCCGGCGATCCCGGTCCGGTCGAGCGCGGCGGGGACGAGGCCGTCCAGCCAGGCGCCGACGTCGGCGGGGCCGAGCGGGGCGGTCGGGACGGCCGCCCGCGGGGCCGGGTCGGGGGCCGGGACGGCCGGGGCCGCGCAGCCCCCGACCAGGGCCGCGACCAGCACGACGAGCAGGGCGATGGCGGCGGCGCCGCGGCGGGGCGGGCCGCCGGTCCGGCGTGCGGTGATCATGCCGTCGAGCCTCGCCGGAACGGGTCTCCGGCACATCGGGCGCAGGTCGGCACCGCGGCCTACGACCTCCGACGGAGGCCGCCCTTCCCCGTGCGAGGCCCGATCGGGGACCATGTCGCGCCATGGGAGTCCCGGAGCAGGTCCGCACGCAGCTCGCGACCTGGTGCACCGAGCAGGTACCCGACGGCGAGAGCGACCGGCGCCGGATCGCCTACACCACGGCCGGCAGCACCGTCACGATCCTCGACCGGCGGCCGCCCGCGTTCCCGGAGCTGGGTGCGGCCTGGTCGTCGACGGCGCTGGCGCAGCTGCGGGCCGACGACCCCGGGCCGGGCAGCTGGACGCTGTACCGCGTCGCCGACCCCGGCTCGGGGCAGCGGTGGCAGCCGGCGGGGCCGCCGGGCACCGACCCGTTCGTGCTGCTCGCGCAGGTCGCCGACGGGATCCGCGCGAGCAGCTGACGCTCAGTCCTCCCGGCCGCCCGTGACGGCCGGACGCGGGCCCGGGGCCATCGCCGACGGCGTCGACGGGCGGGACGGCTCGTCGTCGCGCGGCGCCGTGTCCGACCCGCGCGGGGCCGGCCGCGGTGCGGGGACCGGCGTCTCGACGGCCTCGTGGGCGGTGACCGGTCCGGCCTGCGCCGGGACGGTGACCGGGACCTCCGGTGCCTCCGCGGCCGTGCGGGCGGCGGGTACCGACGACAGCGGCGGGACGACCGGGACCGCGGGGTCCGGCCGCACGGCGGCGGTGCGGTCCCCGGTGCCGCGCAGGAACCGCGCCGAGGCCTGGTTCAGCACCTCGAGCAGGGTCGTCCCGGACGAGGCGGCCCGCGGCTCGTCCCCGACGACGGCGAGCATCCGCGGCGCCGCCGCGGTCAGCAGCAGCCCGTCGGCCTGCATCGCGCCCGCACCCAGCACGACCACCAGGTCGGCGGTGTCCGCAGGGGGCAACGTGCCGAGGACGTCGTCGACGGGCTCGGAGACGACCAGGCCGAAGCCGGGGACGCCGCGCCCGGCGTCGGCCGCCCAGGTCTCGGCGAGCTGCGGGTGGGTCCCGGCGAGCTCACCGAGCAGCCGGTCCAGCTCGTCGCGGTCGGCGACCTCGCGCCGGGCGCGGTCGAGCTCCCCGCACGCGTCGGTGTAGGCCTGCGGGTCGTGCGCCCGCAGCGCCGCGACCACGGCCTCGTGCTCCGGGGCCCGCGCCCCGTCGGGAACCCGGTCCGCGCAGGTGGCGGCCAGGCGCTCCAGCTCGTCGGCGGCCTCGGCGGGGTCGCCGTGCTCGTCGTAGTCGACGATCGCGCGGGCGACCCGCTCGGCGGCGGCCAGGTCCGGCACCGAGACCGGGGAGTCCTGCTGCAGGAACAGCACGTCGTGACGGAGCGCGCCGACCGACCGCGCGGTCGCCGCCACCCGGTCCAGGGTGTCGGTGAGCCCGGGCAGCTCGGAGGGGTCCCGCGGGATCGGCAGCCCCAGCACCGAGCACAGCCGCGCGATCTCGTCGTCGCGGCGGGCCAGGTCGAGGTGGTGGACGATCGCGACCACGTGGTCGTGGTTCTGCGGGGGCCCACCGGCGACGCGGAAGCGGCGCAGGTGCGGCTCGGCGTCCTTCTGCTCCTGCGGACGGAAGTAGGACCGGGTCCGGCCGCCGGAGTCGAGGAAGTCCAGGTAGCGGCGGACCACGTCGGCGCCGCCCTGGGGCAGCGGCTCCACGATCTCGACCGCGGGTCCCGCGGCGTAGCGGGCGCGGTCGTCGCGCTGGCGGGCCGAGTGGCCCTGCAGCGCCTCGAACTCGGCGCGCAGGCCCTGGTGGACCAGACGGCCGACGACCTCGCGCAGCCGGTCGGCGTCCGGGGCCGCGGCGATGGTCCCCAGCGAGCGCAGCACGCAGCGGGCGACCTGGGTGACGGCCCCGCGCCGGTCGGCGTCGAGGTCGCGCAGCAGGCCGGGGACGATCCGGGCCTCACCGGCCTCGGCCCCGGCCACGACCCGTCCGGCCCGCTCGCAGCAGCCCGCGACGTCCGCCGGGTCGGGCATGCCGTCGGCGTCGGGGAGCTGCTGGCCGCGCCGGGCGGTGCGGTCGGCGCCGACCCGGGCGAGCAGGCGGCGCAGCCGCTGCAGCTCGGGGAGCGGCAGCTCCGGGAACGACGTGGCGACGCGACCCGCGACGCTCGCCGGCAGCGCGTCGTGCACCGCGGCGACGCGCTCGGCGGGCGCACCGGTCAGCAGGACGCGCATGCCGTAGCCGGTCAGCTCGGCCAGCGCCCTGGCGAGCTCGCCGGGGCTGGTGTCGGAGAGCACGACGAGCGGCTCCTCGGCCACCACGCCGAGCAGCGTCGACGGGTGGGCGGGGTCCTCCTCGGGGCGCGGCGGGGCCGCGGCCCCCAGCGCGGTCGACAGGGTCCGCAGACCGGCGGGTACCCGGCCGGCGCGCACGTCGCCGGTGATCCGCGCCGCCGCCGTCCGCGGTGCCGCTCCGCCGCGGCCGGCCGACACCAGCCGTTCGACGAACGCGACGAGCGCGTCGATGTCCGTGTCCTCGGACACCCGGACGTCCAGCATCTCGCCTCACACCTCCGCCGTACCCGTGTCGTCGCCCCGGGGACGACGTTCACGGTGTGTATCGCCGTGGACGGCCCGGTGTTCCGCCTCCGCCGCGATTTTCCGGTCGGGACCGGTCGGCCACCGTCACGACGAGCGACGGAGCCGGGTCCCCATCGGGGCACACGACGGGTGCGGGTTCGTCCACTCGGACGTCCCCGGTTCCCGCGCGAGGCTACCTGCTGAGGCGTCACGCTGGGCCGATCTCGTCGACACCGTGCAACGACGCCCCCTTCGGCACCCTCCGCCGTCCACAGTGGGTGACCGAATCCGTCCGGGCACTGCTCCATCAGAGTGAAATAGCCGGGTCAGCAGCAGCGGGCGGACGGGACGCGGTCCTGACGGTCGGTCCGCTCCCGCCAGAACTCGCGCTCGCCCAGCACCGGCGCGCCGGGATGGTGGGCCGCCCGATGGGCCAGGTACCGCTCGTAGTCGCGTTCCCCGGCGAGCTCGCGCAGGAACGTCCAGAAGGCCCTGACCCGGCTCATCCGGAGCCCCCGGTCCGCGCGAGCTCGCGCTCCTCGCGGGTGGCGACGAGTCCGGCCGGCGCCTGGATCCGGGACTCGACGTACGGGTCCTCGGAGCCGCCGGGCAGCGGGCGTCCGCGCAGCGCGGCGACCCACACCCGGACCGAGTCGGCCAGCACGATCACGATGAGCACCGCGAACAGGGCGGTGAGGACGGTGTCGACGGTCGTGTTCACGACGACCTTCTGCATCGCCTCGACGGTCCTGGCGGTGCCCAGGCTCGTCCTCCCGGCGTCGAGCGCGGCCTGGTACTGGTCGCGCTGGGCCCAGAACCCGAGCTTGGGGTTGTCGGAGAAGATCTTCTGGTAGCTCGCGGTCAGCGTGACGACGGCGTCGAACACCAGCGGCACGAGCGTGATCGGTGCGTAGCGGGCCCGGCCGGTACGGATCAGCAGCGTCGTGCAGACGGCCAGCGCGACCGCCGCGAGCAGCTGGTTCGCGATGCCGAACAGCGGGAAGAGCTGGTAGATCCCGCCCAGCGGGTCGTTGACGCCGGCGTAGAGCAGGTAGCCCCAGGCCCCGACGATGACCGCGCTGCAGATCCAGGCGCCCGGGCGCCAGCTCGTGTCGCGGAAGCGCGGCCAGACGTTGCCGATCGTGTCCTGCAGGATGAAGCGCCCGACGCGGGTGCCGGCGTCCACCGTGGTGAGGATGAACAGCGCCTCGAACATGATCGCGAAGTGGTACCAGAAGGCGCGCATCGCGTCGCCGCCGAAGACCTGGGAGAACACCGTCGACAGCCCGACGGCCAGCGTCGGCGCCCCGCCGGAGCGCCCGACCAGGGTCTGCTCCTCCACGGCCTGCGCGGCCGCGGTCAGGTCGGCGGGGGAGATGGTGAACCCGATCTGCTGCACCGCGGCGGAGGCGGTCTCGACGGTCGGCCCGAGCACCGTCGCGGGCATGTTCATCGCGAAGTACAGGCCGGGGTCGAGGATGCAGGCCGCGGCCAGCGCCATGATCGCGACGAAGGACTCGGTGAGCATCGCGCCGTAGCCGATGACCCGGATCTGGGACTCCTTCTGGATCAGCTTCGGCGTCGTGCCCGACGCGACCAGGGCGTGGAACCCGGACAACGCACCGCAGGCGATGGTGATGAAGACGAACGGGAACAGCGATCCCGCCGCGACCGGGCCCTGCCCGTCGGAGGCGAACCGGGTCAGCGCGTCCATCTGCAGCGACGGCCGGGCCAGCAGGATCGAGGCGGCGAGCAGCACGACCACGCCGACCTTCATGAACGACGACAGGTAGTCGCGCGGCGCGAGCAGCATCCAGACCGGCAGCACCGAGGCGGCGAAGCCGTAGACCACCAGCGCGAGGGTCAGCTGGTTCGCGGTCAGGTGGAAGACCTCGCCCCAGGACGAGTTCTGCACCCAGCCGCCGCCGACGATGGCCAGCAGCATCAGCGCGACGCCGACCACCGAGACCTCGATGATCCTCCCCGGTCGCAGGTAGCGCAGGTAGAAGCCCATGAACAGGGCGATCGGGATCGTCATCGCGAGCGAGAAGGTGCCCCACGGCGAGTCGGCCAGGGCCTGCACGACGACCAGCGCCAGCACCGCCAGCAGGATCACCATGATCGCGAGGACGGCGACGATGGCCGCCGTCCCGCCGACCGGCCCGATCTCCTCGCGGGCCATCTGGCCGAGGCTGCGCCCGCTGCGGCGGGTGGAGAAGAACAGCGTGACCATGTCCTGGACCGCGCCCGCGAACACGACGCCGACGATGATCCAGATCGTGCCGGGCAGGTAGCCCATCTGCGCCGCGAGCACCGGCCCGACGAGCGGGCCCGCACCGGCGATGGCCGCGAAGTGGTGGCCGAACAGCACCCGGCGGTCGGTCGGCTGGAAGTCCTGCCCGTCGTCGAGACGCTCGGCCGGGGTGGCACGGGTGTCGTCCACGCGCAGCGCGCGGTGGGCGATGAAGCGGGAGTAGAAGCGGTAGGCGATCGCGTAGGAGGCGACCGCGGCGAACACCAGCCACGCCGCGGAGATCTCCTCGCCGCGGGTGAACGCGACGATCGACCAGGCGACCGCCCCCACCACCGCCACCGCGACCCAGATCGCGATCTGCTTCGGGTCGCGACGACGGGCCGTGCCCGTCCCACCGGCCCCCGGCTCTCCCGGTCGCTCCGTCGTGACCATGTCGCCCCCTGCTCCTGCACCGTGCGCGACCGACGCCGTCGTGGAGCCGGCCCGGTCGGGCACGTTACGTCGAGCAACGTTCGCTGTCACCGGTCGCGGGACCGCCGTTACCGAGTCTCGACCCGGGTCCCGTCCGCGGGGGCGGCGGACGGGATGCGCCGCTCGGTCCCGGGACGCCTCCCCGATCCGGGTGGTGTCGACGTCGCGGGTCTCCCGCGGGGCGCCGACACCCCCGATCGCCGCGTGGGTCGGGAGCACCCCGACGGCGCCGGTGTGGTCGGCACGCAGCACGGTGCCCCCGCACGCCGGACGGCGTGCGGGGGCACCGTGGGTCTCGCGCGGCCGGGGCCGCGGTGGGTCAGGCGCCGAGGCGCTGCTTCAGGGCCTCGAACTCGTCGCGGATCGAGGTCGGGAGGTTGTCGTCGCCGATCTTGGCGAACCACTCCTCGATCAGCGGGATCTCGGCCTTCCACTCCTCGACGTCGACGGCCAGCGAGGCCTCGACGTCGGCGCGCTCGGCCTCGACGCCGTCGAGGTCGAGCTGGTCGGCGGTCGGCACGAACCCGATCGGGGTGTCGACGGCGGCGGCCTTGCCCTCCAGGCGCTCGATGCACCACTTCAGGACGCGGCTGTTCTCACCGAAACCGGGCCACAGGAAGCGGCCGTCCTCGCCGCGGCGGAACCAGTTGACGTAGAAGATCTTCGGCAGCTTGTCCGCGTCCGCGCCCTTGCCGGTGTCGACCCAGTGCGCGAAGTAGTCACCGACGTTGTAGCCGAGGAACGGCAGCATCGCCATCGGGTCGCGGCGGACCTCCCCGACCGTGCCGGCCGCGGCCGCGGTCTTCTCCGAGGACATGGTCGCGCCCATGAAGGTGCCGTGCTGCCAGCTGCGGGCCTCGGTGACCAGCGGGACCGTGGTCTTGCGACGGCCACCGAACAGGATCGCCGAGATCGGCACGCCCTTCGGGTCGTTCCACTCCGGCGCGACGACGGGGCACTGGTCGATCGGCACGGTGTAGCGGGAGTTGGGGTGCGCGGCCTTGGCGTCCGAGTCGGGCGTCCAGTCGTTGCCCTTCCAGTCCGTCAGGTGCTGGGGGTCGCCCTCGAGGTCCTCCCACCACACGTCGCCGTCGTCGGTCAGCGCGACGTTGGTGAACAGCGCGTTCCCGGCCTCGATGGTGCGCATCGCGTTCGGGTTGGTCTTCCAGTTGGTGCCCGGCGCGACGCCGAAGAACCCGAACTCGGGGTTGGTGGCGTAGAGCCGGCCGTCCTCGCCGAACTTCATCCAGGCGATGTCGTCGCCGACGGTCTCGGCGCGCCAGCCGGGGACGGTCGGCTGCAGCATCGCGAGGTTGGTCTTGCCGCAGGCGCTCGGGAAGGCGGCGGCGACGTAGTAGGCCTTCTCCTCCGGGCTGATCAGCTTGAGGATCAGCATGTGCTCGGCGAGCCAGCCCTCGTCGTGCGCCATGGCCGACGCGATGCGCAGCGCGTAGCACTTCTTGCCCAGCAGGGCGTTGCCGCCGTAGCCGGAGCCGTAGCTCCAGATCTCCCGGGTCTCCGGGAAGTGGCTGATGTACTTGTCCTCGTTGTGCGGCCACGGGACGTCGGCCTGCCCCTCGGCCAGGGGGGCGCCGATCGAGTGCAGGGCCTTGACCCAGCGGTCACCGGCCGCGTCGAGCAGCGGCAGGATGGCCGCGCCCATCCGGGTCATGATCTTCATGGAGATCACGACGTACTCGGAGTCGGTGATCTCGACGCCCAGCTTCGGGTCCTCGGCGTCGGTCGGGCCCATGCAGAACGGGACCACGTAGAGGGTCCGGCCCTTCATGCTGCCGCGGTACAGCTCGGTCATCGTCCGCTTCATCT
This sequence comes from Pseudonocardia tropica, assembly GCF_040105315.1. Classification (NCBI taxonomy): domain Bacteria; kingdom Bacillati; phylum Actinomycetota; class Actinomycetes; order Pseudonocardiales; family Pseudonocardiaceae; genus Pseudonocardia; species Pseudonocardia tropica. The sequence goes on from NZ_JBEDNP010000001.1 coordinate 135,995, forward strand.
CGGCGGGCGCGACCCAGTTGTTGGTCGGCCCGGCACCGCGCTCGGTCTCGGTACAGATGAAGGTCCGCTCCTCGACGCGGGCGACGTCGCCGGCGTCGGACGCGGCGTAGAAGGAGTTCGGCTTCTTCTCCGGGTCGAGCCGCACGATGGTGCCCTGCTCCACCAGCTGGTCGGTGAGCCGGGTCCACTCCTCGTCCGAACCGTCGCACCACACGACGCGGTCCGGGGCGGTCAGCTCGGCGATCTCCTGGACCCAGGCCGCGACGCCCTGGTTGGTGGTCGGTGCCTTGTCGGTGCCCGGAACGGTCGCTGCAGTCATGTCGTCCTGTTCTCCTCGCCGGCCCCGGCCCGTCACCGGGGGAACTACGACGGGCCCGCGACCGGAGTCGGTGACGGGCCCAGACGGGAAAAGGTGGTTTCCGAGGCTACCTGCGAAATAGTGCGCCACCCATGGGTGGAGTTGAGAGGTCAGGCACAGCACCGATCATGTAAATCGATCCAGTAGCCGACGGACGACGGCGATGTCCGCCCAGGTGACACGCATGTCACACGAACGCAACCTGTTCCCGGTGACCGATTCGGCGACGATCCGTGACATCGGCACGCACATTCCGGGAGAAGCGTCGCGGAAATTCACCCGCAGGCCGGAAGCGACCGATTCAACGCATTCTCGGAGCCCACTTAGGGTTTTCAGGAACGGAAGTGTCAGCGCACGGAGGCGACGGCACGCGCGAGCTCCGGGACCATGATCGGCAGCCGGTGCGCGGTCACCTGCCAGTAGCGCGTGCCGGGGTCACCGGCCCGCCAGGCGTCGGCGAGCCGGACGACGGCGTCCGGGTCGATCCGCCGGCGCGGCCGGGGCCGCATCCCGCAGCGCTCGCGGACGCCGGCGTCGAGCGCGCGCCAGGCGTCCTCGGCGGTGGTGTGGACCGAGACCTCCGGACGGGCCGGGACGACGTCGTGGTCCTCTGCGCCGGGATCCCCGGCGTCGCGGTCCACGGAGTCACCGGGGTGCTCCCCGAGCACCAGGGTGTAGGCGCTGACCACCTCGTACGGCACGGCTGTCTCCCGCGTAGAGTCGGCACCGACGACCGGCACCGGTCGCCGCGGACGAGCCGTAGTGAACCAGCCGGGGCACACCGGATCCGCCGAACGAGCGGCCGACGGGGCCGCGCGTCGCCGGAACCACCCGTCCGGGCCGCCGGACGGTCACCCGTGACCGTCACGGGTGGTCATCCGGTACTCACACTCCGCGACGAGCGGTCAGCGGCGGGGCGACCGCGGGGCCCGGCGTCGGCGTCCACCGCGGAGGCACCGGCCGCCAGGACGTCGCGGTGCGCGCGGCGCAGGCCGAGCCCGGCCGTCACCAGCACCACCGCGACGGCGACCGCCGCCACCCCGGACGCGACGTCCACCCCGTGCACGAACGCCTCCCGCGCGGAGGCCAGCAGGGCCGCCGCGGTGTCGGCGGGCATCGTCGCCGCGACGTCCGCGGCCCCGCCCAGGGTCTCCCCGGCCGAGGACGGCGTCCCGACGGGGAGCACGACACCGGCCCGGTACACCGCGGACAGCACCCCGCCGACCAGCGCGGTGCCGAGCACCGCACCGACCTCGTAGGCGGTCTCGGAGACCGCTGCCGCGGCGCCGGCCTTCTCCGGCGGGGCGGCGGCGAGGATCGCGTCGTTGGTGACGGTCTCGGACAGCCCGATCCCCGCGCCGATCAGCACCGCGGCCGTCATCAGCAGCACGACGGCCGAGTCCACCTGCAGGAACAGGCAGACCACGTAGCCGGTCAGGACGAGCGCGAGCCCGGTCGCGACGAGCTGGTGCAGCGCGAACCGCCGGGCCAGCCGCGCGGCGGCGAGCCCGGCCACGACCGTCACCACGAAGCCCGGCAGCAGGAGCAGGCCCGCCTGCAGCGGCGAGTACCCGACGACCAGCTGGAGGTACTGGGCGGAGAAGAACAGCAGCCCGGTGAGCCCGAACATGGTGGTGGCGTTGGCCAGCGCGCTGTGCCGGAGCACGGGTCGGGCGAACAGCTCCAGGTCGATCAGCGGGTCCAGGCCGCGCCGCACGCGTCGCCGGTAGTGGGCGACGAACGCGGCCCCGGAGCCGACACCCACCAGCACCGACGCGACGACGGCGGGGGTCACCCCGCCTGCGGACCCGGCCAGCTCGAGGGCCAGGACCAGCGGTCCCATCGTCAGCAGCGACAGCACCACGCCGACCAGGTCGAGCCGGCCCGGCTCGGTCTCCCGCGACTCGGGCACCACCAGCGGCGCGACGACGAGCAGCAGCGCCATCGGCGGCACGCTCATCACGAAGATCGAGCCCCACCAGAAGTGCTCGAGCAGCAGCCCGCCGACGATCGGGCCGAGCGCCGCACCCGCGGCGAACCCGGTCGCCCAGATCGCCAGCGCGAGCCTGCGGTGGGTCCGGTCGAGGAACACCGACCGCAGCAGGGCCAGCGTGGAGGGCATCAGCATCGCGCCGAACACACCGAGCAGGGCGCGCGCCGCGACGAGCTGGGCGGCCGAGGTGGCGAACGCGGCGAGCAGCGAGACCGCACCGAAGCCGGCGACACCGACCATCAGCAGCCTGCGGCGGCCGATCCGGTCGCCGAGGGTGCCCATGGTGACCAGCAGCCCGGCGAGCACCAGCGGGTAGACGTCGACGACCCACAGCAGCGTCGCCGCGTCCGGGCGGAGCGCGGCCGAGAGCTCCGGCAGCGCCACGCCGAGCACCGTGTTGTCGATCGACACCAGCAGCGTGGGGATGGCGAGCACCGCGAGCGCGAGCCAGGCGCGCGGCCCGGGCCGCGGCGCCACGTCCGGCCCGCCCCTGTCCATCGCCGCGCCCCCTGCGCCGACCTCCGGCCGTGACATCGCCGTTCTCCCTCGTGCTCGTCGTCCCGTGGTGCCCGGATCCGGACGCAGCTTTACCGTCCGGACGGTACATCTTTATACCGTCCAGACGGTACAGTCCCTTCCCGGCCGCGACTGTGAGGCGGGGCACGGGCACTAGGCTTCGTCCATGGCGTCCCACTCCGAACGACGGAACGCGGGGACACGGGGACCGGGCTCGGCCCGCGACCGGGTCCTCGACGCGTACGAGACGCTGCTGATCGAGCAGGGGCCCGGTGGCGCCACCCTCGACGCGGTGGCGGCGGCCGCCGAGGTGTCCAAGGGCGGGCTGCTCTACCACTTCAACTCCAAGGAGTCGCTGGTCGGCGGCCTGCTGGAGCGGTTGCGCGAACGCAGCGCCCGGGACGCCGAGCTGATGCGCTCGGACACGGCGGGCACCGTGGCCTACTACCTGCGCACCTCGATGCCGGGCAACACCTCGCCGGTCGGGCTGACCCGCACCTACCTCGCCACCCTGCGCATCGCCGACGGCACCACCTCCGGGGAGGCCGCACGGAGCGCGCTGGCCGACGTCGACGCCGACGGGCTCGCCGCGCTCGGCGAGGAGATCCACGACCCGGTCGTGGCCTGGCTGGTGCAGCTCGTCGGGGACGGCCTCTACCTGCGCACCCTGACCGGCGCGCCGCTCACCGGCGGGGTGTCGACCGACGAGTTGCTCGACACACTGCGGGAGCTGCTCGCCGCCCGTTCCTGAAACGGATGAACACCTCGCGCGCAGAGCGCGTCGAACCGGTCGCGCGGGGTAGTCTCCAACCCTGCACACGCACGGGGAGGGGCCCACTGTGGAGGGAACCGGCGGCTATCTCGCACTGGTCGTGGTCGGAGTGGCGATCACGGTCGTCGTGGGCCAGATCCTGCTGCGCACCGGACAGCCGTTCCTGGAGGACGTCTTCCAGAACACGGAGACGTCGCACTCCATCAACCGACTGCTGGTGGTGCTGTTCCACCTGCTGACCCTCGGCGTCCTCGGCATGATCTCGGTGATCGACATCGACAGCATCACCGGCGTGCAGCAGATCGTGTTCAAGATCGGCGCCGTGCTGCTGATCGTCGGGATCGCCTACGGCGTCTCGATGCTCGTGCTGCTGCGCATCCGCGAGCGGCGCCGCCAGCAGAAGGTGTCCGCGGACATCGACCGCTCCATCGCCGAGCAGCGCCGCGGCGTCGGCCGGTTCCGGCGCGGCGCGAACACCGACAGCGAGGGCCGCACCCCCGCCGACCAGCCGGAGGACTGACCCCGGGCTCAGCCGGGGTCTCCGGGCAGGCCGGTCACCGCGTCGGCGAGACCGTCGCCGTCGAGGTCGGTCCAGAACTCCGGACCCCGTCCGGAGTCGACGACGAGCGTCTCCGCCACGCCGTCGCCGTCGGCGTCGCGGGCGGCGGGCCCGGACACCGGGACCGATCCGGCGACGCCGGACCGGGCCCGCGGCACCCGCACCCACCAGGGGACGGGCAGCGCCGCCGCGACCACCGCGCCCGCCAGGACCGTGCTCCCGGCCGGTACCGGCGGCTCAGCACGCACGGGACGCCTCCGGCAGCCCGCGGCCGGCGTCGGAGATCCGGCGCAGCAGCTCGTGGTCCGCGGCGAGCAGCACCGCGTCGCGCACCCGCCGGGCCAGCGCACGGTCCCGGGCGGAGCGGACCGCCCGCACCCGGGCCGCGACGAGCGCACCCACCAGCAGGACGAGCCCCGCGAGGGCGGGCAGCACCCCGGGACCCCCGGCCGGGAGCACCCGCGCGCCGGCCGCGAGGACCGACGCCACCCACACCGCCGATCCGGACAGGACCGCACCGGACCACGCCCCGCGTTCCCGGCCCGGTGCGACGGCGAGCACCCGGCCCGCCGCGGCGACGAGAACCCCGCCACACGACGGTGACGGAACGTGAGTGACATGTGTCACGTGGACGCCCTGATGCCGCAGTGCGGCTGCGGCCGCACGGCGGCGCAGGACCGGCCCGCTGCGGCGCCCCCAGGCGTCGTCGAGGGTGCGGGCGGGACCGTCGAGCGCGGCCGTCCACCACCGGACGTCGCCGGCCCGCCCCGCGCGCCGGGCCGCGTCCGCCGCCAGGCCGTCGACCTGCACCGACAACGTCGCGAGAAGATCGGCGCGGGCCTGGTCGAGCGCGGTGCGCAGCGGCGGTCCGATGCTGCCCGACAGCGGTTCCCGGTCCATGCCGGACAGTGTCGGAGGGACCGTTCCCGGGTGGATCCGTAGGACTGCGCAGCGGCCCCGGGTGATCGTCGTCCCCTCTCATGGGCAAGGCTGAACCGCAGCGTGGACACGGACGAATCAGCCGACCGGGGCAACCCCACGGGCTCCAGGGACGTCCACTGATCGGGCAATACCGAAGACGCCCGACACCAGAACCGCAACCGGACCGTGATCGCGTCGTTGGACGGGTAAGCGGACCTGTATGGAGGAAGTGTGAGCGCCGTTACGCCCGCCCGCCCGACCGTCACGCCCGATGCGAGCGCCCCCGCGCGCCCCGGGCGTCAGAACGGTGCCGGTGCCGGACAGTCGCCGTTCCCGGCGAACCCTGCCCGACCCGGCGGGCGCGGTCCGCTGGCGCCGCAGCCGGAGGGACCCGAGGGCTTCCGTCGCCCGCGGCCCCGCCCGGCTCCGCGCCGCAGCGCGAACCCGGCGGTGTCGGTGATCGTGCCGACCCGCAACGAGGCCCGGAACCTGGAGATCGTGCTGCCGGCCATCGCCGCGGTGCGCCCGGCCGTGCACGAGGTCATCGTCGTCGACGGCAACTCGACCGACAACACGGTCGCCGTCGCGCGGCGCACGCTGCCCTGGGCGCGCGTCATCACCCAGACCCGCAAGGGCAAGGGCAACGCGATGGCCTGCGGCTTCACCGCCGCGACCGGCGACGTCATCGTCATGTTCGACGCCGACGGCTCGGCCGACCCGAACGAGATCCCGGCCTTCGTGAACGCGCTGGTCAAGGGCGCGGACTTCGCGAAGGGCAGCCGGTTCTGCAAGGGCGGCGGCTCGGACGACATCACGCTGCTGCGCAAGTCCGGCAACGCCGGCCTGAACACCGTCGCGAACCGGCTGTTCGGCACGCGGTACTCCGACCTCTGCTACGGCTACAACGCCTTCTGGGCCGACCTGCTCCCGCAGCTCGAGCTCCCGGACCCGGCCGCGCCGCAGCCCGAGGACGGCTCGATGCTCTGGGGCGACGGTTTCGAGATCGAGACCGTTCTCAACTGCCGCGTCGCGGCCGCCGACCTGACGATCACCGAGGTGCCGTCGGTCGAGCGCGAGCGCATGTTCGGCGAGACCAACCTGCGGACCTTCGCCGACGGCACGCGCGTGCTGCGTACCCTGATGGCCGAGCACCGTCGCATGGAGCAGCGCCGCAAGGCGTCCGGCTACGCCCGCTGACGCTGCTCGCACCGGCCGCCCCCGCCGGTCCGCAGCCCCATGAGGAGCGATTGCACGTGAGCGCCCTGCCGACCGCCACCGTGGTCGTCTGCGTCTACACCGAGAAGCGCTGGTTCGACATCAAGGCCGCCGTCGACTCGGTCCTCGACCAGGACGTGACCCCGCTGGAGACGATCGTCGTCGTCGACCACAACGAGCGCCTGCGCGAGCGGGCCGAACGCGAGTTCGGGCCGCTCGGGGTGGTCGTCGTCGCGAACGACAAGAAGCAGGGCCTGTCGGGCGCCCGCAACACCGCGGTCGAGCTGGCCTCCGGTGAGGTCGTCGTCTTCCTCGACGACGACGCCGCGGCCCGCCCCGGCTGGCTGCACGCGCTCCTGGCCCCGTACGAGGACCCGGACGTCATCGGCGTCGGCGGGGTCGCGCACCCGAAGTGGCCCGACGGGCGTCCGCGGACGCTGCCCGGTGCCGCCCCCGGGGACCCGAACGCCACCGGTGAGCTCGACTGGGTCGTCGGCTGCACCTACACCGGCCAGCCCACCGAGCGCGCCGAGATGCGCAACCTCATGGGCTGCAACATGTCCCTGCGCGCCGAGGTGTTCACCCGCGTCGGCGGGTTCGCCGAGGACATGGGCAGGATCGGCAAGAACCCGCTGGGCTGCGAGGAGACCGAGCTCTGCATCCGGGCCCGGCAGGCCTACGTCGCCGACGGCCGGAACCCGCGCATCCTGTTCGAGCCGCGCGCCGCCGTCGACCACCGGGTGTCCGACGACCGCGTCTCCTGGCGCTACCTGCTGCGCCGCGGCTGGGCCGAGGGCATCTCCAAGGCCGCCGTGTCCAAGGTCGTCGGGACCGGGGACTCGCTGTCCACCGAGAGCAGCTACACGATGAAGGTGCTGCCCGCGGGCGTCATCCGCGAGGCGAAGGAACGCAACGCCGCCTCCGCCGCCGCGATCGTCGCCTGCTTCGGCGTCACCGCCGCCGGCTACGTCCGCGGCCGGCTGCCCGGCGCGACCGCCCACGTGCGGCTGCCCGCGGGCCGGAACACCGGTGCCTGACCGGGCCACCGCCCCGGAGACCCCGCACCCGCACGACACCCGGATCCGCTCCTACGTCCACCAGCGCGTCCGGCTCTCCGAGGGCCAGCAGTCCGCCTGGGACCGGCTGTGGTCGACGTGGGGTTCCGAGGTCGACGACGTCGTGGCGTCCGGGGTGTGGGACCCGGCCGCGACGTTCGGCCGGACCGCGCCGCTCGTGCTGGAGATCGGGTCCGGCATGGGCGAGACCACGGCGTCGCTCGCGACGGCCGAGCCGGGGATCGACCACGTGGCCGTCGAGGTCTTCGAGCCCGGCCTGGCCCAGCTGCTCATGCGGATCGAGCAGGGCGGCCTGTCCAACCAGCGGCTGCTGCGCGGCGACGCCGTGGAGCTCCTGACCCGGGTCGTCCCGCCCGCGTCGCTGGACGGGCTGCGCATCTTCTTCCCCGACCCGTGGCCCAAGCGGCGGCACCACAAGCGGCGGTTGATCCAGCCGGAGTTCGCCGCGCTGGCCGCGTCACGGCTGCGGCCGGGTGGGTTGCTGCACCTGGCCACCGACTGGCCGCACTACGCCGAGCAGATGCGCCGAGTGGTCTCCGCGGAGCCGTCGCTGCGCCCGGACGACCGCTTCCCGCTCCGTCCGGACGGCTGGCAGGACCGTCCGTCGTGGCGTCCGGTCACCAAGTTCGAGGACCGGGCCCGGCTGGAGGGACGACCGGTTCGTGACCTGCTGTACGTCGCCGACCACGCCCCCGGCACCGGTGACACACGGAGAGTGACCGACTACGGTCGGGAGGACCCCCGACCCGGATCCCCACCCGAGTGACCCCCGAAGGACGCCCGTGACGACGGTGGAGCACGGCAAGAACTCGCACCCCGCTCCCGCGGCACCGAAGCGGCCGGTCGACCGACCGCCCGGCTTCCGGCCGAGCCCGACGCCCCGCCCGATGACGGGCCCGCCGCCGGGCGCCCCGTCGGGTCAGGGGCCCGGCCCGGTGTCCGGGGAGTCCGGCGCGGAGCGGTCCGGCCGGTCGGTCTCGATGGTCCCGCTGGTCGGTCCGGTCGAGGGCCCCGTGCAGGCCACCACCGCCGTGGCGCGGCCCGGGGTGGAGACGACGACCGTCGTCGACCGGTCGCGGGTGCGGCAGGCTCCGCCACGGGAGCAGGGACCGGGCGGGTCCGGGCCGCTGCGGGACCAGCAGGCCCCGGCCGAGCGGGCCACGGTCGCGACGCCGCTGCCGGAGCGCGCGACCGTCGCGACCCCGGTCCCGGGAACGACCCAGGCCCCCGGGAGCACCCCCGGCTCCGGCACCACCCCGGCCCCGGGATCGCAGCGCCCGGCCGCGGGCAGCCGCGAGCACGTCCTCAACCGGGTCGACGGCCCGGGCGCCGCGACCGCGGTCGTCCGCGTCGCGCCCCCGGCGGAGACCCGCACCGCACCGCCGGCGGAGACCCGCACCGCACCGCCGGTGGAGGGCCGTGGCGCGCCGTCGGCCGGGAGCCGTGTCGCGCCCCCGGCCGAGGCCACCGGTGGCTGCCCGGTCACCGGGCACGGACGCTCCGGCGGACACCCGCCGCCCCCCGGCGTCGCCGACGAGCGGGACCCCGCCCCGGTCGACCCGGCCGTGGCCGAGGAGTTCCTGCGCCAGGTGTACGCCGAGACCGAGCCGGGCGTCCCGCTGCCGGAGCGGCTGCGCCAGGTCCGCGCCGAGATCGACCGGGTCGGCACCTACACCCACACCACGCACGAGCTGGTCTTCGGCACCCGGGTGGCCTGGCGGAACTCCGCGCGCTGCATCGGGCGCCTGTACTGGCAGTCGCTGCAGGTCCGCGACCTGCGCCACCTGCACGACCCGGCCGACATCGCGCAGGAGAGCGTCGGGCACCTGCGCGCCGCCACCCGCGGCGGGAAGATCCGTTCGACGATGACGGTGTTCGCGCCGGACGCCCCGGGGCGGCCCGGCCCGCGGATCCGCAACGACCAGCTCGTCCGCTACGCCGGGCACCGCAACCCCGACGGCACCGTCACCGGGGACCCGGGGCAGGCCGACTTCACCGACCACGTCGTCGGGATGGGGTGGCCGCGACCGCAGCCGGCGGGCCGGTTCGACGTGCTGCCGCTGCTGATCACCGGCCCGGACGGGCGGTCCCGGCTGTTCGACGTCCCGCCGGACGCCGTGCACGAGGTCCCGCTGCGCCACCCCGAGCACCCCTGGTTCGCCCGGCTCGGGCTGCGCTGGCACTCGGTGCCCGCCATCAGCAACATGCCGCTGGAGATCGGCGGGGTCGTGTACCCGGCCGCCCCGTTCAACGGCTGGTACCTCGACACCGAGGTCGGCGCCCGCAACCTCGCCGACACCGACCGCTACGACCTGCTGCCCGAGATCGCGAAGCGGCTCGGGCTCGACACCCGGTCGGTGCGCACGATGTGGCGGGACCGGGCGATGGTCGAGCTGGTCCGCGCGGTCACCTACTCCTTCGACGCCGACGGCGTCACCATGGCCGACCACCACAGCGAGGCCGAGCGGTTCATGACCTTCCTGGCGAAGGAGGAGGCCGCGGGACGGCGCTGCCCGGCCGACTGGAGCTGGATCGTGCCGCCGATGTCGGGCTCGCAGACCCCGGTCTTCCACCGCTACTACGACGAGCCCGACCCGGATCTGCGGCCGGCGTTCCTGGAGCCGCACGGGCTGCGGCCCCGCGACGACCAGGGCTGAGGGCCGGTCAGGGCCGGGCGGTGACCGGGCTCAGGCCCGGCACCTGCCGGGTGCGGCCCCGGAACTCGGCGACGACCGTCCCGTCGGCGGCGCGGACGGTGACGTCGTAGAGCCCGGACCGGCCGCTCGCCGCCCGTTCGACCGCCTCGGCGGTGAGGACGTCGCCCTCGCGCGCCGGGCGCAGGAACGCGATGTCCGCGCCGCTGGCCAGGGCGGAGACGCCGTGGGAGTTGCTGGCGTAGGCCATCGCGGTGTCGGCGAACAGGAACAGGTAGCCGCCGTGGCAGACCCCGTGCCCGTTGACCTGCTCGGGGCGGACGGTCATGGTCGCCGTCGCCCGTCCGGGGGTGACCGCGACGACGTCGACCCCCGCCGCACGGCTCGCCCGGTCGCCGTCGCGCATGATCTCGGCGGTCCGGGTGGCGAGCTGCTCCGGCCCGGTCGGTGGGTTCTCCATGGGGACAGTCTCACCCGCGTGGGCGCCGGGCCGGGCGGGCGGGGCGACGGCGGCTAGGCTCCCCGGCATGAGCAGCGGGACGGGGCAACACGGACGCGGCGTTCCGACGGGCCCGCAGGAGCGCGTGCTGCTGGTGTGGGACGCACCCAACATGGACATGAGCCTCGGTTCGCTGCTCGGCGCCCGCCCCACCTCGGCCTACCGTCCGCGGTTCGACGCCGTCGGCCGCTGGCTGCTCGACCTCGCCGGCCCCGAGGCCGAGGCCGAGGCGTGTGTGTTCACCAACGTCGCCCCGGGCAGCATCGACATCGTCCGGCCCTGGGTCGAGGCCCTGCGCAACGTGGGTTTCGCCGTCTTCGCCAAGCCGAAGACCAGCGAGGACTCCGACGTCGACGACGACATGCTCGCCCACATCGGCATGCGCTCGGCCGAGGGCAGGCTCCGCCACGTCGTCGTCGCCTCGGGGGACGGGCGGGCGTTCCGGGAGCCGCTGGAGAAGCTCATCGAGGTCGGCACCGACGTCACGGTGATCGGCTTCCGCGAGTACGCCGGGTTCGCGCTGGCCTCGGAGACGCTGTCGTTCCTCGACCTCGAGGACATCGACGGCGTGTTCCGCGAGCCGCTGCCGCGCGTCTCGCTGGAGACCCTGCCCGACGAGGGCGCCTGGCTGCCGCCGTTCCGGTCGCTGCGCTCGCTGCTCGACCGCCGCTGACCCGCCCGGAGACGACATGACGGTCCTCCAGCGGCTCACCGCCCCGGTCGCGCTGCCCTGCACGCCCGGCTTCCCGGTCGTGCGCGACGCGGTCCTCGACGTCGACGACACCGGCCGGATCGCGTTCTTCGGCACGGCCGCCGACGCGCCGGCGACCGACGCCGTGGTGCGGCCGCTGCCCGGGCTGCTCATGCCCGGCATGGTCAACACGCACTGCCACACCCCCATGTCGCTGCTGCGCGGGATGGGCGGCGACCTGCCGCTGATGCCGTGGCTGACCGAGGTCATGTGGCCGGCGGAGGGCCTGCTGACCGAACAGGACGTGCACGCCGGGATGCTCGCGGGCTGCCTGGACCTGCTGCGGACCGGCTGCACCACCAGCGTCGAGATGTACTTCTTCACCGACGCCCTGGCCGACGCCGTCCGCACCGCGGGCTCGCGGGCCGTGCTCACCCCGGGGATCATCGCCGCGCCCGGCTGGGACCGGCTCGGGACCTGGGAGCAGATGCGCGACGACGTCTCCGCCCGGATCGACGCGCACGGCCTGGTCCCCGACGACGACGGCCGGATCGAGCTCGGCTACGGCCCGCACTCGGCCTACACGCTGCCCCCCGGCGCCCTGGAGTCGGTCGCCGCGGCCGCCCGCGAGCGCGGCGCGCTGGTGCACACCCACGTCGCGGAGTCCCGCGGCGAGGACGTCCACGTGCGCGAGGCCCACGGCTCGGTCCCGGCGATGCTCGACGCCGGCGGCGCGCTCGGCGGGCGGGTGCTGGCCGCGCACTCGGTGCACCTGTCCGACGACGACATCGCCGTCTACGCCCGGCACGGTGTCGCCGTCGCGCACTGTCCCGGCTCGAACGCGAAGCTCGCGGCGGGCACCGCCCGGCTGCTGGACCTGCGCCGGGCCGGGGTTCGGGTGGGGCTGGGGACCGACGGTCCCGCCTCCTGCGACGACCTGGACCTCTGGCACCAGGCGCGGCTCGCCGGGCTGATGGCGCGGGTCGGGGCCGACGACGCCGCCGCGCTCACCGCCGCCGACGTGCTGCTCATGGGCACCGCGGACGCCGCGCACGCGATCGGCCGCGACGACCTCGGCGCGCTGGAGGCCGGGCGGCGGGCGGACGTGGTGCACGTCGACACCGACGACTCCGCGTTCGTCGCGCCGTCGGACGACGCGCAGCTGGTGTCGAACCTGGTGTGGGCGGGCGGCTCCCGCCTGGTCCACGACGTGTGGGTGGGCGGGGAGCAGGTCATCGACGCCGGTGAGCCGACCCGGGCCGACCGCCGGGCGTCGCTGGCCGCGGTGCGGTCGATCTCGGCGCGGCTGCGCGGGCAGGTCTGAGCGGTCCCGCGCCCGTCAGCGGCCGAGTACGGCCGCGAGGTGCGGGTCGGTGAAGCGGCGGTCGGGGTCGAACCGGTCGCGGACGGCGCGGAACGCCTCCCACCCCGGGTAGGCGACGGCGAGCTCGTCCGGCCCCCAGGCGTGCCGGGTGGTCCAGCACGGCCGCCCGTCGGCGTCCTCGCAGACCGCGCCCGCGAGCCGGCGGACCGGCTCCTCGGCCGGTCCGCGGGTCCGCAGCCGCAGATAGGCGGTGTCCCGGCCGGACGCCGGGTGCAGCAGACCGGTCTCGGCCCGTCCGGTGCGCACCCGCACGGGACGCAGCTCCCGCCCCCGCGCGGCGACGGCGGCCCCCAGCTCGCGCAGGACCGTCCCGAGCGCGGCACGCGGCACGGCCCACTCGGACAGGTCCGGGTCCCACGGCTGCGGGTCCGGCAGGACCTCGTGCGGCGGCCCGGCCGTGCCGGGCGCCCAGCGCTGCGGCGGCGGCCACCCGGACCGCAGCCCCACCCCGGAGGACCACCAGGACGACGCCAGCCGCGACACCGCCTGCCCCCAGCCGGCGCGCTCGACCGGACCGGTCGCCTCGGGCTCCGGCTCGGCCCAGCGCAGCACCGCGGACCCGGCGTGCACCGACGGGCCGACCGCGATGTCGCACTCGGTCCAGGCGTGCGCGCCGAGCAGGTCCTCGCCGAGCACCTCGTCGACGCCGACGGCGCGCTCGTGCACCTGCAGCCGGATGAGCGGGACGGTGCGCAGCTCCAGCGCGGTCGCGATGCCCAGCGCGCCGAGCCCGCAGCGGGCGGCGTCGAGGTCGGGTCCGGTGACGTCGCGGACGGTGCCGCGGCCGTCGACCAGCCGGACGGCGCGGACCTGGTCGGACAGCGAGCCCTCGGCGGGGGCGCCGCCGTACATGCCCAACCCGGTGGCGCCGCCGATGGTGGCGCGGGGCGCGTCGGGCACGGTGGCCAGTGCCCGGCCGGCGGCGGCGAGGGCGACGCAGAGGTCCGCGACGGTCTCGCCCGCCCGCACCCGCACGGTGTCGTCGCCGATCTCGACGACGCCGGTCAGCGCGGACACGTCGAGCAGCACGTCCTCGGTCCGGACGAGGGGTCCCGGGGCGCGGCCGCCGGCGCCGGTGGGTCGGACGGTGGCGCCCCGTTCCGCGGCCCGTCGCACGGCCGTCACGACGCCGGCCTCGTCGAGCGGGCGGTCGGTGCGCCGGGGGCCGGTCGCGGCGGGATCGGTGCTCATCCCTCGCAGGGTAGAACGCCGGGGGTCACCGTGCGGAACGATTCGAGCACGCGTCACGGCACGTCGTACGACCGTCCGGTGGGACGGTGGTGAACGTGGTGACGGGTGTGCCGGACGGGACGACGAAAGCTGCGTCGAATGCCCTCTTGTGACCCGGACGGCCGCCCGATACGGTCACACTCCGTGGCGATCATGTCGCCACGCGAGTCCGGGACGAGGATGTCCCGCACTCGGCCCCGCCGTCCTGCCCGGAACCGCGCTCCCCACGGCTCCGGTCGGCGTCACCGGCGTCGCGCGCGCCGCGCCGGTGGCCTCCGCACGCGCGAGGGCCGGGTGCGGTGGTCGGCTCCCTCCGACCATCGCCCCGGCCCCCGCCTTGCGTGCTGACGACCCAGCTCCCCAGCCGGTCGTCACCTCATCCCGCGGTCCCAAGGTGTGCCCGCGGAATGTCCTGGTGCGTCCTCGGCGCTCCCGGTCCCCACCGGTCCTGCCGTGCGGCCGTACGCCTGCGGCGTGCGGCTACTCCCCGGGACGCTCCGGGGGTGTCGTGGTTGCCTCGCGCTCCGATCCGGTCCCGAAAGGGTGCCGAACGGCCGTACCGCGCTGCCCGTACCGGCGGAACGACCGGGCGGGATGCCCGTCCGGTCGCTCGGACGCCGCTCAGGCCGTGCGGGTCAGCCGGTGCCGACCGGCACCACCCAGCAGGTCGGCGATCGCGGCCCGGTCCGCGGCGCGCTCGGCGTCGCGACGGCGGCGCAGCATCACCATGGCGGCGTCGCCCGGCGCGTTCCAGGCGCCGTCGCCCTGCTCCTGCGGCGCGTGGCCGAGCGGCTGCGCCGGAACCGACGCGACCTCGGCGTGGAACGCGGCGACCGTGTCCCCGGTCGGCCGGACCGCGCCGCCGCGGCGGGTCGTGCGGACGGTGCCGCGGTGGACGCGGCGCACGGCGTTGCCGGCGCTCCCGCTCCGCCGGCCGTCCCGCCAGCCCCCGACGGTGAGGGCGTGGAAGATCGGGGTCTCCTCCTGGATCTCGTCGTGCGACTCGTGCCGGCCGGGGAACGGCCAGCTCTCCTGCGCGGCGCGTCGCGCCCGGATCGACGACTCGAGGCCACCCGCAGCGCTGTCGAACTCGTACACCCGCCGTACCTCCTGCTCGCCTGACATGTGGGGACCCACGGCCTGGTCCGTATCGCGTACGTCTCGTACCGCCGTTCGGCCCACTCACCCGGTCAACGGGTGACACCCGACAGGGGAAACGGGGGTGACAGTTCCGGTTCCGAGGTCCCCTCGTCCGAGTGGCGTGACCGGTCCGGGACTCTCCGTGTTGTCTACGGAGCGTGTTCATTCGGACTCCTCCTGGAGCAGTCGGTGACCTCGGTCCGGAGTCAGGCCCGACGGAGCCCTCGGCGACAGGGCCTCGCATCAGCCCCGGTGACCAGGATCCGGCACGTCGCGGCCACCATGCGGCGGTGCGTGACCGTTCCACCACCCCTTCGTGCCGGACCGGCCCGCGGGGTGTCGACTACACGGGTGTCATTCGACGGAGCGTGACGAACACCCGCAAGGACTGCTCCGTCCGTTCCGGTGCTGGGCCGTCCGGGGTGGAGGGCGCGACGGCCGGGCCGTCACCGTCGCGTGCACCGCGCCACCCCGGCCGATCCGCCGTACCGTCGTGTCATGACGGAGCGGACCGGGCGGCCCGCCGCTCCTGCCGGGGGCGGCATCCCGCGCCCACGGCACGACGACGACCCCGCCCCTCGCGGGCGCGCGCCCGCGGACGGACACCACGCGCAACCGGCGCACGCCGCGGACGAGGACTCCGGCGCCGGGCACGCGCGTGTGGTCGCCCCACCTCCCGCCGATCCCGCGGCCGGCGCCCACCGGGCCACCCCCGCCCCGCACGACGACACCGAGCACCTCGTCGAGGACACCGCCGACCACCACCGCGCCGCCACCTCCGGCGGGCGGACCGGGTCGCACGTCGCGGACCCGGTGGCGCGGGCCGCCGGGCCGCGCCACCGCCCGTCGCCGCGGGCGGAGATCCCGCGCCCGCTGCGGATCGCCTCCGAGGCGTGTGCCCGGATGCTCGTCATCGCCGCCGGGTTCGCGCTGCTGGTCTTCCTGGTGATCCAGCTGCGGGTGGTCGTCGTCCCGGTGGCGATCGCGGTGCTGCTGTCCGCGCTGCTCGCCCCGCTGGTCCGGTGGCTGCACGAGCGGCGGGTGCCCCGCGGCATCGCGACGGCGCTGGTGATGGTCGGCGGCCTGGCCGCACTCGGGGGGCTGCTGACCGCCGTCGTCAGCACCCTGGTCGACGGCACCGCGCAGGTGGTCGCGGAGGTCACCGACAACGTCGGCTCGCTGCAGGGGCTCGCCGACGCGACGCCGTTCCGGATCGACGTCGGCGAGCTCGGCGACCAGGTGCTGCAGGCGGTGCGCGACAACCAGCAGACGCTGACCTCCGGCGCGGTGACGACCGCCGCGACCGTCGGGGAGATCCTCGCCGGGTTCGCGCTCTGCCTGTTCGCGCTGATCTTCATGCTCTACGACGGCCGCCGCATCTGGGGGTTCGTCCGGCTGCTCGCCCCGCGGGCCCGCCGCTCGCGGGTCGACGTCGCCGCCCGCCGGGCCTTCGCCTCGCTCGTCGGCTACGTGCGGGCGACGGTGCTGGTCGCGATCGTCGACGCCCTCGGGATCGGGCTGGGTCTGTGGGCGACGGGTGTGCCGTTCGTGCTGCCGCTGGCCGCGCTGGTGTTCCTCGGCGCGTTCGTGCCGGTCATCGGGGCGGTGCTGACCGGCGCCGTCGCGGTGCTGGTCGCGCTGGCCACCGAGGGACCGGTGACCGCGCTGATCGTGCTCGGTGTCGTGCTGGCCGTGCAGCAGCTCGAGAGCCACGTGCTCCAGCCGGTGCTGATGGGCCGTGCCGTCCGGCTGCACCCGCTGGCGGTCGCGCTCGGCGTCGCGGTCGGGGTGGTCGTCGCCGGGATCGCCGGCGCGCTGCTCGCCGCCCCGCTGCTGGCCGTGCTGACCGCCGCGGTGCGGTCCCTGGTCGCGTCGCGCGAGGTCGCGCCGCGGGCGGTGGACCCGCTGCGCCCGCGCGAGGCGAACCCGCCGCCCGCCCTGCCGGGCTGAGCGCACGCCCTGCCGCCCAGGGCCTGCGGTGGGACGATCGCGGTGTGCGTTATCTCGTGACGGGTGCGACCGGCTACATCGGTGGGCGGCTCGCGCCCCGGCTGCTGGGCCACGGTCCCGAGCCCGACCTCGTCCCGGACCCGTCCGCGGGCCCGGTCCACGTGCGCTGCCTGGTCCGCAACCCGGACAAGCTCGCCGACGTGCCGTGGGCCGCCGACGCCGAGATCGTGCGGGGCGACCTGCTGGACCCCGACAGCGTCCGCACGGCCTGCGAGGACGTCGACGTCGTCTACTTCCTCGTGCACTCGCTGTCGGACTCCGACTTCGCCGCCACCGACCGGCGGGCCGCGCTGATCCTCGGTGAGGCGGCGCGCGCGGCCGGGGTGAAGCGGATCGTCTACCTGGGTGGTCTGCACCCGGACACCGGGGCGGGGAAGCTCTCGGCCCACCTGGCGTCGCGGGTGGAGGTGGGGGAGACCCTGCTGCGCTCCGGGGTGCCGACGGTCGTGCTCCAGGCCGCGGTGATCCTCGGCTCCGGCTCGGCCAGCTTCGAGATGCTGCGCTACCTGACGCAGCGGCTCCCGCTGATGGTCACCCCGCGCTGGGTGCACAACCGGATCCAGCCGATCGCGGTGCGCGACGTGCTGCGCTACCTGATCCGGGTCGCGGAGATCGACGCGCCGGACGCCGAGCTGAACCGGACCTTCGACATCGGCGGCCCCGAGGTCCTCACCTACTACGAGATGATGCAGCGCTACGCCCGCGTCGCCGGCCTGTCCCGGCGCCGGGTGCTGCCGGTGCCGGTGCTGTCGCCGTCGTTGTCCGCACACTGGATCAACGTCGTCACCCCCGTCCCGAAGTCGATCGCGAAGCCGCTGATCGAGTCCCTGGTGCACGAGGTCGTCTGCTCCGAGGACGACATCAGGGCCCGCATCCCCGACCCGCCGGGCGGGCTGATCGGCTACGACCGCGCCGTCGAGCTGGCCCTGTCCCGCATCACCGACGGCGAGGTCGAGACCCGCTGGTCGGGCGCGACCGTGGCGAACGTGCCGTCCGACCCGCTGCCGAGCGACCCGGAGTGGGCCGGCGGCGACGTCTACCTCGACGAGCGCGAGCAGGCCTGCGCCGCCACCCCGGAACGGCTGTGGACGGTCGTCGAGGGCATCGGCGGCGAGCGCGGCTGGTACTCGTTCCCGCTGGCCTGGTCGGTGCGCGGCTGGATGGACCGCGCGGTCGGCGGCGTCGGGCTGTCCCGCGGCCGTCGCGACCCGCACGACCTGCGTACCGGCGACGCGCTGGACTGGTGGCGGGTGGAGCGGATGGTCGAGCCCGGCGGGCCCCGCGCGGCCGACGGCGACCGCGACCCCGAGGAGGGGCTGCTGCGGCTGCGCGCGGAGATGAAGGTGCCCGGCCGGGCCTGGCTGGAGATGTCGGTGCGCCCGCGACCGGGCGGGTCGACCTACCACCAGCGGGCGGTGTTCATCCCGCACGGCCTGCCCGGCTACCTGTACTGGTGGTCGGTCGCACCGTTCCACGGGATCGTCTTCGGCGGGATGGTCCGCAACATCACCCGCACCGCCGAGCGCGACGGCGACGTCCCCGCCACGGCCGGCCGCCGCCCGTCCTGGCTGCGGGCCCGCCGGGACCGCGACCGGGCGGCCTGACCGCCTCCGGGTCCGCCCGGACCGGGCCCGCCGGCGGGTACCGGTCGGCGCCCCCGGCCGCGACGGTCCGGCCGGTGCCCGGCGGCGGCCCGGTCGGCGCTCCCGACGGCCGCGTCAGCCGCGGTCGGGGCCCGAGAGGGCGGCGAGCAGCACGGCGGACTCGCGCTCGGACACCGAGCGCGCGAAGTGCAGGAGCACGGCCTCGGTGTCGCCGGGGCCGTCGAGCAGGTCGCGCAGGGCGCGTGCGGTCTCCTCCTCGCGGCTCGCGGCCGGCGTGTAGAGGTAGGCGCGGCCGTCCAGCTCGCGCCGCACCCAGCCCTTGCGGTGCAGGTTGTCGAGCACCGTCATGACGGTCGTGTACGCCAGCGGACGGGCCGGGGCCAGGCGGGCGCGGACGTCGCGCACCCGGCACGGACCCGCGTCGCCCCACAGCACGTCCATCACGGCGGCTTCGAGCTCGCCGAGTCGACCACGCATGTTGCCTCCCGGGTCCGAGGGTAACCGCAACCCCCCATGCTCCCCCGGTCGGTGGGCCGCCGGATCAGCAGTCGGACAGTGCGTGCACGGGCTCCACCGCACGCGGTCCCGGACCGAGCACGACCCAGCGACCACCCGCGGCCTCCACCTGCGGCAGCGCGGCGCGGACCTCGTCGAGGAGCTCGGGCAGGAACAGCAGGACACGGTCCGGGCGCAGACCGGCGAGCTCGTCGGGGGACACGACGGGCACGTCGCTGCCCGGCATGCGACGGCCCTGCTTCGCGGGCGAGACGTCCCCGACGGCGGCCAGCAGCGACGCGTCCAGCCCGGCGCGGCACACCAGCGGCACCGCGCGGGACGCCGCGCCGTAGGCGGCGACGGTGCGTCCCGCCGCCCGCTCGGCGACCAGCCAGTCGAGCAGCAGGTGGGTGTCGTCGGCGGCCGCCCGCAGCCGGGTGAACCCGGACGGCTCGGTGACGGCGAGGGCGCGTTCCTCGTCGACGAGGCGGCGGGTCTCGGCGTCGGGCTCGGCCCCGGTCCGGGCGGTGACCAGCACGGTCCCGCCGGACAGGGGGTACCACCACGCCCGGTGCACGCCCAGGCCGTGCCGGCGCAGTGCGGTGTCCAGGGCGGGCAACGACCAGTAGCCGTAGTGGCCGTGGCGCAGGTCGAACCACTGGCCGTCGCGCAGCACGGTGCCCAGGGACAGCAGCTGGAGCGCGAGCGTGCCACCGGGGGCGAGCAGCGCGACGCGCCGGGCGAGCGCATCGGCCTGGTCGGGCTCGTGCAGCAGCCCGTAGAAGTCGACGACGAGGTCGGCCCGCCCGGCCGCGGACACCGCGTCCGGGTCGAGCGCGGTCATGCCGCGCCCGGTCAGCCGCGGCAGCCACGACCCGCCGTGCGGGCTGCCGAACTCCGCGACCCGGCCGCCCGGGCGGACCAGCCCGGCGCGGGCGAGCCGGCCGACCGAGCGGTCGCTCTGATCGGCCGTCGCCCGCGGTTCGACGCCGTGCAGCTCCTCGGCCACCGTCGCGTCGGTCTGCAGCTGGGCGAGACCGCAGCCGGCGCACAGCCACATGCGCAGCGGGGCGGCCGGGTCGGGCAGCGGGGCGTCCCGCGCGGGCATCCGGTCCCACGGCGGCTGCTCGCCCAGGTCGAGCACGACCGCGCCCGCGGCACCGCCACAGGCACGGCACCGGGTATCCGGCGTCGGGTCGTCGGTCATGCGCCACCCCTTCGTCGCAGCAGTACTAGTCCCGATAGTAGATACAGGTCCTGACAGCCCGCTGTGAACCCGATCGGAGCAACGCGGACTCGCGCTGCGTCACCGGGGCCCGGCCCGCTCGTTGTCGTCTCCGGTACCCCAACCGCAGCCCACCGCGCGCCCGTCGCACGCGGTGACCGGACCCGAGGGAGGTCGAGTGGACGTCGTACGGACCGTGGTGCCCGGCGCGCTCCTGCTCGACCCGACCGCCACCGACACGTCCGGCCCGGACCTCACCGCCTTCACCGTGCGACGACGGCGCCGCCCGGCCCGCGACGCCGTACTCGGCCTGTTCGGCCATCCCGGCGACGCGGTGCTGCTCGGCGTCCCCCGCGGCGGCGGCTACGCCGTCGTCATCGACGCCCGGCCGGACGCCGACACCTTCGGCCGGCTCGCCGTGGCCCTGCTCGAGGGCCCGCAGCGGCTGCTCGTCCCGCCGGGCTGTCTCTACGGCGTCCAGTCCGTCGCGAGCGGGACCGTCGTCGAGCTGCGCAGCGCCACCCGGCTCCCGCGCCGGGAACGCTTCGACGTCGACCCCGACGACCCGGACCTCGCGGTCCGCTGGCTCCGCCCCCGTCCGTCCCGGACACCGGGCACGGCACGCTCGTGGGCCGCGCTGATCGCCCGCCTGGGTGCTCCCGCGGGCCCCCGCCGGGACCGCGTCTCCCTCTGGTGACCCCGGGCGCCGTCCCCGGTGTGAGGACGGGCGCATGTGAGCCGGTCGGCCCGGTCGGCGAGATCACGAATCGGTCACGTAACGTCGGTACCAGGCCGGATCGACGACGCCCGCGCCGGACGGCGGCACGACCGTGTCCGCCGGGACGTGGACACGAGGGGGTCCTGAGGTGCTGAGCGAGCGCGAGAACCGTCGACTGCACGAGATCGAGGTGCAGCTGCGACTCACCGACCCGCGACTGGTCCGCCGGTTCTCCTCACTGAACGCCGCCGTGCGCGCCCCGGCCCGCCACGGCGGACGGCTGCTCGCCGGGTTCGCCCAGGACCGGCGGACCGTGCACGGTTCGGGCCCGTTCCCGACGATGCTGCTGGGGATCGCGCTGGTCGTGCTGCTGCTCGGCGCCGTACTGGTGAGCGTTCCGGTCGTCGTCGCGGGGATCCTCGTGGCCGGCCTCGCCCTGGCCGTCGCGGCCACGGCCGGGCCGCAGGCGCATCCCGGAACCGCCTGACCCGACGCCCCCGCACCGGCCGGGCCACCCCGGACCGGCGACCTCAGCCGTGGGCGAGGTCGGAGAACCGGCTGTAGTGCAGCTGGTGGGCGACGGTGATCGTCGTCGTCGGACCGTTACGGTGCTTGGCCAGGATCAGGTCGGCCTCACCGGCGCGCGGGTCGTCCTGCTCGAACGCGTCGGGACGGTGCAGCAGCACCACCATGTCCGCGTCCTGCTCGATCGAGCCGGACTCACGCAGGTCCGACAGCATCGGCCGCTTGTCGGTGCGCTGCTCGGGACCACGGTTCAGCTGGCTCATCGCCACCACCGGCACCTCGAGTTCCTTGGCCAGCAGCTTGATCTGCCGGGAGAACTCCGAGACCTCCTGCTGACGGGACTCGACCTTGCGGCCCGAGGTCATCAGCTGCAGGTAGTCCAGGATGATCAGCTTCAGGTCGTAGCGCTGCTTCATCCGGCGCGCCTTGGCCCGGATCTCCATCAGCGTCAGGTTCGGCGAGTCGTCGATGTAGAGCGGCGCCTCGGAGATCTCCGACATCCGCCGCGCCATCCGCGTCCAGTCCTCGTCCGACATCCGGCCGGCGCGCATGTCGGCCAGCCGGATCCGGGCCTCCGCGGACAGCAGACGCATGACGATCTCGGACTTGCTCATCTCCAGCGAGAAGAACGCGCTGGTCATGCCGTTCTTGATGGAGCAGGAGCGGGCGAAGTCCAGACCCAGGGTCGACTTGCCCAGACCCGGCCGGGCCGCGACGACGACCATCTGGCCCGGGTGCAGACCGTTGGTGACCTGGTCGAGGTCGGCGAAGCCGGTCGGCACACCCGTGGACTGGCCGCCCCGGGAGGCGATCGCGTCGATCTCGTCCATCGTGGGCTGGAGGAGCTCCTCCAGCACCGTGTAGTCCTCGGTGGTGGTGCGCTCGGTGACCTCGTAGACCGCGGCCTGGGCCCGGTCCACCGCGTCGTCGACGTCGCCGCCGTCGGCGCCGTGGTAGCCGAGCTGCACGATCCGGGTGCCGGCCTCGACCAGCCGCCGCAGGACCGCCTTCTCGCCGACGATCTCGGCGTAGTACGCCGCGTTCGCGGCGGTGGGCACGGTCGCGATGAGGGTGTGCAGGTAGGGCGCGCCGCCGAGGCGGACGAGCTCACCGCGCCGCTGCAGCTCCGCCGAGACGGTCACCGCGTCCGCGGGCTCGCCCCGGCTGTAGAGGTCCAGGATCGTCTCGTAGACGGTCTGGTGGGCGGGCCGGTAGAAGTCCTCCGGCTGCAGGACCTCCACGACGTCGGCGATCGCGTCCTTGCTCAGCAGCATGCCGCCGAGCACCGACTGCTCGGCCGTGAGGTCCTGCGGGGGCTGACGGTCGAACGTGGCGCCCTCGCCGGATCCGGAGGCCTTCTCGCCGTCACGGACCGCACGGGGCTTGTTGCCGGGACGATCGTCCGTCAGAGCCATACGCAGCGTCACCCCCGGTGGACACAGTACCGAACGCACGTTCGACGCGCGAGTGGTGCGTGGTGCCCACCCGCGACCGTCGTCGGTGATCTGCCGGCCGGCGCGGTGCCCGACGGACCGCGGGGCGCGCGACCCGGGGAG
This sequence comes from Pseudonocardia tropica, assembly GCF_040105315.1. Lineage (NCBI taxonomy): Bacteria > Bacillati > Actinomycetota > Actinomycetes > Pseudonocardiales > Pseudonocardiaceae > Pseudonocardia > Pseudonocardia tropica. Next base: position 159,136 of record NZ_JBEDNP010000001.1, read on the forward strand.
CAGCGCGCTCGCGTACCGGTACGGCCGACACTAGGTCGGCCGTGGGCCGCGTGCGAACCGGCCTGGTGATCGAACTGGGGATGAACTGTGCACGGATGCCGCCCGTCCCGGGACCGTGCTGGGGACAACCTGGGGACAGCGCAGCGGAATGAGCCGTCTGCGCAGGTCAAAGGCATACTCACAGCTGTGGACAACTTTGTCCTGGCGTGTCGTCGCACACCTGCTCACGGGCGTGTCGGAGCGCCCGGTGGACCACTCACCGCCCGGCGCGTCCACAGGCCCGCCCGACGAGTGGGTCGTCACCGCACGGCGTGTCGGCTGCGTGACAAGACATCCGGTGTGGGGTCGTCCGATCGGTGTCGATCGTCCACCCGGGACTGCGCACCGTGCGCGCGACGACCGTCCGGGCCCCTCCGTACACACGAAAGGGCGGTGTCCGGAGCACATGGCTCCGGACACCGCCCTGTTCACGCTCGGTGGTCGTACGACCACCGGACCGCTCAGCTCGCGACGACCGCGATCGGCAGCTCGGTGGTGACCTCCGGGTGCAGGCGGACCTGCACCTGGTGCTTGCCCAGGGTCTTGAGGTGACCCGGGACGTCGATGCTGCGCTTGTCCAGCAGCGGGCCGCCGGCCGCCCTGACGGCGTCGACGACCTGGGCCGGCGTGATCGAACCGAACAGACGGCCGGTGTCGCCCGCCTTGGCCGGGACCGTCACGTTGATGTTGCGCAGCTGCGAGTCGACCTGCTGGGCGTGACCCAGGTCGCGGATCTCGCGGGTCTTCTGGGCCCGGCGGATCTGCTCGACCTGCTTCTCGGCGCCACGGGTGGCGACGACCGCGAGCTTGCGCGGCAGCAGGTAGTTGCGGCCGTAGCCGTCCTTGACCTCGACGATGTCACCCGGGGCACCCAGGTTCGGGACGTCGGCGTTGAGGATGAGCTTCATGTGTCTCCCCTTCCTCAGCGGGCGGTCGAGGTGTACGGCAGCAGGGCGACCTCACGGGAGTTCTTCACCGCGACGGCGACGTCCCGCTGGTGCTGCCGGCAGTTGCCGGTGACCCGACGGGCACGGATCTTGCCGCGGTCGGAGATGAACTTCCGCAGCAGACCGGTGTCCTTGTAGTCGATCAGCTGGGCCTTGTCCTTGCAGAAAGCGCAGACCTTCTTCTTCGGCTTGCGCACGATGGCCTTGGCCATGGTGGTGCTCCTGGAGATCGTCCTCCGCCCGTCACGGGCGGAGAGGTACGTGGATCAGAAGGGGGGCTCGTCGTCGGACGCGGCGCCACTGCCCGCGGGCGGGGCCGAACCCCAGGGGTCGTCATAGCCGCCGCCGGAGTTGCCTCCACCGCCGGAACCGCCGCCCTGTCGGGCGCCACCGCCGCCGCCACCGTCGTAGCCACCGCCGCCGCCACCGAAGCCACCGGAGCCACCGCCCCGGTTGACCTTGTTGACCTTGGCGGTCGCGTAGCGCAGGGACGGGCCGACCTCGTCGACCTCCATCTCCACGACGGTGCGCTTCTCGCCTTCCTTGGTCTCGAACGACCGCTGGCGCAGGCGACCCTGGACCACGACGCGCGCGCCGCGGGTCAGGGACTCGGCGACGTTCTCCGCCGCCTGGCGCCAGATGTTGCAGCGCAGGAAGAGCGCCTCGCCGTCCTTCCACTCGCCGGACTGGCGGTCGAAGGTGCGCGGGGTGGACGCCACGGTGAAGTTGGCGACCGCGGCGCCGGACGGGGTGAACCGCAGCTCGGGATCCGCCGTCAGGTTGCCCACGACGGTGATGACGGTCTCGCCGGCCATGACGGCTCCAATCAGCCGGCGGCGGGCGCCGGCGTGCGGGTGACGTCCTTGCGCAGGACCTTGGTGCGCAGCACGGACTCGTTCAGACCCAGCTGGCGGTCCAGCTCGGTGACGGTGGCCGGCTCAGCGGTGATGTCGAGGACCGCGTAGATGGCCTCGCCCTGCTTCTTGATCTCGTAGGCCAGGCGGCGCTTGCCCCAGACCTCGATCTTCTCGACCGATCCGCCGTCGTTCTTCACGACGGTGAGGAACTGCTCCAGGGACGGCTGCACAGTGCGCTCGTCCAGGCCGCCGTCGAGGATGACCATGACCTCGTAGTGACGCATGAGAACCACTCACCTCCTATGGACTCGAAACGGTCACGGCCCGGACGGCCGTGACAGGAGGTTCTCAGTGCACCCCGACAGTGTCCGGCGGATGCACGGGAACTGCGGGGGTGCCGGTACAGGCTAGCAACGGCCGTTCCGGCCCCGACCTGCGGGTACGCGGTTCCCCAGATCGCTGGGATGGGTTCGGGCCGTGCCCGCGGAGACGCTGGTCGTCGTACGGGTGCCCGGTCCGCGGGCGCCGACGACCATGGGGGAGAGCTCGTGTCCGGCACCACCCACTTCCGCAGCCACGCCTGGATCCTGTCCGGGCTCATGAACACACCGGGGATCCTGGTCCTGGCCGACGGACGGCTGTCGTTCGTCGCCGACACCGGCCCCGTCTTCGACGAGCCGCTCGACGCCGTCACCGACGTCCGTTTCCCCTGGTACGAGTTCGGCGGAGGCTTCCGCGCCACCGTCGCCGGGCAGCGGCGGCGGATCGCGCTGGTCCGCCCGAACGGCGCCGACACCGCGACCGCGGCCCTGTTCGACACCGCCGTGGGCGAGGCGTTCGTCGCGAGCCGGGCGGTGCACGACATCGCCACCGGGCGCACCGCGGGGAAGTCCTGGCGGGCGCTGCTGACCGGCGGTGCGGCGTGAGCGCGGCGCGGGCCCTCGCGGTGCTCGTGGCGTCCGCGGGGCTGCTGGCGGCGGCGGGCTGCTCCTCGTCGGTGCCGCGCGACCAGGTCGCCTCCACCATCGCCACCCAGCTGGGCGGGCAGGGCGTGGCGATCGACGCGGGCACCGTGACCTGCCCGTCCGACCTGGCCGCCGAGGTCGGGCGGACCCTGCGCTGCGAGTTCACCACCGGCGGCCAGCCGGTCGACGCCGTGGCCGCGGTCAGCGCCGTCGACGGCGGCACGGTGAACTTCGACATCACCACCGAGGCCCGGCCGGTGGCGCCGGAGGTGCTGGCGAGGACCGTCGGTGAGCAGGTCACCGCGTCCATGGGCCGGCCGGTCGGGACCACGACCTGCGACGGCGAGCTGGCCCCGCGGCCCGGCGCCGTGCAGACCTGCACCCTCACCGTCGGCGGCGAGCAGCTGCCGGCCCGGGTGACCGTGACCTCGGTGGAGGGCGGCCTGGTGAACTTCTCGATCACCGACGCCTGACCGGCGGCCGACGGCTGTCGGGGGTCCTCGCTACCGTGCCCGTATGCAGATCGGAGCACACGTCCGCGACGCCGAGGACCCCCTGGCCGCGGCCGCCGAGGTCGGCGCCGAGGTGATCCAGCTGTTCCTGTCCGACCCGCAGGGCTGGAAGAAGCCGCCGCCGCACCCGCGGGCGGCGGAGCTGGCCGCGTCGGACGTCGCGGTGGTGGTGCACGCGCCCTACACCGCGAACGTCGCGTCCACGAACAACCGGATCCGCATCCCCAGCCGCAAGATCGTGCAGCAGCACCTCGCCGGGGCCGCCGAGGTCGGCGCGTTCGGCCTGGTCGTGCACGGCGGGCACGTCACGAAGGACGACGACCCGGCGGTCGGGATCGACAACTGGCGCAAGTTCGTCGAGCGCCAGGCCGGGGAGCACGGCTTCGACGTGCCCGTCCTGATCGAGAACACCGCGGGCGGGGACAACGCCATGGCCCGCCGGTTCGACGCGCTGGGCCGGCTGTGGGACGCCGTGGGCGAGTTCGGCGTCGGGTTCTGCCTGGACACCTGCCACGCCTTCGCCGGCGGCGAGGAGCTGGCCGGGATCGTCGAGCGGGTCCGGGGGATCACCGGGCGGATCGACCTGATCCACCTGAACAACTCGCGCGACGCGTTCGACTCGGCCCGCGACCGGCACGCCAACATCGACGACGGGACGATCCCGCCGGACGAGCTGGCCGCCGTCGTCGCGGCGGCGGGGGCGCCGGTCGTGGTCGAGACCCCGGCCGAGGGGCAGGCCCGCGACATCGCGTTCCTGCGGGAGCACACCTGAGGCGGGCTCAGGCGGTACCGGCGAACCAGCCGGACGGCGTGAGCCCCGCCCCGACCTGCAGCCGCGGGGCGTACTGGTCGAAGTAGACCCGGGCGGTGAGCTCGCGCCTGCTGCGGACGCCGACCTTCGCGAACACCGACTTGAGGTGGTCCTGCACGGTCCACGCGGACAGGTGCAGGGTGCGGGCGATCTCCGCGGTGTCCGCGCCGCGCAGCACCAGGCCGACGACGTCGCGCTCGCGCGGGGTCAGCCCGAACGCCGCGGTGACCAGCGGGACGATCTCCGGCGGCCGGGCCTCCTCGATCGTCACGACGACCTGCCCCGAGGCCCCGTCCGGCCCGGCCAGCGGCGACGCGTGCGCCACCACCCAGTGCCCGGAGCGCGTCCGCAGCCGGGTCCGCGGCAGCCGCACCAGGTGCCCGGCGGCATAGCGGCGGGCCGCCCGGATCAGCCCGAGCAGCGGGAACGGGAGCGCCCCGTCCGTGTCCCCGCCGAGGTCGGCCAGCCGCTCGGCGACGCCGGGGCCGCCGTGGGTGACCGCGCCGTCCCGCCCGACGACGAGCACCGCCGGGCCGTCCGCGCCGCCGGGGCCGTCGGCGACCGCACCCGCGACGAGCCCGGCCCGCATCCCGCGGCCGAACAGCCGTCCGACGTCGGCGGCGTACTCCTGCTCGGCGGGGCTGAAACCGCGCCCGTCGTCGCGGAACAGGGCGACGAAGCCCCAGTGCGCGCCGTCGGCGGCCGCGGTGAAGCGCAGCTCGTCGCCGAAGCCGTAGACGGGGGAGAAGAACTCGTCGAAGCGGCGCAGCCGGCTCAGGTCCCCGTCGGTCTCGGCGAGCGCGGTGGTCACCCCGCCGGGCCTGCGGAACACGTCGAAGGAGTTGTAGAGGTCGACGACCTCGTACTCGTGGCGGGCCCAGAGGTCGTCGTTCTCGTCGGTGAGGTCGGCCTTGACCACGCCGGTGACGAGCTCGGTCGCCGGGTCGACGGTGGCCAGGCAGGCCGCGGTGAACGGCAGCGAGGAGCGCAGCAGGTCCAGTGCGGTCAGTCCGAAGGTGGGCGCGTCCAGGCCGGCCGACGCCAGGGCGGCGAGGCGTTCACGGACGCGCGCCGGGGCGGCAGCGGGCACCTCCCGAGTGTCCGGATCTTCGCCGACGATCTCCATCGTCAGAATTGGGGAGGTCGCGACATCCGTGCTGGTCGGAACGGGTGTCCCAGGTTTCTGGGGTGTCGGCCGCCCAGCCACGGGGGATGGGACGGCGGCGCCGTGGACCGGAGGGTCGGTGGTACCGAACGACCCTGATGAACGGAGCCCCGGTCATGACCTCCTCCTCCCTCGTCCGTCCCGTCGCCGAGCTCGCGGCCGCCGTCGCCGGGCCGGTGCTCGGCCCGTCCGACCCCGGCTGGGAGCAGGAGGTCGGCGGTTTCAACCTCGCGCACGTCCCGACGCCCGCGGTCGTGGTCGGCGCCACCGGGGAGCACGACGTCGCGGCCGCCGTCCGGTGGGCCGCCGCGCAGGGGATGCGGGTGGCCGTGCAGGCCACCGGGCACGGTCTGACCGGCGACCTCGACGACGTCGTGCTGGTCTCCACCCGTCGCATGACCGAGCTCGCCGTCGACCCGGTCGCCCGCCGGGCCCGGGTGGGCGCCGGCGTGCGCTGGCGCGCGGTGCTCGACGCCGCCGCCCCCCACGGCCTCGCCCCGCTCTGCGGATCGAGCTCGGGTGTCGGGGTCGTCGGCTACACCACCGGCGGCGGTCTCGGGCCGCTCGGCCGTCGGCACGGGTTCGCCGCCGACCACGTGACCCGGTTCGGCATCGTGACCGCCGACGGTGTCGCCCGGACCGTCGACGCCGGGTCGGACCCCGACCTGTTCTGGGCGGTCCGCGGCGGCCGGGAGAGCTTCGGCGTCGTCACCTGGATGGAGTTCGGGCTGGTCGAGCAGCCGCGGTTCCACGGCGGCGGGATCTTCTTCGACGGCGACGAGGCACCCCGGCTGCTGCACGCCTGGCGGGAGTGGGCGCCGGGGCTGGGGGAGGACACGTCGACCTCGGTCGCGCTGCTCGCTCTCCCGCCGGACCCGGCGCTGCCGGCGGAGCTGCGGGGCCGGTTCGTCGTGCACCTGCGGTTCACCCACCTCGGCACGGTCGCCGAGGGCGAGGCGCTGCTCGCGCCGATGCGGGCGGTCGCCGCCCCGCTGCTCGACGGCGTCGGGGAGCTGCCGTGGGCGGCCGTCGACGCCGTCCACTCCGACCCGACCGACCCGATGCCGGTGTGGGACCGCGGCGCCGTCCTGGACACGCTGCCCGCGGACGCCGTCGACGCGGTCCTCGCCGAGGCGGGGCCGGACAGCTCGTCGCCGCTGGTCCTGGTCGAGCTGCGGCTGCTCGGCGGGGCGCTCGCCCGGCCGGCGCCGGTGCCGAACGCGGTCGCCGGGCGGCACGGTGCCGTCTCCCTGTACTGCCTCGGCGTGCCCGCGGGTCCGGAGGCCGCCGTGCAGGTCCCGGCCCGGGCCGCGGCGCTGCTCGACGCCGTCGCCCCGTGGACCCGCGGCGGTCTGGTCAACCTGGCCGGTCAGGCGGCGCCGGACACCGTCGCCGGGTACTGGGACGACGACACCCGGCTCCGGCTGGCCGCGCTGAAGCGCCGCGTCGACCCGGAGGGTGTGTTCGGCGGGCCCGTCCGCGCCTGAGACCCGGTCCCGGGATCTCCTCAGCGCCAGGCGAAGACCGGCTGCTCCAGGTGCGCGACCCGGGTCGCTCGCCCGTGCAGGACGACCTCGCGGAACTGGTGGAGCACCGCGCCGGTGGGGGCGTGGACGTAGCGGTCGAACAGCGGCACCTGGATCACCGGGGCGTCGGACTCGGGGATCGTGAGGAACCGGGGCTCGTGGTCGATCTCGGCCAGCGGCGGGCGGTGCAGCTCGGCGACCTCGTCCGGGTGGGGCGTCGGCTCGCCCGCACCGCCGGCCCACAGCACGACCGGTGTGATGACGTAGCCGGAACGGGTCGGGTAGTCGTCGAGCAGGCCGAGCACGCGGTCCGGGCCGAGCTCGAGCCCGATCTCCTCGGACACCTCGCGGCGCCCCGCCTGCTCGGCGGTCTCACCCGGGTCGAGCCGGCCGCCCGGCAGGGCCCACTGCCCGGAGTGGGCCCGCAGGGACCGGGCGCGCCGGGTCAGGACGAACGCGACCTCCTCGGCGAGACGGCCGTCGCCGGTGGCACCGGGGACCGGCAGCAGCGTCAGCGTGACGGCGGCGGCCCGCTTCCCCGCCCGGTCCGCCTCCGATGCGACCCGGCGCTCGGCCGGGGGGAGCGTCGTCAGCGCCGCCTCGACCCGCTTCCGCAGCTGGCGCTGCACCGGTTCCGGGACCACCGCGTCGTCGGCCATGCCCCGATCGTCGCACCCGCCCGGGCGCCGCACAGGTTCCGTCGCCGCCGCACACGTCACACCCGGTGCAGCGCCGCCCGGGACGATCCACAAGGGGGGTGCAGCGACCGCCGGGGGGTACCGCGACCGGCACGACAGGTGCGACGCGAGGAGCAGCCGCAGTTCAGTCCGCGGGGTCGCGCCGGGGGCGGGCCGTCCGGGACGGCCACGGCTCCGCTCCGGCCGCCCGGCCGGAGCCCGCGGAACCGGCCGCGCCGCCGTTGCGGGTCCCGCCACCGGACCACGCCGCGCCACCGGACCCGGTCGCACCGCCGGACCGCGCCGTGCCGCCGGACCGCGCCGTGCCGCCGGACCGCGCCGTGCCACCGGGACCGGTGGCACGGCCGTCCCTCCGCCGACGCCCCCCGCCCCGTGCGGGCACGGCCACCGCGGAGGCCGCAGCGGCAGGCACGGCGGACCGGGAGACACGCGGGCCGACCGGCCACACGGGCTCCGGGTCCCGCCCGGGGTCGGCGCCGGGCCGCAGGATCTGCCGGACGACGAGCACGCACAGCGCGACCACCACGGCGTCGCGGACCAGCACGGTCACCAGGAACGGCTCCGGCGGCAGCCCCTTGTTCGCGACGCCGAGGTACTGGAACATCCGCGGCACCCAGACCAGCGCGTCGACGACCATCCACGCGAGCAGCAGCCGCCAGCGTGGCAGGGCGAGCACCGCGAGCGGGACCAGCCACAGCGAGTACTGCGGGCTCCACACCTTGTTGACCAGCAGGAACGCCGAGACCGTCAGGAAGGCCAGCTCGGCGACCGCGGGCGGCCGCGGCGCGCGCAGCGCCAGCCAGGCGATCGCGGCGAACGCCAGCACCATGAGCACCGCGGTGACGGTGTTGAGCACGGCCGGGGACTGCCCGTCGCCGAGCGGGCCGTCGAAGCCGGACCAGCCGGTGAACCAGTACAGCGAATACCAGATCGAGTCCGGGTCGGCCGGGCGCGTGCGGTTGAGCAGGAAGAACTCGACCCAGCCGCGCGGCCAGGCCAGCGCGACCGGGAGGTTCACCGCCACCCAGGCGAGGACCGCGGCGCCGATCGTCCACGCGGCCCGCGGGAGGCCGCCGTCGCCGCGGCGACGCCGGCCGACGAGCAGCACCGGCAGCAGGAACAGCAGCGGGTAGAGCTTCGCCGCGCCGCCGATCCCGAGCAGCACCCCGGCCCAGACCGGCCGGTCCCGGCGCAGCGCGAGCAGCGCCCCGGTCGCGAGCGCGACGGTGAGCGTGTCGAAGTTGGTGAACGCGTGCACCGCCACCAGCGGGGACAGCGCGACCAGCGCGGCGTCCCACGGACGCTCCGGGCGGAGCATCAGCACCGCCCACACCACCACCAGCCAGGCCATGGCCAGCCAGATCGCGGTGACGTCGAAGTAGACGACGACGTCGAGCGCGGTGGGCAGCGGCAGCCGCTCGGCGAGCCACTGCCAGCCGTCGGTCAGCTGCGCGTTGAGGTACTGGAACATCCCGGTGACGACCGGGTACTCCATATACCGGGCGGTGCGGGAGCCGTCGGCGGCGGTCTCGAACCAGGCGTCGCGGTACGGGACGGCGTCGTCGGCCAGACCTTCCAGCCCGTAGAGCGGGACGGTGTCGGAGTAGCACATCGCGACGTACTGGCGATCGTTGCGCCAGTCCAGCGCGAGCGCACCGTCGGCGGTGCGGTACTCCTGCAGACAGGCCGCCTTGCCCAGCCAGCCCAGCGCCAGCACGACGACCGCGAGCAGCAGCACCACCCGCAGCGGGGTCCACCAGCGCGACCGTCCGACGAGTGCGTGCCGACCCATCGGGCCGCCGACGACCCGGCTGGCGGCGCGCGCCAGCGGCTCGGTCCAGGTCGGGATCTCCCGGTCCCGGACGCCCGCCCCCGGCGCGTCGCGGGGGGCGGGGGGTGCGGCTCCGGGCCGGCCGCCTGCGGTCAGTTGTCGCCCCCGCGGTCCGGACGGTCCCGGCCCGCGTCGGAGCCGGGCGGACCGTCGCTGTTGTCGTCGGTGCCGGGGTCGCCGCTGCTGCCGTCGCCGGAGCCGTCACCCGAGGAGTCACCCCGGTCACCCCGGTCGCCGCGGTCACCCCGGTCCCCGCGGTCGCCGTTGTCGCGGCCGTCGCCGGGCTCCTGGGTGGTGGTCGTCTGCTGCTCGTCGCCCTGCCCCGAGTCGTTCGAGACGGCCCGGGCCGGGGCCTGGCCGATCGGCTCGAAGTCGGAGAACTGCTCCACCGGCGTCCCCTGCAGCACGTCGGTCATGAACGACTGCCAGATCGAGCCCGGCAGCATCCGCCCGTAGACGGGGCGGCCCGCGGAGTTCTTGATCGGGGTGTTGTCGTCGGTGCCGACCCACACCGCGGTGGACACCGACGGTGTGTAGCCGACGGTCCAGGCGTCGTTGTTCTGGCCCTGGACGCTGCTCTGCACGGTGCCGGTCTTCGCGGCGACCGGACGCCCGTCCAGCCCGATCCGCGACGAGCTCGCGACGTCGGTCATGGACTCGGTGACGTTGCGGGCGACCTCGGCCGGCATGACCTGCTGGCCGTTGTCGGTGCTGCCGCGGTCGTAGATGACCCGCCCGTCGCTGGCGGTGACCTTCGCGATCAGGAACGGGTCGCGCTTCATGCCGTCGGCCGCGAACGTGCCGTAGGCGGCGGCCATGTCCTCGGGGTGGACCTCTCGGTCACCCAGCGAGATGCCGCCGGTGGGGTTCGGCAGCAGGTCGGCGGGGATGCCGGCCTGGTGCGCGGCGTCGGCGACCCGCTGCGGGCCGACGTCGAGGCCCATCCGGTAGAAGACCGTGTTGATCGACTTGGTCATGGCCTCCTTCACCGAGCACCGGCCGCAGCTGACGCCCTCGGAGTTGGTGACCGTGGTGCCGGCGAGCTCCTGGGGGGAGGAGCCGTCGTAGATCGTGCCGAGACCGACCGGCGGGTTCGCCTGCAGCGCCGCCGCGAGCACGAACGGCTTGAACGACGAGCCGGGCTGCTTGAGCACCGAGGCGTAGTCGAGGCCGACACCGTTCTCCCCGCCGAAGTAGGCGATGACCGCGCCGGTCTTCGGGTTCACCGACACCAGCGAGGACCGCAGGTTGCCGGGCTGGCCGTCCATGACCGTCTCGACGGCCGTCGCCGCGTCCTCCTGGGCCTTCGGGTCGATCGTCGTGGTGACCGTCAGACCCTGGGTGTTGATCTCGGTCTCGGAGATCCCGAGCTTCTCCAGCTCGGCGCGGGCCGCGTTGTAGATGTGGCCCTTGTCGTCGCCGGGGATGCCGCCGCCCTCGGCCGCGGAGGCCTCGCGCCACTGCGGGAACCTCTGCTGCGCCCGGTCGGCCTGCGTCATCCAGCCCTGGGCGACCATGCCGTCGAGCACGAAGTTCCACCGCTGCTGGGACATCTCGAGGTTCTTCGCCGGGTCCCAGCGCGACGGCGACTGGATCAGCCCGGCGATCATCGCGCCCTCGGAGGCGTTCAGGTCCTGGACGTTCTTCCCGAAGTACGCCTGGCTGGCGGCCTGGACGCCGTAGGCGCCGCGACCCAGGTAGATCGCGTTCAGGTAGTTGCCGAGGATCTGCTCCTTGGTCATCTCCTTGGACATCTTCGCGGCCAGCACGACCTCGCGGAACTTGCGGAACAGCGAGTACTGGTCGTTGCCGGTGGTCACCTTGATGTACTGCTGGGTGATCGTCGAGCCGCCGCCGATCCCGCCGGAGAGCTGGTTGACGACCGCCCGCGCGATGCCGGAGATGTCGAAGCCGGGGTTGGAGAAGAACGTGCGGTCCTCGGCGGACAGGACGGCCTGCTGGACGGGCACCGGCACCTGGGACAGGTCGACGCTGGTCCGGTTGACGTTGTCCGGCCGGACGGTCGCCAGCGGGGCGCCGTCGGTGTAGGTGAAGGTCGCGACCTGGGTGACGGCGATGTCGTCGGCCTCGGGGACCGGGAACACCAGCCAGCCGATCGCGAACGCGACGAGCGGGCCGATCACCGCGAACGCGGCGAGCCCGATCACCCAGCGCCGGAGCCGGCGACTGCGGCCGGGCTTCTTCCGCCCGTCGGCGCCCTCTCCGGGACCGTGACCGTCGGGACGACCGGGCGGGCCGGGCGGGCGGCCGCCACCGCCGCCACGACGGGCGGCCGTGACCGGTGCCGCCGCGGCCGCCGCGGCACCGCGCGCCGGCGGACGGCCGGTGCGCTGCGGGGCGGCCGTGCGCGGACCGGCCTGGGCGGGCCGGACGACGGGGTCGAAGTGGCCGACCCCGGAGTCGTCGTGGGTCAGCAGCGGCGGAGGGGACTGGGGGACCGGGCGCGGCGGCGGACCCGCGGGCGCGGGACGGCCGCCCACCGGCGGACGGACCGGGGGCGGAGGCGGGGGCATCGGGGGACGGGGTCCCGCGCCCGGTCGGGGTGCCGGCGGGGGCATCGGGGGACGGGACCGCGGAGGACCGGGGGGCGGGGGCGGCGGCGGGGTGCGCCGGGGGTCACGCTCGTCGTTCACCGGGCGGCTCCGTGGGATGCGGTGGACCGGATCCGCAGCGGCCCGGGCCGGGGGAGCCCGGGGCGGAGGGGATCCGGCTTCGGACCGGCGCGGTGCGCGCGGTCCGGGTGGTCGTGCTCGTCGGGGAGGGCACCATCGGACTCAGCCACCCGCACTCCGCCGGCCGCGGCGGGGGCGGCCGGTGCCGAGGACGAACGAGCGGACCAGGTGGTTCCAGCGGCACTCGGTGCACACCTCGACGACGTGCACGGAGAAGTCGGCGACCTGCGCCGCGAGCTGCTCGAGGTCCGCCGCGGAGCGGGCCGAGCCGGAGACGTGGCGCAGGCTGTCGCCGAACACCCACGAGACCTGGGCGAGCTCGTCGTGCCGGCAGACCGGACAGGGCCGACCGGCGGACGTGCCGTGGAAGCGCGCGGCGCGGAGCAGGTAGGCACCCGCATCGCACACCTCCTCACGGCCGACCCGGCCGGCCCGGACGTCGGCCAGCAGAGCACGGCGCTGCAGGGCGTAGTCCACCACCTGTCGCGGGCTGAGCACCCGGCCAGGGTACGCGGGACGGACTCGCGGACCCATCGCCGTCCCGCACGGGGCCCTGCGGGCACGACCGTTCCGTGCCTGGTCGGGGCACTCGTCCGGTCCGTGACCGCCTGTGATGACGATCATGGATGGGACGGATCGATGTATCGGACCGATAGGATGACCGGTCGGCGGTCCACACGGAGGAGGTCGCGATGCTGGACTTCGCGGTCCTCGGCCTGCTCCAGGACGGTCCGCTGCACGGGTACGAGCTGCGCAAGCAGCTCGGCCGCAGGCTCGGCGGCTTCCGCGCGTTCTCCTACGGCTCGTTGTACCCGGCCCTGCGCCGGCTGCTCCGGGCCGGGTCGATCGCCGAGACCACCGACGAGGCGGGTGATCAGTACGGACGCGCTCCGGGACGGCTGCGACGGGGCAGGCGGGTGTACCGCATCACCCCGGCGGGCCGGGACCGGTTCGCGGCCATGCTCGCCGAGGCCGGCCCCCAGGCGTGGGAGGACGGAAGCTTCGACGTGCACCTGGCGTTCTTCGCGCGGACACCGGCCGAGACCAGGATCCGGATCCTGGAGGGCCGCAGACGGGCCGTCGAGGAACGTCGGGACGGACTGCGCACCGCACTCGGCAGGCCCTGCGAGGGGGTCGACCGGTACACCCGCGAGCTGCACCGGCTCGGGCTGGAGTGCTCCGAGCGCGAGGTGTGCTGGCTGAACGAGCTGATCGCGACCGAACGGGCCGAGCAGGGCGCCGCGGACGGCCGCGACGAGAGGACCTTCCCCGGCGGCGGGCCATCCCGGCCCGCGACCGGCGGGGTACGACAGGACGAGACAACAGGAGGAGCCTGACATGAGCCAGGTTCGGGTGGCGGTCGTCGGCGTGGGCAACTGCGCGGCGTCGCTGGTCCAGGGGGTTCACTACTACGCGGACGCCGATCCGTCGACCCAGGTCCCCGGCCTGATGCACGTCGACTTCGGCGGGTACCACGTCCGGGACGTGACCTTCGTGGCCGCGTTCGACGTCGACGCGAAGAAGGTCGGTCAGGATCTCGCCGATGCGATCTCGGCCAGTGAGAACAACACCGTCAAGATCGCGGACGTGCCGCCGCTCGGGGTGACCGTGCAGCGCGGGCCGACCCTCGACGGTCTCGGCCGCTTCTACCGGGAGACCATCACCGAGGCCGACGGCGAGCCCGTCGACGTCGTGCAGGTGCTGCGCGACACCGGGGCCGACGTGCTGGTGTCCTACCTGCCGGTGGGCAGCGAGGACGCCGACCGGTTCTACGCGCAGGCCGCGCTGGACGCGGGCGTCGCGTTCGTCAACGCGCTGCCGGTGTTCATCGCCTCGGACCCGGAGTGGGCGGAGAAGTTCCGCGCCGCCGGCGTCCCGATCGTCGGCGACGACATCAAGTCCCAGGTCGGCGCGACCATCACCCACCGGGTGCTGGCGAAGCTGTTCGAGGACCGCGGCGTGCAGCTGGACCGCACGATGCAGCTCAACGTGGGCGGGAACATGGACTTCCTGAACATGAAGGAGCTCGAGCGGCTGGAGTCCAAGAAGGTCTCCAAGACCCAGGCCGTCACCTCGCAGGTGGACCGGGACATGGGCAAGGGCAACGTGCACATCGGCCCGTCGGACTACGTGTCCTGGCTGGACGACCGGAAGTGGGCCTACGTCCGACTCGAGGGTCGCGCGTTCGGCGACGTCCCGCTGAACCTGGAGTACAAGCTCGAGGTCTGGGACTCCCCGAACTCCGCAGGCATCATCATCGACGCGGTCCGGGCGGCGAAGATCGCCAAGGACCGCGGCATCGGCGGCCCGATCCTGTCGGCGTCGAGCTACTTCATGAAGTCGCCGCCGGAGCAGTACCGCGACTCCGAGGCGCGCGACAAGGTCGAGGCGTTCATCCGGGGCGAGATCGACAACTGATCGATTTCTCGGTACAACGGCCCGGGGACGACCGCGCAGGTCATCCCCGGGCCGTTGCCGTACCGGAGACGTTCCGGGCAGCGACATTACCGATCCGGAATGTTCCCGTTATTCGTCGTGAGCGCAGTCATGCAATGAATGTGCTCTGCGTCATTTATCCGGGCGATATCTGTTCGTAATGTGCGGTCCGGCCTTGTACGACCACCGCCCATCCGGGGTGAGGGGTGCAGGGTCACCGCCGGGCGACGACGCGGGCGGGTCGTGAGTGCCGTCCGGTCCCCACCGGAACTCCCCTTCGTACCGGCGCCCACGCCTCCCGCCCCGACCGCTCCTCCGGTGGTGCAACATCCCGAGGACCCCACCGTGCCCCAGCGTCATTCCGCTCCGGCGCTCCGCGTCGCCGTCGTGGCCACCACCGCCGCCGCGGCCGCGGTTCTGTCCGTGCTCCCCGCCGCCACCGCTGCCACCGCGGCCCCCACGGACGCCACCGCCTCCGCGGCCCCCGCCGCGGAGACCGTGACCCGTGACGTCGCCCCGGCCGCGAACGTCCTGACGGCGCTCGGCGCGAACCCGGCCGCGCTGTCGGTCTCCTCCGCGGCGCAGGCCGCGGCCCCGGCCGCGCAGGCCGCCGCCGCGCGCAGCGGCGCGATGTCGACCGCGATGGCCCAGATCGGCAAGCCCTACCGCTGGGGCGCCACCGGCCCGAGCGCCTTCGACTGCTCCGGCCTGGTCAGCTACGCCTTCTCCAAGGCCGGCAAGGACCTGCCCCGCACCAGCCGGGCCCAGGCCCAGGTGGGCACCCCGGTGTCGAAGTCGAACCTGAAGCCCGGTGACCTGGTCTTCTTCTACAGCCCGGTCAGCCACGTCGGCATCTACATCGGCGGCGACCAGATCGTGCACGCCTCCACCAGCGGTCAGCCGGTGAAGATCTCCGACATCGACCGGATGCCGTTCAACTCGGCCCGCCGGGTCTGAGAGAAGCCTGCGGAACGAAGCTCCGCTCTGAGCGCGCACGCTCCCCGGTACGACCGGCCCCGTCCTCGCGCAGGACGGGGCCGGTCGTCGTAGGTTCACCGGGTGACCGCTCCCCGCCGCCCGCTCGCCCTGATCACCGGTGCCTCCCAGGGCATCGGCGCCGCCACCGCCCGGCTGCTCGCGCCGCGCTACGACCTGGTCCTCGGTGGCCGGGACGAGAAGCGGCTGGAGACCCTGGCCGGCGAGCTGACCGAGGCGGGCCCGGTCACGGTCCGCACCGTGGCGGTGGAGCTCACCGACGACGACGCCCTGGCCGCGGCCCTCGACGGCATCGACCGGCTCGACGCGCTGGTCCACTCGGCCGGGGTCGGGGAGCTGGGCACCGTCGCGGAGACCACCGCGCAGACCTGGCGCCACCAGTTCGACGTCAACGTCGTCGCGGTCGCCGAGACGACCCGGCTGCTGCTGCCCGCGCTGCGCGCGGCGGGCGCCGACTCCGGCGCCGACGTCGTGCTCGTCAACTCCGGCTCCGGGCTCACCGCCCGCGCGGGCTGGGGGTCCTACGCGGCGAGCAAGTTCGCGCTGCGCGCGTTCGGCGACGCCCTGCGCGCCGAGGAGTCCGGGCACGGCATCCGGGTCACCTCCGTGCACCCGGGCCGGGTGGACACCGCGATGCAGGAGCGGGTCGTCGCGCACGAGCGGAGCGCAGGCGGAACGAGCATCGGCACAGCGGACGGGGAGTACGACGGCTCGCGGTTCCTGCGCCCGGAGTCGGTCGGCGCCGCGATCCTGGCCGCGCTGACCGCGACCCGTGACGCCCACCTCACCGAGATAGTGGTGCGTCCGCAGGGCTGAGGGCCGACTGCGCGCGCAGCTCGTCGAGCGCCGCCCGCAGCGGCGGCGCACCGGCCGCGGCGTCCCGGACGACGGCGAGGATCGTCCGCACCGGGGTGGGCCGCACGATCGGCACCGCGCACGTCCCGGCCGGGAGGTCGACGGCTCCGAGCCGGGGGAGCACGGTGACGCCGATGCCGGCGGCGACGAAGGCCAGCGCCGTGCGGTAGTCATGGGCCTCGACGTGGAACGTCGGCCGGAACCCGGCCGCCGCGCACGCCTCGACCAGGTTGCGCCGGCACCACCCGCGGGCGAAGTCGTTGTCCACCCAGCGCAGGCCGGCGAGCTCGGACAGCTCCACCTGCTCGGCCCCGGCCAGCGGGTGCCCCCCGGGCACCACCACGACGTAGGGGTCGTCGAGCAGGTGGTGCACCGAGAACCCGGGCCAGGCCTCGAAGTCCGGCCGCTCGACGGCGATCTGCAGGTCCGACCGGTCGGCCGGGTCGTCGGGCAGCCACTCGCGCAGGGCCAGGTCGAGCCGGACGCCGGGGAACCCGCCGGTCAGAGTGCTGACGACCCGCGGCATCCAGGCGGACCCGACGGAGGCGAAGTAGGCCACCGACAGCGACCCGGTGCGCCCCGTGCGCAGGTCCTCGACGAGCACCTCGGCCTCGCCGAGCCGGGCCAGCACCGCGTCGGCGCGGTCGGCCAGCAGCAGCCCGGCCGCGGTCGGCCGCAGCCCGCGGCCCACCCGTTCGAACAGCACCAGGCCGGTCTCCCGGGCGAGCGCGGTGACGTGCTGGCTCACCGCGGACGGCGTGTAGCCCAGGTTGGCGGCAGCGGACTGGACGGACCCGGCGGCCACGACCGCCCGGAAGATCATCAGACGGTGGGCATCGAGCACGCCCCCGACCATACAGCGCGACTGAATCCAGAAACAGAACATGTCGATGGTGCTGAACTGGGAACGGGTCGACGATGGCGACATGGACATCGTGCACCTGGGGCTCCTCGCCCTCGCCACACCCGCCGCGCTCGCCACGCTGTACCGGTCGTTCCGGGACCGCCCCAGCCGGTCGCCCGTCCGTAGCGGCTACGACACCCGCCGGCCGACCCTGTGAGCGCCGAGCCCCGGGCCGGGCTGCTCCCGCTCGCCGCCGCGGCCACCACCGTCGTGCTCTGGGCGTCGGCGTTCGTCGGCATCCGCGCCGTCGGCCACGACCTGTCCCCTGGCGCGCTCGCCCTCGGCCGGATGCTGGTCGGGGCGCTGACCCTGACCGCGATCCTCACCGTGGTGCGCGCACGGAGACGCACCACGGGCCCACCCCCGCCGCGCGGACGCCTCTTCGCGGCGGTGGCGATCTGGGGCGCGGCCTGGTTCGGCGTCTACAACCTCGCGCTCAACGCGGCCGAGCGGCACCTCGACGCCGGCACCACCGCGCTGCTGGTGAACGTGGCGCCGGTGGTCGTCGCCGTCCTGGCCGGGCTGCTGCTCGGGGAGGGCTTCCCCGCGCGGCTGCTGGCCGGGATGGCCGTCGCGTTCACCGGGGTGGCACTGATCGCGGCCGCCTCCTCCGCCGGGGGTGCCGACCTGTCCGGGGTGCTGCTGGGGCTGCTCGCCGCACTGGTCTACGCGGGCGCGGCCGTCGCACAGAAGCGGCTGCTGCCCCGGGTCGACGCCCTGACGATGACCTGGACGGGGGCCGTCGCCGGGGCGGTCGCCCTGCTGCCGTTCCTCCCGTCGCTGGTCGCCGAGCTCGCCACCGCGGGGCCGGCGGCCGTCGCCGGCGTCGTCTACCTGGGGGTGTTCCCGACCGGCGTCGCGTTCCTGACCTGGGGATACGCCCTGACCCGCACGACCGCGGGCCGGCTGGCCGCCACCACGTACGCGATCCCGCCACTGGTGGTCGGGCTGTCCTGGGCGCTGCTCGGGGAGGTACCCGCACCGGCCGCGCTCGCCGGCGGTCTGCTGTGCCTCGTCGGCGTCGCCGTCGCCACCCGTTCGGCCCCGCACCGGGGGCGGGGATCGTCCGAACGACAGACCCCCGTGGCCCGCCCCGTCGCTACGCTCGACGGGCATGGGGGAGTCCAGGGACGACGAGCGGTCCGTGATGCGGGTGTCGGACGCCGACCGCAGCGAGACCGCGGAGCGGCTGAAGCTGGCGCACGACGAGGGCCGGCTGTCACTGACCGAGTACGACGAGCGGTTGCAGCAGGCCTACGCGGCGACCGTCCGCGCCGACCTCGACCGGCTGGTCACCGACCTGCCCGCGGTGGAACGCACGATGTTGCCGTCGGTGCGTGCCGAGACGGCGCAGGTGGAGAAGGCCGAGGCGAGGCGTGAGCACCTCACGGAGTGGCGCTCGTGGGCCGGCACCTCGGTCGTCCTGACCGGCATCTGGGTGGTCACCGCGTTCGCCTCGTCCTCCGACGGGGAGGGCCTCCCGTTCTTCTGGCCGATCTTCCCGGTCGGGATCTGGGGCGCGGTCCTCGTCGCACACTTCTTCTTCGGCTCCGGGGAGCGGGAGGACGACTGAGGGTCCCGCGAC
This sequence comes from Pseudonocardia tropica, assembly GCF_040105315.1. Classification (NCBI taxonomy): domain Bacteria; kingdom Bacillati; phylum Actinomycetota; class Actinomycetes; order Pseudonocardiales; family Pseudonocardiaceae; genus Pseudonocardia; species Pseudonocardia tropica. The sequence goes on from NZ_JBEDNP010000001.1 coordinate 177,956, forward strand.
CGCTGCCACGCGCACCGGACCGGGCATAGAGTCGCCCCGTGCTCGACCCCGCCCGCCTCGACCTGTCCGCGCTCGCGGACGCGCTCGAGGACCGCACACCGGAGGTCACCTGGTACCTCGACCCGGCCGACGCCGAGGTGCACGGCGTGTCCGGCGACGACCGGCCCGGTCCGGACTGGGTGGAGATCCGGCCGGTGACCAGCCGGGAGTCCTACCGGGACATGTCCGACTTCACCGCGGGCGTGCAGCACCGCCGGGCCGCGGCGCTGCTGGACCGCGCGATCGACGGCCGGGGCGCGTTCCGCCGGTTCAAGAACACGCTGTTCGAGTTCCCCGAGGTCCGCGACCAGTGGTACCGCTTCCGCGACGCCCGTTCCCGCCGGCGCGCGGCGGACTGGCTGGTCGCGGCCGGCCTGATCGGAGCCGACGACGGCGAGCGGCTCAGGGCGCGCCACCCCGACCCGGACCCGTCCAACGACGACGTGCCCGCCGCCGTCGCCGACGACCTGGCCCTGCTCTACGGCCCCCGGCTGCGCCAGGTGCTGCTGTTCGGGTCCTGGGCCAGCGGGGAGGGCTCGGTCGAGTCCGCGATCGACCTGCTCGTGGTGCTCGACGACGACGGGTTCCCGATCCTGCCCTGGGAGGAGGTCCGCGCGATGGACGACGTGCTGTGGCAGCACACCCGGCGGACCGGGCTGACGATCAGCGTGCTGCCGGTCGGCCAGGGCGAGCTCGTCCGCGCCGCCGACCCGACGGTCGTGCGTGCCCGCGCCGAGGCAGTGCGGGTCCGGTGACCCGGCGGGTGCACGGCGGGATCGCGCGGGCCCGGGTCGAGCTGGGCGGGGCCCGGGTGCTGGCCGAGAACGGCTTCGGCGACGCCGCGGTCTCCCGCGCGTTCCACGCCGCGTTCCGGGCCGCCGAGACCGCGCTGCTGGTGCTGGGGGAGACCCGCGCCGAGCACTCCGAGGTGGTCAGCGCGTTCGTACGCCGGGTGGTGCGGGAACGGTCGCTGGACCCGCGGGCCGGGCGGCTGCTGCGGTCGCTCTACAACCGCCGGGCGCTGGCCGACCACTCGGACGTGACCGCCCCGGCGGCGGAGGCGCGTGCGGCCCTCTCCGACGCCGCGTTCGTGCTCGACGCCGTGGAGGTCTGGCTCGCCGAGCCGGCCCTGTCCGGGCCGCCGGACCCGGGGAACGGGGCGACCCGGCGGCCGGAGAAGCCGGTCCGGCGCGGGTCCCGCGCCTGACCGGCCACGACCGGAGACCCGCCGCCTCGGCGGACCTGCGGCGGGACCCGTACGGCCCGGCCTGCGGCGCGACGAACCGCGCGGGAGCACGCTCGGCGCGCTTCGGGTCGTCGCCCCCGGCGTTCGGGCACGTCATGGCGTGGCCCCTCCCGCCGTGCGACCACGGGCTGGTCGCTCGGACGAGGGGATGCCGCCCGGGGGCCGGCCGTCACAGCGCGCGGGTCAGAAGAAGTCCCCGCCGAAGTCGGAGTCGTTGTCGAACAGGCCCCCGCCGTCGAAGCCGCCCTGGTCGGCGCCGTCGAAGCCGCCGTCGGCACCGCCGTCGGCACCGCCGTCGGAGCCCGGGTCGTCGAGGGCGGCGCCGTCGGCGAACCCGTCGGCGTAGGCGGCCTGGTCGGCGCCGGCCATCCCGCTGAACAGCGAGGTGAACAGCAGCGCCGAACCGACACCCCAGGCCCCGGCGACGAGTGCGGGCTTCCACCACGGCTCGGAGTACCAGCCGCGCGGCACCGGACGCCCGGCGACGGTCCCGCCGGGGTGGTAGTGGCTGTTCCGGTCGGTCGGCCGCGGCGACGCGCCCAGGCTGCGGCCCTCCACCTCGACCTCGCGGTCCTCGGTGACCTCACCGGCGCGGGACTGGCCCGGCAGCGGCGGCAGCTCGGGCCCGGGATCCATGCCCATCGCGGTGCGTGCGGCGCGGACGTAGTAGAGACCCTCGTAGGCGGTCTCGGTGACCTGCCGGCACTGCGCGGCCGTGCGCGCCTGCTCCATCTGCGAGCCTGCGGCGGTGTAGCGCTCGGCGGCGTCGGCCAGCGCCTGACGGCTCGGGTCGTCGGTCCCGGTCAGGGCCAGGACCTGGCCGCCGAGGCGTTCCACCCAGCGCCGGGACTCGGCCCGGGCGTCGGCCAGAGCGGCGGCGGAGTCCGCGTTGTGCCGCCGCACCAGCCAGACGACGGCCGCGACGACGGCCAGGACGACGATCAGGGTCAGGACTGCGCTCATGACGGACCTCCTGCCCGCTCAACGGGCAGGAGGTCGCCTGCGTTCCCTACCGGACGACGTTGACCAGGCGCCCCGGCACGACGATGACCTTCTTCGGCTCGGCCCCGTCCAGCGCGGCGACGACCTTCTCGTCGGCCAGCGCGGCCGCCCGGATGTCGTCCTGGCCGGCGTCGGCGGCGACGGTGACCCGCGAGCGGACCTTGCCGTCGACCTGGATCGGGTACTCGACGGTGTCCGCCACCAGGTAGCGCTCGTCGGCGACCGGGAACGCCGCGTAGGTCAGCGTGTCGTCGTGGCCCAGCTTCTGCCACAGCTCCTCGGCGAGGTGCGGGGCCAGTGGCGCCAGCATCAGCACCAGCGCCTCCGCGACCTCGCGCTCCACCGGCGTGCCGCGCTTGGTCAGCGCGTTGTTCAGCTCGATCAGCTTCGCGGCGGCGGTGTTGTAGTGCAGCGCCGACACGTCCTCCCGCACACCCGCGATCGCCTTGTGCAGCACCCGCAGGACCTCCTCCGACGGGGCCTCCTCGACGACGGTCACCGCACCGGTGTCCTCGTCGACCAGGTTGCGCCAGACACGCTGGAGGAAGCGCTGTGCCCCGATGACGTCCCGCGTCGACCACGGTCGTGAGGTGTCGAGGGGCCCGGTGGACATCTCGTACAGCCGGAAGGTGTCCGCGCCGTAGCGGTCGCACATGTCGTCGGGCGTCACGACGTTCTTCAGCGACTTGCCCATCTTCCCGTACTCCCGGGTGACGGGCTGCCCGTTCCACGTGAAACCGGCGCTCGTGCCGTCCTCGCCGACGACCTCGACGACCTCCTCCGCGGGCACGTAGGTCCCGCGGGCGTCGGTGTAGGCCCAGGCCTGGATGTAGCCCTGGTTGAACAGCTTCCGGAACGGCTCCTCGCTGCTCACGTGGCCCAGGTCGAACAGGACCTTGTGCCAGAACCGCGAGTACAGCAGGTGCAGCACGGCGTGCTCGACGCCGCCGACGTACAGGTCCACGCCGCCCGGGTCGGCGACCGACCGCGCCGCGTCCTTGCCGATCCAGTACTTCTCGGCCTCGGCGGAGACGAACCGCTCGGTGTTCTCCGGGTCCAGGTAGCGCAGGTAGTACCAGCACGACCCGGCCCACTGCGGCATCGTGTTCGTCTCGCGACGGTACCGCTTCGGGCCGTCACCCAGGTCCAGCTCGACGGCCACCCACTCGTGCGCCCGGGACAGCGGCGGCTCCGGCTCGGAGTTCGCATCGTCCGGGGCGTAGGTCTTGGGCGAGTAGTCGTCGACGTCGGGCAGGACGACGGGCAGCTGGTCCTCGGGCAGCGCGATCGGGCCGTGCTCGTCCCAGACGACCGGGAACGGCTCGCCCCAGTAGCGCTGCCGGGAGAACAGCCAGTCGCGCAGCTTGTACTGCACGACGCCCGCGCCGGCGCCCTTCGCGGCCAGCCAGTCGATAATCGTGCGCTTGGCCTCGTCGACGCCCAGCCCGTCCAGGCTGATCTCGTCGTTCGCGGAGTTGATGGTCGGGCCGTCGCCGGTGTACGCGCCGCCGTCCCAGTCCGGCGGCGGCTGCACCGTGCGCACGTGCGGCAGCCCGAACGCGGCCGCGAAGTCCCAGTCCCGGGTGTCCTCGGCGGGCACCGCCATGATCGCGCCGGTGCCGTAGCCCATCAGCACGTAGTCGGCGACGAACACCGGGACGGCCGCGCCGTTCACCGGGTTGGTGGCGTACGCGCCGGTGAACACACCGGTCTTGTCCTTGTTCTCCTGGCGGTCCAGCTCGGACTTGCGCGCGGCCTCGGCGCGGTACGCCGCGACGGCCTCGGCGGGCGTCGCGGCGCCACCGGTCCAGCGCGGGTCGGTGCCGTCGGGCCACTGCCCGGGGACCAGGGAGGAGACCAGCGGGTGCTCGGGCGCCAGCACCATGTAGGTGGCGCCGAACAGGGTGTCCGGGCGGGTCGTGAAGACCTCGATCGCGTCCGCGCCGGACTGCACCGGGAACCGGACCCGGGCGCCCTCGGAGCGGCCGATCCAGTTGCGCTGCATCGCCTTGACCGACTCCGGCCAGTCGACCCGGTCCAGGTCGTCGGCCAGCCGGTCGGCGTAGGCGGTGATCCGCATCATCCACTGCTTGAGGTTGCGGCGGAAGACGGGGAAGTTGCCGCGCTCGGAGCGGCCGTCCGGGGTGACCTCCTCGTTCGCCAGCACGGTGCCCAGGCCGGGGCACCAGTTCACCGGCGCCTCGGAGATGTAGGCCAGCCGGTACCCGTCGACGGCGGCGCGCCGGTCGGCCTCGGACAGCTCGGCCCAGGGGCGGCCGTCGGGGGTCGGGCGGGTGCCGGCCTCGAACTCGGCGCGCAGCTCGGAGATCGGGCGGGCGCGGTCGGCGTCGGTGTCGTACCAGGACTCGAAGATCTCCCGGAAGATCCACTGGGTCCAGCGGTAGAACGCGATGTCGGTGGTGGACACCGAGCGACGCGGGTCGTGGCCCAGGCCCAGCTGGCGGAGCTGCTGCCGGTAGCGGGCGATGTTGGCCTCGGTCGTCGTCCGCGGGTGCGTCCCGGTCTGGACGGCGTACTGCTCGGCGGGCAGCCCGAAGGCGTCGAAGCCCATCGGGTGCAGCACGTTGTGGCCGTTCATCCGCAGGTAGCGGCCCAGCACGTCGGTGCCGATGAAGCCCAGCGGGTGCCCGACGTGCAGCCCCGCCCCGGAGGGGTAGGGGAACATGTCCATCAGGTAGACCTTCGGCTTCTCCGAGCCGGGCTGCCCCGGGTCGGGGGCGTGGAAGGTCTGCTCGGTCTCCCAGAAGTCCTGCCACTTCCGCTCGATCCGGGCGGCCATCTCGGCGTCGTAGCGGTACGCCGGTCGGTCCGCGCGCTGCTCGGACGCGGTCGTGGTCTCGGTGCTCATGTCCGTCTCACCTCGGGGATGCCTGTCGTGACGGCCCGACTCGGGGCCCGGAACACGTCGCGGCCCCTCGTGCGCATCACGTCGGAGGGCGCATCACGCAGGAGGGGTCGTCGCGGCGCCGTGTCTGGCTACGACGCCGCGCCGGGAAGTCGGCGGGCCGTGCACATGTGACCAGGGTAGCCGGGGCGGGCGTCCCCGTTCCCCCGGGTTCTACCCTGGTCACGTGCCCACGACGCTCCGCCTGCTCCTCGCCGCCCTGCTCCTGCTGGCCGGGGTGGTACTCGTCGTCCTCGCCGGGCTGGGGGCGACCGGCCGGCTGCCGCGCAACCGCTTCGTCGGCGTCCGCACCGCGGACAGCCTGCGGACCGCCGACGCGTTCGCGATCGCCAACCGGGTGGCCGCGCCGCCGGTCGGGGCCGCGGGGGCGATCGCCCTGGTCGGCGGGACGGTGCTGCTGGTCCTGGACCGGACCGGCGCCGCCCCGTGGGTCCTGGGTGCGATCGCGCTGGTCGGGACGGTCGTGCTCGCCGGTCTCGGTGGGGCGGTCGGGGCGCGGGCCGCGGCGGTGGCGATCGCCGCGCAGGCCGCGGCCCCGAGCTGCGGCGGGGTCTGCGCCGGCTGCGACCTGGTCGCCGGCTGCCGCGACGCGACCGGCACCGAGCCGGGCTCGGAACCCGGAGACCGCACCGGCCTGACCCGCGAGGCCTGACCCGCGGCGCCGCAGCTGCGAGGCCCGACCCGCGGGACCCGACCCGCGCGGCCGCAGCTGCGAGGTCCGGCCCCCGCGGGGCCGACCCGCGAGTCTCGGCCGGCCGGGCCCGATCGCGCGGCCCGATCGGCGCGGTACGACCGGCGCGGTACGACAGGCGCGGCCCGATCGGCGCGGTACGAGCGGGGCCTACCAGCCGCGGGAGCCCGGCCCGCCCTTGAACGGGCCGACGACCTCGTCGGTGACCCAGCCGCCGTAGAACCCGCCGGGCTGCGGGCGGACCGTCTCCCCGTCGAGGGTGATCCGTTCGAACGGCGCCACGTAGACCGCGACCCGGTCGGTCAGCTCCGGGTAGCGCGCGTCCGGCCGCGGGTACCACCAGGCGACGTCGGTCAGCGGCGGCACGCCGGGGACGCGGACGTCGCAGTAGTGGGCGACGCCCTTCCACTCGCAGAACGTGCGGTGCTCACCGGGCACCAGCACGCCGTCGGTGAAGGCGGTGCGGAGCAGGTACCAGGTCGGCGGGTGGCTGGTCTCCAGCACCCGGACCAGGTCGTCCGACGCGGCGACGAGCGTCCCGCCGTGCCACAGCTCCGCGCGCCGGGGCACCCGCTCGGCCCGGGGCGGGCGCGGGTAGTCCCACACCGACTCCTGCCCGGGGCCGACGGGATCGGGCTGGGGACGACGGTCGAAGAGCACGACCCCACGGTAGGCCGGTCGGCGGCCCCCGAGCACGGTCGCGGCGACCACGCACCGCCCGTGGAGGTCAGTTCCAGGCCGGATCACGCGGGAACGTGGCGAGCAGCGCCAGCGGGACGCCCTGGCGGCGCAGCACCCGTTCCCACAGCTGGTCGTAGACGGTGGTCAGCAGGTCGTCGGGCAGGCCGGGGACGACGTACCAGTCGCCCCGAGCGATCTCGCCGCCCAGCTGGCCCGCGTCCCAGCCGGAGTACCCGGCGAAAATCCGCAGGCCGCGCAGCCGCTGCGCGAGCGGAGCCGGGTCGGAGTCGAGGTCGACCAGCTGGACCGGCGGCCGGACCGGCATCAGCCCGCCGAGCCCGCGGCCGGTCTCCCCGGTCCGCAGGGCGGCCAGGCAGAGCGCGGTGCGCGCCTCGACCGGCCCGCCGACGAACATGGTCCCGGGGTCGCTGGTGAGCCCGGCCCAGCGCGGGAGCACGTCCCGTACGGCTGCCTGGCCCGGCCGGTTGAGCACGACCCCGAGGCTGCCCTGCGGACGGTGCTCGATCATGTAGACGACCGTCCGCGAGAAGTTCGGATCGCCCAGACCGGGGGCGGCGACGAGCAGACTCCCCGGCGTGACCGGGGGAAGAGCGGCGCCTCGCGTGGCGCGGTGTTCCCGCACGGGTCCATGGTCGCACCTCCGGCGCGGACGCGATGCCGCCACCCGTTCGCCGCAGCGTCGTACACCGGACATGATCGTCCATACGATCGTGTAATACGAACGTCCATCGATGTAGACGTACGTACGGGACGAACGTCCGGATCAGAGGTTCTCGGCCGCCCAGTCCCGCAGCGCGGCCTCGGCCTGATCGGCGTCCATCGGCCCCTGCTCCATCCGCAGCGCCAGCATGTGCCGGTAGGCCTTCCCGACGGCCGGACCCGGCGGGATGCCCAGCAGCTCCATGATCCGGTTGCCGTCGAGGTCGGGGCGGATAGCGTCGAGCTCCTCCTGCTTGCGCAGCTCGGCGATCCGGTCCTCCAGGCCGTCGTAGTTGCGCTGCAGGGCCGAGGCCCGGCGCCGGTTGCGGGTGGTGCAGTCCGAACGCACCAGCCGGTGCAGGCGCTCCAGCAGCGGGCCGGCGTCGGCGACGTAGCGGCGCACGGCCGAGTCGGTCCACTCGCCCTTGCCGTAGCCGTGGAACCGCAGGTGCAGGTAGACGAGCTGGCACACGTCGTCGACCAGGACCTTCGGGTACTTCAGCGCCCGCAGCCGCTTGCGGGTCATCTTCGCCCCGACCACCTCGTGGTGGTGGAACGAGACCCGCCCGTCCGGCTCCTTGCGCCGGGTCGCCGGCTTGCCGATGTCGTGCAGCAGCGCGGCCAGGCGCAGGGTGAGGTCCGGCCCGTCGGTCTCGCGCTCGATCGCCTGCTCCATCACGACGAGCGAGTGGGTGTAGACGTCCTTGTGCTGCATGTGCTCGTCGGTCTCCAGCTGCATCGCCGGGACCTCGGGGACGACGTGCCGGGCCAGGCCGGTGTCGCAGAGCAGCTCCAGACCGCGCCGCGGATGCCCGCCGAGCATCAGCTTGGTGAACTCGGCCTGCACCCGCTCCGCGGTGATCCGGGTCAGCTCGTCGGCCATCGCCGTCATCGCGTCGGTGACCCGCGCGGCGGGGGTGAACCCGAGCTGGGAGACGAACCGGGCGGCGCGCAGCATCCGCAGCGGGTCGTCGGAGAAGGAGCGCTCCGGGGTGTCCGGGGTGTCCAGGACACCCTGGGCCAGCGCGGCGAACCCGCCGTGCGGGTCGACGAAGCGGCGGTGCGACCCGGTCAGCTCGACCGCCATCGCGTTGACCGTGAAGTCGCGGCGCACCAGGTCGCCCTCGACCGTGTCGCCGAAGCGGACCTCGGGGTTGCGGGAGGTGCCGTCGTAGGTGTCGGCGCGGAAGGTCGTCACCTCGAGGATCTGGCCGTCACGGCGCAGCCCGACGGTCCCGAACGCGATCCCGGTGTCCCAGACCGCCTCCGCCCAGCCGCGCACGATCGCGAGGATCTGCTCGGGGCGGGCGTCGGTGGTGAAGTCGAGGTCCCCGGAGTCCCGGGTCGACGCGCCGGTGCCGCGCAGCACCGCGTCGCGGACGCTGCCGCCGACGAGGTAGAGCAGGTGGCCGCGGGCGGCGAAGCGGGCGGCCAGCTCGTCGGCGATGGCCGGGACGTCGAGCAGTGCGACCACGGCGTCCTCCTGTGCGCGCTGCAGCTCGTCCGGGTCCGGGGCGGGCGCGCCGGCCGGCTGGCGGGTCGGCCGGGTCGCCGGTCGGGCGGTGGAGGACGGGGACGACGAGGACACGACGGGCCAGTCTAGGCAACGCGCCCGGGCGGTGGGCACGGGTCCGCCGTCCCGCCGCGCGGCCCGACCGCTGATCGACGGCGGGGCGACCGGGTGACGCGATCCCCGCGGCGGGTCGTCGACCCCCCTTCGGGCTACCTCCTCGTTACCATCGCCACATGTCCACCTCCCGCGGCCGCTCGTCGGCAGGGCGCGGCGCGGAACCCGGTCGCGAAGGCCGGAGCGCACGCGCCGGCCGGGCCGGTCGCGCCGACCGGTCCCCGGACCGCCGTCGCCGGCTGCGCACGGTGGACGAGACGTCCGCCGGCGGGCTGGTCGTGCACCCGCAGACCGGGGCCGCCGCGCTGATCGGCCGGCTGGACCGCCGGGGCCGGCTCCTGTGGTCGCTGCCCAAGGGCCACATCGAGGCCGGTGAGACCGCCGAGCAGGCCGCGGTGCGCGAGGTGCAGGAGGAGACCGGCATCATCGGTGAGGTGCTGGCTCCCCTGGGCACCATCGACTTCTGGTTCGTCGCCGAGGACCGGCGCGTGCACAAGACGGTGCACCACTACCTGATGCGCGCGCTCGGCGGCGAGCTCTGCGACGAGGACGTCGAGGTCTCCGAGGTGGCCTGGGTGCCGCTCGACGAGCTGGAGGGCCGGCTCGCCTACGCCGACGAGCGCCGGCTGATCCGGCATGCGGCCGACCTGCTGGAGGAGACGGCGTGAGCCGGGTCGCGGCCCTGGTCGCGATCGTGCTCACCGCGGTGGTGGCACTGCTCCTGCCCGCGGCGCTGCCGCACGGTGCACCCCCGACCGCGGCCGCGGACCGCCCGGCCCAGCAGCCCGCCGCCCCGGTCCGGCTCGACGTCGGCACGATGACCCCGCGGGTGGTGACCTCGGCGGGGCCGGGCGAGCTGGTCGTCACCGGGACCGTCACCAACACCGGACCGGGGACCGTCGACGACCTGGCCGTCCGGGTGCAGCGCGGGCCGGTGCTCGCCGGCGAGGCGGCGCTGCGGACCGCGCTGGCCGGGGAGGCCGCGGTCGACGACGCGACGCCGCCGTTCGCCGACCTCGGCCCGCTCGCGCCGGGCGCGTCGGTCCCGTTCCGCTACGCCGTCCCCCTCACCGGGCCCCCGCAGTCGACGCTGGCGCTGCCCGGCCCGGGCACCTACCCGCTGCTGGTGAACCTCAACGGGACCGTCGACGGCACGCCGTCGCGGCTGGCCGGGGTCCGCACCATGCTGCCGGTGTCGTCGCTGCCGGGGGCCGCGCCGCCGTCGTCGCCGGTGGCCGCCGCACCGGTGACGATGCTGTACCCGATCACCGACGCCCCGCGCCGGGTCCCGCCGCTGCCCGGCGAGCCGCCGCTGCTGACCGACGACGACCTCGCGACCTCCTTCGCCGACGGCGGCCGGCTACGCGGCCTGGTCGAGGCGCTGGGCTCGGCGGCGCCCGCCGGGTCCCCGACCCGGGCCGCGCTGTGCCTGGCGATCGACCCCGAGCTCGTCGCCACCGCGGTCGCCATGCGCGACGGCTACGTCGTCACCGGCCCCGGCGAGTCCGTGCCCGGCCGCGGCGCGGAGGCGGCGGGCCAGTGGCTCGCGGCGCTGACCGCCGCCGCGCGCGGGACCTGCGTGATCGCGCTGCCGCCGTCGGACGCCGACCTGGTCGCCCTGGTCCGCGGCGGCCAGGCCGACCTCGCCCGGACCGCGCTGGACCGCGGCCGCCGGACCCTGTCCACCGAGCTGGGGACCACGGTCCTCGACGGCGTCGTGTGGCCCGCCGACGGCGTCGTCGACGAGGCGACGCTGGACGCCCTCGGCGGCGGGACCCGGCTGCTGCTCTCCGCCGACGGGGTGACCGGCACGGCGGCCTCCGGCCGGGTGCGCGTGGGCGGCTCCGACGGCACCGGCCGGGACGGCGACGATTCCGCGCTGCTCACCGATCCGCTGCTCACCGAGGCCGCGACCGGACCCACGGGCGTCGAGGTGCAGCAGGGGGACGCGGGCGGGCTCGCCGGTCAGGACCTCGCCGGGGCGCTCGCGTTCCGGGCCGCGGACGCCGGGGGCCCGCTGGTCGTCGCGCCGCCGCACCGCTGGGCCGCGGACGGGCCGGCCGCCGCCGGGGTGCTGACCGCCCTGACCTCGCTGATCGACGACGGCCGGATCGCCCCGACCGGCCTGTCCACCCTCACCGGCGGCGAGGTGCAGGCGGGCGGGACGCAGCTGTTCTACCCGCCGCAGGCCGGCGGTGCGGAGATCCCGGGGACGGTCGTGTCCGGGGTGGCCGACCAGGTCCGGACGATCGAGGCACTGCGTGCCGCGGCCGAGGCCCGCACCGGGGTCGGGGCCAGCCCCGCCGACGTGTTCGACCCGCTGGTGACCGGCACGCTGCGGGCGGTGTCGTCGTGGTGGCGGGGCGACCCGGCCCGCGCCGAGCGGGAGGAGACCGTCGTCGCCGACCGGATCGCCCGGATCCGCGCGTCGGTGCGTGTGGTGGAGCCGCCCAGCCCGTACTCCCTCGGGACCAGCGACGCACCGCTGCTGATCACCGTCGCCAACGGGCTGCCGGTGACGATGAACGTGCGGGTGGTCCTGTCGAGCACCACCGGGCTGCGGGTCGCCCCGATCGAGGTGCAGGTGGTTCCGCCGCGCGGCCGCGTCCAGGTGCGGGTCAGCGCCCAGGTCACCCGCTCCGGGGTGTTCAGCGTCGACGCGGGCCTGCTCACCCCCGACGGCGTCGCGCTCGGCCCGGACACCCGGCTGCGGGTCCGGTCGACCGTCTACGGGACGGTCACGGTCTGGCTGACCGCGATCGCCGGCGGCGTTCTCGTGGTCCTGGTGGTCCGGCGGGTGCTGCGCAGGCTGCGTCCGGCCACCGCACCCGGCGCGTCCGGTGGCCCCGGCCCCGGCCCCGGGCCCGGGCCCGGGCCCGACACGCACCCGGACGCCCCCGTGCCACCGGGACCGGCGCCGTCCGGACGCACCCACCGCTCCTGAGGTCCGGGGGAGACACGGGGAGACAAGGAACACCCCTGTCGTTCGCCGTCCGGCATTGACCGCTCGTCGCATCACAGCTGCTTCCGGGCGAATCCGGAGGACCGAGAGGCAAACCGATCCACCCCCGTCTCCGAAGACAGGGGAGACGGGTCCGGGGGTGTGTTCTCGGCTCGTCCGCATCCGACCGAGTGCCGTAGGCTGACGCCGGACACGACACCGAGCGCCAGGGGGAGGGCGAGGCCGTTGAGCGGGCAGATCGGCGAGCGCACTGCCCGGACCGGCCCCCACCCCGTCGAGGACGACGCGGCACCCCGTCCGCACCCGTCGCTCGACCCCGCCGACGCGACGGCGACCGCCGAGGCGCCCGGGACCGCCGAGGCGCACGGGACCGCCGAGATGCCCGCCGACGAGCAGCCGACGGCCGCCGTGCCCGCGGTGCCCGCGGTGCCCGCGGTGCCGGCCCAGGCCCGGCCCACCGAGCGCATCCCGGCCGTCCGCGAGACCGCGGGCACCACCGCGGGCTCGCCGCTCACCGAGCGCTACGTGCTCCGCCAGCGGATCGGGTCCGACCCGGCCGCCGGGGCGGAGTTCTGGCGCGCCGAGGACACCGTGCTGCGCCGCCCGGTCGGCGTCACGCTGCTGCGCAGGCTCCCCGCCGACGACCGTTCCGACGACCCGGAGGGCACCGCCCGCGCCGGTGAGATGATCGTGCGTGCCCTGCGCTCGGGCTGCTTCGAGCACTCCGGCAGCGCCCGGCTGCTCGACGTACTGGCCCCGGGCACGCACGGCCTGCCGGCCGACGTGCTGGGCGCCGCCGTCGCCGAGTGGGTGCCGGGGCGTTCGCTGGCCGAGACCGTCGCCGAGGGCCCAATCCGCGCGCAGCGGGCCGCCAAGGCCGTCGAGACCCTGTCGGCCGCCGCCACCGAAGCCCACCAGCAGGGCCTGGTGCTCGGCTGCGACCACCCGCAGCGCGTCCGGATCACCCCGGACGGGCGCGCCATGCTCGCCTTCCTGCTCCCGCGCCCGTCGGTGTCCGCCGCCGACGACGTCCGCGGGCTCGGCGGGATCCTCTACTGCCTGCTCACCCGGCGCTGGCCGCTGTCGGTGTCCGACGCCGCCCGCGCCGGGCTCGTCGCCGCCGACCGCACGCCCGCGGGCCGGCTGCGGCCCGCGTCGCAGCTGCGGCCCGGTGTGCCGCTGGAGCTGGACACGCTGTGCAGCGGTGCGCTCGGCCAGGGCGACGGCGTCAGTCGGGTGCACACCGCCGCGGCGATGCACCGGATGCTGGCCGACGTCGTCGCCGAGGACGCCGACCAGGCCTTCTTCCCGCCGGTGCACGACGGCGCGCCCGCCGAGCCCGACGACGTGTGGCAGGACTCCGACCGGCTGCCCGACACCCGCAACGACCCCCGGCGCCGCCGCAACCTGCGGATCGGTCTCGGGGTGCTCGCCGTCGGCGTGCTGATCGTGCTCGGGTACGTCGCCGTGCAGCTGGGCATGCTGTTCGGTGGTGGCGGCGCCCCGCCGGTGGTCGTCCCGCCCGCGGCGAGCGCCCCGGTGCAGCAGCAGGTTCCCCCCGCCGGGGCCCCGGCCGCGTCGTCCGGGACGGGTACCGCGGTGCCGGACGTGTCGGCGACGGTGTTCGACCCGGTCGGCGACGCGGACAACGCCGGCACCGTCGGCAACGTCGTCGACGGCGACCCCTCCACCGTGTGGACGACGAGCCGCTACTTCCAGCCGTTCCCGGCGCTCAAGCCCGGGATCGGCGTGCTGGCCTCGTTCGACGCCGCCGAGCCGCTCACCGGGCTCACCGTCGACTCGCCGACCGCGGGCGCGGTCGTGCAGGTCCGCTCGGCCCCGTCGGCCGAGCCGACGCTGGCGGAGACGACGCTGCTCGACACCGTCACCCTGTCGTCGGGACGGACGACGGTCGGCCTCGACCCGGGCCGCCCCACCCAGCACGTGCTCCTGTGGATCACGAACCTGGGGCCGGACAACCAGACCCGGATCGACGACATCGGGTTCCGCCGCACCGCACCCTGAGCCGCCCCGTTCGCGATCGCGACGGACCGGCCCGGCAACGCCCGTGAGCACCCCCCGGCGCTGCCTACCGTGCGCGGGTGACGACCGTCGACCGGATCCCGGACCGGGCCCCGCCCGACCTGGACGAGATGTTCCGCAGGTACGCCGACCGGCTCTGGTCGGTGGCCCTGCGGATGCTCGGCGACCGGACCGAGGCCGAGGACGCGGTGCAGGAGGCGTTCCTGTCCGCGCTCCGCTCGCCCGGGTTCCGCGGTGACGCCGCGACGGGGACGTGGCTGCACCGGATCCTCGTGAACGACTGCGTCGACCGGCTCCGCGCGGCCGGGCGGCGACGGGACCGGTTGCGGGCCCTGGAGACGGTCGTCGCGGCCCGGGACCACGCGGGCGGGCTCGTGGTGCGGCTCGCCGTCTCCGACGCGCTGGCCCTGCTGCCGGTGGACCAGCGGGCCGCGCTGGTGCTCGTGGACGGGCTCGGCTACGGCGTCGCGGAGGCGGCGGAGATGCTGGCGGTGGCGCCGGGGACGGTGAAGAGCCGCCGGGCCCGTGCGCGGGCCCGGCTGGCCCCCGTGCTGCGGGAGGACGAGGGATGAGCAGTTCTCACCGATCCGACGACAACTCCTCGGAGATCACTCGTCGGTACGACGACAACCAGTGTTCACCTGCTTCGCGTCATCCCGACGAGGAACCGTTCGTCGAGGTCGGGGCGCGGATGGCCCGGGAACTCGGTCCGGTGGCGATGCCGGACGACGTGGCGGCGCGGATGCGGGCGCGGCTCGCCGCGGAGATGGCGCGAGCGGCTCCCGGACCGGAGCGGGGCGAGGCTCCGGCGGCCGGCGGCCCGCCGCCGGGCCGCCGCACCCCGTGGCGCGCGCTCGCCGTCGCCGCGGCGGTGCTCGTCGTCGCCGGGGTCGGGCTCGCCGCCCTCGTGCCCACCGCGCCGGTCGTCGTCCCGGTCGCCGGGACCGCTCCGGAGGAGCTCCGGTCCGCCGCCGCCGGCGCGGCCGTCCCCGTCGGCGCGCTCGACGATCCCGCCCGGGTCCGCGCCTGCCTCACCGCCGCCGGCGACCCGCGACCGGACGCTCCGTTCCTGACGGCCCGCCCGCACTCCGTCGACGGCCACCCGGCGGTCCTGCTCGTCCTCGGCGGACCGGAGCGGGGCCGCTACCGCCTCGTCGCCGTACCGCCGGACTGCGGGCCGGGCACCGCGCGGGTGCTCGCCGAGACCACCATCGGCTGACCCGGCAGGGCACCGGCGACGCCCGGGTCACGCGGCCCACGTCCCACGGCACCGACGAGCGGGAATGCCCCTGTCTAGGATCGCGTTCGAGCCATACGGCAGCCACGACGCAGGAGCCGGCCACCCGGGCCGGCACCCGCAGGCCCCGTCATCGCGCCCGTCGCCCGGGCGCGGCAGGAGGGATCGGTACCGGTGACCACCGACGACACGGTGCACAACCTGATCATCATCGGGTCCGGGCCGGCCGGCTACACCGCTGCGGTGTACGCCGCGCGGGCCCAGCTCGCCCCGCTCGTGTTCGAGGGCAGCCAGTTCGGCGGCGCCCTGATGACCACGACCGAGGTGGAGAACTACCCGGGCTTCACCGAGGGGATCATGGGCCCCGAGCTCATGCAGCAGATGCGCGGCCAGGCGGAGCGCTTCGGCGCCGACCTGCGCCCGCAGGACGTCGACGAGGTGAAGCTCGACGGCGACGTCAAGGAGGTGCGGGTCGGCAGGGAGACCTTCCGGGCCCGCGCCGTGATCCTCGCGATGGGTGCCGCCCCGCGCTACCTGCACGTCCCCGGTGAGCAGGAACTCCTCGGCCGCGGCGTCAGCTCGTGCGCCACCTGCGACGGCTTCTTCTTCCGGGACCAGAACATCGCCGTCATCGGCGGCGGCGACTCGGCGATGGAGGAGGCCACGTTCCTCACCCGCTTCGCCGAGACCGTCACGGTCATCCACCGTCGCGACGAGTTCCGCGCCTCGAAGATCATGTACGAGCGGGCGCAGAACGACCCGAAGATGCGCTGGCGCACCAACTCCGAGGTCACCGAGGTGACCGGCGAGGGCTCGGTGAAGCAGCTGCAGCTGCGCGACACCGTGACCGGTGAGACCGGCACGCTCGACGTCACCGGCATGTTCGTCGCGATCGGCCACGACCCGCGCAGCGCGCTGGTGGCGGGCCAGGTCGACGTCGACGACGAGGGCTACGTGCAGGTGGACGGACGTACCACCCACACGAACGTCCCGGGCGTCTTCGCCTGTGGCGACCTCGTCGACCACACCTACCGCCAGGCGATCACCGCCGCGGGCTCCGGCTGCTCGGCCGCGATCGACGCCGAGCGCTGGCTGGCCGGCCACGCGGTCAGCTCCGAGCTGGCCGGCGGCGGCTACGGCTCGGAGGAGACCGCCCCGGCGGCCGCCGTCGCCGACGCCGCGCACTGACCGACCACCGGCACCCGACAGACCGCATCCGCGACCGAAGGAGAACCCCATGGGCAACAACACCGTCGACGTCACCAGCAGCTCGTTCGACCAGGACGTCCTGAAGAGCGACAAGCCCGTCCTGGTCGACTTCTGGGCCACCTGGTGCGGCCCGTGCAAGATGGTCGCCCCGGTGCTCGACGAGATCGCCGGCGAGAACTCCGAGAAGCTGACCGTCGCCAAGCTCGACATCGACGCCAACCCGGAGGTCGCCCGCGACTACCAGGTCATGTCGGTCCCGACGATGATCCTGTTCTCCGGCGGCAAGCCGGTGAAGCAGATCGTGGGCGCGAAGCCGAAGGCGGCACTCCTCGCCGATCTTGCCGACCACATCTGATCACTGTCCGTGCGCTGCATAGCGCACGGAGATAACGCTGCGTGTCCCGGTTGATCACAACCGGGACACGCGCGTATCCGCCCCGATGCACTCCTCCGGGGGCTGGGCAGGGCACAATGAGTCCGGCACGCGTCCGGTCACCGGGCGGAACCGACCGATCACGGGCGTCGCACGGCGCCTCACGACTGCGAGCGAGGGGTGCATGCAGCTGCTCCGGCGCGGGGACTGCGGTCCGGCCGTACGCGAGATCCGGACGACGCTGGGACAGCTCGGTCTGCTCCCGGCGGTTCCGCCGGGCTCGCGCGCCCAGGACATGTTCGACGACGGCGTGGACCGCGCCGTCCGCATGTTCCAGCAGGGCCGTGGCCTGATCACCGACGGCATCGTCGGCCCGGACACCGCCCGCGCGCTGCGGGAGGCGGGCTGGAGCCTGGGCGACCGGATGCTGTCGTTCACGCTCTCCACCCCCACCACCGGCGACGACGTCGCCCACCTGCAGGAACGCCTGCTCGAGCTCGGGTACAACCCGGGCCGGCCGAGCGGGTTGTTCGACCAGCAGACCGAGCAGGCCCTGATCCGCTTCCAGCGTGACTACGGCATGACCCCCGACGGTGTCTGCGGCCCGGAGACGCTGCGCGCGCTGCGCCAGCTCGGCCGCAAGGTCACCGGCGGTCGTCCGCACCTCATGCGCGAGCAGGAGCTGCTGCGCCGGGCCGGGCCGCGGATGCGCGGCAAGCGCATCGTCATCGACCCGGGCCACGGCGGGCACGACCGCGGCGTCGACGTCGGCGGGGTCACCGAGGCCGACCTGATGTGGGACCTCGCCCGCCGGGTCGTCGGCCGCATGTCGGCCACCGGCATGGAGGCCCTGCTCTCCCGTCCGGAGAACGGCAACCCGCCGGACACCGAGCGCGCACAGTTCGCCAACGACGTCGGCGCCGACATGGTCGTGTCGCTGCACACCGACGCGAGCTTCAGCCCGCACGCGCAGGGTCTGGCGACCTACTACTTCGGCAACGGGTCGGGCACCACGTCGAACGTCGGGGAGGCGCTCGCCGGGTTGATCCAGCGCGAGCTGCTCACCCGGACCTCGATGCTCGACTGCCGCAGCCAGACGTGCACCTGGGAGCTCGTGCGCCGGACCCGGATGCCGGCCGTCCGCGTCGAGGTCGGGTACCTGACCCACCTCGGGGACCGCCGCAAGCTGCTCGACCCCGGCTTCCGCGACGTCGTCGCCGAGGGCATCCTCGTCGCCGTCAAGCGGCTGTACCTGCTCGGGCAGGACGACCAGCCCACCGGCACGTTCACCTTCAACGACGTGCTGGCCCGCGAGTACGCCAGGGACGAGATCCGGGCCGTCTGAGGCCCGCCACGACCCGCAGAGCCCCGCCCGTCCCCCTCACCCGGGGTCGGGCCGCCCGGGCCGTTGACGGCCCGCTCAGAGCGCCCTCAGATCGTCCCTGCGGGCGGCACGAACGACAGCTGGCAGGACCCCGCGCGGGCCGGTGTCGCCGTCGGGCGCGGCGCCGCGGTCTGCATCGGGATGGTCACCGTGTTGAACAGCTGTTCGAGCGCGGCTTCCACGTCGGACTTCCACTCCAGCCCCGAGCGCAGCTCCATCCGCAGCCGCGGCCAGCGGTGGTGCGGGCGGACGGTCTTGAAACCGACCGAGCGGAGGAAGTCCGCCGGGACGACGCAGTCGGACTCGGTGCCGGGACGCGCGTCGCCGAACGCCTCCACGGCCTTCACCCCGCGCCGGGTCAGGTCCTTCACGACGGCCTGGGCGAGCGCCCGGCCCAGTCCCTCGCCGGCGAACTCCGGGGCCACCTGCATCGTGGTCAGCAGGACGGCGTCGGCGCTGACCGGTCCGGTCGGCATCTCGGTGGCACGGGGGACCGACGCCGGCGGCGCGAACAGCACGTACCCCGCGGGGGCACCGCCGACGTAGACGACCCGGCCGCAGGAGCCCCACTCGAGGAGCACCTCCGACAGCCAGGCCTCCTTCTCCAGGTCGGTCGTGCCGTACCCCTCGGCCTGGTCGGCGAGCTGGGGTGAGAGCTCCCAGTAGACGCAGTTGCGACACCGCTTCGGCAGATCGCCGAGGTTGTCGAGGTTGAGCGCGGCAACGTGCCAGGACACGGAATCCGACCTCCGGATGTCGTCGTCGCGCGATGCACGCGCTGCTGCGCGGCCGGCCCGTCCGGGGCGTGGTCCCGACCCCGGCGCCGGAGCAACCGTCCCCCCTGGCCGCCCCCGGGTCCGGTGACCCCGCGCAGCCCGAGACTAGGTGGATTCTCGCGATCCCGTCACCCCGAGAAGGCCCACCGGTACGAACGTCACGACGAAGGGCGGGCCGATCACCCGTCGCGGTTACACTCGGCGAGCCTTTTCCCCTCGCAGAGGAGCATGCGATGACCCTGCCCGACCGCCCGCAGCAGCCCGACGTCCGCCGTTCCGCGGCCGCGGCGGCCGCGCAGGCAGCGGCGGCAGGGGAGGGGGCCGTGGTCCCGCTCGCCCCCACCGAGCGCTTCGCGACCCGCACCGCCGGGATGACGGCGTCGGAGATCCGGGCGCTGTTCGCCGTCGCGAGCCGTCCCGAGGTCGTCTCGCTGGCCGGTGGCATGCCGAACCTGGCGGCGCTGCCGCTGCAGTCCCTCGCCCGCGAGGTGGCCGAGCTCGTCGACGTGGACGGCATGTCCGCGCTGCAGTACGGCTCCGCGCAGGGTGTACCACAGCTGCGGGAGCAGATCTGCGAGGTCATGCGGGAGGAGGGCATCGAGGCCGACCCGAACGACGTCGTCGTCACCGTCGGCTCGCAGATGGCCCTCGACCTGCTGACCCGGATCTTCGTCGACCCGGGCGACGTCGTCCTGGCCGAGGGACCATCCTACGTCGGCGCGCTGGGCAGCTTCGCCGCCTACCAGGCGCGGGTCGTGCACGTCGCGATGGACGAGCACGGGCTGGTCCCGGAGCTGCTGCACGAGGCGCTGGAGTCGCTGGCGCGGCAGGGGATCGTCCCGAAGTTCCTGTACACGATCCCGAACTTCCACAACCCGGCCGGCGTGACGCTGGCGCACGAGCGGCGCCCGCGGATCCTGGAGCTGTGCCGGCGCTACGGCGTGATGGTCGTCGAGGACAACCCCTACGGGATGCTCGGTTTCGACGGCGAGGTGCACCCGGCGCTGCGTTCGTACGACCCGGACGTGCTGTACCTGGGGTCGTTCTCGAAGACGTTCGCGTCCGGGCTGCGGGTGGGCTGGGCGCTGGTACCGCCGCTGGTGCGGGACCGGCTGGTGCTGGCCGCGGAGTCGGCGACGCTGTGCCCGCCGTCGTTCACGCAGATGCTGGTGTCGCGCTACCTGTCGCACCACGACTGGCGCAGCCAGATCAAGACGTTCAGCGAGAACTACCGCGAGCGCCGCGACGCGATGCTCGCCGCGCTGGAGACGTACCTGCCCGAGGGCTGCACCTGGAACGTCCCCGACGGCGGGTTCTTCGTGTGGCTGACCGTGCCGGAGGGCGTCGACACGAAGGCGATGCTGCCCCGTGCGGTCACCGCGCGGGTCGCGTACGCGTCCGGCACCGGCTTCTACGCCGACGGGTTCGGCAGCCGGCAGCTGCGGCTGTCGTTCTGCTTCCCGACGCCCGAGCGCATCACCGAGGGCGTGCGGCGGCTGGCGGCGGTGCTGGAGGCCGAGATGGAGGTCGTGCGGACGTTCGGGACACCGGTCCGCCCCGAGCTGACCCGGGGCACCCAGAGCCCGTCGCCGGACACGACCTGACACCGTCCGACGACGGCGATGTTTCACGTGGAACGCCCCGGACCGGCTCCCGGTCCGGGGCGTTCCCGTTCATGGCGCAGAATGCCCGCGTGAGCGATCGAACGGTGGCCGTGCTGGCCGGAGGCCTGTCCCACGAGCGTGAGGTGTCCCTGCGATCCGGTCGTCGACTGGCGGGTGCGCTGCGCGCGAACGGTGTCGACGTCCGCGAGTGGGACGTCGACGCGCGCCTGTTGGAGCGGCTGTCGACCGACCGGCCGGACGCGGTCGCCGTCGCGCTGCACGGGGGCGAGGGGGAGAACGGCGCCGTGCAGCAGGTGCTGGAGCTGCTGGGCATCCCGTTCGTCGGTACGCCGTCCGGGGCGTGCCGGCGGGCGTGGGACAAGCCGAGCGTGAAGACCGAGCTCGTCCGCGCGGGTCTGTCGACGCCGGACTGGGTCGCGCTGCCGCACTCGACCTTCCGTGAGCTGGGAGCGCAGGGCGTGCTCGGTGCGATCGTCGAGCGCCTGGGGCTGCCGCTGGTGCTCAAGCCGGACCAGGGCGGCTCGGCGCTCGGTGTGCAGGTGGTCCGGAACGCGGCGGACCTGCCGGCCGCGATGGTCAGCTGCTTCGCCTACGCCGAGACGGTGCTCGTCGAGCGATTCGTCGCCGGGACCGAGGTCGCGGTGTCGGTCGTCCACGACGGCGAGGAGCCCCGTGCGCTGCCGCCGGTGGAGGTGGAGGTGCCGTCCGGGTTCTACGACTACACGTCCCGCTACACACCCGGTGCGGCCACGTTCCACTGCCCGGCGCGGCTGCCGTCGGACGTGCTGGACGCGCTGGCCGACACCGCCCTGGCCGCACACCGGCTGCTGGGGATGCGCGACGTGTCGCGCACCGACGCGATCGTCGACGCCGACGGTCACGTGCACGTCCTGGAGATGAACGTGTCGCCGGGCCTGACCGACACCTCGCTGCTCCCGACCGCGGTGGCCGCGGACGGTTCCGACCTCGCGACGGTCTACCTGGCGCTCGTCGAGCGCGCGGCGGCCCGGCAGGGCTGAGCGGTGGTCCACGTGGAACCACAGCGGTGTGGTTCCACGTGGAACATCAGCCGAGCACGCCACCGCAGGGCTCGGAGGCCCGCCACAGCTCCAGGAGCGGGCTCATCCCGTCCCCGAGACCCGGCTGCTGCGGGACCATCGCGAAGCAGGCGACGAGCTGCACCAGCCGGGCCGCCTCGCAGAGGGCGAGCAGCTCGGCGTCGACGGGACGGTCGGCCGCCCGCTCGTAGGCGACGACGACCTCCGGGCCGGCGAAGGTCAGGTCCCACTCGACCGGTCCGACGCAGACGTGCTCGAGGTCGGCGTCGTACGGACCGTCCGGGGTCCGCAGGACGTTGTACGCCGGCGAGTCCCCGTGCACCGGCTGCGGGCGTGTGCCGGGGAACCGGTCGGCGCAGCCCGCCTCGTCGCCGAGCACCGGGAGGATCGTCGCCCACTCCCGCAGCGCGCGGTCGCGGTCGGTGGGGGAGACGTGGGTGGTGTCGTGCCGCAGCGCGTCGAGCATCGCCGTGACGGAGTCGTCGAGTGGGTGCATCCAGTCCAGCTCGACCGGACACGGTCGTAGCGCGGTGTGCAGCCGAGCGAGCGTCGCGCCGCTCGCACCGGCGTCGGGCGGGCCGTCCGGGACGACGGTCAGGCGCTCCCAGAAGGTGAGGGACAGGTCCCCGGCGGCGACGGGTCGCTCCGGGTGTGCGGGCCGGACCACGGGGTGCCCGGCGTCCGACAGCCACCGGCAGACCGCGATCTCGCGCCGCTGCTGCTCCGCCTGTCCCGCCGGATCGAGGCCGGGCGGGAGGACGGTGGGGACCCGCACCACGACCGGCTCCGGCTCCAGTGCGACGACGACCGAGAACAGGTCGTGCAGGACGCGGGGCGTACCGGGGCGGTAACCGTGGTCCCGCGCGGCGGACACCGCGGTGTCGACGGCGCGGTCGGTGCGAGCGGCGAGATCGGCGTCGGTGAGCACCGGCCCATCCTGGGGTATCGCGATGTTCCACGTGAAACACACGCACGCGACGCCGGGCCGGATCGGTCGGGTCGGCGGGATCGGAGCCGCTCGGTGTGCTCCGGGGCTTGCGCAGTGGGTCGCCCTGTAGCGCTCCGCCACGCACTGCCTGGCCGGTCCGATCCCGCCCCGCAGCCCCCGGTTCCACACCGCCCGCTCCCACACCGCAGGTCGTGCACCGCCGGTCGTGCACCGCGCCCGGTCCTGCACCGCCCGGTCCTGCACCGCCCGGTCCCGCACCGCCCGATCCGCGCCCCGGTCTCGCGCCCACCGAGTCGTGCCGACGGGCCGAGCGCTTCCGGGCCGAGCGCGAGCGGCCCGGGCATCGGTGGACCAGGTGCCGGTGGGCCGGACGCCGGTGGCTGGGTTCAACGCAGCGGCACGCGCGGTCGTCCCGGATGCCGGCCGCCGCACACCGGGTCGACGCATCCGGGGCGGCCGTCCCCGACACCGTCGCCGGACGGCGGCACGAGCCGGACTCCACCGGGAATGCCGAGGCGCGGCGATCCCACCGGGGCCATCCGGCTGCCACCTCGGACGGACGACCCCACATCGCCGAGGAGGCGCACACGCACGGATCGGCGCCGCGCGCATCCGGTACTCGGCGACGAGCTCCTCCGTGGCGACAGGCGACGGGGTCCACCACCGCCCACGCCGCCGTCGGCGGACGAGCGGCCGACCCGGTCGCCGTGTCCGTCGGCGCGTGCCGGGTCGCGGCGCGGCAGGTCCCGCAGCGCGGGCGGACCACCCCGGGGTCGCGGCATCCGGCCCGGGGCCGGACCCGTGCAGCGCGGGGGAGGATCGCACCCCCCGATCGGCACCGACAGACCGGACACGCCATCAGTGCCGGACAGTGCCACCGGGCCGAGCCGTCCCACCGGGCCGAGCCGTGCCACCGGGCCGAGCCGTACCACCGGACTGGACCGCGCCACTGAGCTGGGTCGTCTCCTGGGCCGGACGGTGTCACCGGGTCGTGCCGTGTACACCGCCACCCGGCGTCCGGGACCGGGACGACCGGACGAAGTCTGCGGCCCGGCACGCACCGGGGGACCGGGCCTCCAGGCCGCGGGAGTGGCAGCAGCACCGAGACACCGCACCCTGGACCTCCCACGGGATCCGGAGCCTCCCGCAGGCCACCCCGCTCACGACCGAGCCCAACCCCCGGCCCGGTGCAGCCGGCGCCCGCCACGACCTCCACCGATGTTCCACGTGGAACATCGACGCCGCCCCGCCCGCGGTCCCGACCACACGCGGATCGACAAGGAAGTCCGCGGACCCCGGCCCCACACGGACCACAGAACCCGGGTCGGGACGACACCGTCCCGCTCGCCGGCCGAAGCCCGGTCGATGACCACTCCGTACGACCGTCGCCGGGGACCCGCCACGAGCCGAACCACGCGCGACCACCGTCGGTGCAGCCGCATTCGGACGGACGTACGACTGATCAGGCCGTATCCCGACCACCTCACCCCAGCGAGGACCAAGAAATCGAATAAAAGCGACCAATCGGGCAGGTCGACCGGCTCAGCGACCCCACACGTCTCGTGAGACCCACCCCGGCCTCCCCATCCACCGCGCGCCCGTCGGACGCCTCAGAGGCCGTCTCAGGACGCCCTCAGAAGCCCTCCACCGCGCCGTACCCCGCAGCCATCCCCGTACCCGGACAGACCGACGGCCGCCGTGCACGGGGACGACGGCCGTCGGTGACGGGGAATGGTGCCCGGTCAGTCGCGCTCGCTGATCCCCATCAGCCCGGTGATCCGGTCGAGGTCCTCGACCGATCCGAACTCGACGACGATGCGGCCCTTGCGCTGACCCATCTCGACCTTCACCCGGGTGTCGAACATGTCGGCCAGCCGGTCGGCGCGCTCGACGAACTCCGGACGCTGATCGCCGCGACGGCGGACCCGGCGTTCCTGCGGCGGTCCCGTGTGCCGCGCCAGCACGACGGCCTCCTCGGTCGCACGGACCGACATGCCCTCGGCCACGATCCGGGTGGCGAGGTCCTCCTGCTGCCCGGCGTCCTCCAGGCCGAGCAGGGCGCGCGCGTGCCCGGCCGACAGCACGCCGGCGGCGACCCGGCGCTGCACCGACACCGGCAGCTTCAGCAGCCGGATCATGTTGGTGACGACGGGCCGGCTACGACCGAGCCGGTCGGCGAGCTCGGAGTGCGTGACGCCGAACTCGGCGAGCAGCTGCTCGTAGGCGGCCGCCTCCTCGAGGGGATTGAGCTGGACGCGGTGGATGTTCTCCAGGAGCGCGTCGCGGAGCATCACGTCGTCGGCGGTGTGCCGGACGATCGCGGGCAGCGTCTCCAGTCCGGCGCGCTGGGCCGCGCGCCACCGGCGCTCGCCCATGATCAGCTCGTAGTCGACACCGGCCCGCCGGACCACGATCGGCTGCAGCAGCCCGAACTCGCGGATCGAGTGCTCCAGCTCGGCGAGCTGATCGTCGTCGAACTGGGTCCGCGGCTGCTTGGGGTTGGGCACGATCCGCCGCAGCGGGATCTCGCGGTACTCCGCGCCGCCGTCGACGACCGGGGTCTCGGGGTCGTGGTCGTCGCGCCGGACGGCCGGGGCCGGGCGGTGCAGGGATGCGCCGGGTCCGTTGTTCCCGGGCCGGTCGCCGGACTCCGACGGGCCGGTGGGGATGAGCGCGGCGAGACCGCGGCCCAGCCCACCCTTGCGCTCGGCCATCTCAGCGACCGTCCGGGCGGTAGGCGCCGCTCGCCCCGTGCTCGGCGATCTCCCGGGCCGCGTCGATGTAGCTCATCGCGCCGCGGGAGCCGGGGTCGTAGGCGAGCACGGTCTGGCTGTAGCCGGGCGCCTCGGAGACCTTCACGCTGCGCGGGATGACCGTGCGCAGCGCCGTCGGGCCGAAGTGCTGGCGGACCTCGGAGGTGACCTGGTCGGCGAGCTTGGTGCGGCCGTCGTACATGGTCAGCAGGATGGTCGACACGTGCAGCGAGGTGTTCAGGTGCGACCGGACGAGATCGATGTTGGACAGCAGCTGCCCGAGCCCCTCCAGCGCGTAGTACTCGCACTGGATCGGGATGAGCACCTCGGACGCCGCGACGAGCGCGTTGACCGTCAGCAGCCCCAGCGACGGCGGGCAGTCGATGAGCACGTAGTCGACGTCGAGCCGGGACAGCGTCTCGTCGTTCAGCGCCTGGGCCAGCCGGGACTCCCGGGCGACCATGCTGACGAGCTCGATCTCGGCGCCGGCCAGGTCGATCGTGGCGGGCAGGCAGAGCAGGTTCGGCGACGCGGTGCTGACCGCGACGGCCTCCTCGAGGGGGATCTCACCGAGCATCACCTCGTACACCGACGGCGTGCCGGTGCGGTGCTCGACGCCGAGCGCGGTGGACGCGTTGCCCTGCGGGTCGAGGTCGATCACCAGCACCCGGATGCCGTGCAGGGCCAGGCCCGCGGCCAGGTTGACCGTGCTGGTCGTCTTCCCGACCCCGCCCTTCTGGTTCGCGACGCCCATGATGCGCCGCGCGGCCGGGCGGGGCATGCCGTGCCGGTCGGGGTGCAGGACGCGTGCGGCCCGCTCGGCCTCGTCCGCGATGGGGGTCCATCCGGCACTCATGCGCGACCCTCGCTTCCTGGACGGTTCGTGCCCGGTCGGTGTTTCACGTGAAACGGCGCTCCGGCACCCATCATCGCCGTTCCTTCCTCCGGTTGCGGCGGGGCGCGCCGGTCCGCGGGATCTCGACCACCGTGGTCAGCGGATCGACCACACCGGCTCCGGTCTCGTGGATCCGGGGTTCGCCCCCTCCGAGCGCACGGACCGCCGCGGCGTCGCGGGCGATCTCCTCCGGGGCGGAGGCGCCCTTCAGCACCAGCATCGCACCCCCCTGCCGCAGCAGGGGCAGGCAGATGCACGCGAGCCGGGCCAGCGGTCCGACGGCCCGGGCGGTGACGACGTCGGCCCCCTCCCATCGTCGCAGAACGGGCTTCTCCTCGGCACGCCCCCGTTCGACGACGACGTCCAGGCCGAGGTCGCCCAGCACCTCGTCCAGCCACTCCACGCGGCGGGCCAGCGGCTCGATCAGCACGATCCGCAGGTCCGGCCGGGCCAGGGCGAGCGGGATCCCGGGGAGCCCGGCACCGGAGCCGACGTCGGCGACCCGGGCGTCGGCGGGGACGACCTCGCCGAGGACCGCACAGTTCAGCACGTGCCGGTCCCACAGCCGGTCCCGTTCGCGCGGGCCGATCAACCCGCGCTCGATCCCGGAGGTCGCGAGGTGCTCGACGTAGCGGACGGCCAGCCCGGTCCGGTCGCCGAAGACCTTCTCCGCGACCTCCGGGGTCGGGATGGGAGAGGTGGTCACTTCTTGTGGACCACGACCTGGCGACGCGGCTCCTCGCCCTCGCTCTCGGAGACGACGCCCTTCACGGTGGCGACGGCGTCGTGCACGACCTTGCGCTCGAACGGCGTCATCGGCCGCAGCCGCGCGGACTCGCCGCTGGTCTTGACCTCCTGGGCGGTCTCCAGGCCGAGCTCGGTGAGCTCGTCGCGGCGGTGCCGCCGCCAGCCCGCGATGTCGAGCATCAGCCGGCTGCGGCTGCCCAGCTGCTGCTGGACGGCCAGGCGGGCCAGCTCCTGCAGGCTCTCCAGCACCGAGCCCTTGTCGCCGACGAGCTTCTGCAGGTCGGCGTCGTCCTCGGCGCCCTCGATGCTGACGATGGCGCGGCCGCCCTCGACGTCGAGGTCGATGTCGCCGTCGTAGTCGAGGATGTCCAGCAGGCGCTCCAGGTAGTCACCTGCGACGTCGCCCTCCTGGATCAGCAGGCTCTCGCCGGACGGCTTGTCCTGCACGTCAGGACCCTCGGCGGGCTCCTTGGCGGTGGTGGGCACGCGCAACTCCTCTCGTCAACGGTTCGCGGTCCGTCGCGCCCGGGCCCGCGCGGCGGTGGGGTCCGCCGGGGCCGGCGGGGCGCGCCGGGGTCTGTCGGGGTGGTGCGGTGGGACGGTCAGCGACGCCTGCCGCGCCGGGCCTTGGCCCCCGGACGCTTCTGCACCGGCTTCGCCCCGGGCTTCTTCTGGCCGTTGCCGTTGCCGTTCCCGTTGCGGGCCGTGCCGTTGCGCTGCCCGTCGGGGGTCGTGCCGGTGTCGGCGGAGGCGCCGTCGGATCCGGTGGCGCGGGATTCGGACGCCGCCTCCGCGGTCTGCGCCTCGGCCGGCTGGATCGGCTCGTCGGCGATCTCGCGGACGTCCTCGGCGGTGCCGCGGCGGACGTCGCGGACCGGCTTCTGGCCGGGGCGCGGGGCGCGGGCCTTCGCGGACTCGGTGGCCTTCTCGGCCTTGTCCGACTCCTCTGCGTCGATCTTGCGGTAGACGACGTACTGCTGGCCGAGGGTCCACAGGTTGTTGGCGACCCAGTAGAAGAGGACCGCGAGCGGCAGGAACGGCGCACCGACGACGACACCGATCGGGAACACGTACAGCATCAGCTTCTGCATGATCTCGGCCTGCGGGTTCGCCGCGACGGTGCCGGCGGCGATCTGCGCCTGCTGGCGGGCGACCGAGTGGCGTGCGGTGATGTGGGTGAAGATGCCGGCCGCGATCATCAGCGGGATCATCACGATCCACTGCGAGACCAGGTTGCCGCCGAGTTCGGCGACCGAGGCGGTGTTCTGCAGCGGCCACACGGCCGAGCCCAGCTTCGCGCCGAACAGGCTCGAGTCGACGAACGAGGCGTTCTCCGCCGCGTTGAAGACGTAGTTCTCGGTCTTGCCCGGCTTGAACTCGCGCAGCACGTGGAACAGGCCGATGAACACCGGGATCTGCACCAGGATGGGCAGGCAGCCCATCAGCGGGTTGGCGCCGTTCTGCTGCTGGAGTTTCTGCATCTCCGTGGCGAGCTTCTGGCGGTCGTTCGCGTACTTCTTCCGGAGCTTCTGCATCTCCGGGGCCATCTCCTGCATCTTGCGCATGGAGCGGACCTGCACGACGAACGGCTTGTAGAGGATGACGCGCAGCGTGAAGACGAGGAAGACGACCGACAGCGCCCAGGCGAACCCGTTGTCCTCACCGAGGACGAAGCCGAAGACCTTGTGCCAGACCCACATGATCCAGCTGACGGGGTAGTAGATGAAGTCCAGCACTGCTGCGTTGCTCCTCGTGGTCTCGGGCGGGGCCGCGGGTCAGCGGTCCGTACCGCGTGAGAGGCCTTCGGTCCGGGGCGGGTCGGTGGACGTCTGCTCCGGCCCGGGATCGGGTTCGGTGCCGCTGCGCGGGACCCCGTCGCTGCGCCGCCGGCGCGGCGGCACCGGGTCCCACCCGCCAGGGTGCCACGGGGCACACTTCAGCAACCGCCACACGGTGAGGCCGAGACCGCGCACGAATCCGTGCTCGCGGAACGCCTCGACCGAGTACGCGCTGCAGCTCGGGTGGAACCGGCAGCTCGGCATCAGGTTCGGGGAGATCCACACCTGGTACCAGCGCACCGCGGCCATCGCGGCCCGCGCGCCGACATCGGGCCGGGCGCCGGGGAGCCCTCCGTCGTCCATCGGAGCCTCCTCCGTCGGGGCCGCGTCGTGTGCCGTGCTCATCGCGGGCCGTCCGCGGCCGGGCGCGGACGGCGCGGCCGCTGCGCCGCCCGCAGTGCGGAGTCGAGGTCGGCCGCCAGCTCGGCGGACGAGGCGTCACCGGCGGGCGGCAACGCACGGACGACGAGTGCGGCGCCGGCGGGCAGCGCCGTCAGCCGGTCCGCGACCAGGTGCCGCAGCCGCCGGGAGACCCGGTGCCGGACCACCGCGTTGCCGACGGCCTTGCTCACGACGAAACCCGCCCTCGGCGAGGCGTGCTCGGGCACGCCGCCGGGGCGGGTCAGGTCGAGATGGACCACCAGCCTCGACCGACCGGCACGTCGTCCGCGCCTGATCGTCGAGGCGAACTCGGGCCGGCGGGTGAGCCGGGCGTGTGCCGGCAGCACGGCGCGGGCCGGTGGGGGCGCCGGCCGTCAGGCCGAGAGGTTGCCGCGCCCCTTGCGACGGCGCGCGGCGAGGATCGCGCGGCCGGCGCGGGTGCGCATGCGCAGCCGGAAGCCGTGCGTCTTGGCCCGGCGGCGGTTGTTCGGCTGGAAAGTACGCTTGCTCACGGTCGGCTCCTGGTCGGCGGTTCGCAGGCGTCCTGCGACGCCGAGATGTCTACGGTCACTGGCTCGGGTTCGCGGGCCACCGGCCACGCGGCACTCCGCAACAGGTGCGGGAAGCCGCGTTCGACGGGCGCGACACGCCCATCCGACCAGGTGTCCGGTCGTCAAGGGTACGCAGCGCGTTCCGAGGGGGTCAAACCGCCCCCACCGGGCGCCACGACCCCGCCGGACGGCCGCCGCGACGGCTGCTGCTAGCGTCGCCGACCCGCCCGGGACCGGCGCGGGAGTAACGACCGCCCGCACCCCGAC
Source organism: Pseudonocardia tropica (assembly GCF_040105315.1). Classification (NCBI taxonomy): domain Bacteria; kingdom Bacillati; phylum Actinomycetota; class Actinomycetes; order Pseudonocardiales; family Pseudonocardiaceae; genus Pseudonocardia; species Pseudonocardia tropica. The sequence continues at coordinate 207,936 of NZ_JBEDNP010000001.1, forward strand.
CGAGACCTCCACACGGCCGACGGCCGGCGCCCCGATGCGCGCCGGCCGGGAGTTGCTGCGTACCTTTACGCACAAGTGTGGACAACTCTGGGGATACCTCGCCCCCGAGGCCGAGTCCTCGCGTCCGGACGGCTCATCGCCGGTGCTCCGGGGGGACCAGTGCTCCGGGGGGAGCAGACCGCCGACGGCGGCCGATCGGGAGGGGGAAACGCGGATGACCGACCAGCCGGGCGACCTCGGCGCGGTCTGGAACCGGGTCATCGCCGATCTCTCCGGCGCGTCGGCCGAGTCCGGCACACCCGCCCTCTCCCCGCAGCAGCGCGCGTTCCTGCGCCTGACCCGTCCCCTCGGCCTGCTCGACGGCACCGCGCTGCTCGCCGCGCCGAGCGAGTTCGCGAAGGACGCCATCGAGCGGATCCTGCGCAGGCCGATCAGCGACGCCCTCGGCCGCCACCTCGGTGTGGCGGTCAACCTCGCCGTCGTCGTCGACGCCTCCGCGGCGTCCGGCGGCACCGAGGTCCCCGACCCGCCCGGATTCGGCATGCACCGCGGCGTCACCGCGGGCGACAGCGTCCGCGACACCGGCAACGGTGACCGCGGGGGCGACGACCCGACCGCGGCGACCGCCGGAGACCAGGGCGCCCGTCCGGCACACGACCACCCCACGCGCGAGCACGCCCCGGCCGACGGTGCCGGCCCGGACACCGGGCCGCAGCCCGCCGTCGACGGCGGGTTCGGCAACGGCTTCGCCGGCGGGTCCCGCCGCGACGACGGCGGCCCCTCCGGCACCGACCGCGGCTGGTCGGCCGAGCCGGCGCCGTCGTCGTCCGGGGGGTGGGCGCCGCAGCCCTCCGGGCGCCCGGAGCCGGGCTCGCGCGAGGGCCAGACCTCGTGGCCCGCCTACACCGCGCCGCAGGCGGGCGACCCGGTCGCGCCGCGGTCGCAGACCCGGCTCAACGAGCGCTACACCTTCGACACCTTCGTCATCGGTGCCTCGAACCGGTTCAGCCATGCCGCCGCGGTCGCGGTGGCCGAGGCGCCGGCGCGGGCGTACAACCCGCTGTTCATCTGGGGCGAGTCGGGGCTGGGCAAGACCCACCTGCTGCACGCCGTCGGGCACTACGCTCAGCGGCTGTTCCCCGGGATGCGGGTCCGGTACGTCAGTACCGAGGAGTTCACGAACGACTTCATCAACTCCCTGCGCGACGACCGCAAGGTCGCCTTCCAGCGCCGCTACCGGGACGTCGACGTGCTGCTGGTCGACGACATCCAGTTCCTGGAGGGCAAGGAGGGGACGCAGGAGGAGTTCTTCCACACCTTCAACACCCTGCACAACGCGAACAAGCAGATCGTCGTCTCCTCCGACCGGCCGCCCAAGCGCCTCGAGACCCTCGAGGACCGGATGCGCACCCGGTTCGAGTGGGGTCTGATCACCGACATCCAGCCGCCCGAGCTGGAGACGCGGATCGCGATCCTGCGGAAGAAGGCCGCGCAGGACCGGCTGGCGGTGCCCGGCGAGGTGCTGGAGTTCATCGCGGAGCGGATCGAGCGCAACATCCGCGAGCTCGAGGGCGCGCTGATCCGGGTCACGGCGTTCGCGTCGCTGAACCGGCAGGCCGTCGACACCCAGCTCGCCGAGATCGTGCTGCGTGACCTGATCCCGGACTCCGCGGCCTCGGAGATCACCGCCCCGACGATCATGGCGGTCACCGCCGAGTTCTTCGGCCTCACGCTCGACGAGCTGTCCGGGCCCGGCAAGACGAAGGCGCTCGCCCAGGCCCGCCAGATCGCCATGTACCTGTGCCGCGAGCTGACCGACCTGTCGCTGCCGCGCATCGGGCAGACCTTCGGCGGCCGGGACCACACGACCGTCATGCACGCCGACAAGAAGATCCGCAACGAGATCTCGCTGCGGCGGAAGACCTTCGAACAGGTGCAGGAGCTGACCGCGCGGATCAAGCTGCGCGCCCGGCACTGACCTCCGCCGGGGACCCGCCGAGGCGGGTTGTCCACCGGTCGCACCGCTTCTCCACAGCCCGGCCGGCCCCGCCGTGACCAGGCACGACGCTTCTGCAGCGGTCACCGCGCGCACCGGGACCGATCCCGTGCAACCCGCAGGGACCACGGCCCCCAGATCGCCGCTGAGGCGCGTTCCGCGCCGTCCCCGGGCGATCGGGACCCCCTGCGCCGCGGACACCGGGAACGCTCTGACCGCTCGACGCGGTACCGATCGGGTCCGGCGTGGCGTCACCCGCGTGTCGGTCCCACCACTCCCGTTCGTCGTCCGGTAGTGGGCACTCGGCGCTTCACCACTCGTCCCGGTGATCGCTTGCGCTCACCCGCCGGTCACGCTCCGTCGACATTTCTGTGACGGGTGGGGCGACTGTGGGTTCATCGTGCACCGCGGGAGCGCCGGACGGACTGTGCCCGCCATCACCCTGGGTCCACGATCCACCACGTTTCCACCCACATCTGGGGACAACTCTGTGGATGGATCGCCGCAGGCCCGTGGACGGATCGCCCGGGATCCGTGGACAACTCTGTGGTGAACCCGGGATGAACCGGGGACGGATGGGGGTCGACGCCGTCGGTCCACCGCTGCACGGACCTGTCAACGGGTGCCCCCACCGCCGTATCCCCAGCCGACGCGGCCTGCTGACCAGCGGGGATGCGCTCCATCCACACTGTGCACAGGACTTAGTACTACGACGGTCTATCTCTCTCTATCTCTTCTTCCTGAGAACACCTGTGTGGACCGACCCCCAGACGGGGGTCACGGACGGGGACACCGGACGGGCACCGGGGTGGCGTGGAAACTGTCGGGGCGAGGCTCTACCGTGAGCGTCCCGGCGAACCCCGGCTTCCGATCCCGTTCCGGTCACTCCGCTCCGCAGCCCCTCCGGGCCACGGAGCCGGCCGGACCCGGTGGAGGAACCGGTCCGCCGCCGCCGTCCCGTCGGCGATCCGGCCCCGCGCCGTGGTCGGCAGCCGGGCGCTACCGGGGAAGGTCTCCAGATGAAGTTCCGGGTCGAACGCGACGTCCTCGCGGACGCGGCCGCCTGGGTGGCGCGCAGCCTCCCGGCTCGTCCGCCGGTGCCCGTGCTCGGCGGGGTCCTGATCCAGTCCGACGGCGAGTCCGGCGAGAAGCTGACCGTCTCCGGCTTCGACTACGAGACCTCGGCGCGCGTCGAGCTCGACGCGACGGTCGGGGAGCCGGGGCGCACGCTCGTCTCCGGCAGGCTGCTGGCCGACATCACCCGCGCGCTGCCGTCCAAGCCGGTCGACCTGACCGTCGACGGCTCCCGCGCCACGATCAACTGCGGCAACTCGCGGTTCAGCCTCCCGACGATGCCGGTCGAGGACTACCCCCAGCTGCCCGACATGCCGCAGCGCGCCGGGTCGGTCACCGCCGACGCGCTCGCCGCCGCCGTCGCGCAGGTCGCCGTCGCGTCCGGGCGGGACGACACGCTGCCGATGCTGACCGGCATCCGGCTCGAGATCGAGGGCTCGCAGCTCACGCTCGCGGCCACCGACCGGTTCCGGCTCGCCGTCCGCGAGCTCGAGTGGTCCCCGGAGGACGCCTCGATCTCGACCGCGGTGCTGATCCCGGCCAAGACCCTCGCCGAGGTCGCCAAGACCCTCGCCGGGTCCGGCACCGTGGAGATCGCGCTGTCGGCCGGGGACGGGATGCTCGGCCTCACCGGTGGCGGCCGCCGCTCCACCAGCCGGCTGCTCGACGCCGAGTTCCCGCGCTTCCGCCAGCTGATCCCGGCCGAGCACACCACCGCCGTCGAGCTCGACGTGGCGCTGCTGGTCGAGGCGATCAAGCGTGTCTCGCTCGTCGCGGACCGGATCGCCCAGATCCGGATGGAGTTCGGCGAGGACGGGCTGCGCCTGGCCGCCGGCGGCGACGACGTCGGGTCCGCCGAGGAGGAGCTTCCCTGCGCGCTCGACGGCAGCCCGCTGACGATCGCGTTCAACCCGGGCTACCTGCTCGACGCGCTCGGCGCGCTGCACACCGACCGCGCCCAGCTGACCTTCACCACGCCGAACCGGCCCGCGCTGGTCCGCCCGGTGCCCAAGCCCGCCACCGACGACGCCGGTGAGGCGCCGTCGCCCGAGAAATCCGGCTACCTGCACCTGCTGATGCCGGTGCGGCTGCCGGGCTGACCCCGAGCGGGTCGGACGCCCGACCGGGCCGACCCCGCCGGGCGGACGTCCCGGCGACGGGGAAGACTCGTCCCCGGTGTGATCGACGAGGGCCACCGGTGCCCTGCGGGGGCATGCCGGCGGCACGGACGCGAAGGGGGCCACTGCCGTGCAGATCGGCATGATCGGACTCGGCCGCATGGGCGGCAACATGCGGGAGCGGCTGCGGGCCGCCGGGCACGAGGTGGTCGGCTACGACCCCCGCCCGGAGGTCAGCGACGTGGCCTCGCTCGCCGAGCTCGCGGGTGCGCTGGCCGCGCCGCGCGTCGTGTGGGTCATGGTGCCCTCCGGCGAGCCGACCCGGAACACCGTCGCCACGCTGGCGACCACGCTGGAGCCCGGCGACCTGGTCATCGACGGCGGCAACTCCCGCTACACCGACGACCAGCCCAACGCCGCGCTGCTCGACGCCCACGGCATCGGCTACGTCGACTGCGGCGTCTCCGGCGGGATCTGGGGCAAGGACAACGGCTACGGCCTGATGGCGGGCGGCGAACCCGGGCACATCGAGCGCGCCATGCCGATCTTCGACGCGCTGCGCCCCGAGGGCGTGCGCGAGGAGGGGTTCGCGCACGCCGGACCGGTGGGCGCGGGCCACTTCGCGAAGATGGTCCACAACGGCATCGAGTACGGCCTGATGCAGGCCTACGCCGAGGGCTTCGAGCTGATGGAGGCCAGCGAGCTGATCACCGACGTGCCCGGGGTGATCCAGGCCTGGTCGCGCGGCACCGTCGTCCGCTCCTGGCTGCTCGACCTGCTGGTCGACGCGCTCAAGGACGACCCCCGTCTCGACCAGCTCGAGGGCTGGGTGGACGACTCCGGCGAGGGCCGCTGGACGATCGAGGAGGCCATCGCGCACGCGGTGCCGCTGCCGGTCATCTCCGCGGCGCTGTTCGCCCGGTTCTCCTCCCGGCAGGCCGAGTCGCCCGCGATGAAGGCCGTCGCCGCGTTGCGCCAGCAGTTCGGCGGGCACGCGGTGAAGAAGTCCGGGCCGGCCGGTGCCCCGGGCGACAAGGCGGGACCGTCGTCCGGCGGCGGTTCGACGCAGCAGTGACCCGGCGCCGAGCCGGACGGGGAGGGTGACCAGGCGGTGTACCTCAGGCGGTTCTCGGTCACCGACTTCCGGTCCTGGCCGGAGGCCGAGCTGGAGCTCGACCCCGGCGTGACCGTGCTGGTCGGGTCGAACGGCGTCGGCAAGACCAACCTGGTCGAGGGGATCGGCTACCTCGCCACCCTCGGCTCGCACCGGGTCTCCTCCGACGCGCCGCTGATCCGGCGCGGGGCCGAGCAGGCCGTCGTCCGAGGCGAGGTGCACCACCACGGCCGGAAGCTCGGAGTCGAGCTGGAGATCAACAACGGGAAGCAGAACCGGGCGCGGGTCAACCGCTCACCGGTCTCGCGACCGCGCGACATCCTGGGGATCCTGCGCAGCGTGCTGTTCGCGCCGGAGGACCTGGCGCTCGTGCGGGGCGACCCGTCGGAGCGCCGGCGTTTCCTCGACGAGCTGCTCGTCGCGCGGTTCCCGCGCTACGCCGGCGTCCGCGCCGACTACGACAAGGTCCTGCGCCAGCGCTCGGCCCTGCTGAAGTCCGCGAAGCCGGCACTGCGCGGGGCCCGCGGCCGGTCCCGGGCGCCGGTGGCCGTCGACCCGGAGCTGCCCGACGACCTGGCGACGCTGGAGGTCTGGGACGGGCACCTCGCCCGTACCGGCGCGGCGCTGCTGGCCGGGCGGCGCGAGCTCGTCGTCGCGCTGGCGCCCTACGCCCGTGAGGCGTTCGCGGCGATCGCGCCGTCGTCGGACCCGATCGGCCTGGACTACCGGTCCAGCCTCGGGACGGCGGGGGTCGCGGAGCTGCCGTCGTCGACCGGGGACCTGGAGGCGCTGCTGCTCGACCGGCTGACCGAGGTGCGGTCCCAGGAGGTCGAACGCGGGGTCTGCCTGGTCGGTCCGCACCGCGACGAGCTGGACCTCGCCCTGGGCGAGGGGCCGGCGAAGGGCTACGCCAGCCACGGCGAGTCCTGGGCGTTCGCGCTGGCGCTGCGGCTGGCGTCCTACCGCCTGCTGCACGCCGACGACGTCGAGCCGGTCCTCGTGCTGGACGACGTCTTCGCCGAGCTGGACTCGGCCCGCCGCCGCGCGCTGGCGGGACTGGTGGCCGACGCGGAGCAGGTCCTGGTGACCGCCGCGGTGGCCGAGGACGTGCCCACGGAGCTCGACGGTGTCCGGTTCACCGTCGGCGACCGGACGGTGAGCCGCGACGGCGAGGTGCCCGCGTGATCGCCCCGGCAGGTCTCGAACGTGTCACGGCACTCTGGGGACAAGGCTGTGGATACTGTGGATAACTCAGGAGCACCGGGGGACGGACGCCGTTCCGGAACCGGAAACCGGAGGACAGGGCGCCGGGGACCGGGCAGCGACGGCGCCGGGCCTGGGGACGGACGCGACACCGGATCGGGTCACGACGCGGTCACGGGCGGGGACGTCCCGGGCGGCGGCGTGCCGGGGGAGCAGGGCGACCTGCTCGCCGGCGACCGTGCGAACCTGCGCGGGGCCGACCTCGCCCGCGAGGCGCTGCGCGCGGCCCGTGAGGCGTCGGCCCGCAAGGCAGAGGAGCGGGCCCAGGCCGACCGGCCGAAGCTGCGCGTGGTCTCCGGGCGGGGCCGCCGCCGTCGCTGGTCGGGGGCGGGGCCCGACGACCGGGACCCGCAGCCGTTCGGACGCCTGGTGTCGCGGGTGTCGGTGGACCGCGGCTGGTCGAACCGGCTGACCGACGCGACCGTGCTCGGCCGGTGGCCGCAGCTGGTCGGGCCGGACGTCGCCGACCACTGCACACCGGTCTCGCTGCGCGACGGCGAGCTGACGTTGCAGGCCGAGTCGACGGCGTGGGCCACCCAGCTGCGGACCCTGCAACGCCAGCTGCTGACCCGGCTCGCCGCCGCGGTCGGACCGGACGTCGTGCGCCGGATCCGGGTGGTCGGGCCGAGCGGGCCGAGCTGGCGGCACGGTCCGCGGCACGTCCGCGGCCGCGGTCCCCGCGACACCTACGGCTGAGCCCCCGCTCCGCCCGGACACCGACCGCCGACCGGGTGGTGCGAACCGGTCCGCTCACGTTGCCGACGCGTCACGGCGCCACGGACGCGTGTGGGGGCCCGGATCGGGTGGGGAGCTGCGCCCGGGCGCACGCGCCGCTCTCGTCGGCGGTGAGCGCGGGATGACACGGCCGCCGGTCCGTTCGGCCCCGCAGGGGCACGTCCGATCCCGCACCGGACGCCGTTCGCCCGTCTGTGGCGCTTCTGGGTGGGTCCTTCCCACCTTTCCGTCGGTCCCGACGGGTAGGATCGACAGGTGTTTCCCGGGTGGCTCCCCAAGACATGACCAGAGCGCCCGGTCGGTGGAACCGCTCCGTCGTCGTCGCACCGGTGGTGCGCGCGTCGCGCGGGCGGTTCACGTGGCGAGGAGAAGCAGCTACCCGTGGCTTCCGACAAGGCAGCGAACAACGCCTACGGCGCGTCGTCCATCACGGTCCTCAAGGGCCTGGAGGCGGTCCGCAAGCGGCCCGGCATGTACATCGGCTCGACCGGTGAGCGGGGCCTGCACCACCTGATCTGGGAGGTGGTGGACAACTCGGTCGACGAGGCGATGGCCGGTCACGCCACGAAGGTCGTCGTGACCCTGCAGTCCGACGGCGGCATCCGCGTCGAGGACGACGGTCGCGGCATCCCGGTCGAGATGCACCCGGTGGAGAAGAAGCCGACCCTCGAGGTCGTCCTCACCAGCCTGCACGCCGGCGGCAAGTTCGACGACAAGTCCTACGCCGTGTCCGGTGGTCTGCACGGCGTCGGCGTCTCGGTCGTGAACGCGCTGTCCACCGCGCTCGACGTCGAGGTCCGCCGCGACGGCCAGATCTGGCGCCAGCACTACGAGTACGCCGTGCCCGGCGAGCTCGTCGAGGCCGGCACCACGAAGAAGGCCGACACCGGCACCACGATCACCTACTGGGCCGACCCGAAGATCTTCGAGACGACCAGCTACACGCTGGAGACGATCCGTCGCCGGCTGCAGGAGCAGACGTTCCTGAACAAGGGCCTCACCATGGTCCTGCGCGACGAGCGGCGGCCGGAGAAGCCGGCGGGGGTGCCGTCGTCGGACGCGGTCGACGAGGACGGGAACCCGATCGAGGTCCCGGTGCCCGAGATCGACGCGGACTCCGAGCCGGACGCCGAGGGCTACGTCGCCAAGCCCAAGGAGTACGTCTTCCACTACCCGAACGGGCTGGAGGACTTCGTCGCGCACCTGAACAAGTCCAAGGACCCGATCCACCGCAAGATCGTCAGCTACACCGGCGAGGGCCCCGGCCACCAGGTCGAGGTCGCGATGCAGTGGAACTCGGGCTACTCCGAGTCGGTCTACACCTTCGCGAACACGATCAACACGCACGAGGGCGGCACCCACGAGGAGGGCTTCCGCCACGCGCTGACCGCGACGGTCAACAAGTACGCGCGCGACAAGAAGCTCATCAAGGAGAAGGACCCGGCGCTGTCCGGCGACGACATCCGCGAGGGCCTCGCCGCGATCGTCTCGGTCAAGGTCTCCGAGCCGCAGTTCGAGGGCCAGACCAAGACCAAGCTCGGCAACACCGAGGTCAAGTCGTTCGTCCAGCGCGTGTCGAACGAGTGGCTCGCCGACTGGTTCGAGCGCAACCCCACCGAGGCGAAGACGATCGTCACCAAGGCGGTGTCCTCGGCCCAGGCCCGCCTGGCCGCGCGCCGCGCCCGTGAGCTCGTGCGCCGCAAGAGCGCCGGCGACATCGGCGGCCTGCCCGGCAAGCTGTCGGACTGCCGCTCGCGCGACCCGGAGAGCTGCGAGCTCTACATCGTCGAGGGTGACTCCGCGGGCGGCTCGGCGAAGGCCGGCCGCGACTCGATGCACCAGGCGATCCTGCCGATCCGCGGCAAGATCATCAACGTCGAGAAGGCCCGGATCGACCGCGTCCTCAAGAACACCGAGGTCCAGTCGATCATCACCGCGATGGGCACCGGCATCCACGACGACTTCGACCTGGCCAAGCTGCGGTACCACAAGCTGGTGCTGATGGCCGACGCCGACGTCGACGGCCAGCACATCCGGACGCTGCTGCTCACGCTGCTGTTCCGCTTCATGCGCCCGCTGATCGAGAACGGGCACGTGTTCCTGGCGCAGCCGCCGTTGTACAAGCTCAAGTGGTCCGGTCGCGGGGCCGAGCCGGAGTACGCCTACTCCGACCGCGAGCGCGACGGGCTGATCGAGGCCGGCCGTGCCGCGGGCAAGAAGCTCCCCAAGGACCAGGGCGTGCAGCGCTACAAGGGTCTCGGCGAGATGGACGCCAAGGAGCTGTGGGAGACCACGATGGACCCGACGAACCGGCTGCTGCTGCAGGTGAGCCTGGACGACGCCGCCACCGCCGACGAGCTGTTCTCGGTGCTGATGGGTGAGGACGTCGAGTCCCGCCGGTCCTTCATCACCCGCAACGCCAAGGACGTGCGCTTCCTGGACGTCTGATCCACACATCTGATCCAGACGAACGTATGACCACGCACGAGGAGACTTCGTGACGGACACGATCGACCCCGCCGCCCCCGCGGCAGGCGGCGGAGAGGGTGGGGGCCGGGTCGAACCGGTCGACATCCAGCAGGAGATGCAGCGCTCGTACATCGACTACGCGATGAGCGTGATCGTCGGGCGGGCGCTGCCGCTGGTGGAGGACGGTCTCAAGCCGGTCCACCGCCGCGTCCTCTACTCGATGGGGGAGAACGGCTTCCGGCCCGACCGCGCCCCGGTCAAGTGCGCCCGCGTCGTCGGCGACGTCATGGGCAACTACCACCCGCACGGCGACTCGGCGATCTACGACGCCCTCGTGCGGCTGGCCCAGCCCTGGTCGATGCGCTACCCGCTGATCCAGGGGCAGGGCAACTTCGGCTCGCGCGGCAACGACCCGGCCGCGGCCATGCGGTACACGGAGTGCCGGCTCTCGCCGCTGGCGATGGCGATGCTCCAGGACATCGACGAGGAGACCGTCGACTTCCTGGACAACTACGACGGCAAGACCCAGGAACCGGTCGTCCTGCCGTCGCGGGTGCCGAACCTGCTCATCAACGGCAGTTCCGGCATCGCGGTCGGCATGGCGACGAACATCCCGCCGCACAACCTGCGCGAGGTCGGCGCCGGCGTCGCCTGGTGCCTGGAGAACCCCGACGCCACCGACGACGAGCTGCTCGAAGCGCTCATGGAGCGCATCAAGGGGCCGGACTTCCCGACCCACGGCCTCATCGTCGGGCGCGACGGCATCGAGTCCGCCTACCGGACCGGGCGCGGCTCGATCCGGATGCGGGCCGTCGTCGAGGTCGAGGAGGACGCCAAGGGCCGCACCACCCTGGTGGTCACCGAGCTGCCCTACATGGTCAACCCGGACAACCTCATCGAGTCGATCGCGGGCATGGTCCGCGACGGCAGGATCGCCGGGATCTCCGAGATCGTCGACGAGTCCTCGGACCGCATCGGCATGCGGATCGTCGTCACGCTCAAGCGCGACGCGGTCGCCAAGGTCGTGCTGAACAACCTCTACAAGCACACGCAGCTGCAGCACAGCTTCGGCGCGAACATGCTGTCGATCGTCGACGGCGTTCCGCGCACGCTGCGCCTCGACCAGATCGTGCGGCACTACGTGCGGCACCAGATCGAGGTCATCGTCCGGCGGACCCGTTACCGGCTCCGCAAGGCCGAGGAGCGGGCCCACATCCTGCGCGGTCTGGTCAAGGCGCTGGACACGCTCGACGAGGTCATCGCCCTGATCCGGGCGTCGGCCACGGTCGATGTCGCCCGGGCCGGCCTGATCGACCTGCTCGACGTCGACGACATCCAGGCCCAGGCGATCCTGGACATGCAGCTGCGGCGCCTCGCCGCGCTGGAGCGCCAGAAGATCATCGACGAGCTGGCCGAGATCGAGCGCGAGATCGCGGACTACCAGGACATCCTGGCCCGTCCGGAGCGCCAGCGGCAGATCGTCCGCGACGAGCTCGCCGGGCTGGTCGAGGCCCACGGCGACGACCGTCGTACCCGGATCGTCGGCTACGACGGCGACGTCACCGACGAGGACCTGATCGCGGTCGAGGACGTCGTCGTCACGATCACCCGCACCGGCTACGCCAAGCGCACGAAGACCGACCTGTACCGCGCCCAGAAGCGCGGCGGGAAGGGCGTGCAGGGGGCGCAGCTGAAGCAGGACGACATCGTCAACCACTTCTTCGTGTGCTCCACGCACGACTGGATGCTGTTCTTCACCAACCGCGGGCGGGTCTACCGGCTCAAGGCCTACGAGTTGCCCGAGGCGAACCGCACCGCGCGCGGCCAGCACCTGGCGAACCTCCTGGCCCTGCAGCCGGAGGAGGAGATCGCCCAGGTCATGCAGATCAAGGACTACTCGGCTCGGCCGTACCTGGTCCTGGCCACCCGCAACGGCCTGGTGAAGAAGTCGCGCCTGACCGACTTCGACTCCAACCGGGCCGGCGGCCTGATCGGCATCAACCTGCGCGACGACGACGAGCTGGTCGGCGCCGTCCTCTGTTCGGGTGATGACGATCTGCTCCTCGTGTCCGCCGAGGGCCAGTCCATCCGGTTCACCGCGTCCGACGACGCGCTGCGCCCGATGGGCCGTGCCACCTCCGGCGTGCTCGGGATGCGGTTCAACGAGGGCGACAAGCTGCTGGCCCTCGGCGTGATCCGCTCCGACACCTACCTGCTCGTCGCCACCACCGGTGGCTACGCGAAGCGCACCCCGATCGAGGACTACCCCGTTCAGGGCCGTGGCGGGAAGGGAGTGTTGACCCTCCAGTACGACCGTCGGCGTGGCACGCTGGTCGGTGCGCTCATCGTCGGTATCGACGACGAGCTGTACGCGATCACCTCCACCGGCGGGGTCATCCGGACCTCCGCCCGCGAGGTGCGGAAGGCCGGCCGGCAGACGAAGGGAGTCCGCCTGATGAACCTGGGCGAGAGCTCCACGCTGCTGGCGGTCGCCCGCAACGCGGAGGAGACCGAGGAGGACCCGGGCCAGCAGGCGTAGCGCACGTCGGGTGGCCGGTCCGCAGGGCCGGCCACCCGGCACACGCCGTGGGACCGGGGCAGTACCGAGCGACGACCAGCGAGGAGAGCTCCCACTCGTGAGCACCGACGACCGCACCCCGTCGCAGGACGAGGCCCGCACCGTCGCCACCGACGCCGACCACGAACCGTCGACGACGGCGGCGGCCCCGGCCGACCACGTCCCCGGCCCGCGTGACGACGCCGAGCCCGCGGCCGACCCGGCCGCGGCCTCGCCGCCCCCGTGGCGCCGGGTACCCGACACCCACGACGACCGCGACGGCGGCTCGGTCGCGGACTCGCTGCTGAGCGAGGCCCCGACCGCGTTCATGACCGCGCCCGGCGCGGGTGCGGCCGGCGGCGCGACGACCGCCGTCCGCGATCCGGAGCAACGCGAGAACGGCACGGCCCCGGCGGACACGCCGCGGGCGTCGGTCCGCAACCGGCCCCCGCGCCAGGCGCTGCTGCAGCTCAAGCGGCTGGACCCGTGGTCGGTGCTGAAGATGGCCCTGGCGCTGGCCGTCGTGCTGTGGCTGGTGTGGATGGTCGCCGCGGGCGTCCTCTACGGCGTGCTCGGCGGGATGGGCGTCTGGGACCGGCTCAACGGCACCTACGCCGACCTGGTCACCTCGCAGCAGGAGACCGGGGGCTCGCTGATCAGCGTCGGCCGGGTCTTCGGGCTCGCCGCCGTCGTCGGCGCGGTGAACAGCCTGCTGTTCGCGGTGGCCATCACCGTGGTCGCGTTCGTCTACAACGTGGCCGCCGACCTGGTCGGCGGCATCGAGGTCACGCTCTCCGAGCGGGACTGACCGGAGCGTCGTCGCGCACCCGCACGGGGCCGGGCGGAGAGGGACCCCCTCGTAACCCGCTCGACCCCGTGCGGTAGTGTTTCTCCTGTTGCACGGGCCTATAGCTCAGTTGGTTAGAGCGCATCGCTGATAACGATGAGGTCGCTGGTTCAAATCCAGCTAGGCCCACACCTTCCCCCTCCGACAGTCACTCGCGAGGAGACCTCCGATGAAGAAGCTGTTCGTGCTGGCCGTCGCCGCCGGTGCCGCGTACTTCGGCTGGTCCCGCTTCCGCGGCGTCGGGTCCGACGACCTGTGGCACGAGGCCACCACCCGCTGACCCCGCCTCCCGGGGTACCGTGATCGGGACCCACCAGGGGACATAGCTCAATTGGCAGAGCACCGCCTTTGCAAGGCGGGGGTTAGGGGTTCGATTCCCCTTGTCTCCACAGCTTTGACCAGCGGGAACGCTGGTCTGACCGCCCGCTGACCTCAGCGCTGGCAATGACAGTGGCAATGACACCGTCGATGCGTGGCTCAGAAGCGCTGCAGGTCGCGTGGCGAGGGGATGATCCGCCGACGCGGGCACTTGTTCCAGGCGATCCTCTACGCGGGCATCGACCCCGTCACCGGTAAGCAGCTCTACCTGCGGGAGTCGGCCACGACGGAGGCCGAGGCCAAGCGGATCCTTAAGAAGTTCGTCGCCCAGGTCGCCGCGCAACGGCACACGACGACGCGCGCCACCCTGCGCACGACCATCGAGGCGTGGCTCGACACGCACGAGCTGGAGGAGACGACCCGGGCGACCTACCTCGGGTACGCGACGAAGCACATCTACCCGGTCGTCGGGGATCAGCCGCTCGGCAAGCTCGCGACGTTCGCGCTGGAGCGGTTCTACGCCGAGCTGCGGCGCTGCTCGGAGCGCTGCGACGGCCGGCCGTTCGTCGAGCACCGGGTCGAGGGCCGCTCGCACGAATGCCGCGAGGTCCGGCACAAGCGTCCGCCCGGCCGACCGCCGGCCGGTGGCTACCCGCCGCACGACTGCGTGGAGAAGGGCTGCACCGTGGTCGAGTGCAGGCAGCACGTCTGCACGCCGTTGGCCGCCGCGACGGTCCGGAAGATCCACTTCATCATCCGAGCCGCCCTGACCGCTGCCGAGCGGTGGGGATGGATCAGTTCGAACCCGGCCGAGCTGGCGAAGATCCCGCGGGCGCCGGCCCCCGACCCGGATCCGCCGACCACGGCGGAGGCCGCCGCCCTCGTCGCCGCCGCGTGGGAAGAGGACTTCGCCTGGGGGACGCTGGTCTGGGTCGCGATGGTGACCGGGCTACGGCGGGCCGAGCTGCTCGCCCTGCGCTGGACGGACGCGGACCTGGACAGCGGGACGCTCATCATCCGGCGCAACCACGTGCGGGTGACGGGGAAGAACATCGAGAAGGACACCAAGACCCACCGGTCCCGGCGGATCGCCGTCGACGAGGCGACGGTGGAGGTGCTGCGGGACCACTGGGCGCGGTTCGAGGAGCGCTGCCGGTCGATCGGGGTTCCGCCCGCAGCGTCGGCGTACCTGTTCTCGTACTCGCCGACCAGCGACCGGCCCTGTGATCCGAGCGGGATCTCGCACCGGTACGGGAGGATGTGTGCGCGGCTCGGGATCGAGAGCCATCTCCACGCGCTTCGGCACTACTCGGCGACGGAGCTGCTCAGCGCCGGGGTCGACCTGCGGGCGGTGGCCGGACGGCTCGGGCACGGAGGCGGTGGCGCGACGACGCTCCGGGTCTACGCCGCTTGGGTGGGCGAGGGCGACAAGCGCGCCGCCGAGATCCTCGGCAGCCGGATGCAGCGCCCGACGTAGCCGGAGAGTGGCGTGTCGACCCGAGCGGGTCGACACGCCATCCCACTTCAGCTACCGGATTCCTTCCAGCGCTCTCCCAGCGCGGCGGGCAACCAGTAGTAGGTCTCGCCGCTCTGTCCCCCCGTGCTCGACGGCCCGTAGTTCCACTGGATGGGCCAGTCGAGGGCGACGCCGGGGCGCAGGTTCTTACAGACCCGCGAGAAGCCGGAGAACCCCCCGCTCAGTTCACCCTTCGTCAGGCCGGCCGCCTCGGCGAGCCGAGTGGTCGAGAACTCCGAGTCCGGGGCGGCGCTGAGCACGTCGAGGACCTTCACGATGCGCCCGGAGCTGGGCCGGTTGTCGCGGCGCAGGTTCAGGAAGTCGTCAACCGTCCAGTCGAAGCCCGACACCCGCGGCAGACGCTCGTCATTGCTCGGGGGCTCGCCGCTTCGCTCGTGGTCGACCCCCGGGTGGGAGTTCTCGGCGATGAAGGCGTAGACCCGCATCAGTAGGTGGCGCGGCACCGGAACCATGACAAGCTCGTCGTTCTGGTTCGGGATGTGGTCTGTAGACACTGTTAGCTCCGTATCTCGGTTCATCAGGTGGTTCAACCGGATGTAAGAAACTTTAACCGACTTAAGGTGTCTCAGGTACCTCCAATCGGGCTACATCGACTAAAACTCCCTCTAGCCACCGATCTTAGGTGGTTAGAGGGAGTCTAAGTAGGTTCTAGGTCCGGTCGATACCTTCCTAGGAGTGCTACCGGGCCGCGGGGCTGGCTGTGGACGCAGCCGAACTGACCGAGATCGTCTGTTGCCGCCCGATCATCTTCTGTGCCACGAGCACCCCGGCTTGGTGCGGGGCAAGTCCGGAATGGCTGGCCGAAGCATCGGTGAGCAGACATGCCCGGATGTCGTGCTCGAAGGCGTCCACTGCCGTCTTGAGCACGCAGACCTCGGTGTCGATCCCGCAGACGAACATGTCCGTCCAGCCGTGCTCGGCGACCAGGGCGGCGCCCTCGTCGTCGAACAGGGTGTAGACCTTCTTGTCGACGACGGCCGTCGCCTTGCGGCTCAGCTCCTCCAGCTCGTCGACGATGTCGATCTCGGGGGAGTCCTTGAGCTTCGACCAGCCCATGATCCGCTCGAACGGGCTGTCGTCGTAGTTGAGGTAGCGGGTGAACACGACGTCGCGGCCGGCCTCGATCCACTCGCGTGCGAGCTTCTCGATGATCGGCACGACGTGCCGGGAGTGCTCGGTGACGAAGCCGTTCTGCACGTCGACCACGACGAGGACCAGGTGGATGTCGGGCACTGCTACCGCCTGTCGCAGTCTCGGAGGGTGTCGATGGCCTGATCGAGTCGCCGGATCAGCCCGCTGGTGCTCGCGATCGCATCGCGCGGTGCCGGGAGGTCTCCCGTCGGTGCTCCGTCCGAGCAGTGCGGGGCGTGGGCGTCACCAGAAGTGTTGAGCCCACTCGGCGGTGGCTAACAGTCCCATCGGCGCCGCGACTCACCGGGTGACCGCCCGTACGCAGCCTCGAGGACACGACATGAACAGCATCGTCCGGACCTTCACCGGTGCGCTTGTCGTCCTTCTGACAGTCCTGGCCGGCGGACGATCTACGCTGCCGAGGCCGGGTCCGCCCCGACGAGCGACCAGTCGCTGATGATCCCGTCCGGTGTCGTCGCCCCGGCGATGAGGTTTCCCGCGGCTCCAGCTGCAGTCGATGCTGTCGGCGCAGCTCGGGCCGCCGTAGACGACGCTCTCGCAGTCCGATCGGCAGCTGCTGCGCAGCCCCGGTACACGTGCGAGCCGTCCGCGGATGCCCGCGTCATCGACGGGATCATCGTGAACAAGGACTGCCCGGCGATCACCGCAGCGAAGGAGGCGGCACAGCGGGCATTCGCCGAGCAGACCCGGCTCGATGGCGAGTGCATCGGCTACGGCTGCTCCCCGGAGCAGGACGCGGAGATCGATGCGGGCGAAGCGGCTGCGCAGGAGCAGTACTGGGCGCGGTGCACGAACACGCCGGGCGGGGTCGACGGCTGTTAGTCACATCGAGCAGGTCCGCGCGCGGCGCTCCACGGGCCGCCCCAGCCTCCGATGCGCGAGCGCCCGCCCGCCGGGTGAACCAGGCGCCGTCCCGACGGTCCCCGCACCGGCCACGACGACAACGCGCTGCCCGGATCCGTTCACCGCACCATCATCTCGGCCGGTTCGCACCGTGGTCACCGGAAGTCGCGACGATGGCAGCGGCGTCGAAACGAGACTCCCGTGAGCTCCCGCGAGACGCGCCAGATGCGCTCGGCGTCATCCGCCGCCTGGCACCGGCACGGCGAGCCGGTCGGCCCGCGGCCGGACGAGACGTGACCCGAGGGGAGGGCCGGTCAGCGCGGACCGGCGCCGACCCCGCGGACCAGGCCGGACAGCAGCACCGTCGACAGCCCCTTCGCGAGCAGCGCCTCGCCCGCCGGCAGCCGCTTGTCCGCCTCGACCACGTAGGTGATCTCGGTACCGGTGCCGACCGGGCGCAGCGTGACCTCGCCGCGGTAGTTCTTCAACGGCACACCGGCCAGCGCCCGGTAGCCGAGGCGTCGCCCCGGCTCGAACGCGGTGACCTCCTCGACGATCGGACCGGGCGAGCCGATGCCGACCTTGCGGACGGTGCCGACACCGTTGGGCTCCGGCGTCCCGGCCCGCGTCACCGCCACCTTCAGGCCCGGCGCCCACGCCGACATGCCCTCGTGGTCGGACAGCACCGACCACACCGCCTCAGGTGTCGCGGACACGGTGCGGACGGACGTCGCTCTGATCATGCGCGGAACCTACTGACGGGTAGAAGAAAAATCGAGCGGACGTGTCGAGAACGCGCGTCCGGTTCCGTCCCCGGGGTGAACGCGGCCAGGATGGGCCGCGACGAGCACCGAGGAGACCCACCATGGCCAAGTACCTGCTGCTCAAGCACTACCGCGGCGCCCCGGCCCCGAAGAACGACGTGCCGATGGACCGCTGGGCTCCCGAGGAGGTCACCGCACACATCCGCTTCATGCAGGACTTCGCCGAGTCCCTGAAGGAGACCGGCGAGTTCGTCGACGCCCAGGCGCTGGCGCCGGAGGGCACCTTCGTCCGCTACGACGGCGAGGGCCGCCCGCCGGTCACCGACGGTCCGTTCGCGGAGACCAAGGACCTCGTCGCCGGCTGGATGATCATCGACGTCGACAGCTACGAGCGGGCCGTCGAGCTGACCGGTGCGCTGTCGGCGGCGCCCGGCGCCGGCGGGGAGCCGATCCACGAGTGGATCGAGCTGCGTCCGTTCCTCGAGGCCCCGCCGACCGTCACGGAGTGAGCAGCGAGATGACCGGTGCCGACGCCGCGCTGCTGCGCGGTCTCGTACCGGAGGTGCTGGGGATCCTCGGCCGTCGCGGGGCGGGCTTCGCGGCGGCCGAGGACGCCGTGCAGGACGCGCTGGTCGAGGCCCTGCGGACCTGGCCCGCCGACCCGCCGCGGGACCCGAAGGGCTGGCTCGTGACGGTGGCCTGGCGCCGATTCCTCGACGCCACCCGGTCGGAGAGCGCGCGTCGTGGCCGGGAGGAACGGGCCGAGGCCGAGCCGGCGCCCGGCCCGGCGCCGGACCACGACGACGCGCTCGAGCTGTACTTCCTGTGCGCGCACCCGTCGCTGTCGCCGTCGTCGGCGGTCGCGCTCACCCTGCGCGCCGTCGGCGGGCTCACCACCCGCCAGATCGCCGCGGCCTACCTGGTGCCCGAGGCGACGATGGCGCAGCGGATCAGCCGCGCCAAACGCACCGTCGCGGGGGAGCGGTTCGACCGCCCCGGCGACGTCGCGACCGTCCTGCGGGTGCTCTACCTGGTGTTCAACGAGGGCTACTCCGGCGACGTCGACCTCGCCGCCGAGGCGATCCGGCTGACCCGTCGCCTCGCGGCGTCGGTCGACCATCCCGAGGTCGCGGGCCTGCTCGCGCTGATGCTGCTGCACCACGCCCGCCGCGCCGCCCGGACCGGCCCGGCCGGCGAGCTGGTGCCGCTGGCCGAGCAGGACCGCGGCCGCTGGGACACCGCGCTGATCACCGAGGGGGTGGCGGTGCTGCAGGCCGCGCTGGCCCGCGACCGGCTGGGGGAGTTCCAGGCCCAGGCGGCCGTCGCCGCCCTGCACGCCGACGCGCCCGCCGCCGGGGAGACCGACTGGCCCCAGATCGTCGAGTGGTACGACGAGCTGGTCCGGCTCACCGGCAGCCCGGTCGCCCGGCTGAACCGGGCCGTCGCCGTCGGGGAGGCCGACGGGCCGCGGGCCGGGCTGGCGGCCCTCGCCGATCTCGACCCGGCGCTGCCCCGCTGGACCGCGGTCAGCGCCCACCTGCACGAGCGGGCGGGGGAGCGGGCCACGGCCGCGCGTCTCTACGCCGAGGCCGCGGCACTGGCGTCCTCCACGGCCGAACGGGACCACCTGATCCGGTGTGCCGCCCGTCTCCACACCGGATCGGCGGGCTGAACCGCATCGTCACAATTGACGATCACACGGCCTCCGAGGCACACCGACAGGACGCCGGCACGCAGCGGTGCAAGGATCATGCGAATGAGCCTGGTGTCGGATCCCGTTGCGGTCGCGGCACCGTCGCCGCTGACGTCACCGGCACGGCTGGCCGCGGTCCGGGCCACCCAGCTGCTCGACACCGGGCCGGACGAGGCGTTCAACCGCCTGACCCGGCTGGTCTCGGTGGTCCTCGGCACCCCGGCGGTCATGCTGACCGTCGTCGACGAGGTCCGGACCTTCCTCAAGGGCACGCCCGAGCCCGCGCGGATCGTCGGGCCGGACGGCGTCTGGTCGGCGCCCGTCGAGGACAGCGGGTGCAAGGTCGTCATCGAGTCGGGCGGCGAGATCTGTGCCGGTGACGTGCGGGCCGACCCACGGCTGCGCGACCTCTCGCTGATGACCGACTTCGGTGCGGCCGCCTGGCTCGGCGTGCCGGTGCGCGACCCCGCGGGCCAGGTCGTGGGCAACCTCTGCGCGATGGACGTGGTCGTCCGTGACTGGACCCCGCTGCACCGCGAGACGATCCGCACCCTGGCCGACGCCGTCGAGGGCGAGATCGCGCTGCGTCTGGCCCTGCGCGAGACCGAGCGGCAGGCGGTCGCCGCCGCCCGCGACGCCGCCGAGATCGAGACGCTGGCCCGGACGCTGCAGGAGTCGCTGCTGCCCGCGCAGCCCCCGCGGCTGCCCGGGGTCGACATCGCGGCCCGCTTCCTGCCCGGCGGCTCCGGCGTGGAGGTCATGGGCGACTTCTACGACGCCGTCCCCACCCCGGACGGCGTCGCCGTGGTGATCGGCGACGTCCAGGGCAAGGGCGCCGGCGCCGCCCGGACGACCGCGCTGGCCCGCTCGGCCACCCGCACCGCCGCGCACTTCGAGAACGACCCGGCCGCCGTGCTGCGCACCGTCAACGACGTCCTGCACGTCTGGTTCGACGGCCGCACCAGTTTCGTCACCGCCGCGCTCGCGTCGCTGCGCCGCGGCCCCTCCGACACCTGGCACGCCGACCTCGCCTCGGCCGGTCACCCGCCCGCCCTCGTGCGACGCGCCGACGGCACCGCGGAGTTCCACGGCGGCGGCGGGCTGGTCCTCGGCATCGGCACCACCCCGATGGTGGCCGACGAGGCCGTCACCCTCGCCGCGGGCGACAGCCTGGTGCTCTACACCGACGGCATCACCGAGGCGCACGTGCGCGGGCACTGGGAGCAGCTGGGGGAGGAGGGCGCCCGGCGCACGCTGGCCTCGCTCGACCCGGGCGCCGACGCCGACACGATCGCGCGCGCCCTCACCGACGCCGCCCTCGCGCACTGCGGCGGTCACCTCAGCGACGACGCCGGGGTGGTCGTCGTGCAGGTCGAGGAGCCCGGCACCGGCGACGTCGACCGGGTCGTCACCGAGCACGTCCCGCACGCCGGGGTCGGCCGGGAGACGCGGCGTTCCGCGGAACGCGTCCTCGTCGGCTGGGACCTCGCCCCCGGCACCCTCGCCGACGCGATGCTGGTCATCGAGGAGCTCGTCGCGAACGTCGTCGACCACGCCCGTACCGCGTTCCGCCTGACCCTGGTCCGGGGCCGGGACGCCCTTCGGATCGAGGTCGACGACGAGGGTGCGGGTGGCCCGCTGCTCCAGCCGCTCGACCTGCGGGCGGCGCGTGGGCGCGGCCTGCAGCTCGTCGACGCCGTCGCGCAGGCCTGGGGCTGTGACCCCCGGGGCCGCGGCAAGCGGGTGTGGGCCGAGCTCGCCGCGCGCTGACCCCCTAGGACGCGTCCTCGCGCCAGGTCAGGTCGACCTCCAGCTGCCGGTGACCGTCGGAGGCCGTGCCGGTCGCGGACCGGCGGACCTCCGCGCGGCCGTCGCGCAGGGCGCGGGCGGCGTCCTCCAGGTGCGCGGCGAGGTCGTGCGCCGCGGTCGTCGCGTCGGGCCAGGACCATGCGTCGTCGGAAGCGGTCATGCGCCCAGTGTGCGACACCCGCTCACACCCGCGTGAGGACCAACCAGGTCAGATAGGCCGCGTAGCCCAGCACCAGCAGCCCGCCCTCGGGCCGCGACAGGCGGGATCCGGTCCGCATCGCCAGGCCCGTCCCCAGGGTCGCGACGACCAGCAGCACCAGGTCGGCGTCGACGACGTCCGGCGGGACCGCGATCGTCGCGCCGGGTGCGGCGAGCACCGTCGCCCCCAGCACGAGCGCGATGTTCAGGACGCTGGACCCGACCAGGTTCCCGACGGCGAGCCCGGTCTCCCGCCGCGCGACCGCGACCAGCATCGTCACCAGCTCCGGCGCCGACGTGCCGAGCGCGACGACCGTCAGCCCGATCACCGCCTCGTCCACGCCGAGCACCAGCGCCCCCTGCACCGCGCCGTCGACCAGCCACTCCGCGCCGAGCACGACCAGCGCCAGCGACACCACCAGCACCAGCAGCTGCGCCGGCGGGCCGCCGCGCCCGTCGCCGGCGTCGGCCTCGGCGGTGACCTCCTCGCGCGGGGAGGTGCGCAGCACCAGCACGACGTAGCCGACGGCGGCGAGCAGCAGCAGGACCCCGCCCGCCGGGCCGATCGACCCGTCGCGCGACAGGGCGAACAGCAGCAGCGCGGCGGCGACCATCGCGGGCAGGTCGTAGCGCAGCGTGCGCCGGTCGAACGCGACCGGCCGCAGCAGCGCGCCCAGACCGAGCACGAGCAGCAGGTTCGCCAGGTTGGTGCCGACGATGTTGCCGGTGGCGATGCCCGGGCTGCCCGAGCGTGCCGCGTCGATGCCGATCGCCAGCTCGGGCAGGCTCGTGCCGACCGAGACGACGGTCAGCCCGATGACCATCGGGGACAGACCCAGCCGGGTGGCGAGCCTGCTGCCGGACCGCACCAGCAGCTCGGCGCCGACGAGCAGCAGCACGAGACCGCCGACCCCGAGCAGGACCGCGTCCACGGGCGCTACCGAGTCCCGCCGGAAACCACAGGTACAGCCTCGCCCACCGGGCGCCGCGTGTCGATCTGAGACAGGTCGGTCCGGCGACGTCCCGGATCGGCCACGCTGGGCCGGTGGAGGACGAGCACGACGTCGTGGTCGTCGGGGCGGGGGTCGCGGGGCTGTACGCGCTGCACCTGCTGCGCCGGCGCGGTCTGCGGGTGACCTGTGTCGACGCCGCGCCCGAACTCGGCGGGGTGTGGCACCACCAGCGGTTCCCGGGTGCCCGTATCGACACCGAGGGTGCCGCGTACCAGTACCTGTTCTCCGACGAGCTGTACCGAGACTGGGGCTGGAGCGAGCGCTTCCCGGCCGGCTACGAGGTGCTGCGCTGGCTGCGGTTCGTCGCCGACCGGCTCGACCTGCACCGCGACCTGCGACTGTCCAAATCGGTCACCGCCGCCCGCTGGGACGGCGGCCGCTGGCGGGTCCGCACCGGCGACGACGAGCTGTCGGCCCGGTTCCTGGTCCGCTGCACGGGGGCGTTCACCGCGCCCCGCACCGACGCCGTCCCCGGCCGGGGGGACTTCACCGGGCCGGTCGTCCACACCGGAGCGTGGCCCGCCGGGGGACCCGAGCTCGACGGGCTGCGGGTCGGCGTCGTCGGCTGCGGGCCGAGCGCGGTCCAGCTGGTCCCGGCCCTGGCCGGGCGGGTCGGCCGGCTCACCGTCCTGGCCCGCACCCCGCGGTTCGTGCTGCCCGCGGCCAACCCGATGTTCGGCTGGCCGGAGCGCGCGGCCTACCGCGACCGGTTGCCCGCGATGCGCGAGGCGGTCCGGTCCACACCGTCCGGCACCGGACACCCGTCTGTCCACAGAGGACTCCACAGTCTGGGGACGGTCCACGACGAGGACCCGCTGGCGCTGCACCCGGCCCGGCTCGCCGGGCTCGCGTCCGACCCGGCACTGCGGGCCGCGGCGGCCGCCGTCGTCCGGGACCGGATGCGGGCGCGGCTGGGCGACGACCGCCTCGCGGCGGCGCTGGTCCCGGAGGGCGACGACTACGGCCTGCGGCCCGTCGCGACCGACCAGGGTTGGCTGGAGAGCTTCCACCGCGACGACGTCGAGGTGCTCCCCGTCGCCCGGAACCCGGTCACGCGGATCCGGCCGGAGGGGGTCGGGCTGGCCGACGGGACCGTCGTCGGGCTGGACGCGATCGTGCTGGCCACCGGGTTCGACACGGGTGCGACCCGGGCCGGGATCGACGTCGTCGGCCGCGACGGGCGGCTGCTCGGCACCGGGCCGGGCCTGTTCGGGATGGCGCACCCCGGCTTCCCGAACCTGTTCGCGCCGCTGGCGCCGACCCTCGGGTACGGCAACGACGCGGCCTGCCTGCAGGGGCAGGTCGAGTGGGTCGACCGGGCGATCGGCGCCCTGGACGCCGACGGCCTGTCGACGATCGAGGCGCTGTCGTGCCCGGCGGAGCCGGTCGCGCCCCATGCGGTGCCCGGCGGGGTCGCGGGCGTACTGCGGGCCTGCGACGACGAGGCCGCCGCGGGCTACCCGTCGTTCGAGCGGCGCTGACCGTCCAGGCGGACGTCCGGGTCCGGTACGCCGAACAGCATGTTCCGCGACGAGGCCGGCTCCTCGGGGATCCGGTCGACGACGTCGAACAGGTCCATCGCGCCGGTCACCTGGAGTGCGCGTCGGGCGGGACGGCTCGACCCGCAGTACACCCGGAGACGTTTGCCCTCGGCGCCCAGCATGTCGCGCGACTGGAGCAGCGAGTTCAGCCCCGCCGTCCCCAGGAAGTCCACGCCGGTCAGGTCGAGGATGAGCTCGGGACCGGCCTCGGACCAGATGCCCATCTCGACCCACAGGTCGGGGGAGGTGTCGTCGTCGATGGCGCCGATCGCGTGCAGCACGGTGGCGCCCGCCGGGTGGCTGGACTGCTCGAAGCGCAGCGTCGGCCCGGGAGCGGCGGCCTGCGCGGCATCCGGCACGGAGCGGTCGTCGTCCGCCATGGTCGGGAACCCCCTTCGGCCACCGGGATCTCCGGCACGTCCGAGCAGCATTGCAGCGGGTGGCCGTCACCGCATGTGCTGATCGGCGGCCCCCGGGCGCGTAGCCTTCGCACCCGACCGCCGACCACCCGCGGGGGCGATCCTCCCGCCGGGACCCGAAGGACCACCGTGAGCGCTACGACCCTCTCCGCCGCCGCGATCGCCGGGATGATCGACCACGCGATCCTCAAGCCCGAGCTGACCCGCACCGAGGTCGACGCGCAGCTCGACCTCGCCGCCCGCTACCGCATCTTCAGCGTGTGCGTACGCCCGTCCGACGTCGCGCACGCCGCCGCCCGGCTCGCGGGGACCGGCGTCGCCGTCGGCACCGTGATCGGCTTCCCGCACGGCACGACCAGCACCGCGGCCAAGGCCGCCGAGGCGCGGCAGGCGATCGCCGACGGCGCCGCCGAGCTGGACATGGTGCTGAACGTCGGCCGGCTGCGGAGCGGCCTGACCGACGACGTCGAGGCCGACATCGCCGCCGTCGTCGGGGCCGCCGACGGCCGCGTCGTGAAGGTGATCCTGGAGACCGCACTGCTGTCCGACGACGACGTGGTCGCCGGCTGCCGGGCCGCCGAGTCGGCGGGCGCGGCGTTCGTGAAGACCTCCACCGGCTTCGCCGGCGGCGGTGCCACGCCCGAGCACCTCGCGCTCATGCGCGCCACCGTCGGACCGCAGGTCCAGGTCAAGGCCTCCGGCGGGGTCCGGGACCTCGACACCGTGCTGGCCTTCCACGCCGCGGGCGTCACCCGCTTCGGCACCAGCGGTACGGCCACGATCCTCGACGACGCCGCGGCCCGCGACGCCGGAGCCGACGCCGCGGCCCGGGTGGACGACGCGTCGTACTGAGGGAGCTACCGAGCGGTACACCGGGCCGCCGGATCTGCGAAGCTGACCCGAGCACGTTCCCGTGAGCCCCGGAGGAGACCGATGGCGAAGCAGCCCCTCCCGAGCTCCTGGTCGCCCGCGGGCGTCACCGGGACCCTGATCGGCGCCGCCCTCGGCACGGTCGGCGCGGCTGTGGAGATCGGCCGCCGGCTGCCCGGCTGGCTGGCCGAGGCGCCGCGCGCGGTCGAGGCGATGCCGTCGGTCGCGGCCGACGTCGCCGCGCTGCCGCGGCGCATCGCCGGTGTCGACGCCGCCCTGACCGGCCTCGCCCCGGTGCTCGACGACGTGCTCGGCCGGGTCGTGACGCTGTGGGACGACCCGGTGACCGTCGAGCGGATCGACCGTCTGACCGCGGCCGTGGTCGAGCTGGCCGGGGCCGCCGGACCACTGCGCGAGCTGGCCGGTGCCCGCGACGACCTGCACCAGCTCGCCGGGCTGCGCGAGGACCTGCACCAGCTGGCCGGCGTGCGCGAGGACCTGCACGAGCTGGCTGCGGTGCGCGGGGACCTGCACGAGCTGGCGGGGATGCGGGAGGACCTGCGGGAGCTGGCCGCGGTGCGGGGCGACCTGCACGAGCTCGCCGCCGCGGTCGGGCCGCTGCGGGAGCTGAGCGGGGCGGTGGCCTCGCTGCAGGACCTGGCGGGGGCCGTCGAGGCGCTGCGGGAGCTGGCCGCGGCCGTCGGTCCGTTGTCGGAACTCGCCGGCGCGGTCGAGGCGCTGCGGGAGCTCGCCACCGCCGTCGGTCCGCTGACCGAGCTGGGCACGGCGGTCGAGCCGCTGCGCGAGCTGGGCACGGCCGTCGAGCCGCTGCGCGAGCTCAGCACCGCCGTCGGTCCGCTGTCGGAGCTGGCGGGCGCGGTGGAGTCGCTGCGGGAGCTCGGCGCGGCCGTCGGTCCCTTGTCCGAGCTGGCCGCGGTCCGGGACGACCTGCACGAGCTGGCCGGTGCCGCGGCGCCGCTGCGCGAGCTGGCCCCCGCGGCGGGCGACCTGGCCGCGCTGGCCGGGGCGGTCACCTCGCTGCAGCGCCTCGCCGACGCCGTCGCCCCGCTCCAGGAGCTCGCCGCCACCCGCGCCGACCTGGCGCAGCTCGCCGGCGCCGTCGAGCCGCTGCGGGAGCTGGCCTCGGCCCGCGAGCACCTGGAGAGCCTGACCGGTGCCGTGCCCGCGGTGCACGAGCTGGCTGCGACCCGGGCCGACCTCGCGCGGCTCGCCGAGGCGGTCGGACCGCTGGAGGAGCTGGCCCGCACCCCCGGCGACCTCGCCGCCCTCGGGGGCGCGGTGGAGCCGCTGCGGGTGCTCGCCACCGTGCGGGAGGACCTTGCGACGCTGGCCGCCGCCACCGGCGACCAGGGCGCCGTCCGGCGGATCGCCGCGGCCGTCGCGGACGCCGACGCGGAGGGGACCCCGCGGCTGGCCGCGCTGGACGTCAACCTCGCGCAGGCCGCGAGCCAGCTGACCGCCGTCGCCCCGGACCTGCGGTCGGTCGCGGCCCGGATCGACGCGCTCGACCGGCAGATCGGGGTGCTGGCGGACGCGCTCGCGCCGCTGCAGGGCACCACCGAGCGGATCGGCCGCATCGTCGACCGGCTGCCGGACCGCACCCGGCGCCTGGTCACCCGTCCGGCGACGGAGGGCTGAGCGCCACCACCCGGCCGGCAGCCGCGGCCCGGACACACGAACGAGCCGGCCCGCCGTCTGCGGACCGGCCCGTTCGCCGGAGAAGCCGGGCTGTGCCCCCGGACCTCGGGTGTCTCAGGACTGGTCGGCGACCTGGTCCAGGACGGTCTTCTGGGCCTGCTCGGAGGAGGCCTTGTTGCCCTGCTCGTTCGACGAGTCGATCGAGTTGTCCTGCACGATCTCCTGGCCGGAGCCGCCGCGGACGTCCTCGTTCGCGAAGTCGCTCAGCGAGGCGATGCCGTCGACGTTCGCCGCCGGGTTCGCCTGGGTCACCGGGGCGCCGTTGGCGTTGCCCTGGGTGCTCTCCGACGACTGGGTGCCGGTGGCCGAACCCGTGGTCTCCTGGGTGCTGGTCTCGCTGCGGTCGCCGCGCTCGTGGTCGGCGAAGGCCATGCCGGCTGCACCGATGGTCATGGGGACGGCGAGCGCCGCGGCGGCGGCGATGCGGAAGGACTTGCGCATGGGGGACGATCCTCTCGGGGAAGGGTCCCGGCCGACCCGGTCGTAGGGGTCGGCACGGGCGGTCGGCGCCGGAGCGGTGGGTTGTGCCCCGGCGGCCGGGGACGGCGGCGGATCAGCCCGCGAGGCCGGCGATCTGCTCGACGACGGTCTTCTGGGCCTGCTCGGTGGAGGCCGTGTTGCCCTGCTCGTTCGAGGAGTCGATCGAGTTGTCCTGGACGATCTGCTGTCCGGACCCCTCACCGCCGTCGTAGTCCTCGTTGGCGAAGTCGCTCAGGCCGAGGACGTCGCTCACGTTCAGCGCCGGGTTCGCCTGGGTGACGGGGGCGAACGAGCTGTTGCCCTGCTCGGTGGCGGCACCCTGCTCGGACGATGCGGTGGCCTCGGAAGCCTGGCCCTGCTCGACGGTGTCGTCGGCGAAGGCCATCCCGGCCGCACCGAGGGTCATCGGGACGGCGATGGCGGCGGCGGCCAGAGTACGCACGGACTGACGCATGGAATGCGTTCCCTTCATGTGTTCACTGCTGTCGGCTGCACGCCCCGGAATTCGGGGGACGTACTGCGAAAAAGGTAACCGGCGTTCTCCCGTAATGCGCGCCGACACCGGGTGACGTCATCGACACCCGTCTCGGTGAACCGTTGACGATGTGTCACACGTAGCGATCCGGCTCTGCCGGACAGTAAGCGATCTTGCCTCTGAGCTGCTGGAACACTGGATCCGCGATATCACCCCTTCGAGTGACATCCGACTCGCATCTGCTCTGCGAATAACGCGCGCGAATGCCGTTGCGCGCGGACACGGCGGGGTTACGGTCCGATTTCCCTCTCTTGTGGTGATGATCGTGACCCGGTGATCAATTTCACGACGATCGATTTCCCGGCGGAAGGAACTACGAGCGCAGCAGGGCCAGCCCCGGCCACACCAGCGCCATCAGCGTCGAGGCGAGGTCGTCGGGGTCCCCGCCGTCGCCGGCCCAGTCGGCCAGCCCCTCGGCCGCACCCGCCAGCGCCGCCGCGATCGGGGTGGTGACCGTCGCGGGGTCGACCCCCTCGGGGACGACCAGCTCGGCGGCCAGCAGCTGTGCCACCCGGTCGACGATGCGGGTGCGCGCCGCGTGCACCTCGTCCGCGAGTGCCCCGGTGCGGGCCTGGCGGTAGAGCACCGACCAGCCGTCGCGGTGGGTGGTCACGCTGGCGAAGAACGCCCGGAGTCCGCGGTGCAGGCGCACCTCGGCGTCGGCCGGTGCCCCGGCGGCGGCGCCGGAGACCGACTCCAGCAGCCGGTCGGACTCGCGGCGGATGCACCGCCGCAGCAGCTCCTCCTTCGAGCCCCCGCCGTGCGTGTAGACCATCGGCTTCGACAGCCCCGCCTCGTCGGCGACGGTGTCCATCGACGCGTCGTGGAACCCGTCCCGGGAGAACACGCGCACCGCCGCGTCGAGGACCTGCTTCTCGCGCTGCGCGGGAGGGAGCCTGCGGCGGGGTGGGGGTGCCATCTCGACAGCTTAGCTACTGCTGCGTAAAGTACGCCCCGTCCGAGCCGGTACGGCGAGTACCGGACACTTGTGTGAACCACGGCGAGGTGGAGCGAGCGATGGCCGACACGGTCGACATCAACGAGCTGGGTCGCAGCGTCGACCCGAAGTCCCTGTCCGACGAGCAGCTGATCTCCACCCTCGGCACGGCCCTGCGTGACGGGAACGCGAAGGACGTCGACCCGTCGCTGTTCGCCCGCCTGGTCAAGACCGCGTCGAAGCAGCAGCTGGCGACCGTGATGTCCTCCGAGGTCCGCCGGCCGGTGCTGGAGGCGATCTTCGGCCGGATGAGCGAGTTCTACTCGTCGAAGGGTGCCTCCGGGAACCGGCAGGTCGTCCACTGGCACATCAAGGACGGCTCGACGACCGACAGCTTCCAGACCGTGATGCAGAACGGGACCTGCACCGTCACCGAGGACACCGACGAGGACGCCCGCACCGCGCTGACCATGCCGGGCACCGAGTTCCTCAAGGTCGCCACGAACAACGCCAACCCGGTGACCCTGTTCATGACGCGCAGGCTCAAGGTCTCCGGCGACGTCGGCTTCGCGACCGCCCTGCAGAAGATGTTCCAGATCCCGTCCGCCTGACGAGAACCGCGACCCACCAGCGGAGAGGTGAGATGACTTCCTTCGAACTGTCCGAGGAGCACCGCGAGCTGCAGGAGTGGGTGCACGGCTTCGCCGCCGACGTCGTACGCCCGGCCGCCGCCGAGTGGGACGAGCGCGAGGAGACCCCGTGGCCGATCCTGCAGGAGGCCGCGAAGATCGAGCTCTACAACTTCGAGACCCTCGCCTCCTTCTGGGGCGACGAGACCGGCCTGTCCGTGCCGCTGGTCAACGAGGAGCTGTTCTGGGGCGACGGCGGCATCGGCATGGCGATCTTCGGGACCACGCTGGCGGTGGCCGGCATCTTCGCCTCCGGCACGCCCGAGCAGATGGTCGAGTTCATCCCGCAGTGCTACGGCGACGCCTCCGAGCCGCAGGTCGGCGCGTTCTGCTCGTCCGAGCCCGAGGCCGGCTCCGACGTCTCGGCGATGCGCACCCGCGCCGTCCACGACGAGGCGACGGACGAGTGGACCCTGACCGGCCAGAAGGCCTGGGCCACCAACGGCGGCATCGCGAACATCCACGTGGTGCAGGCCGTCGTCGACCCGGCACTGGGGAGCAAGGGGCAGGCCGCGTTCGTCGTCCCGCCGAACACCCCCGGCCTCGAGTCCACCCGCAAGATCAGGAAGATGGGTCTGCGGGCGTCGCACACCGCGGACGTCTTCCTCGACGACGTGAAGCTCCCCGGCTCCTGCCTGCTCGGCGGCAAGGAGAAGCTCGACGAGCGGCTGGCCCGCGCCCGGTCCGGGGAGAGGTCGAAGGGGTCGGCCGCGATGCAGACCTTCGAGCTGTCCCGTCCTACGGTCGGCGCGCAGGCGATCGGCATCGCCCGCGCCGCCTACGAGTACGCCCTGGAGTACGCCGAGGACCGGGTCGCCTTCGGCCGCCCGATCATCGAGAACCAGTCGATCTCCTTCACCCTCGCGGACATGAGGACCGAGATCGACGCCGCCCGGCTGCTCGTGCACCGGGCCGCGTGGATGGGCCGCAACAACGTCCCGTTCACCGCAGGCGAGGGGTCGATGTCCAAGCTCAAGGCCGGCCGGGTCGCGGTGTGGGCCACCGAGCGCGCCATCCAGATCCTCGGCGGCGCGGGCTACTCGCGCGAGCACCCGGTGGAGCGGATGCACCGCGACTCGAAGATCTACGACATCTTCGAGGGCACCGAGCAGATCCAGCAGCTCGTCATCGCCCGCGCGATCTCCGGGAAGCACCTCTCCTGAGGTCGGAGCCCTGTCGGAGGCGCTCTCGACCGCAATCCGCTTGCCGCCTCCGGCATGGTCGACGCATGGCCCAGCAGGTCCTGCACACCCGGCGACTGGTGCTCGTGCCGCTCGCCGACGAGCATCTCGAGCTGGAGATCGAGCTGGACTCCGATCCCGAGGTGATGCGCCATCTCACCGGCCGTGCCCACGGCCGGGCCGAGGTCGAGCGCGACCACCGGCGTCGGCGACGGGCCGCGACCGAGGTGCCCGGGCTGGGACTCTGGGTCGGATTCGCCGACGACGGTGGCGTCGGCCTGTGGATGCTGCAGGCACCGCGGGGACCGGACCAGCCCGACACCGGGGGCCAGGCGTCACTGGGCTACCGGCTCCTGCGACGCCGGTGGCGCTGCGGCTATGCAGGTGAGGGAGCGCAGGAACTCGTCCGCCACGGCTTCGCCGACCTGGGGCTGGACCGCATCTTCGCCCAGACGATGGCGGTCAACACCGCCTCACGGGCCACCATGGCGGCCGCCGGTCTCTCCTTCGCGCGGGCGTTCGTCTCCGGCGAGACGTACGAGGACCGGCTGCCCGGCGCGGAGCAGGGCGAGGTCGAGTACGACGTCACCCGCGACGCATGGTGGGCCCGTCCCGACACGCGGACCCATCGTTCCCGCCTCTGACCGGCCGGGAGCGACCGGCCCGCCGATCCGCTGCGACGATCAGCGGACCGGCCTCGCCCGGCCGGTCGTACCGTTGCCGGAGGCCCTGCCCGTCCACAGCGGACGGCCGACCGTCCGGCAGCGCAGTCGTCCGTCGGGGCCCGTCCGGGTGACATCCGTGTCAGTGTTGCGTCATCCGGTCCGGTGGCGCCGTCCGCTCCCCTCGTGACGTCCTCGCCGGTTACCCCCGACTCCGGAGGACGACACACGTGGACCGCAGGACCTTCCTGACCGTCGGAGCCCTCACCGTGGCGGCCGGCCTCGCCGGCCGGGGTGTGGCCTCCGCCGCGGGCGACGCGCCGCTCGCCCTGATCCACCGCGGGCCGTCGGTGACCGCACCGGGCTCGCCCGAGACGCTGCAGCGGCTGCTCGCCGCCGCACCGCTCGGGTTCCGGACCGAGTTCGTCGGGTCCGGTGAGGACGCCGACCTCTCCCCGGAGGCACTGTCCCGGGCCGCGCTCTACGTGCAGCCCGGCGGCGGGACCGTCGACGAGGCGTGGCCGGTGCTGGAGGGCCACGCCGGCGTCGTCGCGGACTTCGTCCGGGGTGGCGGCACCTACCTGGGCTTCTGCCTCGGCGCCTACCTCGCCGGCCGTCGCTCGGGCTTCGGCCTGTTCGACGGCACCGTCCGGCCCGCCGACGGCGCCGGGGCCGAGGGCGAGACCGTCACCGTGGACTGGCGCGGAGCCGCGCGACGCCTGTACTTCCAGGACGGGGCCGCCTTCGACCTGCCGCCCGGGAGCACCGCCGAGGTGCTCGCGACCTACGCCGACGGCTCGGTCGCGGCGCTCGCGCAGACCGTCGGGCGCGGCCGGATCGGGCTGGTCGGGGCGCACCCGGAGGCCGACGAGACCTGGTTCTCGGGTCCCGGGTACGCCGACAACACCGACCTGACGCGGGATCTGGTGACCACGGCGCACCGCAGCACGGCCACCTGAGCCGCACCCGGTCGTCGTCGGACCGACGAGAACGCGACGGCCCGGACACCTTCGCCGGGCTCGACCACACCGCAGTCCACACCCTGACCGACGAGGTCGTGGTCCCGAACCTGCCGCCCGCGGCGAGCTCGGAGCTGCGCCGCGACGACGCGGGCGGCTCGCGCACATCCGCGTCCAGTCGATCTGCCCGGCCGACGTCATCCCCGCCGTCGACCGCACGCAGCTCCCGGCGAACGAGGCGCGGCTGCCGGGGCTGTCGCGACCAGCATCGCGACCGGGCGGCGGGTGGCCGCCGAGCCGCCGCTGCGGGAGTACGCGCGCGGCTGACGACCGGCAGGGTGGGCACGCACGCCGGGCCCCGGGGAGGATGGAGATCCAACCGGGTCCTGCAGCGGGCCCGCCCGTGCTGTGAGGAGACCACGTGCCGAGCGTGACGTTCCGTGGACGTACCTGGAACCGGGACCGGGCGATGGTCATGGCGATCGTCAACCGGACCCCCGACTCGTTCTACGACCACGGCGTCACCTTCGCCGAGCAGGCGGCCCGGGACCGGATCACCGCGGTGGTCCGGGAGGGTGCCGACGTCATCGACATCGGCGGCGTCCCGGCCAGTCCGGGCACCGAGGTCACCGAGCAGGAGGAGATCGACCGGGTCGTGCCGACCGTGGAGTGGGCGCGCCACGCCTTCCCCGACGTCGCGATCTCGGTCGACACCTTCCGTGCCGGTCCCGCCGACGCCGTCTGCGCCGCCGGGGCCGACCTGGTCAACGACAACTGGGCCGCCGCCGACGCGGCGATCCTCGACGTCGCCGCCCGGTACGGAGCGGGCTACGTCAGCGCCCACACCGACCACGTGACCCCGCGCACCGAGCCGCACCGGCCCCGCTACACCGACGTGCTCCGCAGCGTCGTCGACCAGACCGTCGCGCTCGCCGAGAAGGCCGTCGCCGCGGGCGTGCCCGCCGGGGGTGTCCTCATCGACCCGGCGATCGACTTCTCCAAGAACACCCTGCACAGCCTCCAGGTCCTGCGCGGCATCGAGGAGATGGTCGCGACCGGCTGGCCGGTGCTGCTGGCGATGTCGAACAAGACCGTCGTCGGGGAGTCCCTGGCCGTGCCGCTGGAGGAGCGGCTGACCGGCACCCTCGCCGCGACGGCACTGGCCGCGGACCGTGGCGTCGCCATGGTGCGCGCCCACCAGGTCCGGGCCACCCGGGAGACCTGCGAGATGGTCGCCACCGTCCGTGGCGAGCGGAACCCGTCGCGGGCGGTGAGACTGCTCGCGTGAGCATGATCCACCAGATCTTCCCGGCGGCCGACGCCGGACCGCTGTCGACCGAGCAGCTCGAACGGCTCTACGCCTACCCGGACGACCGCCTCCGGCTGTCGGTCAACTTCGTGTCCAGCGCCGACGGCGCCGTCGAGGTCGAGGGCAGCTCGGCCGGGCTGTCCACCCCGCCCGACCGCGCGGTGCTGGACCTGGGGACCGACCTGGCCGACGTCGTGCTCGTCGCGGCCGGGACGGCCACCGCCGAGGGGTTCACGGGCGTCAAGCACAACGACCGGATGGACGACCGGCGCCGCCGCTTCGGGCTGTCGGAGCTGCCGTCGACGGCGGTCGTCACCTCGTCGGGGAAGTCGCTCGACCCGTCGGCGCCGGTGCTGACCGACACCGAGGTCCCCACGATCGTGCTCACCTGCGAGTCGGTCCCGGCGGACCTGCGCGACCGGTGGACCGACGTCGGTGCCGAGGTCGTGCTCACCGGCGACGAGTCGGTCGACCTCGCCGTCGCGGTCGCGGTGCTGGGGGAGCGCGGGCTGCGCCGGATCAACTGCATGGGCGGACCCGCGCTGTTCGGCAGCCTGGCCGAGGCGGGCCTGGTCGACGAGCTGCGGCTGACCCTGGCGCCGTTCCTGGTCTCCGGCGAGGCCGGTCGGATCGCCCGCGGCGCGGGCATGGACCCCGCGCGTCTCGAGCTCGTCAGCGTCGTCACCGGCGACGACACGCTCCTCGTGCGTTACCGCGCGCGCGAGGCGCCGTCGTCCTGACGGGGAACACCGGAGGGGGCTACCCGATCACGCACGGCGACGTCTGGGGCAGGATGGTCACGTGTCGCGTCCCTCGAACATGCTGGCGGACGGCGTCGTCGTCCTCAGCCCGCTCGGCTGGGACGATGTGACGGCCCACCTCGCGGGTGAGGACGCCGAGATCGTCCGCTGGCTCGGTGGCGCACCCGCCACCCCGGCGACCGCCCGCGCCCACGTCCGTCGTGCGATCGAACGCTGGGCCGACGACGGGCCGAAGCTGAGCTTCGGCATCCGGGTCGACGGCGGCGCCGTCCTCGCCGGGACCATCGACGTCGACCTCGACCCCGCGGGGGACCGGGCCGGTCTGTCCTACGGCGTCCACGCGGCGTACCGCCGTCGCGGCCTCGCGACGCGCGCGGTCCGGCTCGCGGCCCGCTACCTGGGCGAACGGGGCGACGTGCGGTGGATCTCCATCGACGTCGACCCGCAGAACACCGCATCGGTCGGGGTCGCGCGACGGGCCGGGTTCCGGTTCCTGCGCCACGTCGTCGACGACGAGGGGTCCTTCGACCGCTACGAGCTCATCGTCCGCGCACCGGTGGTGCCCGCGCCACCGCCGCGCCCGCGCCACGGCCGGCCCTGACCCCGTCGGCGTACGCGGTCGCCCGCCCGGGCCCCCGGTCGTCGGGGACACCGGACGGGCGACGTCGCGAGGGCCGGTCCGGGGTCCGGCGCCGGTCGGTCCGACGTCAGGAGACGGTCGGGGCCTCGACGTACATCACGCCCGGGATCTCGAGCACGGGCAGCGCGCCCGCGTCGTCGGCCGACGGGAGGTCGGCCTCGTCCGCGGAGGGGATCTCGGGGGCGTCGTCGGCCGAGGGCAGCTCCGGCGTGTCGTCGGAGGACTGCAGCGACGCGGTGCCCGGCACCGAGTCGGAGGAGGGCAGCGAGTCGGCGGAGGGCAGCGAGTCGGCGGAGGGCAGCGAGTCGGCGGAGGGCAGCGAGTCGGCGCCCGGCAGCGAGTCGGCGCCCGGCAGGCCGGGGAGCGCGTCGGCGGAGGGGAGCTCCGGCAGACCGGAGGTCTCGCCGTGCGGGGTCTGCAGCTCGCCGAAGGAGACGCTGTTCGCGTCGTTCGACAGGGTGCCGTCCTCGTAGGACGGCAGGGCGGAGGTGTCCGGGGCGTCGGGTGCCTCGGGCAGCTCGGCGGCCGATGCCTGGCCGACGACGCCGGTGCCGAGCGCGGCGATGCCGGCGCCGGCGAGGGACAGCCGCAGGGCGGTACGGGCGAGCGGGGTCATGCGCACGTCCTTCCAATGGGGGTCGGGGAGCGGAGGGGCGACGGGCGACCCTCGCCGGGGGACAACGAGACCCACATCGGCCGGTTGCGTTCCGCAGTCATTCGACGGCGATCTTCACCCGTACGAGTGGCAACCTGAGAGGGGTGTCGCACGTACGGTCCCTTCTCGTCACTCCACGAGGTTTCCGGTGGTCCGCTCGCAGCACCCGTCCGCGGGGGAGCAGGATGGGTGTGTGCGCGCGCCGAGCTCCTCCGTCCGCCACTCGGTCCGTCGTTCGGCGCCCGTCGCGGGTGCGCTGGCGGGGGCCCTGGGCGGGGCGGGAGGCGCCGCCGCGGCCGCGATCGGCTGGCACTACTCGACGATCCTGCTGCACCCGTCGCCGCACCCGGGGCTGCCCGAGCGGGTCGTCGCCACCGGTGACGGCACCGTCGAGCTGGCGCGGACCCGGCTGTCCGCGCAGCCGGGCGTGTGGGGGCTGCGCGGCCCGGCCGGGCTCGCCGTCGTCGGTCCGGTCCTGGACCGCGGGCGCCGCACCGTCGTCCGGGAGCTGCATGCCGGCCCGGTCCCGGCGACCGGCCCCGCGGTGCTCGACGCCGGCCCGTTCGACCCGGACCCGTCCGCCCGCGGGCTGCCCTTCGACGACGTCCGGGTGCCCACCGACCTCGGCCTCGCCCCGGCCTGGCGCATCCCCGCCCCGGACGGCGGTGACCCGGACACCTGGGCGCTGTGCGTGCACGGCCGGGGCGGAACCCGGCGCGAGGCACTGCGGATCCTGCCCGCGCTGCACGCGGCCGGGCTGACCCAGCTCGTCGTCAGCTACCGCGGGGACGGGACCGCCCCGGAGTCACCGGACGGGCGCTCGCACCTCGGCGACACCGAATGGCGCGACGTCGATGCCGCCGCGGCCTACGCCCTGGTCCACGGCGCGCGCCGGCTGGTGCTGGTCGGGTGGTCGATGGGGGCCGCGGTGGGCGGGGCGTTCCTCGACCGGTCCCCGCACGCCGACCTCGTCGACGCCGTGCTCTGGGACGCTCCGCTGCTCGACTGGCGTCGCACGCTGCGCCGGCAGGCCCGCAACCGCGGTCTCCCGCCGACCCTCGCCGGGGTCGCGGCCCGGTTCACCGCGCGCCGGATCGGGATCGACCTCGACCGGTTCGACCTGGTCCGGCGTCCACCCGCGGTCCGTCCGCCGACGCTCGTCCTGCACAGCGACGCCGACACCGCCGTGCCCGTCACACTGAGCCGGGACCTGGCTGCGACCGCCCCCGAGCACGGCTGGCCGGTCACCTACCGGGAGTTCTCCGGTACCGAGCACACCGGCAGCTGGAACGCCGATCCCGACGGCTACGAGGCCGCCGTGACCGGCTTCCTGCGGACCCTGCGCCCGGCCTGACCCGTCCGCTCCGGGACGGGCCCGGGCTCAGTGGCCGCTCGTCTGCGACCGGCCCTGACCGATCGGCTTGCCGTGGATCTGGTCGTCGGTCGGCGGGTTCGTCGGCACCGGGGTCCCCGGGTTCACCTCGCGCTCGCGCTGCAGGACCGTCGCCCAGCCCCACACCGCGGCCGCGGTCAGCAGCAGCACGGCCACGATCCACGGGGCCCGGCGCACCCGCGCCGGGGTCGGCTCGACGACCTCGGCCAGCGCGCGCCGGGCGTCGTGGACCGAGCCGGACACCACGTCGGACAGGCCGGACAGGCGGGACGAGACCCCTCCTGCCACGGCGTCGGCGACCGCGCCACCGGCGATCCGGCCGGCGTCGGCGACGGTGTGCACGGCCTCGGCCGCGTCCTTGCGGGCACGGGCCCGCGTCCTCTCGGCACTCATGTTCCGGACCTGCTTCCCACGGATGCGGCTGCTTACTGGCACGATGGTAGCCGTGACGGAACCAGGAAACGCCAACACGACGGCCGTCCTGCACACCTCCGAGGGCGTCGTCCGCGTCGTGCTGTTCGGCGACCACGCGCCGAAGACGGTCGCGAACTTCGTCGGCCTCGCGGAGGGCAGCAAGGACTACACCGGCCCGAACGCGAGCGCCGGCGACTCCGGGCCGTTCTACGACGGTTCGATCTTCCACCGGGTGATCAGCGGCTTCATGATCCAGGGCGGCGACCCGACCGGTACCGGTCGCGGTGGCCCGGGCTACCAGTTCGGCGACGAGTTCCACCCGGACCTCAAGTTCGACAAGCCCTACCTGCTGGCCATGGCCAACGCCGGGCCGGGCACCAACGGCTCGCAGTTCTTCATCACGGTGGGCAACACCCCGCACCTGAACCGGCGCCACACCATCTTCGGTGAGGTCGCCGACGCCGAGTCGCGGGCCGTCGTGGACGCCATCGCCCAGACCACCACCGGCCAGGCCGACCGGCCGCTGACCGACGTGGTCATCGAGAAGATCGAGATCGAGCGGTCCTGACCCCGCAGGTCTGCGACGACCGAGTGGACGGGCCGTGGTGAACGGACGACCCGACAGCAGCGGATCCGGGACACCCGGCGAGCCCGAGGGCGGGCCGGGTTCCCCCGGCCCTGCCGGCGCGCCGTACTACCCGGCGCCGCCCGGCTACCCGCAGCCCCAGTGGCCGCCGGGCGCCCCGGGCGCCCCGGGCGATCCGCCGTCGGGCGGTGCCGGACCGGTGACGCCGGACCTGCCGTACGGGCAGACCCCGTACGGCGCCGGCCCACACGGATCCGGGTCCCCCGCTCCGGGCGGTGGCCCGACCGGCCCCGGTGGCCCGACCGGCCCCGGTGGCGCGCCCGGCGCCGCGGCGGTGTGCGTCCGGCACCCCGACCGGCCCACCGGCCTGGCCTGCTCGCGCTGCGACCGGCCCGCCTGCCCCGACTGCCTGCGGCCGGCCCCGGTCGGTCAGCACTGCGTGGACTGCCTCGCCGAGGGCGCGCGGACGACCCCGCGCCGGCGCAACGTCGCCGGTGCGAGCCGCACCGGGAAGCCGGTGATCGTCCCCGGGCTGATCGTCGCCAACGTGGTGGTCTACGCGCTCACCGCGGTCACGGCGGGCAGCGTGATGTCCAACTTCCGCTCGCCGCTGTTCGACGCCGGGGGCCTCGTCCCGCTCCTGGTCGCCGACGGCGAGTACTGGCGGATCATCACCTCGGGCTTCCTGCACATCGGCCCGCTGCACCTGGCGTTCAACATGTACGCCCTGTGGATCATCGGCCGTGAGGTCGAGACGGTCCTGGGCCGGGCCCGGTTCGTCGCCGTCTACGGCGTCTCCATGCTCGGCGGTGCGGCCGCGGTCATGCTGTTCAGCTCCCCGGTCGGGGCGACCGCGGGCGCCTCCGGTGCGGTGTTCGGCCTGATGGGGGCACTGTTCGTCCTGCTGCGGCGGCTGAAGCTGCCGACCGGGCAGGTCGTCGCCGTCATCGCGATCAACGCCGTGATCAGCCTCAGCATCCAGGGGATCTCCTGGCAGGGGCACCTCGGCGGGCTCGTCTTCGGCGCCGCTGTCACCGCGGCGCTGGTCCACCTCGGGACGGGGTCCCCGCAGCGCAGGCGGACCCAGCTGCTGGCGGTCTCCGGGCTGGCCGTGCTCGCGCTGGTACTGATCGGGGTGCGCGCGGCGGGGCTGCTCACGGCTGCCGGCGTCTGAGGCGTCGCGCCACCCGCACCCCATCCGCCCGAACGGCGGAGACCCGACCGTTGCCGACGTCGGTCCGTGCGCCGAGATGCAGCTCAGGGCTGCCGACGGTGAGACGGGACGACCCTGAGGTGCATCTCGGCGGCCGCCCGCCGACCGGGCCGCCGGGGGCCCGGATCCGGTGCCCGCCGAGGTGCGGGTGGCGGGTCAGAACTCGGGTGGGCCCACGTCGGGGCGGTGGCCCGGGCGCCGGGCGGTGAGGTCGTCGAACACGTCGACCGGATCCGCGCCCAGCTCGGCCCGGCCGAGCACGACGAGCCGCTCGCGGTCGTCGACGTCGCGCAGCTCCAGCTCCAGCAGCACCGACTCAAGGCCCAGCCTGCGGGTCCGCAGCAGCCGCAGGTCGTCCACCCGCCCCCAGGGCACGTGCCGGGTCCAGGTCAGCCTGCGGACCGTCAGCCCCTCGGGACCTGCCTCCAGCCGGGGCCGGGCACGGGTCCCCGACGCCGCGGCCAGGGTGAGGCCGAGCGCCGCGACGCCCGCGACGAGCGCACCCGCCGCGTCCGCCCCGGAGACGAGCACCGCGACCGACCAGCCGGTCGCGGCGACCGACAGCACCCAGAGTGCGACGACCGCGCCCACCGGCGTCGACCATCGAACTCGATCACCCTGTGTGTTCATGTGAAGTTGTCCACAGGCTTCATCCACATGGTGGACAACTCACATTCGTGTATTTCTGCTGTTCAGCGCCACCGCATCGTCATCAGCAGGCCGATCACGATGAGTGAGAAACCGATGATGAAGTTCCAGTTGCCGAGCGCCAGCATGAACGGGATGGACGGACCGGCCAGATAGTTGACCACCAGCCAGGCCAGGCCGAGCACCCACATCGCGACCATGACGGCGATGTAGGCGGGGTGTGTCGGTCCCGCGACCTTCTGCGGGGTGCGGCTGACCGGGGGCGGGGTGTAGGCCGCCTTCTTGCGGACCTTCGACTTCGGCATCTGACCTCATCGCCTGTCGGAGTCGGACACGGGTCCGGCCGGTGCGCCGGCCGGGGGCGGGACCTGCGACGGGGCACCGTGGTCGGGGACGTGGCGACCCGGACAGATCCGCCACCACGGTATCGCGACCGCGTCGCCGTCCGGGTCACACGGGCGACACAGGCGTCACACGTCACGGGGACGCCGGGTGGTGCGGGCGGGGATCAGACCCCGGCGACCAGCCCGGCCATCTCGTCGGACAGCCGTACGACCAGGTCCTCCGGCACGTCGTGGCCGGCCTGGCGCAGCCAGTTCGCCAGCATCCGGTGCCCGCCCTCGGTCAGCACGGACTCCGGGTGGAACTGCACGCCGGAGATCGGGAGCTCCCGGTGCCGCACGGCCATGATCAGGCCGGTCTCGGTGTGGCCGGTCGCCTGCAGCTCCGACGGCAGGCCGTCGGGCGCGATCGTCAGCGAGTGGTAGCGGGTGGCCGTGAACGGCGACGGCAGCCCGGTGAGCACCCCGGTGTCGTCGTGGAAGACCTCCGAGGTCTTGCCGTGCAGCAGCTCGGGCGCGCGCTCGACGACCCCGCCCCAGGCGGTGGCCAGCGCCTGGTGGCCGAGGCACACGCCCAGCAGAGGCGTGCCGCGCTCCGCGGCGCGGCGGATGACCTCGACGCTGCGACCGGCCCGCTCCGGGGTCCCCGGACCGGGGCTGACCAGGACGGCGCCCACCTCGTCGAGCTCGTCGAGCTCGACCTCGTCGTTGCGCCGGACCACCGGGTCGGCACCGAGCTGGGCCAGGTACTGGACCAGGTTGTAGACGAAGCTGTCGTAGTTGTCGACGACGAGTACGCGCACGGTCCCTCCCGGGAACATCGTCAGTTGAACGGGAAGCCGTTGCTGCCGTTCTCCCCGTCGCTGCTGCTGCCACCGGAGTAGCTGCCGACGGTGAGGGTGACGGTCTGGCCGCTCGAGGCCTCCGACCCGCCGGACGGGCTCTGCTGCAGCACGATGCCGTTCTGCGAGGAGTCCGAGACGTCGACCTGGCGGATCGACGGGCTCAGCCCCGCCTCCTGCAGCGTGCTGATCGCGCTGTCGACGGGCTGGCCGACGACGTTGGGCACCTGGTTCTGGTTCCCGCGACTGATCTGGATCGTGATGGTCTGGTCGGGTGTGACCCGGGTCCCGGCCGACGGGTTCGTGCCGACCGCCTGGCCCGCCGAGCCGCTGCTGTCGACCTCGGTCGTGGAGATCGACCGGAAGCCGGCGTTCTGCAGCGTCGCCCGGGCGGCGTCGGCCGACTGGCCCGCCACGTCCGGTACGGCGACGGTCTGCTGCTTGCGGCCCACCACCAGCGACACCGAGGTGTCGCCCGAGACCTGCTGGCCCGGCCCCGGGTCGGAGGTGATGACCTTGCCGACCTGGCTGGAGTCGCTCGTGTCGCGGTCGGTGCGGCCGCCGACCTGCAGGCCGGCCTCCCGGAGCTTGGCCTCGGCCTCGTCCGGGGACAGGCCCTCCACGCTCGGCACCGTGACCTGCGCGGGCCCGCTGCCGACGTAGACCGTCACGCGGCTGTTCTCGGCGACCTGGTTGCCGCCGCCGGGGTCGGTGCGGACGACCTTGCCGACCTGCGCGACGTCCGACGGCTGGTCCTGCTGGGAGAACAGCAGTCCGGCCTGGGTGATGGTCTGGCGGGCCTGGTCGGGGGACTGGCCGAGCACGTCGGGCACCGACACCTGGTCCGGGCCCGAGGAGGAGAACAGCTGGAAGCTGACGAAGCCGAGCAGGCCGATCACCGCGAGCGCGGCGACCCACAGGAGGGCCTTGCGCGGTCCCCCGCGGCCCTCGCCGTCGGCGTAGTCGGGATGGTGCGGTGGCATCGTGTGTCGGCCGGTGGGCGGGCCGCCCGCGTCGAGCCGGCGCGTCGCCATGGCCTGGGTCGCGCCGTCGTGGGCCATCATGTGCGTGCGCTCGTGCTCGCTCATGACCAGCGGCGCGTGCACCGGCTCGCCGTTGCGCACGCGGACCAGGTCCGCCCGCATCTCGGCGGCCGACTGGTAGCGGTTGGCCGGGTTCTTGCTGAGCGCCTTGAGCACCACAGCGTCGAGCGCCGGGGGCACCGACGGGTTCAGCTCGGACGGGGACCGGGGGTCCTCCCGCACGTGCTGGTAGGCGACCGCGACCGGGGTGTCCCCGGTGAACGGCGGCTCGCCGGTCAGGAGCTCGAACAGCACGCAGCCCGCGGCGTAGACGTCCGAGCGGGCGTCGACGGCCTCGCCGCGCGCCTGCTCGGGGGACAGGTACTGCGCCGTGCCGATGACGGCCGCGGTCTGGGTGACGTTCTGGCCCTCCCCCAGCGCACGGGCGATGCCGAAATCCATGACCTTGACCGCGCCGACGCCGTTGATCATCACGTTCGCGGGCTTCACGTCGCGGTGGATGATGTTGTGCCGGTGCGAGAAGTCGAGCGCGGCACAGACGTCGGCCATCACCTCGACGACCCGCTGCTGGGTCATCGGGCCGGTCGTCTTGACGATCTCGCGCAGCGTCTGCCCGTCGACGAACTCCATGACGATGTAGGGCAGCGGCCCGAACTCGGACTCGACCTCGCCGGTGTCGTACACCGCGACGATCGCCGGGTGGTTCAGCGACGCCGAGTTCTGCGCCTCGCGGCGGAAGCGAAGCTGGAACTGGGGGTCGCGGGCCAGGTCGGCGCGCAGCACCTTGACCGCCACGTCCCGGCCGAGCCGGGTGTCGAGGCCGCGGTGGACCTCGGACATGCCGCCGTAGCCGAGCGGGTCGCCCAGCTCGTAGCGCTCGGAGAGCAGTCGTGGTGTCGTCATCGGTTCAGATTCCCGTACTCATCGAGTCCGTCGGAGGCGTGCTCATCATGCCGGTCGGCGCTCACTGCCGGTCCCGTACGGGCGACATGTGCGCCGGAGCGACCGTTCGGTGGGATCACCGGGGCATCACCGGGCACCTCCGGTCGATCTTGGGCACGGGGGACGGCGAACGGCTCCGCCGGGACCGCCGGTCCCGTGGACCCGGCCGAGGGACCGGCCGCGGTCACCACGGTACCGGGCGCGACC
This sequence comes from Pseudonocardia tropica, assembly GCF_040105315.1. Classification (NCBI taxonomy): domain Bacteria; kingdom Bacillati; phylum Actinomycetota; class Actinomycetes; order Pseudonocardiales; family Pseudonocardiaceae; genus Pseudonocardia; species Pseudonocardia tropica. The sequence goes on from NZ_JBEDNP010000001.1 coordinate 251,422, forward strand.
CCCAGCGAGCCGGGCCGCATGTCGTCGGGCGAGGCGCCCCTCAAGATCATCACCGCCAGGAGCACGGCGGCGAGCGTCAGGATCACGAACAGCACGGCCAGCCACGCCTTCGCCCGTCCGGAACGCTTCGGGCCGAGGTCGAGCGGGCCGGACGGATGCTGCTCGGGCATCCGGTCGGCGGAGGCGTTGCGACGCACCGGCGGACGCGTCGGCGCCGATCGCTGCCGCCCCGGGACCCCGGGGCCGGTGGGCGGCCCGCCCGGACGACGGCCACCCGGGGGACCACCGCTGTGCGGCCCGGTGTGCGGCGGCCGCAGCGGAGCCCCGTAGGGCGGCGAGCCCGGGGGCACCGGGACCGGCCCGGACCAGGACGGCGTGCCGCCCGGGGTACGCGGGCCCTGCGGCCTGCCCGGCGCGCCACCGGGGTACGGACCGGTGACCGGGCGGGACACGCCCTGGTCCGGCCCGGTGCGGCGGGCGCCGTCGGGGCCGGGGTCACCGGTGCGCGGGCCACGGTCGGCGGTGTCGGGACCGCCCGCCGACGGGCCGTCGTCGCCGCTCCCCGGTCCGGTCTCCTGCAGGGCGTGCCGCGAGCCGGTGCCGTCGTCGCCGCGGAAGTCGGGTGCGTACCCGCCGGGGGCGGGGATGCCGGGCGGTGGCGGCCGGTGCCCGCGCCGGACCGCGGCGACGGCGTCGGCGAACTCGGCGCCGTCGGCGTAGCGCTGCTCGGGGTCCTTGACCAGCACCGAGGAGACCAGCTCGCGGACCCGCTCGGGGATCTCGTCCGGCAGTGGCGGCGGGTCGTCGCGGACCTGCATCATCGCCACCGCGACCGCGCTCTCGGCGCGGAACGGCCGCACCCCGGCCAGGCACTCGTAGCCGACGATGCCGAGCGAGTAGACGTCGCCGGACGGCCCGGCCTCCTCGCCGGAGGCCTGCTCCGGAGCGATGTAGTGGGCGGTGCCCATGACCATCCCGGACCGGGTCACCGGGACGGCGTCGGCGGCCTTGGCGATGCCGAAGTCGGTCAGCTTCACGACGCCGTCGGTGCGCAGCAGGATGTTGCCGGGCTTGACGTCGCGGTGGACGAACCCGCGCTCGTGCGCGGCGAACAGCGCCCGGCCCGCCTGCTCGAGGATGTCGAGCGCCTCGTCGGCGGGGATGGGCCCGCGCCCGATCCGCGACGACAGCGGCTCACCCCGGACGAGCTCCATCACCAGGTAGGCGGTGCGCCCGCCGCCGGTGGGGCTGTCGTCCTCGCCGTAGTCGTGCACGGCGGCGATCCCGGCGTGGTCGAGCGAGGCGACGGTGCGGGCCTCGATGCGGAACCGGTGCAGGAACTCCGGGTCGTCGGAGAGCTCCGCCTTCAGGACCTTCACCGCGACGCTGCGCCCGAGCCGGGTGTCCGAGGCCTCCCAGACCTCGCCCATCCCGCCGACCGCGATCCGCCGGTCCAGCTGGTAGCGCTCGGAGATCAGCTGCCCGGCCGACAGGGCGCTCACGGGGCCGCCGGGGACCTGCGCCGGGCCGGGTACCGCGGGCTCACTGGGCGTCCCGCAGCGCCTCGGCGATCACGGCCCGCCCGATCGGGGCCGCGACCGAGCCACCGGTCGCCTCCAGCGCCCGGTCGCCGCCGTTCTCGACGAGCACCGCCACCGCGACCTTGGGGTCGTCGGCCGGCGCGAACGCCACGTACCAGGCGTGCGGCGGGGTGTTCTTCGGGTCGGTGCCGTGCTCGGCGGTACCGGTCTTCGACGCGATCTGGACGCCGGTGATCTTGCCGCCGCCCGAGGTCCGGTCCTCCGAGCCGAGCATCAGGTCGGTCATCGTGCGGGCCACGTCGGCCGGCATCGCCCGCGACATCCGGTCCGGGTCGGTGGTGTCGACGACGTCCAGGGTCTGGCTCTGGATCTCCCTGACCAGGTGCGGGGCCATCGTCTGGCCGCCGTTGGCGATCGAGGCGCCGATCATCGCCAGCTGCATGGGGGTCAGCCGGACGTCGCGCTGCCCGATCGCGGACTGCTGGGTCGAGGGGGTGTCGGACATCGGGCCGACCTGCGACGCCGTGACGGGCATCGGGATCTGCAGGTCGGTGCGGCCGATGCCGAACGCCTCGGCCTGGGCGCGGAGCTTGTCCGGGCCGAGCTCGCCGCCGAGCTGGGCGAACGCGGTGTTGCAGGAGCGCGCCAGCGCCTCGCGCAGCGACGCCGTCGCCCCGCCGCCGCAGGCCGAACCGTTGTAGTTCTCCAGAGTGGTGGTGGAGTCGGCCAGCTGGATGTTGCGGGCGGCCGTGAGCTGGCTGTCCGGGGTGTAGCCGTTCTGCAGGGCGGCCGCGGTGGTGACGAGCTTGAACGTCGAGCCGGGCGGCTCGATCTCGTTGATCGCCCGGTTGGTCATCGGGCCCGGGTCGTCGGCGCCGTAGCGCTTCCACGCCTCCTGCTGCTGCGCCGGGTTCGGCGAGGCCAGCGGGTTCGGGTCGAACGACGGCGTCGAGGCCATCGCCAGGATCTCGCCGGTCTGCGGCACCAGCGCGACGGCGGCGCCGGTGTACCCGCGGGAGGCCAGCCCGTCGTAGGCGGCGCGCTGCACCTCGGGGTCGATGGTGGTCACCACGTTGCCGCCCGCCGGGTCCCGGCCGGTGATGAGGTCCGACAGCCTGCGCACGAACAGCCGGTCGTCGGTGCCGTTGAGCACCTCGTCGGTGGACCGTTCGAGTGCGGTCTTGCCGTACACGGTCGACAGGAAGCCGGTGACCGGCGCGAACATCTCGCCCTGCGGGTACTGGCGGGCGAACCGCAGCCGGCCGTCGCTCTCGACGCTCTGCGCGAGGACCTGCCCGCCGGCGACGATCTGGCCGCGCTGACGCGAGTACTCGTCGATCTGCGAGCGCTGGTTGCGGGAGTCGTCCCGGTACTGGCCGGCCATGACCACCTGCACGTAGGTGATGTTGCCGAGCAGGACCACGATCATCACCATCACGGCGAGTGCCACGCGGCGGACCGGGCGGTTCACGTCTCGCTCCTCTGGGCGGCGGTGTCGGTGCGGTTGTCGTCACGGGTGTCCGAACGGCCCGTCCCGGGACGCTGGACGAGCTCGGTGCTGGCCTCGGCGATCGGCGCCCGCGGCTTCGCGGGCCGGACGGGCAGCGGTGCCCTGGCCACGTGCGAGATCCGCAGCAGGATCGCCACCAGCACGTAGTTCGCCAGCAGCGACGAGCCGCCGTAGGACAGGAACGGCAGCGTCAGACCGGTCAGCGGGATCAGCTTCGTCACCCCGCCGATGACGACGAAGATCTGCAGCGCCACCGAGAACGACAGCCCGGTCGCGAGCAGCTTGCCGTAGGAGTCGCGCACGGCCAGCGCCGACCGCAGCCCGCGGGTGATGAGCACCAGGTAGACCAGCAGGATCGCGGCCAGCCCGATCAGCCCGAGCTCCTCGCCGAGCGAGGAGAAGATGAAGTCGGACTCGGCGAAGGGCACGATGTCCGGCCGTCCGGCACCCAGCCCGGTCCCGCCGACGCCGCCGGTGCCGAGCCCGAACAACGCCTGCGCGAGCTGGTAGCCGCCGCCGCTGAAGTCGGCGAACGGGTCCAGCCAGATCCGCACGCGGGTCTGGACGTGGTCGAACAGGTTGTAGGCGACGACGGCACCGCCGGAGAACGCCAGCAGCCCGATCACCATCCACGACACGCGTTCGGTCGCGGTGTAGAGCAGGACCAGGACCAGGCCGAAGATCAGCAGCGAGCTGCCGAGGTCGCGCTGGAGCACGAGCACGCCGACCGAGAGCCCCCAGGCGACGAGCAGCGGTGCCAGGTCACGGGCGCGGGGCAGCTCCATGCCCAGGAAGCGACGACCCGCGGTGGAGAGCAGGTTGCGCTTCTGGACCAGGTAGGCCGCGAAGAAGATGATCAGGAGGATCTTGGAGAACTCGCCGGGCTGGATGCCGGGGCCACCCGGGATGCGGATCCACAGCTTGGCCCCGTTGACCTCGGAGACCGACGACGGCAGGAACGCCGGGATCGCCAGGAAGACCAGGCCGACGAAGCCCGCGGTGTAGCCGTAGCGGGCCAGTGTGCGGTGGTCCCGGACGAAGAACAGCACCAGGGCGAACAACACCAGGCCCGCGACGGTCCAGGTGATCTGGGCGCCGATCAGCCCGCTCGGCACCGGGCTCCCGGTGGCCTCCGCGCGGGCGGCCTTCGCCAGGTCGAGCCGGTGGATCATCACCAGGCCGATGCCGTTGAGCAGCGCGACCGACGGCAGGATCAGCGGGTCGGCGTAGGGCGCCAGGAAGCGCACCGCCACGTGCGCACCCGCGAACAGCACGAGGTACGCCAGACCCACCCACAGCAGGTCGGTCGTCAGCGACTGCTCCTGGTTCGCCTCCACCAGCACCAGCGCACCGGTGGTGAGCACGGCGGCCAGGCCCAGCATCAGCAGCTCGATGCCGCGGCCGGTGGGCGTGGTCGGCTCCGCAGCGGAGCTGCCCGTGGCCATCAGCCGTCGAGCCGGCAGTTCCGGCCCGGCTCGGGGGTCGCGGTCGGCAGCGGGGTCGTCGTCACCGGCGGGGCGCCGGGCACCTGGACGACCGCGGGCGGCTGCGGCGGGTTCAGCGTGGAGCAGAGCGGGAGCATGCGCTCCCGCAGCCGGTCGACGGTCTCCCGGGCGCCGGTCTCGCCCTCGTCGGAGACGATGCCGTCGGTGACCTGGCTGCGGACCGCCTGCGGCAGGTCGTCGAGGCCGATGTCGGTGGACTCGGCCACCCGCTGCAACGGGACACCGAGCACGTTGCCGCGCACACCCTGGTAGATCGCGACCTGGTTCTGGTCGACGGCCACGTAGTACTGCTGCAGCACGAGCGCCCGGGCGACGAACACACCCGCCACGAGCACCACGAGCACGCCCAGCAGTGCGAGCACCGGGCGCAGGCCGCGCCGGCGCCGCGGCTCCTCCGCGGCGGCGGGCTCCAGCCGCACCGGCTCGGTGCGGGGCAGCGTGGTGGCCGCGGCGCGCTGCGCCGAGGAGTGCGGGGTCCGCTCGTCGTGGCGGTAGTCGCCGTCGCCGGCGCGCGGGTTGCGGCCCGCGGAGCCCCCGATGATCGGGGCGTCGTCTGCGTAGTCGACGTCCACCACGTCGGCGACGATGCAGGTGATGTTGTCCGGCCCGCCGCCGCGCAGCGCCAGCTCGATCATGCGGTCGGCGCACTCGCGCGGGTCGGCGTAGTCGGTCAGCGTGTCGTGCAGCGTCTCGTCGCTGACCGGGCCGGACAGGCCGTCGGAGCACAGCAGGAAGCGGTCCCCGGCGCGGGCCTCGCGGATCGACAGCGACGGGTCGACGTCCTGCCCGGTGATGGCGCGCAGCAGCAGCGACCGCTGCGGGTGCGTGTGCGCCTCCTCCTCGGTGATCCGGCCCTCGTCGATCAGCGACTGGACGAACGTGTCGTCCTTCGTGATCTGGGCGAACTCGCCGTCGCGCAGCAGGTAGCAGCGCGAGTCGCCGACGTGGACCATGCCCAGGCGCGAGCCCGCGAACAGGATCGCGGTCAGCGTGGTGCCCATGCCCTCGAGGTCGGGGGCCTCGGCGACGTGGCGGGAGATCGCCTCGTTGCCGTCGTGGGTCGCCTCGCGCAGCTCGGCGAGCAGATCGTCGCCGGGCACGTCGTCGTCGAGCGGGGCCAGTGCGGAGATCACCAGGGACGAGGCGACCTCGCCCGCGGCGTGGCCGCCCATGCCGTCGGCGAGGGCGAGCAGGCGGGGGCCCGCGTAGACGGCGTCCTGGTTGTTCTGCCGGACCAGTCCGCGGTCACTGCGGGCCGAGTAGCGCAGCACCAGTGTCACGGGGCGGCTCCGGCTTCGGTCGGGGCACGTCGGGCGGATCCCGCGCCGCGGGACCGGTCGGACGGCCGCGGCACCGGGGGAGCGGTCGGTCGCACGGGGCTCACGGTCGGTACCTCATGGTCGGTCCGTGTCCGTCACGATCGCAGCTCGATCACCGTCTTGCCGATGCGGACCGGTGTCCCCAGCGGGACCCGGGTGGGCCCGGTGACCTTATTACGTTCCAGATAGGTGCCGTTCGTCGACCCGAGATCCTCGACGTACCAGTCGTCGCCCTGCTGCGAGATGCGGGCGTGCCGGGTGGAGGCGTAGTCGTCGTCGAGCTTGAGGGTCGAGTCGTCGGCGCGGCCGATGAGGATCGGCCGGGAGTCGAGCGTGATGCGGCTGCCGGCCAGCGGGCCCTGGGTGACGAGCAGCTGGCGGGCCACCTTGCCGCGGCCACCGCCGCGGACCCTGGCGGCCCGGCCCCCGCCCGCGCGGCCGGGTGCGGCCGTGCGGAGACCGGACGCGGCGTAGAGGTCGGAGCGGACCACCTGGAGCGCGAGCAGGACGAACAGCCACAGGAGGGCGAGGAAGCCGCCCCGGGTCAGTTGCAGTACCAGTTCCGGCACGTCGTCCTACTCGCCCTTCTCGTGTTCCTGCACGCTCCGCCCGCCCGGTGGATCACCGGGCGGGCGGGGACGCACCGCTGTCGCTGCGCGGTCCGCTCCGCGGGTGTGGCTCAGCCCTGGGTGCGGAACACCAGGCTGGAGTGGCCCACGCGGATCACGTCGCCGTCGGTCAGCTGGCAGGACTGCACCGGGGAGTTGTTCACCGTGGTGCCGTTGGTCGAGCCCAGGTCGTTCAGGGTCGCGACCTGGCCGTCCCAGGTGACCTCCAGGTGCCGGCGGGACACGCCGGTGTCCGGGAGCCGGAACTGGGAGTCCTGACCGCGGCCGATGACGTGGGTGCCCTCGGCCAGCTGGTAGTTGCGGTTCGACCCGTCGTCCAGGATCAGCATCGCGGTCAGCTGCGCCGGAGCGCCCCAGCCACCCTGGCCGCCGTAACCCTGGCCGTCGTAGCCCTGGTCGTAGCCGCCCTGCTGGTAGCCCGGCTGGGCGTAGCCCTGCTGCTGGCCGTAGCCGCCGTCGTAGCCCTGCTCGTAGCCACCCTGCTGCGGGTAGCCGGGCTGGGCGTAGCCCTGGGGCTGGCCGTAGCCACCCTGCTGGGGCTGGCCGTAGCCGTCGTAGCCCTGCTCGTAGCCCTGCTGGGGGTAGCCGCCCTGCTGGGGCTGGCCGTAGCCCTGCTGGCCGTACTGGTCGTACCCGCCCTGCTGGGGCTGGCCGTAGCCCTGCTGCTGGCCGTAACCCTGCTGCTGCCCGTACTGGTCGTAGCCGGGCTGCTGCTGGTCGTACCCGGGCTGCTGCTGGCCGTAGCCCTGCTGGGGCTGGCCGTACTGGTCGTAGCCGGGCTGGCCGTAGCCGCCCTGCTGCTGCCCGTACTGGTCGTACCCGCCCTGCTGCTGCTGGCCGTAGCCGCCCTGCTGCTCCTGGTCGTACCCCTGAGGCGCGTAGGTCTGCTGGCCGTACCCGCCGGGTGCGCCCCGGTCGTATCCGTACTGCCCGTTCTCCTCGGGGTGGCCCGGTTGCTGGCTCATGGGTGCTTCTCCTGCGGTGCGTGCTCGGTTGGCGGCCCGACGGGAAGCGTCGGGGTCGACAGCGGAGCGGGTGCGGAATTGTCCCGTGTGCAGCGCCTCGGAGCGCTCCAGAAAGACTACGACCTCACCGTAGGTGTCCCAGCCCTGGTCGGTGAGTTCCTTCGCCACGTGCGACGAGAGGGATCGGACGACCCCGTCCTCGTCGCCCGCCATCCGGTCGAGATCGCTGGGGCTGAGCAGAACGGTGTACCGGTTGGGCGCCAGCTGGCGACCTCCGGCGAGCTGCTCGACGTTGTCCTCGGCTTCCCTCAGCAGTGCCTGTGCGACTTCCTGTGGGACGACACTGCCCCCGAAGACCCGCGCGAAGGCGTCGCCCACGAACCCCTGAAGTCGGCGCTCGAAGCGGTCCACGCGGCCCAAAAGATCTCCTCCATCCGCATCGGCGTGTCGGTGATGTGCGACCGATCGTATCTGTGTTATCCGCCGGGCACGGCGGGGCCCGGCACGAGCGGGCGACCGGCCCCGCAGTGCCACCGACGTGCTCCCCTCCGATGTACCCGGCCCGGCGCCACGGCGCATCCCGGTGTCCCGACCGCCGCGGCCCCCCCAGCTGGTGATCGACGGGCAGGGGACCCCCCTGCGAACGGCTGCCGAGCGGGGTGCTAACTTTCTCGCGTCGCTCGGGCGAGTGGCGGAATGGCAGACGCGCACGGTTCAGGTCCGTGTGTCCGAAAGGACGTGAGGGTTCAACTCCCTCCTCGCCCACCACCTCCCCTCATCGGGGATTCTCCCCCTCCGGCGGTCACCACCGCCATCGCGAGATCGGTTCCGGGTGTAGCCCGATCCGGTCTCGCTTGTCGTTGTCCCCGGTTCCGGCCACGCTCCGTGCCCGGACGCCGTGCGCCGATCAGGCGTCCCGCAGCGCCGGGCGGTCGGGATGGTCGGCCATCACGAGCACATCGGCGAACGAACCGGGGTCGCCCTCGCTCTCGTAGCGGGCGTACGCGGCGGCCGTCCAGGCGTCGTCGGGGGGCAGCAGGCGGCGCAGCGCAGCCCCGCCGACGCGCAGGTGCACGGTCAGCTCGGCGGCCAGGCCCCGGCCCAGCAGCCGCCCGCCGGCGAGCAGCACCACCCCGTCCGGCCCGAGCGGCACCGGCTCGTCGCGGTAGGCGCGGTCGCGCACCGTGTCGCGCAGCCGGGGCAGCACCCGACCGCTGCCGTCGGGTCCCATCGGGGCGAGGACCTCGCGGCGCAGCGCGGGCTCGTCCAGCCAGCCGTCGAGGAACATGTCCGGGTCGGTGCGCCCGAGTTCCAGGCGCACCGAGGCCGGTCGCAGGAAGTCGTCGGCGTCGACCGCCAGGGCCGGTCGGCCGCCGGACCGCAGCCGCTCCGCGACCGCCCGGGCGAGCTCCAGCGGGGCCGCGGGCGGGGCGCCGTCGACGAGCACGCGCACCCGCCCGGACGGCTCCCCGGCGCGTTCGGCCAGGTGCGCCGCGAGCCCCGCCCGGTCGACGGGCCGGAACGCCCCTGCCATGTCGTCCTCCCGGTCCTGGCGTGCCCTCGGTCCCGCAGCGACACTAGGCGGATGGTCGGCGACGGCGCGGGAGCGGTGCTGCGCCGAGCGCTGCGGGTCCTCGAGGCGGTCGCCGAGGCGGGCGACGGGGTCAGCGCCAAGGCCCTCGCCCGGCGGCTGGAGCTGCCGTTGCCGACGGCGTACCGGTTGCTGGGGACGCTCGTCGAGGAGGGCTACCTGGTCCGCCTGCACGCCGTGCGCGGATACGGGCTGGGCTACCGCGTCGTCGGGCTGTACCGGGGGATGACCGACCCGATCGTGCCGCCCGCCCCGGCCCGGGAGGTGCTCGCCGAGCTGCACACCACGGCCCGCGCGGCGGTGGTGCTGGCCGTGCTGCGGTCCGACGACGTCGTCGTCGCCCACACCGAGACCTGTGCGGCGCACCCGGGGCCGGGCGAGGTGACCGGGGAGCCGCTGCCCGCGCACGCGACCGCACCGGGCAAGGCACTGCTCGCCGGGCTCGACGCCGGACGGCTGGCCGACGTCCTCGGCGTCGGACACGGGCCGCTGGCACCGCTGACCCCGCACACCCTCACCGACCGGCGGCTGCTCGACCGCGACCTGCTGCGGGTCCGCTCGGCGGGGGTCGCGGTGGAGGTGGAGGAGCACGCCCGCGGCCGGGCCGGGCTCGCGGTCGCGGTGCCGCACCCGGGCGGCGGGGCCGCGCTGTCGGTCGTCGTCAGCCGGGCGGACTTCACCGGGCGCCGCTGGGAGCTCGAACGCGCGGTGCGCGAGGCCGCGGTGCCGCTGGCCCGGCACCTGGCCGCGGCGCCGGGGGTCGCCGCGTCCGGCTGAGCCCGCCAGGATGGTCCGATGGCCGACGGGGTGCGCTACGAACGCGACGGGCACGTCGTGACGATCACCTACGACCGCCCGGACCGGCGCAACGCGATCGACGGGGACATGCGGCGCGCGATCAACGCCGCCTGGGACCGCTTCCGCACCGACGACGAGGCGTGGGTCGCGATCGTGACCGGCGCGGGGCCGGCGTTCTGCGCCGGGGCGGACATGCGCTCGACCACCGGCAACCCGGCGGGCGACTTCCCGGGCAGCTTCTTCGAGCGGCCGACGGTGAACTCGCTGGAGAGCGGCTGGGAGATCTTCAAGCCGATCGTCGCCGCGGTGAACGGGCCCGCCGTCGGCTACGGCGTCACGCTGCTGACCTGGTGCGACTTCGTGATCGCCTCGGACCGCGCCACCTTCTCCTTCCCGGAGGCCCGGTTGGGCGTCCCGACGATCGTCGGTGCGCTGCGGCTGCCCCGGATGATCGACCGGCAGTACGCGATGGAGCTGCTGCTCACCGGCGAGACGATCGACGCACGGCGGGCGCACGAGATCGGCCTCGCCGGGTGGGTCGTGCCGCACGAGGAGCTGGGCGACGCCGCCCGCGACCTCGCCCGGCGGCTCACCGCGGGGGCGCCGCTGGCCCAGCGCGCCATCAAGGAGATGGCGGTGCGCGGCCCGGAGATGGGCACCACCGAGGCGATCCGCTTCGGCGAGACGCTGCGGAAGGTCGTCGCGACCACCGAGGACGCGGCGGAGGGTGCCGCCGCGGCCCGGGAGAAGCGGTCCCCGCACTGGCGTGCGCGATAGACCTTCCATTCTGCGGAAGTGACGTCGGCGGACATGCGGACACGGCGATACGTTCGCCCGATGCCGGAGAAGACAGTGGAGTCGCTCGTCCGCACCGTCCCGCCGTTCCGGGCCGACCACGTCGGCTCGCTCCTGCGGCCGCCCGCCCTGCTCGCCGCCCGGGAGCGGCACGCCGCGGGCGAGCTCGACGACGCCGGCCTGCGCGCGGCCGAGGACGCCGCGATCACCGACGTCGTCGCGCTGCAGGAGTCGGTCGGCCTGCGCTCGGCCACCGACGGCGAGTTCCGCCGCACCTCCTGGCACATGGACTTCATCCACGCCCTCGGCGGCGTCACGAAGACCTCCGGCCGGGTCGAGGTCGCGATGCGCAACGCGGCGGGCCAGAACAACTTCACCTCCGCGGGAATGGCCGTCGACAGCCGGGTGCACCTCGACGAACCCGTCTTCGCCTCGGCATTCGAGTACCTGGCCGCGCAGGTCACCACGGCGACCCCCAAGCTCACGATCCCCTCGCCGAGCATGGTCTACGCCCGCGGCGGCCGGTCGGTCATCTCCACCGAGGTCTACCCCGACGTCGAGGACTTCTGGTCCGACCTGTCGGCCGCCTACGCCGACCAGCTCCACGCGATGTACGACCGCGGCTGCCGCTACCTGCAGCTCGACGACACCGCGCTGGCCTACCTGAACGACCCGGCGCACCGCGCGCAGCTGGCCGAGAAGGGTGACGACCCGGAGACCCAGCACCTGCGCTACATCCGCCAGATCAACGCCGCGATCGCCGACCGGCCGTCGGACATGTACGTCACCACCCACATGTGCCGGGGCAACTACCGGTCCTCGTGGGCCGCGGAGGGCGGCTACGACCACGTCGCCGAGGCGCTGTTCGGCACGCTGGGCGTCGACGGCTTCTTCTGCGAGTTCGACGACGAGCGCTCCGGTGGGTTCGCCCCGCTACGGTTCGTCCCGGCGGGCAAGCAGGTGGTGCTCGGGCTGGTCACGACCAAGTCCGGGGTGCTGGAGGACCCGGACGCACTCAAGCGCCGGATCGACGAGGCGGCGCGGTACGTGCCGCTGGACCAGCTGTGCCTGTCACCGCAGTGCGGGTTCTCCTCCACCGTCGAGGGCAACGAGCTCACCGTCGACGACCAGAAGCGCAAGCTGGAGCTGATCGTCTCGGTCGCCGAGGACGTCTGGGGCCGCTGAGGGCCATACTCGGCCGGGTGGCCTACGACGAGGGTCTCGCCGCCCGCCTCCGCAGCCTGCTCGCGGGGCGGCCGGTGACCGAGAAGAAGATGTTCGGCGGGCTCGCCTTCCTGCTCGACGGGCACATGGCCGTCGCCGCGAGCGGGCGCGGCGGGCTGCTCGTGCGGGTGGCCGCGGACCGCTCCGCGGAGCTGCTGGAGCGCCCGCGGACCGAGCGGATGGTGATGGGCGGCCGCGAGATGGCCGGCTGGCTGTGGGTGACCGGCGAGCCCGACGTCGACGACCTCGACGGCGACGAGCTGGCCGGGTGGGTCGCCGAGGCCGTCGCCGTCGTGGGGACGCTCCCGTCGAAGCGGTGACCGGGCTAGCGTCTGCCCGGTGAGCACCGATGCCGCCTCCCCGCTGACCGACCGCGTGCTGGCGGGGACCGGGCCGGGCTCCCGACTGCTCGACGTCGGCTGCGGCGCGGGCCGGCTGCTCGCCGACGCGGCGGCCGCCGGGCTGGCCGTCACCGGCGTCGACGCCGAGCGCCGGGCGCTCGCCGCGGCCGAGCGGGCGGCGCCCGGGGCCGACCTGCGGGTCGCCGACGCCCACGAGCTCCCCTTCGCCGACTCCGCCTTCGACCTGGTCGTGCTGGTGCAGGTGCTCGAACACCTCACCGACCCGGTGTCGGCCCTGCGCGAGGCGGGCCGGGTCTGCGCCCCGGGCGGCGCGGTGCGGGCCACGGTCTGGGGCACCCCCGACGAGTGCGACGCCGCCGTCATCGGTGCGGCGCTCGCCCCCCTCACCGGGGCCGCGCCCGCACCCCCGCAGAACAATCCCGGCCCGGACCGCAGCGGCGTCGGCGCGCCCCCGCTGACCGATCCCGCACGGCTGGTCCGGCTCGCGGAGCCGGCCGGGCTGGCCGTCCGGGAGGTCGCGGTCGTGCGGGTGCCGGTCGTCCACGCCGACGCCGACGACCTCGTCGCCGGGGTGCTGGCCTCCGGTCCGGGGCGGCACGCGGCCCGCGCCGCCGGCCCCGGCGCGGTCCGGGCCGCCCTGCTCGGCGCCCTGGAGCCGTTCCGCGAGGGCGACGGCTACCGCCTCGTCGACACCGTCCGCGTCCTGGACGCCGCCCCGGTTTGAGTCCGCGCCCCGCCCCCGGCGGCGCACTCATGGAGCTTCGGTCCGGTGGCACGGTGCTTTCGCTCCATGAGTGCCGGGCGGCGGGCGGGAGCGGGCGCACGCACGCGGGCCGCGCCCCCGGTGTGGGGACGCGGCCCGTGTCGGTGCCGTGCCGGATGTCAGTGGCCGGCGGTGGCGGCGGTCCTCCCGGTCTCGTAGCGGATCTTCAGCAGGCCCTTGCAGTACTCCCCGTTGGTCTCGATCCCGACCCGCTGCAACCGCGCGCGACGCAGGTGCAGCGGGACCTGCTCGACGGTCACCGCGGTGCCGTCGGAGTGGACCAGCAGCGGTGCGTCGTCGCCGGCGGGCAGGCCGATCGCCCTGCGGCGGGTCCGCATCCGGGTCAGCTCCTCGGTGTCGGCCTCGGTCCCGACCAGCTCGCCGAGCGTCAGCCCGGCCAGCTCGTCGGGTCCCCGGCCGGCGTCGACGAGCGGGCGGGCCACCCGGTCCTGGCCGGCCAGCGCGGCCTTGGCCAGGAACGTGTGGCGCAGCTCGTCCAGCTCGGCCGCGGCCTGCCCGTTGATCGAGCCCTCGAAGGACTCGACGAACCCGGCGTGCGCCGCGACCCCACCGTTGATCTCGTCGGAGGCGTGGTGGTCGGCCAGCGTCACCTCCGCCCTCGTCACCCCCGGTACCGCGGTCACCGCGTCGTAGGCGTCGGCGACCATCAGGAACGAGAAGTTCGGAGCGCAGAAGAACGTCGGCAGCCGGAGCCCGACGACGACCTCACCGGCGGGCGAGACCGACCACGACTCGACGAAGTCGAGCTCGGTGATCGGCTCGTCCAGCTCCGGGTCGAGCACCGTCCCCAGCGCGGACCACACGGCCTGCCGGAGCGGGCTCTCAGCAGGCCGCGGGGTCACGCCTGCGCCCCGGCCTTGTTGTCGACGAGCTCCTCGCCCGGGGCCATGGGCTCGTCGGCCGTGGTGTCGGGCAGCCGGCAGTCGGCCGGGACCTCCAGGTCGTAGAGCTTCGCCGCGTTGAGGCCGAGGATCTTCTTCTTCGACGCGGTGGTGAGGCGCGGGTAGTCGGCGAACTGGTCGTCGTCGGGCATCTGCCAGTCGACCAGGCCCTCGACCTGCCACTTCGGCGTCCAGATGTTGTAGTCGCTGCCGAAGGTCATCTTGTCCTCGCCGACCCAGAACAGCAGCTCGCCCATCACCTTGGCGAAGAACTTCGGGCGGGCGTGCATCAGGCCACCGACGACGACCGACAGACCGGCGTAGACGTTGGGCTCCTGCACCGCCATGAAGCAGAAGTCCTCGATGCGCGGCAGGCCGACGTGCTCGACGATGAAGTTCAGGCCCTGGAAGTCGGTGGCCGCGTGGTCGACGTCGGCGACGTCGAACGCGTCCTTGTCCAGCGGCCAGATCGTCGGGCCCTTGTGGACGTGCACGTTCTTGATGCCCAGCTCCTGGGCCCGCTCCAGGAAGCGGTAGCACTCCGGGTCGGTGAGCTTGAAGCCGCGGGAGCTGCCGTTCCACTCCGCGGTGTAGAGCTTCACGCCCTTGTGCTTGTACTTCGCGCAGTCCGCCTCGAACTGCTTCATGCCCTCGTCGCCGTCACGCGGGTCGAAACGCCCGTTGACGATGATCCGGTCGCCCCACTTCTCCAGCAGCGCCGCGTTCTGGTCGGCGGTGTTGAAGCCGTTCTTGTACCACTCCTTGAGGTACGTCGACTGGAAGACCACGTGGTCGACGTGGCCCTCGATGAAGACGTCGCGCTCGAAGTCGTCCTGCGAGACCTTGAGGTAGTGCTCCCAGTCCCAGTGGGTCTCGGGCGGGCCGAGCTGGTGGTAGCCGTAGAAGCAGTCGATCCAGCCCTTGGCGTACTGCTCGCGACCCTCGACCCAGTTCTCCCGGGAGGCGTCCCAGAAGTGGCTGTGGGAGTCGACGATGAAGTACTTCTCGCCGTCCTTCTCGTACATGTGGTTCCTCCTGCGTCAGCAGCTCTGCTGATCGGTGGTGGGTCAGGGAAAGAACGTTCGTCCTGTACGTACGTATGACTGAGTCACGGAACGAGGATCGCCCGGCCGCGGACCTTGCCCGCGTCCAGGTCGTGCAGGGCCTCCAGCGCCTGGTCGAGCTTGTACTGGACGGTGTGCAGGGTGACCTTCCCGGCCTGGGCCAGGACCATGAGCTCGGCGAGGTCGTTGTAGGTGCCGACGATGTTGCCGATGATGTTCTTCTCGCCGGCGACGAAGTCCAGCGTGGGGGCGGAGAGGTTGCCGCCGTAGCCGAGGACGAAGTTGTAGCCGGCCGGGCCGGTCATCGCCCAGGCGTCGTTCTCCGCGCCCTGCTCGGCGACGAAGTCGAAGACCACCGTCGCGCCACCGCCGGTGAGCTCCTGGACGGCCTCGACCTGGTTTCCGTCGGCGACCACGGTCTCCTCCGCGCCGATCTGCTTGGCCAGCGCGAGCGCGTCCGGGTTCTTGTCGACGACGATGATCTTGGTGGCGGTGAGCGCGGCGAGCGCCTGGATGCCGATGTGGCCGAGCCCGCCCGCGCCCTGCACGACCGCCGTGGTGCCCGGGTACAGGAACGGCACCGCCTTGCGGACCGCGTGGTAGGCGGTGATGCCCGCGTCGGCCAGCGCGGCGACGTCGGCCGGGTTCGTGTCGGGGTTGAGCTTCACGCAGGACCGCGCGGTCGTGCGCAGGTACTCCGCCATGCCGCCGTCGTTGTTCGACAGGCCGGGGAAGAACGCGTCGCCGGTGCACTGCATGTCGCGCCCGTAGCGGCACATGGTGCACAGCCCGCACGACGGCTGCGGGTGCAGGATGACGGTGTCGCCGACCTTCACGTTGGTGACGCCGTCGCCGACCGCGTGCACCCAGCCCGCGTTCTCGTGCCCGATGACGTAGGGCAGGTCGGGGTTCTGGATGTCGGCCCAGTCCCCGTCGATGATGTGGAGGTCGGTGCGGCACACGCCGGCACCGCCGATCTTGACGATGACGTCGAGCGGACCCTGAATCGTCGGTTCTTCGATGTCGTCGATCTGGGGGTCCTGCTTGTACGCGTGCACCCGCACGGCCTTCACTGGCGGTACCTCCGAGCCTCGGACGCGCGGCGTTGCGCATCGTGGTGGTGGGACTTGGTGTGCCTGTTGTCACACCGATCTCAACCCCGTTGTGCACGACGGACAAGTGGGTTCGTTCTCGTTCGGCGAGAATCGTGAGGAAACGGGCGTCGCTTTCCTGACAGGTTACTGCCGAGTAGGGTCTGGTCATGGCTGATGACGCGAGCTGGGTGGCCGACGCGATGACGCAGGCCGTGCCGTGGGTGGGCACCGCCGGGATCACCTTCGGGGCGATCACGACCGACCGGGTCGAGGCGTTCCTCCCCGACCGGTCCGACCAGCACAACCATGTCGGCGGGCCGCACGCCGCGGTCATGTTCGGCCTGGGCGAGACCGCCTCCGGTGCGGTCGGCCTGGCCGCGTTCGCCTCGGCCGGGGACCGGGCCGTGCCGCTGGTCGTCCGGTCCGAGATCCGCTACCTCAAGCTGGCCCGGGGCGACCTGCGCGCCGAGGCCGTGCTCACCCGTCCGGCCGCGGACGTCCTCGCCGAGCTCGACGCCGGCACCCGCCCGGAGTTCTCGGTCGACGTCACCCTGACCGACGCCGACGGCGTGCAGACCGGGGCGATGACGATCGTCTGGACGCTCAAGCCGAACAGGCGGTGAGCGGTCGTCCGGCCTAGCGTGGCCGCATGGACGTGGTGATCGCCGGAGGACACGGACAGATCGCGCTGCGACTGTCCACACTGCTCACGGGGCAGGGGCACACGGTGCGCTCGATCGTGCGCAACCCCGACCACGTCGACGACGTGGCGGCCACCGGGGCGAGCCCGGTCGTGGCGGACCTGGAGACGATCTCCGCCGCGGACCTCGCGGGGCACCTGACCGGCGCCGACGCCGTCGTCTTCGCGGCGGGGGCCGGGCCGGACAGCGGCGTCGCGCGCAAGGAGACCGTGGACCGGGACGGCGCCACCCTGCTCGCCGACGCGGCCGCCGCGGCGGGGGTCCGCCGCTACCTGCTGGTCTCCTCGCCCGGGGTGGACGCCGAGCCCGATCCCGAGCGCGGCGAGGTGTGGGCCGCCTACATCCGCGCGAAGAAGGCCGCCGAGGACGCGATCCGCGCCGACACGCGGCTCGACGCGACGATCCTGCGCCCCGGGAAGCTCACGAACGACCCGGGCACCGGTCGCGTCACCCTGGCCCCGCCGCCGGTGGAGTACGGCGAGGTGACCCGCGACGACTCCGCCGCGGCCGTCGCCGCGCTGCTGGTCGCGCCGGGCACGGCCGGCACGACGCTGGAGCTGCGCAGCGGCGAGACCGAGCTGGGCGACGCCGTCACCGCGCTGGGGTGACGGCACCGGGGTGACATGACACGGCCCTCCTGCGGGAAGGTCGGTGCCATGAGCGAGCAGAGCTACGACGTCGTCGTGATCGGAGCGGGCCCGGTCGGTGAGAACGCCGCGGGCTACGCGGTGGACGCCGGCCTGTCCGCGGCGCTGGTGGAGGCCGAGCTCCTCGGCGGGGAGTGCTCGTACTGGGCGTGCATCCCGTCGAAGGCGCTGCTGCGCACCCCGCAGGCCGTCGCGGACGCCCGGCGGCTGCCCGGGGTGCGGGCCGAGTTCGACCCGGCGAAGGTCCTCGAACGCCGCACGACGTTCACCTCCGACTGGGACGACAGCGGCCAGGTGCGGTGGGCCGAGGGCGCCGGCGCGGCCGTGCTGCGCGGGCGGGGCCGGCTGGCCGGGGAGAAGCGCGTCATCGTGACCGCGGCCGACGGCACCGAGACCGTGGTGACCGCGCGCCACGCCGTCGTCGTCGCGACCGGCAGTGTGCCGGTCGTCCCGGACGTCACGGGGCTGGACACGGTCGAGTACTGGGGCTCGCGCGAGGCGACCTCGGTGAGGGAGGTCCCGCGCCGGCTCGGGGTGCTCGGCGGCGGTGTCGTCGGCTGCGAGATGGCGCTGGCCCACGCCCGGCTGGGCGCGCAGGTCACGCTGTTCAACCACGGCGACCGGGTGCTTCCGGGCGCCGAGCCGCAGGCCTCCGAGCGGGTCGCGGCCGGGCTGCGGGAGGCCGGCGTCGACCTGCGGCTGGGTACCGGCCTGGACGAGGTGCGCCGGAACGGGGACGCGACGGTGCTGCGCGGCGGCGGTGACGAGGTCGAGGTGGACCGGCTGCTCGTCGCGACCGGGCGCCGTCCGGCCACCGACGGGCTGGACCTGGACTCGGTGGGCGTGGCCCCCGGCGGGCGCGGGGAGGTCGTGGTCGACGACTCGGGGCTGGCCGCGGGGGACTGGCTCTACGCCGTCGGCGACGTCAACGGGCGCGCCCCGCTCACCCACCAGGGCAAGTACCAGGCCCGGATCGCCGCGCACGCGATCGCCGCACGCGCCGCGGGCCGCCCGCTCGACGACGCGGCCTGGGGCGAGGACGCGGCGACCGCCGACCACCACGCCGTGCCGCAGGTCGTGTTCACCGACCCCGAGGTCGCCTGGGTGGGTCGGACCGCGGCGGCCGCCCGCGCCGAGGGGCTCGACGTGCGGGTGGTCGACATGGACATCGCCGTCGCCGGGTCCTCGCTCACCGCGGACGACTGGTCCGGCCGGGTGGTCGCCGTCGTCGACCCGCATCGCGAGGTGCTGCTCGGGGTCACCTTCGTCGGACCCGGGGTCGCCGAGCTGCTGCACGCGGCGACGATCGCCGTGGTCGGTGAGGTGCCGCTGGCCCGGCTGTGGCACGCCGTGCCCGCGTTCCCCACGATCAGCGAGGTGTGGCTGCGGCTGCTGGAGACCTACCGCGCGTAGCGCGCACCGACACCGCGGCCCGCCCCGCCCCGCCCCGCCCCGGTGTACTCATGGAGCTTTGGTCCGGCGGCACCGGACCGAAGCTCCATGAGTACCCGCCCGGGCCCGGGCCCCGGGCCCCGGGCGGAGGGTCAGGAGCGGACGCCCAGGTGGTCGAGCAGCCGGACCTCGATGCGGTCCAGGTCGGCCGACACCGTGCGGTAGGCGGCCTTGCGGCGGGCGGCCGGCATGTTCTCCGCGGCCCGGACGGCGGCGGCGAGGTCGTGCAGCCGCGGTTCGGTCTCGTCGGCGAACCGCTTCGCGGCCTGGTCGCGTTCGACGGTCCCGTCCTCGCGCAGCTCGGTGATGGTGCGCGCGATCCGGGACAGCCGTGCGTGCAGCCGGCCGCCGGGGCCGGAGTAGCCGCCCAGCTCGTCCGGGGACACGCCGAGGCGCCGGGAGCGGTGGTCGTCGAGGCGGTGGCGCAGCGACCCGGCCGCGGCCATCGCGTACGGCGCCAGCAGCGGCGCGAGGATCTTGGCGACGCCCAGGTAGCGCTGCACCTTCTTGGCGTTCCACTCGCGGGCGACGCGGTCGCGCTCGGCCTGCTTCGCGGCCAGCGTCTCGCTCTTGAGCCGGCCCTTCTCCGCGGCGCGCGCGGCTTTCGCCTCGGCCTTGCGGGCCCCGGCGTCGGCCTTCGCGGCGGCCCTGGCGACCTTCCGGTCGGCCGAGCGGGCCTTGAGGTCGGCCGAACTCAGCAGGCTGTTCGCGGTGGCGGTGCCCTCCCCGACGGCGCGACGGGTGCTGCGCGCGGCCCGTCGGCCGGCCTTCTCCGCCCGCCGGGACGCCGCCTCGGCCTTCTTCCGGGCCTTCACCGCGCGCTGGTGCAGCTTCTCGGCGGCCTTGTCGGCGGTCTCGCGGGTGTACTCGAGGGTCTGGACCGTGGCCGACTGCACCCGTTCCGACGCGTCGACCGCCGCCTCCCTGGTCGCCGCCGCGGCGCGCTCGCCCGCGCTCGGCTTCCTGCGCAGCAGTCCCATGTCGTGTCCTCCCGGGTCGGCTCGGCAGATGATCGCCGTGTCGACGCAGCCTAGGGCCCCGCCCACCGCATGCGCAGGACCGACACCACCCGGGTGGGGGAACGGGGTGTTACGCGGATCCGGTCCTGTCGGGGGTGGTCTCTACCCTCGGGAGCCGTGAGCACCTCGACCGGACCCCGTACCGCACCCCGTGTCCTGCTGGACGCGGCGGCGCTGAGCGGGTGCCGCCGCCGGGTGCACCTGGACCACGACCCGTCGGCGGCGGAGCGGCCGCGGGCGCTGCCGGATCCGGCGATCGAGCAGCGCCGGGCCGACGCGGGGGCGCACCGGGTGCGGATCGGCGAGCTGCTCGCGCGCACCTGGGGTGCGGACTGGGCGAGCACCTGGCCGGACGGCGCGGCCGGGCCCGCCGGGACCGGCGCCGGTCCGCGGGCGGCCCGGGCGGAGCGCACGGCCGAGCTCGTCGCGGCCGGTGCGCCGCTGGTCTGGGGTGCGGTGCTGCCCGTCGACGGCGACCGGCGCGGCACCGCGGAGCTGCTCGTGCGCACGCCCACCGGGGGCTACGTCCCGCTGCTCGTCGTGCGTCGCCGGATCACCGATCCGGGTGAGGGCGCGCGCACCACCGCCGTCACCGACCCGTGGCCGCAGCGCGCCCGGCACGACCCGGACCGCAAGGTCCGCTCCCAGCCGCGCGACCTGCTGGCCCTGGCCCAGCTCACCCGGTTGCTGGAGGCCGCGGGCTGGGCGCCGCCGGAGTCGGCCCCGCGGCTCGGCGGGGTGATCGGGCTCGACGCCGACGTGGTCGTCTGGCACGACCTGCGGGCCGGGCACTGGCCCGGCGGCCGGTCCACGCTGGAGGAGTACGACGCACGGTTCACCGACCGGGCCGCCGTCGCCCGGGCCGCGGCGACCGACGGTCCCGCGCTCGCGGCGCCGTCGCGGATCACCGAGTGCCGCCGCTGCCCCTGGTGGCCGACGTGCGAGGCCGAGCTGGAGCAGGTCGACGACGTCAGCCTGGTCGCCCACGGCGAGACGGCGCGGCTGCTGCGGGAGTCGGGCGTCGCGACCGTCGCGGGGCTGGCCGCGCTGGACCCGGCGGACCCGCCCGCCGAGCTGACCGGCCCGCTGCCCGGGCCGCCGTTCACCGACCTCGTGGCGCTGGCCCGTGCGCGCCGCCAGGGCCTCGCCGTCGCCCGCCGGGTGCCGCGGGTGCCGGTCACCCGCGCCGACGTCGAGGTCGACGTCGACATGGAGAGCTTCGGCGAGTCGGGCGCCTACCTGTGGGGTGCGCTGCTGACGCTGCCCGGCGGTGCCCGTGACGGGGACCCGGAGCCCGGCTACCGGGCGTTCGCGACCTGGGACCCGCTGCCCACCCGCGACGAGGGCCGCTCGTTCGGGGAGTTCTGGACGTGGTTCGCGGGCCTGCGCGCCGCCACGCTCGCGTCCGGGCGCACGTTCGCCGCCTACTGCTACAACGAGCAGGCCGAGAACCGCTGGATGATCGCCTCGGCGCAGCGGTTCGCCGGGATGCCCGGGATACCGACCGAGGCCGAGGTGCGTGCGTTCGTCGCGGACCCGTGCTGGGTGGACCTCTACGGCGTGGTCTCCACCTGGTTCCTGTGCTCGCAGGGCAAGGGGCTGAAGAAGATCGCTCCCGCCGCCGGGTTCTCCTGGCGGGACCCGGAGGCGGGTGGGGAGAACTCCATGCGCTGGTACCGCGACGCCGTCGCGCTCGACGGCGGCGAGCCCGACCCGGTCCAGCGGGAGCGGCTGCTCGGCTACAACACCGACGACGTGCTGGCCACCCGCGCCCTGCGCGAGTGGATGTCCTCGGACCGGGTGCTGGAGGTCCCGCTGGTGAGCGAGCTGCGCGACCCCGCCTGAGGTCCGCGGGGCACGCGCGAGCGTGTGAGGATCCGGGTCGTGGGACCCAGGGGACACGACCGGATCGGGCCGCACGGCGCGGTCAGCAGCACTCACCATCTCGGCACCGCCGCCGCGGCCACGGTGCTGGCGCAGGGCGGGAACGCCTTCGACGCCGCCGTCGCCTGCGGGTTCGTGCTGCAGGTGGTCGAGCCGCACCTGTGCGGTCCGGGCGGTGAGCTGCCCGCCGTGTTCGTCACCGCGACCGACCCGGTCCCGCGGGTGCTGTGCGCCCAGGGCGTGGCCCCGGCCGCCGCGACGGCCGACCGGCTGCGCGACCTGGGCTGCACGATCGTCCCCGGCACCGGCCTGCTCCCGGCGACGGTCCCCGGGGCGTGGGAGGGCTGGCTGACCCTGCTCCGCGACCACGGCACCTGGGAGCTCGCCGACGTCCTCGCGCCGGCGCTCGGTTACGCCGCGGGCGGGTTCCCGCTGGTCCCGCGGGTGCCCGCGGCCATCGGCACGGTCGCCGACCACTTCCGCACGCACTGGCCGTCGTCGGCGGCGACCTGGCTGCCCGACGGCCGGGTCCCCGCGGCGGGCGAGCTGGTGCGGCTGCCCGCGCTGGCGGCGACCTGGCGCCGGCTGCTCGACGAGGCCGTCGGCCCGAGCCGGGAGGCGCGCATCGACGCCGCCCGCGACGCCTGGTACCGCGGGTTCGTCGCCGAGGAGATCGGCCGGTTCGCCGCGACCCCGGTCCGGGACGAGACCGGGCGCGACCACACCGGCCTGCTCACCGCCGACGACCTGGCCGGCTGGTCGGCGCACTACGAGGACGCGCTCGTCGCCGACGCCGGGTCCGGCTGGTCGGTCGCGAAGTGCGGCCCGTGGTCGCAGGGGCCGGTCCTGCTGCAGCAGCTGCGGCTGCTGGCGGGCCTGGACCTGGAGCTGCCCGGCGGTGTCGCGACCCTCGACACGGTGCACGCCGCCGCCGAGGCCGCGAAGCTCGCCTTCGCCGACCGGGAGGCCTGGTACGGCGACGGCGCGACCCCCGCCCTGCTCGCCGACCTGCTCTCCGACGCCTACACCGACGACCGGCGGGGCCTGATCGGCCCGGCCTCGGACGGCGGGCTGCGACCCGGCTCGCCCGGAGGACGCACCCCCCGGATCGGGGACTACGCGGCGACCCCGGGCGCCGGGCGCGGCTCCGGGACGGAGGGGCCGGGCACCGGCGAGCCCACGGTGTCGCGGGACGGCGTCGCCCGCGGGGACACGGTGCACGTCGACGTCGTCGACGCCGCCGGGAACATGATCTCGGTGACGCCGTCGGGGGGCTGGCTGCAGTCGTCGCCGACGATCCCGGCGCTGGGCTTCTGCCTCGGCACCCGCGGCCAGATGTTCTGGCTGGAGGAGGGGCTCGCGAGCACGCTGGCACCCGGGCGGATGCCGCGCACGACGCTGTCCCCGTCGCTGGCGCTGCGCGACGGCGAGCCCGCGCTCGCGTTCGGGACGCCCGGTGGGGACCAGCAGGACCAGTGGCAGCTCGCCTTCCTGCTCGCGCTGATGCACGGCGGGCCGGACCTGCAGGCCGCCATCGACGCGCCGACCTGGCACTCGACGGCGTTCCCCGCGTCCTTCGCGCCGCGCGGCTGGGAGCCGCACGGGCTCGTCGTCGAGTCCCGGCTCGGGGCCGACACCCTCGCCGGGCTGACCCGCCGCGGGCACGTCGTGGACGACGCGGGCGCCTGGGCGCTGGGCCGGATGTGCGCGGTGGGGACCGGCGCCGCCGTCCCCGGGGGCGGCGGGCCCGGGACGCTGCACGCCGCGGTCGACCCCCGGTCCGGGGTGGGCGCGGCGATCGCGCTGTAGACGGCGGAACGCCCCGCCCTCCCGCGACGGGAGGAACGGGGCGTTCCACGTGGAACACGAACGGGTGGGTCAGCGGTGCGCCTCGCCGCGCAGACCCTGCTCGCCCTCCCGGACGTGCCGGCCGTTGTGCATCCCGTTGCCGTTGCTCGACGCGGACCCGTTGCCGTTCGTGGACGCCTGTCCGTCGAGCGGGAGCGGGAACTCCACGTCGGAGTGGGTCACCCGGCCCGGCTCCAGCGCGACCACCGTCGCGACCGGGGCGTAGCCGCTGGTCGCGAGGGTGTAGCTGCCCGCGGGCAGGCCCTCGAACGCGAAGGTCCCGTCCGGGCCGGACAGCCGCGACCCGACGACGGCGCCCTCGGCGTCGATCAGCGTGGCCAGTGCGTGCCCCACCGGGTGCCCGTCGGGCGCCGCGGTGACCCGGCCGGTGAGCCGGGAGCGCTGCGGCAGCCGTAGGTCCTGGACCGCCGTGCCGGAGCCGGGCACCTCGACACCGACCGCCACCGGGTCGACGCCCTCGCCGGCCGCCGTGAGCGTGTAGCGCCCGGCCGGGACGCCGTCGAGCGCCCAGCGGCCGCCCTCACCGGACCGGCCGGCCGCGGCGACGTCGCCGCCGTGGTCGATCAGCGAGACGGTGACCCCGGGCAGGGGCGTCCCCGCGGCGTCGAGCACGGTGCCCCGGATGCCGCTGCTCACCGACAGCCGCACGTCGTGGCGGACCGGCTCGGTGCCGACCGAGACCGTGGCGGCGTGCGGCGGCAGCGCCGCCGAGGCCGCGACGACCAGGAAGCGTCCGGGCTGGTCGACGGCGATGCGGTAGTGGCCGTCGCCGTCGGTGGTGGTGCGCCCCACCTGGTCGCCGGACAGCCGGGTGACGGTGACGACCGCCCCGGGGACCGGCGCGCCGGTGCCGCCCTGGACCCGTCCGGTGACGGCGGGGCCGTCACCGGACGTGGAGTGCAGGTGGTCCAGGCCCGCGGCCGCGGCGGCGTCCCCGACGGTGCCGTTGCGCGGACGGGGCTGCGGCTGGGGCGCCGGGTGCGGCGGCTCCTGCCGGTCGACGACGGGCAGCGGCGTCGTGGGCGGCGCGATGTCCGCTCCGCGCCCACCGCCGTCGACCCGGCCGGCCGGGGCGGGGGCCGGGGCGACCGTCGCGAGCGCCTCGGTCGGGACCGACGCGGCGGCGGCACCCTCGCCCGCGGCCTCGGCCCGGGCGGCCTGCGCACCGGACATGGTGCGCAGCGGCAGCTCCTTGACGAACAGCACCAGGACGAAGGCCACCGCGATCACGCAGGCCGCGATGAGGAACGCCAGCGTCATCGCGCTGGTGAAGCCTTCCTGGAACGGCGCGGCCAGCCGCGGGTCGATCCGCTGCAGGAACGAGGAGTCGGCCAGCACCGAGGTGGACAGGCCGCCGGCCTGCCCGGACTGCAGCGCCCCGACGACCTGGGCGTTGGCCGGGTCGGCCGCGACGGCGGGGTCGGTCAGCGCGGCCCGGAACGAGCTCGTGCCGAGCGCGGCCCGGATGGCGTCGGCGATCTTGTCGCCGGCGGTGGAGAACACCACCGACAGGAAGATCGCGGTGCCCAGCGTGCCGCCCATCTGCCGGAAGAACGTCACCGAGGAGGTGGTGACACCCATGTCGCGGGCGGGCATCGCGTTCTGCACGGCGAGCACGAGGGTCTGCATGCACAGACCCAGGCCGAGACCCAGCAGGGCCATGGTCAGGTCGAGCTGCCAGATCGGGATCGCCGGCGTGACGGTCTGCCACAGCAGCACCATCGCGATCGTGATGAACGCGGTGCCGATCACCGGGAAGATCTTGTAGCGGCCGGTGCGCGAGGTCAGCTGGCCGGAGAGGATCGATGCGACCATGATCCCGCCGACCAGCGGCAGCATCATGAAGCCGGCCTCGATCGGTGTCGCGCCGTGCACGATCTGCAGGAACTGCGGCAGCAGCGCGATACCGCCGAACATCGCCATACCGATGAGCAGGTTGAGCACCGCGGACAGCGAGAAGATGCCGGTACGGAACAGCCGCAGCGGGAGCAGCGCGGCGTCGCCGTAGGCACGTTCGGCCAGCAGGAACAGCAGCAGACCGACGGCGCCGATGACGTAGCAGACGACCGACGAGGTGGAGCCCCAGCCCCACTCGCGGCCCTGCTCGGCGACGATCAGCAGCGGCACCAGGCACAGTGCCAGGGCCAGCGCGCCGGGCCAGTCGATCCGGGCGGGCCGCGGGACGTGCGGGATGTTCAGCACCCGGTAGACGACGACCAGCGCGACGAGCCCGATGGGCACGTTGACCAGGAAGATCCAGCGCCACCCGTCGATACCGGCGATGGTGTCCACACCGGACAGCAGGCCGCCGATGACCGGGCCGATCACGCTCGAGGTGCCGAACACGGCCAGGAAGAAGCCCTGGTAGCGGGCACGCTCACGCGGCGGCACGATGTCGCCGAGGATGGTCAGCGCCAGCGACATCAGGCCGCCCGCGCCGAGACCCTGCAGTGCGCGGAACGCGGCCAGGGAGTACATCGACCAGGCCAGGGTGCAGGCCACGGACCCGATCAGGAAGATCGTGATCGCGGTCATGAACAGCGGCTTGCGGCCGAAGATGTCGGAGAGCTTGCCGTACAGCGGCGTGGTGATGGTGCTGGTGATGAGGAAGGCCGTCGTCGCCCACGCCTGCAGGTTGAGGCCCGACAGGTCGTCGGCGATGGTGCGGATCGCGGTCGAGACGACCGTCTGGTCCAGGGCGGCCAGGAACATGCCCAGCATCAGTCCACCCAGGACGGTCAGGATCTGCCGGTGCGTCAGCTCGCCGTCGCCGGAGGTGGCGACGGGGCGCTGCGCACTGGCGGCAGCGGTGGACATTCTCAGGACTCCTGTGCTTCGAAGGTCTGGTAGTCGTCGAGGAAGCGGCCGAGCAGGCCGGTGAGGGCCTGCCGGTCGTCGGGGCTCCACGCGGCCAGCACGGTGGCGATGACGTGCGCGCGACGGCGTCGCTCGGTCTCGATCACGCGGACGCCCTCGTCGGTCGCGGCGAGGAGGGAGGCGCGCCCGTCGTCGGGGTCGGCGCGCCGCTCGATGAGGCCCGCCTTGACCAGGCCGGACACCTGCCGGCTGATCGTGGAGGGGTCGGAGTGGAAGGTGGCGGCGACCTCGCCGGCCCGTTGCGGGCCGCCGAAGTGGAGATGGGCCAGCACGTGGTACGCGGCCATGTCGACGATCATCTCGGGGCGGTGCCGCTCACCGGACCGCTTCACCTGGCGGACCAGCAGGAACAGCTCCCGGACGATCGAGTCGGCGAGCTCCAGGTCGGCGTCGGCGGGCTCGGCGGTGGCAGCCTGTGCGGTACTCATCGCGGACCCCCTCTCGGTAGTGCATGTATCACGCAACTAGTTGACCCGCGCAAGCATGCGCTGATGCGTTGCGCAATGCAAAGCAAATGGCCGTGAGCTGCGCCACCTGACTACGGTGCGGCCGTGAGCACTCCACAGCGGATCCGGCTGCGTCGCACGAAGGGGTGGCGCAAACCCGACGGTGCCGTGCTCGTCACCCGGCCCGGACCGTGGGGCAACCCCTTCGACGTCCGCGAGACGGGGCGGGGACCGGCCATCGCCGCGCACCGTCGCTGGCTGCTCGAGGAGCGTCCCGACCTGGTCGAACGGGCCCGGACCGAGCTCGCGGGCAGGGACCTGTGCTGCTGGTGCGCCGAGGACGTCCCCTGCCACGCGGACACGCTGATCGAGGTGGCGAACCGGTGAGCGGCCCCGACGGGGTCGACCCGGACGGGATCGACACCGACGTGTTCGACCCGCGCGTGCTCGCCCGCGGGGCGCCGCACGACGCGCTGCGGCTGCTGCGCGACACCGCGCCCGTCTCCGGGCAGGGCGAGCTCGCCGTCGGCCCGTGGCCGGCCGGACCCGGGTTCTGGGCGGCCACCCGCTACGACGACGTCCGGCACGTCCTGCGCAGCCCGGCCGACGACCCCGACCCGGCCGACCTGCCGTTCCCGCGCCGGACGGTGCGCACCATGGACGCGCCTGCCCCCGGCCCGGCTCGACGGCGAGGTACCCCGCCCGACGTCCGACCTCGTCAACGGGACGACCCGGCTGCCGCTCGCGTGGTGATCGGCCACTAACGTGCGGTGCGATCACGCATCGCGTCCGGAGGGACACCGCCCGTGCCGCTCGCCCGTCACCTTCTCGGACCGGCCCTGCTGGTCGCGACCGCCGCCCTGCTCACGGGGTGCGCCCAGCCGGGGCAGCTCGGTCACGAGGGCGAGGCCGTTCCGTCGGCGTCCGCCGCCCCCGCGCCGACCACGGAGCCCGCGCTCCCCGGCGTCCCGGACGTGCCGGTCACCCAGGCCGGCTCCGACGCCCGGGGGCGCCTCGACCGCCCGGTCGACATCTCCACGCCCGGCCCCGCCGAGCTGCTCGTGCGCACCGAGGTGCTGCAGCCGGGCCAGGCGAGCGGCTGGGTCCGCCACCCCGGCACGGTGATCTCCGTCGTGCGGTCCGGCACGGTGACCGTGCAGCGCGCCGACTCCTGCGAGCCGCGCCCGTTCGGCCCGGGGGAGGCGTTCTTCCTGGAGGACGGCAGGCCCAACGAGCTGCGCAACGACAGCGCGGACCCGGTCGTGCTGACCCGCTCGGAGCTGCTGGCCCCCGGCGCCCCGGAACGCGAGCCCGCCGAGCCCGCCTGCTGAGGCCCCCGCCCGTCCCCGCACCGCCGGGTGGCCCGCGCGCGGATACTCGGTTCTGTCGGCCCCCTGTGGGAGCATCGTGGGCGGTACCGGGGCAGGGGAGCGGACACCTTGACGACGAAGACGGTCATCGCGGCGGACTACCGTGAATGGCAGGTGAGCCGGCGGATCGAGTGGACCACGCCGGCGGTCGGTGACGAGTTCGAGCACGACGTCGACGCGGGTAACGGTGCGGTCGTGCTGGTCCTCAGCACGCTGGCGTTCTTCTGGCTGGTCCTCGTCGTCTGGGTGCCCAGCGGGGTGGTCTTCCCCTGGTTCTACTGGCTCGTCGTCATCGTCGGACTGGGCTTCTTCCCGTTCCGCTGGCTGCTGCGCAGGCCGTTCACGATCACCGCGAAGACCCAGGGCGGCTACGACCTGCCCCCGGAGAAGTGGACGGGCATGGTGCGCGGGCTCGCCACCGCGCGCGAGGAGACCAAGGTGGTCGTGCGCAGCCTCAAGAACCGCTCGACGCCCGGCCACGCGGACAGCCCGCTGCAGCCGATCAACTAGGAGTCGCGGTGCCCGAACTGCCCGAGGTGGAGGCCCTGGCCCACCACCTGCGTGAGCACGCGGTGTACCGCCCGGTGGCCCGGGTGGACCTGGCCTCGATGAGCGCGCTGAAGACGTTCGACCCGCCGGTGTCCGCGCTGGTGGGCCGGGTGGTGACCGGGGCGTCACGGTTCGGGAAGTTCCTGTCGGTCGACTTCGAGGACCGCCCCGACACCGGCCCGCTGCACCTGGTCACGCACCTGTCCCGGGCCGGCTGGCTACGCTGGCACACCACCGCGGGCGTCACCCCGCCCAGGCCGGGCCGCGGCCCGTTGCAGCTGCGGGTGCACCTCGACCAGGTCGGCGGGCCGGGGTTCGACCTCACCGAGCAGGGCACCCAGAAGCGGCTCGCCGTGTACCTGGTGGACGACCCGGCTCAGGTCCCGGGCATCGCGAGGCTGGGGCCGGACGCGCTGGAGCTGGCCAGGGCCGGTCTCGACGAGCTGCTCGACGGCGACAACCGCAGGCTCAAGACGCTGCTGGCCGACCAGTCCACCCTCGCCGGCATCGGCAACGCCTACTCCGACGAGATCCTGCACACCGCGCGCCTGTCGCCCTACGCCACCGCATCCCGGCTCGACGCCGCCGCCCGGGACACCCTGTTCGACTCGCTGCACGCCGTGCTGTCCGACGCGGTGGCCCGCTCGGTCGGTCAGGGCGCCGCCGAGCTCAAGGGGGAGAAGCGCTCCGGGCTGCGGGTGCACGCCCGCACCGGGCTGCCCTGCCCGGTCTGCGGCGACACCGTGCGCGAGGTGTCGTTCGCGGAGAGATCGTTCCAGTACTGTCCGACCTGCCAGACCGGGGGGAAACCGCTCGCCGACCGCCGCCTGTCCCGGTTGGTGCGCTAGTGGCGGGCGCGGGAACGGGGGTGCTCGCAGTCGTGGACGGATCCACCACGCTCACCCCCTCCATGGCGCTGCTGCTCGTGGTGGCGGTCATCGTCGGTGTGGTCGCGGTGTTCTTCTTCCTGTGGCAGCGCAACCGGCGCAACACGATGGTCTCGCCGCTGGCCAAGGCCACGTTCTCCGCGCTGCACACGGTCGCGCTGGCCGCGCCGGTGCTGCGCGAGGGGCTGTCGTCGCGCTCGGCGTCGCAGGCGCTGCCGTACCTGCGCCAGCTGCTGGAGACCTCGGCGATGGCGATGACCGACTCCCGCGGCACGGTCCTGGGCTGGGACGGCACCGCCGACCAGCACCAGCAGGACGTGCAGACGCTCGCCGACACGGTCGTCCGGACCGGCCGGATGGAGCTGATGAGCCACACCTCCATCAAGTGCAACCAGCCCGGGTGCGAGGTGCGGGGGATCGTCGTCGTCCCGCTGGAGAGCGACGGCAACATCATCGGCACGCTCGCCGCGCTCACCCCGTCGACGGCGGGTCCCCCGGTGCTGCGGGCCACCGGCGAGGTCGCGCGCTACGTGTCCAGCCAGCTGGAGCTCGCCGAGCTCGACGACTCGCGCGCCCGGCTCAACCGGGCCGAGGTCCGAGCCCTGCGCGCCCAGATCTCGCCGCACTTCGTCTACAACGCGCTCACCACGATCGCCTCGTTCATCCGCACCGACCCGGCGCGGGCCCGCGAGCTGCTCATCGAGTTCGCCGACTTCACCCGGTACTCGTTCCGCTCGGCCGGTGAGTACACGACGCTGCTCGACGAGCTGAACAACATCGAGCGCTACGTCCGGCTGGAGAAGGCCCGCTTCGGGAACCGGCTCAACATCAAACTGCAGATCGACCAGGAGGTGCAGAACGTCGTCCTGCCCTTCCTCGCGCTGCAGCCGCTGGTGGAGAACGCCGTCCGGCACGGGTTGTCCGGCAAGCCCAACGGCGGCACCGTCACCATCCGCGCGGAGAACGCCGGGTCGGAGTGCGTGATCGTCGTCGAGGACGACGGCGTCGGCATGGACCCGGCCCGGCTCAACGAGGACCTCGACGACGCCCACCTCTCCGGGGCGCACGTCGGCCTCGGCAACGTCGACGACCGCATGCGTTCGGCCTTCGGCGACAACTTCGGCCTCGTCGTCGACACCAACATCGGTGCCGGTATGAAGATCACGCTGCGGGTGCCGAAGTTCCGGGCGGGCATCCGGGCCTGACCGGCGGGCATCCGTGGGACCCTCCGGCGGTCCGATGGGCCGTACGGGTGACCTGGATGGTCGCGAGCTGTGCCGATCCGGTCACACCACGTCACCCTGTGCTCGCGCGTACGGTGGGACGGCATGGACGTCCTGCGTATTCCCGCGGCGGTGACCTCACGTCTGCCCGGCAGGCTGGGAGAGTCGGTCGGCCCTCCGGTGGTGTCGGTCGTGCGGATGCAGGGCGTCATCAGCGCCCAGGCCGCGCCGGTACCGCGCCAGGTGCTGAACATCTCTTCGACGGAGAAGGTCCTGGAGCGGGCCTTCGCGCCCGAGCGGCTCGCCGCCGTCGCACTCGTGATCAACTCCCCGGGCGGCTCGCCGACCCAGTCCCAGCTGATCGGGGACCGCATCCGCTCACTGGCGGCGGAGAAGGACGTGCCGGTGCTCGCGTTCTGCGAGGACGTCGCCGCGTCCGGTGGCTACTGGCTGGCCTGCGCCGCCGACGAGATCTACGCCTGCTCCACCTCGATCGTCGGCTCGATCGGCGTGATCAGCGCCGGGTTCGGGCTCGACGGCCTGATCGAGCGGTGGGGTGTCTCCCGGCGGCTGCACACCGCGGGCGGGTCGAAGTCGCGGCTCGACCCGTTCCTGCCCGAGCGGTCCGAGGACGTCGCCTGGCTCACCGGCCTGCAGGAACAGCTGCACGAGCGGTTCACCGGATGGGTGCGGGAGCGGCGTGGAGACCGGCTCGCGACCGACACCGAGCTGTTCGACGGCGAGGTGTGGCTGGGCGAGCGGGCCCGCGCGCTGGGCCTGGTGGACGGCATCGGCAGTGCCCACGACGTCCTGACCGAACGCTTCCCCGACGCCGAGCAGCGCCCGGTGGAGCAGCGCAGGCCGCTGCTCGCCCGCCTCGGCGCGGGCGGGTCCGCGGCCCAGGCCGGCCTCTCCGGCGGTATCGCCGGGGCCGGGCACGAGCTGCTCTCCGCCCTCGAGACGCGGGCGGCGTGGGCCCGTTACGGGCTGTGACACCCGTGACCGTGCGTACCACGGCCGAGCTGCACCCCGTGTCCGGACGGTCACCGATCCGGTTCGTGCCCTGGCATCACGCGCGTCGGCACGTCACCATGGTCGCGGCGCCGGGCGATCATCGAGCGGATGGGCTTCCCGGCGCAGGCCCGGAAGCAGGATGAGGAGATCGTGGACAGCAACGACACCACTCGCGGACTGGTCGTTCTCGCGGTGGACGACGAGCAGCCCGCGCTCGAGGAGATGGCCTTCCTGCTCGACGAGGACCCGCGCGTCGCGACGGTCCTCAAGGCCGGCGAGTCCACCGAGGCCCTGCGCATCCTGAACGGCCGCCGGGCCGGGGCGGCCGCGGCACCCGGCGCGGGGACCGGTACGGACGTCGCCGAGCAGACCGACATCGACGCCGTGTTCCTCGACATCCGCATGCCCGGTCTCGACGGCCTGGAGCTGGCCCGGGTGCTGCAGAACATGGCCGTGCAGCCGGCGATCGTGTTCGTCACCGCGCACGACGACCGCGCGGTCGACGCCTACGACGTCGGTGCCATCGACTACCTCCTCAAGCCGCTGCGCACCGAGCGCCTCTCCGCCGCGCTCGACCGGATCCTGTCGACCCGTCGCAGCGAGCCGGTCGAGACCGTGCGGGAGGAGACCGGCGGCGACGACGAGGTCATCCCGGTCGAGCTCGCCGGCACGACGAAGCTGGTGCCGCGGTCCGCCGTGCGCTACGTCGAGGCCCAGGGCGACTACGCCCGGCTGCACACCACCGAGGGCAGCCACCTCGTCCGGATCCCGCTGTCGGTGCTCGAGGACCGCTGGCGCGACGCCGGCTTCGTGCGCATCCACCGCTCCTTCCTGGTGGCGCTGCCGCTGGTCACCGAGCTTCGGCTGGCCGGGTCCGGCTACGTCGTGCGCATCGGGTCCGGCCCGGAGACCGCGGAGCTGCCGGTCAGCCGTCGGCACACCCGTGAACTGAAGGACCGCCTCGTCCGCGCGACCAAGCAGGCGTGGAGCCAGAGGTGAGCAGGTCCACCGGCGGCGTCTCGCCGTCGGTGCGTCCGCAGTCCGACCGGGCCGCGGACGATCTCGACGGGTCCGACCGGCCCGGCACCGAGCCCGACGCGGCGGCCGCCGGGTCCCGCGCGGACCACGGCTCCGCCGTGCCCGAGGAGCGTCCGGACCCCGCACGGTCGCGCCCGTACCCCGACGGCGCCGTCGCCGGTCTCGACGCCTGGAACCCGGCACTCGAGCACCGCAACCGCCGGGTCGCTCTCGCGCCGGAGCCGTCCGGGAACGTCATCCCGGCCCAGCCGCGTGGCTCGTTCGCATCCGGTCCGCACCCGCGGCCGGCCGGCGGGTACGGCGCGCCCGGGCCCGGGGGAGCGTCCGCCGGTCCGTCCGCCGCGCTGCCGCACGGCCCGGAGCCGGAGTCCGGTGCACCCGACGACCGTGGACGGCCCGCGCCGGCCCGGCCGGACGCCGGTGGCACCCCGTCCGACCGTCCGGCTGCGGGGGGAGCCCCCTCCGGCCGGTCCGGCTCGGCCCGGCCTGTCGCCGGTGCGTCCGGCCCCGAGCGGTCCGGGTCCGGCCGCGCCGGGGGCGGCTCCGTGCCGAGCCCCGGCCCCCGGCCGACGCCCCGCACGGAACCGACCGCCGCCCCGGGACCCGAGGGGGCCGTTCCGCGCGCCGGTGCTGCTCCGGCCGCGTCCGCGCCCACCGTCGGCCCGCCTCCCGGCGGCCCGTCATCCGACAGCGCCGCGCCCGGTGACACCGCCCCCGCCCCCGCCCCGCCCCCCGGCGACCGCGTCCACGGCCACCCGGGTCCCGGCAGCCGGGGAGCGGGCAGCCGGGGGTCCGGCGACCCGGGCTCCGACGACGGGACCGTCGGCGACCGGGACGCGACCGCAGCGACCGTGGGCCGCGCCGCCCGCCGGGCCCGTCGCGCGGTCGAGGAACCCGTCGACGACAGCGGCGCCGGCTGGCTCCAGGCCGAGATCGCCCGTCGCGTCGCGGACCGGGCAGGGGGGCCCGGCCGGCACGCCCGCGTCGACCCGGCCGGGACGCGACCGCGGGACGGCGGGCGGCCCGACCGGGACGACGCTCCGGCGACCGATCCCGACCACACCGACCTGCCCCGCGACCCGGACGCCCGCGACTCCGACGACCCCGACGCACGGGAACCCGACGCGCGCGAGACCTACGCCCGGCCGGTCCGCCCCACCCGCGCCCGCCCGGCCCGCCCCCGCGCGAACCTCGTGCCGGACCCCTACGCCCCGGAGGGCGTGCGCCCCGGTACCGGCTGGCCGTCGGCCCCGGGCGCGACCCCGGCACCGGGCGTCGCCGACAGCGGGAAGCAGTGGCCCCCGTCGGGCGGCGGCTCCGGCCTGCCCCAGCGCGTCCCGGGTGCGACGTCGTGGTCGAACACCTGGTCCCCCGACCGCAGCGCGCTCCTGGCGGGCACCGCCGACACGGCGGGCACCGCGGACGCGACCGGCACCGCGGACGCGACCGGCACCGCCCGCGGCACGGACACGGCGGGCACCCACGGCACGGGCACCCACGGCACGGACGGCACCGGGGTCCGGGCGCGTACCGGGACCGGGGACACGACCGCGACCGGGGACAGGACCGGGGCCGAGGACACGACCGTCGTCGCACCGGCCGACCGGCCGCGTCCCGAGGAGCCTCCCGAGACCCGACCGGTCCCCACCCGCTGGTCCGCGGCGGGACGGCGCGGCCCCGTCGCACCGATGCCGTACCGCCCCGCGGACTCCGACGACCGCTTCGGCGTCGACGACAGCGCCGCCGCCGACCGCGCCGACGACGAGCCGGACGACGACCTCCCCGACGAGGACGAGCTGGACGAGGAGCTCGACGAGCTGCGCGGCGGCCCCCTCGAACGCACCGAGGTCATCTGGCGCGCCCCCGAGGTCGACGTCGCCCCGGCCCCCGAGCCGTCGGTCGAGCCCGCCCCCGAGCCGTTCGCCGCCGCGCCCTACACCGGGGCCCGTCCGCGCCCGTTCTCCGCGGAGCCGACCGACCCGCCCGCGCCCGTCGAGGAGCTCGAGGGCGAGGGCCCCGGTGCCGGACGCGTCCGCGTCGTGCTCTCCGAACGCCGCTCGACCACGCAGTCCTCCCGTGGGCTGTCCGACGTGCAGGACCCCGGCGCCGTCGGCACCCTGCTGCGCAACTCCCTGGTCCGCACCCAGCTTCTGCTCGCGCTCCGGGTCAGCGTCGTCGCGCTGATCGGGCTGGGCGTGCTGCCCGCGCTGTTCATCGCGGTCCCGGTGATCGGCCAGGTGGAGGTGCTCGGCATCCGGCTGCCCTGGCTGCTGCTCGGCGTGCTCGTCTACCCGTTCCTGCTCGGCCTGGGCTGGTGGTACGTGAGCTCCGCGGAGGCGGCGGAGCAGGACTTCGCCGACGACGTGGCCGATCGATGAGCCTGACCGCGATCCTGTCACTGGTCGCGATCGTCCTGGTGGCGGTCGCGACCGCCGTCATCGGTTCCGTCGCCCACCGGACCCGGCTGACCTCGGACTTCCTCGTCGCGTCCCGGTCGGTGCCGTCACGGCTCAACGCCGGCGCGATCTCCGGCGAGTACCTGTCCGCGGCGTCGTTCCTCGGCATCGCGGGGCTGATCCTCCTCGAGGGCGTCGACGCGCTCTGGTACGCCGCCGGCTACACCGCCGGCTACCTGTTCCTGCTGCTGTTCGTCGCCGCACCGCTGCGCCGGTCGGGCGCCTACACCGTCCCCGACTTCGCCGACGCCCGGCTCGCCTCGCCGATGCTGCGCAAGGTGTGCGCGGCCGTCGTCATCGTCATCTGCTGGCTCTACCTGCTGCCGCAGCTGCAGGGCGCCGGGCTGACCGTCGGCATCGTCACCGGTCTGCCCGACTGGGTCGGCTCCGGCGCGGCCGGGGTGATCGTGGTCGCCACCGTCGCCCTCGGCGGGATGCGGTCGGTGACGTTCGTGCAGGCGTTCCAGTACTGGTTCAAGCTGACCGCGCTCGCCGTGCCCGCGGTGATCGGCCTGGCCGTGTGGATCGGCGACGGCCACACCTTCGCCCGTGACGAGCCGCCGGAGTTCCGCGAGCCCACGACCGTCTCGGTC
Source organism: Pseudonocardia tropica (assembly GCF_040105315.1). Classification (NCBI taxonomy): domain Bacteria; kingdom Bacillati; phylum Actinomycetota; class Actinomycetes; order Pseudonocardiales; family Pseudonocardiaceae; genus Pseudonocardia; species Pseudonocardia tropica. Next base: position 287,509 of record NZ_JBEDNP010000001.1, read on the forward strand.
ACCACGCCGGTGACGCTGGAGGCGCGGCTGGCCGTCGACGTCGTCGCCCGCGGTACCGTCGACGGGCAGGCCGTCGACGGCCCGCTGCGCTGGGTCGCCGGGTCCACCCACGAGGTCACCGCCGGGACCGAGCTGCGCTTCGCGGCGGGCGGCCCGGTGCCGGTCACCCGCGGCGCCCCCACCGACGACGAGAGCTGGCTGCGCCCGTTCACCGGCTCCGAGCAGCACCAGCTGCTCGCGACCTACTCGCTGATCCTCGCCACGTTCCTCGGGACCATGGGCCTGCCGCACGTGCTCGGCCGCTTCTACACCAACTCCGACGGCCGGGCGGCCCGTCGCAGCGCCGTGCTCGTCCTGGGGATGCTGGGCGGCTTCTACGTCCTGGTGACCCTGCTCGGCGTGCTGTCGCGGGTCTACACCCCGCAGCTGCTGGTCACCGGCCGCACCGACGCCGCGGTGCTGCTTCTCCCGACCGCGATCCTGGGCAGCGGCCTGCTGGGCGCGCTGGTGGGCGGCCTCGTCGCCGCGGGGGCGTGGGCCGCGTTCCTGTCGACGGCGTCGGGCCTGCTGGTCAGCCTGGCCAGCGTCGTGTCCACCGACGTGCTGCCCCGCCACGGCCGGATGACCCGGCGCTTCCCGCTGGCGTCGGTGCTCGCCGGGGTGCCGCCGACGGTCGTCGCGCTCGTGCCGACCGGCCTGAACTTCGCCGAGGCCGTCGCGCTCGTGTTCGCCGTCGCCGCGTCCACGTTCTGCCCGCTGCTGGTGCTGGGCATCTGGTGGCGCGGGCTGACCGACGTCGGCGCGATCGCCGGTGTCGTCGTCGGCGGGGTGGTGTCGGCCGGCGCGGTCGTCGCCGCGCTGGCCGGCGCCGACGTCTCCGGGCTCGGCCCGTCGGCCGGCTGGACCGGGGTCCTGCTGTACCGGCCGGCGATCGTCAGCGTGCCGCTGGCGTTCGCGACGATGGCGCTGGTCTCCCGGTTCACCCGGTCGCGCCGCCCCGCCGACGCCGGCCAGGTACTCCTGCGCCTGCACGCACCCGAACGGCTGGGTCTCATGCGGGACCGATTGGACGACAGGGCCTGACGGGTCCCCGCGAACCGGTCTACACAGCGTCACCGCTCGGACGGGTCGGTTGGTCCGGACCGGGGGTCTTCGTCGTGACGGCGCGCAACGACGTTCCCCGATGCGATACCCCGTCGTTGTTCCGGGTGAAACGTGTCCCCCGGGGGCGCGCCGCGGTCCCCCCGGCCACGACGCGGCCCGGCTCCCCGCAGCACGACCCGAAAGGAACCGGCGCCATGAGCAGCCCCGCAGAGCGCTCGGCCGGGACGATCTACCAGCAGGTCCAGGCGAGTCCCGAGTTCCGGGCGTACCGCAGCCGTCTCCGGCGCTACGTGTTCCCGATGACCGCGATCTTCCTCGCCTGGTACCTCGCGTACGTCGGTCTCGCCTGCTACGCCCCCGAGTTCATGTCCATCCGGGTCGTCGGGACGATCACGGTCGGGCTGCTCGTCGGCCTCGGCCAGTTCGTCTCCACCTTCCTGATCACGACCCTGTACGTCCGGTTCGCCGAGCGTGAGATCGACGGCCCGACCGCCGAGCTGCGCGCCCGGGTCGAGCAGGCGGAGGTGCGCGCATGACCACGTCGGTACTGGCCCAGGCCGAGTCGGTCGGCTCGGTCACCGCGAACCTCGGCTTCTTCCTGCTGTTCGTGATCGTGACCCTGATGATCGTGCTGCGGGTCAGCCGCACGAACGCCACGCGTGCCGACTACTACACCGGTGGCCACGCGTTCACCGGCCCGCAGAACGGCACCGCGATCGCCGGTGACTTCCTGTCCGCGGCCTCGTTCCTCGGCATCGCCGGGGCCATCGCGCTCTACGGCTACGACGGCTTCCTGTACTCCATCGGCTTCCTCGTCGGCTGGCTGATGGCGCTCATGCTCGTCGCGGAGCTGCTGCGCAACACCGGTCGCTTCACGATGGGCGACGTCCTGGCGTTCCGGATGCGCCAGCGCCCGGTCCGCGCGGCCGCCGCGACCTCGACGCTGGTCGTCTCGCTCTTCTACCTGATCGCGCAGATGGCCGGGGCCGGCGGGCTGATCTCGCTGCTGCTGCAGATCCCGAAGACCGACAAGCTGTCACAGGCGCTGGTGATCGTCGTCGTCGGCGGCCTGATGGTCGTCTACGTGCTGTTCGGCGGCATGAAGGGCACCACCTGGGTGCAGATCATCAAGGCCGGTCTGCTGCTCACCGGGGCCGCCGTGCTGACCACCTGGGTGCTCGGCCGCTACGGGTTCGACCTGTCCGCGGTGCTGGAGCAGGCCACCCGGAACTCCGAGCGCGGCGAGGCCATCCTCAACCCGGGCCTGCAGTACACGAACAAGATCGACTTCATCTCGCTGGGCCTCGCGCTGGTGCTCGGCACGGCGGGTCTGCCGCACATCCTGATGCGCTTCTACACCGTGCCCTCGGCCAAGGAGGCCCGGCGCTCGGTCGTCTGGGCGATCTGGCTGATCGGCATCTTCTACCTGTTCACGCTGGTGCTCGGCTACGGCGCGACGGCGCTGCTGCCACCGGGGACGATCACCCGCGCCAACCAGAACGACGCCGCGCCGCTGCTGGCCTACGCCCTCGGCGGCGAGATCATGCTCGGCCTCATCTCGGCGGTGGCGTTCGCGACGATCCTCGCGGTCGTCGCCGGTCTGACGATCACCGCGTCGGCCTCGTTCGCCCACGACGTCTACGCCAACGTGCTCCGCCGCGGCACCGCCACGCCGGACGCGGAGGTGAAGGTCGCCCGGATGACCGCGCTGGTCATCGGCCTGGTCGCGATCGGCGGCGGGATCGTCGCCAACGGCCAGAACGTCGCCTTCCTGGTGGCGCTGGCGTTCGCCGTCGCCGCGTCGGCGAACCTGCCGACGATCCTCTTCTCGCTGTTCTGGAAGCGGTTCAACACCACCGGCGCGCTGTGCAGCATCTACGGCGGCGTGATCGTCTGCGTGGGCCTCATCGTGATCTCCCCGGCCGTGTCCGGGTCCCCGACCTCGATGGTGCCGAACGCGGACTTCGCGTTCTTCCCGCTGGCCAACCCCGGCCTGGTGTCGATCCCGGTGTCGTTCGCGCTGGGCGTCATCGGCACCTTCCTCGGCGGCCGCGAGCGGTTCAACGCCGCCCGCTACGCCGAGATGGAGGTCCGTTCGCTCACCGGTGCCGGTGCGGTGCGCGCGACCACCGCGCCGAAGGAGGCGCCGAAGCCGACCGCCGTGCCCGCCGAGGACCTCATCGGGATCCCCCGGCGCGAGGCCGACGGTTCCGGCCGGCACCGCTCGCAGCCGCGTCCGCAGCCCCGGCCGAACCCGGGGCAGCAGCGGCCGCAGACCAGCCGCCAGGCCGGCGAGCTGTTCGGCAACACCGGGCTGACCGGCACCCAGCCCGCGGTCGGGGCCGACGGGCGTCCGGACCGGTTCGGGACCGGGCGCCGGCCCGGGCAGCAGGGCACCGGCGGGTACCGCCCCGCGCAGGCCACCGGCGGGTACCGGGCCGTCCAGCCGCCGCTGGACCCGAACGAGGTGACGATCCCGCACGGGTCGCTCTATCGCGACGACGGCCGCTGACCCGCGCCGCTCACGGCGGGTTGACGGGGCGGCGTGGCAGGATGGCGCCATGTCCGACCCGGTTCCCGCCGTGAGCGTGTCCGATCTCCCCGCCGACGCCCCGATGCTGGACGTCCGCGAGCTCGACGAGTGGACCGCAGGGCACGCCCCGCACGCCCGTCACCTGCCGATGTCCGAGCTGGCCGGCCGGATGGGCGAGGTCCCCACCGACGACCCGCTCTACGTCGTCTGCCGCTCCGGCGGCCGGTCGGCCCGGGTCGTCGCCTACCTGGCCCAGCAGGGCTTTCCGGCGGTCAACGTCGAGGGCGGCATGCAGGACTGGGCCGCCCGGGGCCGCACGGTCGTGACCGACGACGGCAGCGCCCCCCGGATCGCCTGACCCGTGTCCGTGCCGGCGTCCCGACGGCCGGGCCCGCCGTGCCCGCGCTGCGGCCGGACGGCGCCCCCCGGCGGGGGTGCGTTCTGCCCGTGGTGCGGCCGGTACCTGGCCGCCCTGGACTGGGTGGCGACGACGCCCGGTGGGCCGGCCGCAGAGCCCACGGCCCGGCGGGACCGCTACACCGGCCCGCCCCGCTACCGCGCCGTCCCGCGCTGGGGTCTCCCGGTGGGGCCCTGGCGGATCGTGCCGGTCCCCGGTGAGGGCCCGCTCCGGCCGGTCGACCGGGCCCGCGCGCTGGCCGCGCAGCTCGTGCCCGTGCTGTGGGTGGTTGTCGTCGTCTCGGGGGTCGCCGCCGTCGCCGAGGTCTGGCGGTACGTGCTGCTGCTGTTCAGCCGGTCCGACGCGTTGTCCCCGGAGGCCGTCGGCGTCTCCGACGCGCTGGTGTGGTTCGGCGGCTGGTCCTCGGTGGTGGCGACGATCGCCGCCGGGGTGTTGACGCTCTCGTGGAGCCTGTGGACCTACCGGGCCGCCGCGGACCGCGCGGGGACGCGCGCCTGGCGGAGCCGCCGGTGGGTCGTCGCGGGCTGGGTGGTGCCCGGTTGGAACCTGGTCGCGCCCGGTTCGCTGCTGGCCGAGACCGAGCACGCCGCGCTGGACCTGCCGCCGGAACGGCGGCCGTCGCCGTCGCGGGAGCTGCTGATCTGGTGGGCGCTGTGGATGGCGTGCGTGGTCCTCGGCGCGGTCGTCCTGGTCTGGCGGTTCCGCACCGGCACGCAGGCGCTGGCGGACGGGGTCGTCCTGCACGCCTGGGCCGACGTGCTCGCCGCGGTCACGGCGTGGCGCACGATCCGGGTCGTCCGCCTGCTCACCGCTCTGCTGGCGACGCGGGCTCAGGGTCCCCGGCAGGTGCTGGTGTCGGCGACGGCGGGTACGGCCGGCGCGGAGCCGGCGGTCCCGGTGGGAGCGGCGGCCCCGCAGGCAGCGCCGACGGCGGCACCGGTCCCGACCACGGCAGCGGACCCGGCGGGTTGAACCCGGGCGGGCCGGACGCCCGGGCGGTGTCCGGCCGCACCGCCGGCAGGGATGGCGGTGCCGGTGCCGGTGCCGGTGCCGGGTGAGCCGGCGGCGGCGCGGGGGTGCCGGGCGTGGCCGCCCAGCCCGCCGATCCGGGGCGGACCGCCGTCGACGGGCCCGCGGTCAGCGCGGCGTCGGAGACCTCCTCCAGCAGCTTGCGGACCCGCCGCACGGCCCGGTCGGGGCCGCGCACGACCACCGACAGGGCCAGCCGCCCGCCGTGCGGGTCGGCGACGGTGCGCAGCACGTGCCGGTCCGGGCCCGCCTCCAGGACGAGCCCGAGCCGCCCGCCCGCGTTCGGGGCGAGGGCCAGCGCGATCCGGACGAGCTCGGCGTGCGCCGCGCCGCGGACCTCGTCGCGGTGGTCGTGGGCCGCGGGGACGCCCCGGCCCGTCCGCCCGACGGCGGTGTCGGGCCCGCAGACGTCGAGGACCATCCCGCTGTCCACGTCGAGCAGGGCCGCCGAGCGGATCCGCGGGTCGAAGAACAGCGGCCCCAGTACGGCGGCCAGCCCGTCGGTGCGTACGGCGACGGCGTGCCGGTGACGTCCCATCTGTCGTGTGGGTCGCGGGGGCCTCAGCGCTGCTGGGCGGGGAAGAACGCCTGGCCCTGCTGCTGCGGCGCGCCGGCCTGCGGCGAGGTCATCGCGAACTGCTGCTCGATGACGCGCAGGTCCCGGCGGGCCATCGCCAGGTTGGCCTGGGCGCGGTTGAGCACGAGGTAGAAGAACAGCTGCTCGTCGGTGCCGCGGATGATCCGGATCAGGTGGTACTGGGTGTCGAGTGTGATCAGGATGTCCTCGATGTTCTCGCGCAGCCCCAGCTTCTGCATGACCTCGAGCTTGGTCCGGACGACCTCGGAGTTCCCGGGCGCGGCGACGTCGAGGTCGAACTCGGGGCTGCCCCCGCGGGATCCCAGGGTCATGCCGCTGTCGAAGTCGACGATCGCGACCGCGAACGCGCCCTTGATGTTGGCGGCCATGTCCAGGGAACGATCGATGTTGTTCATCTCAAGAGCCTTCCGCGCGGCAGTCGCCGCGACGATCTCGGGGAGCCCGCGCCGTGATCCCGTTCCGCATTCCGCGGAAAATGATCTCGGTTCTTTCCGGCGCCGGGGCGGACAACGATAACGCGCAATTCCGGAGCGTCAACACCCGGTCGTGGACGACGGATCCAGACGGCGCAACGCGGCGAGGATCCGGGCCATGGTGCCCAGGTCGTCGGCCCACCGGCCGCCCTCGGGGGCGGCGCCGACGTGCGCGGCGTCACCGTCGACTGCGGCGGGGAGTTCCGCCGTGTCGGGCGGCTCAGCGGGGCCGTGCGCGCGCCGGGGGAGCGGGACGGCCGGTGCCGGGGTGCGCTCGGCGTCCGGCACCGGCGACGGCCTCGGCACCGCGATCGTCGCCGGCGGGGTGTCCGCGGGTGCGGGTGGCGACACCGGGGGCGTGGCCGGGCGGGCCCGCATCACCGGACGTGCCGGGGCCGCGGCCGGGTCGGTGAATCGCGCCGTGACCTGTGGATCCGTCCGTACCGGGGCCGTTCCGGGAAGGCGCAGCGCCCGCCGGAGGAGCGCAACCGGGCTGCCGGACCGGTCGAGGTGCGCGTAGGCGAGCAGTGGGGCCGCGCCGTCGCGGGGCAGGGCCCGCAGGAGGTGGTGGTCGCCCTCCCGGGTGGTGATCACCGCGTCCTCGAACAGCGGTCCCGGCCCCTCGGCGACGACCTGCGCGGCGCCCCATTCGAGCACCTCGGCGAGGCCGGGCACGGCACGCCCGCCGGCGTCCGCGACGAGCTCGCCCGTGGCGGGGTCGGCGACGCAGGCGTACCCCGTCCCCGGCACGCCGAGAACGGTCCGCAGCAGTTCCGACCACGATTCCATCATCGTCGATTCCACCACGTCGCCCGATGGTCGTCGACGTCGGTTCCGGTCGTTCCCGACGCCCCTTTTCCGTCGATGATTGCGCGGCGCCATCGACAATTCGCCGACGGCTCCTGGGACTGGACCGTTCGGCTCTCGGATCATTGCGGCATTCGGTTCATCGGACGGTGTGGGCGGCCAGTCGCAGCTCGGCCCAGCCGCGCAGGACGAACCGTGGGCGCCGGACCGGCGCGCCGTCGACGACGGCGTCGGGCAGGCGCTCCAGCAGCGCGCGCAGCACCTCGGCGATCTCCAGCCGGGCCAGCGGGGCGCCCAGGCAGTAGTGCACCCCGGCCCCGAAGCCCAGGTGGGGGTTGGGGGAGCGGCCGACGTCGAGGCGGTCGGCGTCGTCGCCGAAGGCGGACGGGTCGCGCCCGGCCGCGCCGAGCAGCGTCGCGATCCGGGTGCCCGCGGGGACCGGGTGGCCGGCCACCGTGGTGTCGACGACGGCGGTCCGCTCGAACAGCTGCAGCGGGGCGTCGAAGCGGATCAGCTCCTCCACGGCCGTTCCGACCAGCCCGGGGTCGTCGAGCAGCCGCTGCCACTGGTCTGGGTGCCGGAGCAGGGCGTGCACGCCGTTCCCGACGACGTTGACCGTCGCCTCGTGCCCGGCCATCAGGAGCAGCACCGCGGTGCCGACGAGCTCGTCCTCGTCGAGCCGCACCGACGGGGAGCCGGCGTCCCGGACGGCGAGCAGGTCGGTGACCAGGTCCGGCCCCGCGCCGGTGGCCGTGGCGGGGGCGGCGCGGCCGGACCGGCGCTCGTCGACCAGCTCCCGCAGCAGCGCCGTGAAGTCGGCCGACGCCCGCTCGGCCGCGCGACGGCCGTCGTCGCCGGGGTCGGGCTCGTACATCCGCACGATCGCGTCGGACCAGTCCCGCAGCGGCGCCCGGCGATCCTCCGGCACGCCGAGCAGGTCGGCGATCACGGCGACCGGCAGCGGTGCGGCGACGAGCTCCACCAGGTCGGCGGGGGCGCCGTCGCGGACGCGGGCCACCAGGTCGTCGACCAGGACCCCGGCCCGCGCCCGCACCAGCGGGGCCAGCCGCTCGGTGTGGCCGCGGGCGAACGCCGAGGCCACCAGGCGTCGCAGCCGGGTGTGCGGCTCGCCCTCGCGTTCCAGCAGCGAGTTGCGGTGCAGCAGGTTGAACGCGGCGAGCTCGGCCGCGGGCTCGGCGTCGGACCAGATCCGGCCCAGCCCGCGGTCGCGCAGCACGGCCGAGCAGGCCGCATGGGTCACCGCGACCGGGACGCCCAGACCGGTGTGGTCGTGGACCGGCCCGGCGGCGCGCAGGGCCGCGTAGGCGGGGTAGGGGTCGGCGAGGAAACCGGGGTCGGCGGGATCGAAGGCATGCACGACCCGCTACCTTGCCCGGCGATGGGTAAGAAGACGCGCAACCGTGCCAGCACCGCCGACGCGGGGGACAACCCGCGCCGGCCGTGCCCCTGCGGCTCCGGCAAGCGGTACAAGGCCTGCCACGGCGCCGGTGACGACGTGATCGTCATCCGGCCGTTCGAGGGCCTCGCGGCGGAGCCCGACCTCGTCGCCATGCGGGAGTTCCTCCCGTCGGCGACGGCGGCCCTCCCGGTCCGCTCCGGCGGCTCGGTCACGCTGGCCTCGGTCCTGCCGGGCGCGTCCGCCGCGATCGTACGCGACAACGGCGAGGTCCTGCTCGGCATGCAGGTCCAGACCCGGTCCGGGGACCTCTCGGCCGACCTCGCCGGGGCGCTCGCGTGGGCGCGCTCGGCCGAGCCGGGATCGTCGCTGCCGGTCGTCGGGGCCGGGCGCCACACCGGTGAGCGGCTGCAGGACGTGCTGGAGCCCGGCACGCCGCTGGAGCCGACGGTGCACGCCGACTTCGCGTGGTGGCTGCCGTCGGAGAGCCCGGACCCCGAGGCCCAGGCGATGCTGGAGCGCGCCAACTCGGTGATCATGCCGACCGAGGCGGTGACCGCCGACGGCGTGCGCGGCGCGTACTGGGTCGACACCGGGTCCAAGGCGCACGTGCGCTGGGTGCGGACCGAGGACGAGACGACGCTGATGGCGGCGCTGGCGCGGCTGTCCGGCCAGGGCGGCCTGGAGCTGGGCGAGGGTTCCCGCTACGCCGGGTCGTTCCGGGCGCACGGGCTGCTCGTGCCGGTCTGGGACGTCGACCGGGAGATGCACTCCTCGGAGTGGGCGGTTCCCGCCGCGGAGTTCGCGAAGCGGCTCGACGAGGCGGTGGCCGGGCTGGAGGCCACGCCGCTGACCGAGTCCGAGCACCGGGCGCGCGACGTGCTCGCGGGCAAGCAGATCACCCTGCGCTAGACGGCCGCGGGTCCCCGCGCACCTGCTCGGCGCCCCGGGACCCGGGTCTGACCGACGAGGGGTTCCTAGAGGGCGCCGCCCGCGGCGGCCGGGGCGGTCGCGTCGGCGGCGTCGCCGCGCGCGAGCTCGCGGGCCACGAAGTCCTCGACGTGGAACAGGTCGTCGCCGGCGCGGCGGACGATGGTGAGCAGCGTCGTCATCGAGGCGACCTCCTCCACCTGCTCCTTCAGGAACCACTGCAGGAACTGCTCGCCGAGGTAGTCGTCCTCGTCGCGGGCGGTGCGGGCCAGTGTGGTGATCTGCTCGGTGACCTGCTTCTCCTGGGCCAGCGCGAGCTGCACGAGCTCCTCGACCGAGGCGAAGTCGTTCTGCACCTCGCCGACCGAGGGGATGGTCGCCGTGAGGTCGTTGTCCAGCTGGTACCGGACCATCATCATCGCATGGTTGCGCTCCTCGACGGCCTGCGCGTAGAAGTGCGCGGCCAGCTGCGGGAGGTCGGCGTCGTCCAGCCAGACGGCGATCGCGAGGTACTGCTGGGCGGCGGTGAACTCGCTCCGGACCTGGTCGCGGAGCAGGGCGTGGAACTTCGACTCGTCGGTCATGACATCCAGGTTAGCGACTGGCGGCTTTTCCTGGAACGGCTCCAGAAAGGGCGTCCGTCTCAGTTGGACAGGGTCACCTTTCCGCTGGTGAGGGCCCCTTTCCCGGGTCAGAACGGGAGCACGCCACCCAGCAGCGCGTACCCGACGAACGCCACGATGTCGATCAGCAGATGGGCGCCGACGAGCGGCCACAGCCGGTTCGTCCGCTGCCAGTAGCGCGCGAACACCAGGCCCATGACGAGGTTGCCGGCGAACGCGCCGATCCCCTGGTAGAGATGGTAGCACCCGCGCAGGACGGCGGCTGCGAACGCCGACCGGTTCTCCGACCAGCCGAGCCGGCGCAGCCGGGTGAGCAGGTAGCCGATCATGACGACCTCCTCCGCCCAGGAGTTCGCCGCCGCGGACAGCACCAGCACCGGGATCCGCCACCACTGGTCGGTCAGCGTGCTGGGCGCGACGTCCGGGGTGATCCCGGCGAGCCGTCCGGCCAGGTAGAGCCCCAGCCCGGGGAGGCCGATCAGCGCGGCCAGGCCCGCGGAGTGCGCCGCGTCGCGCCACGGCCGCCGCCCGTCGAGCCCGACCCGGTGCAGCGCGACGCCCGCCCGCAGCAGGAGGTACGCGGCCAGCGCGCCCCACCCGGCCAGCTGCAGCGCGCGGACCAGTTGGAACGCGAGGTCGATCCAGGCGTCGGTGGACGCGGGCGCGTTCAGGGTGACCTGCTGGTCGGCCAGCGGGGCGGGGTTCAGCAGGGCCTCGAGCAGCGACAGCGCGCTGCGCACCGCGGACAGGCCCAGCGTCACGGTCAGGACGACGGCGATCTCCAGGCCGATCAGCCGTCGCTCGCGGGGGTCGGTGGCGACGCCCGGGAAGGACGGGGGCGCCGGGCTCAGCCAGTCCCGCAGGGTCCCACGCGGTCGCGCCGGGGCCGGTCCGCTCGTCATGGGCCGATCATCGCACCGGGTGCCGGACGGTTCCGCGGGCCGAGCCGTGCGGTGCAGGCCGGGTCGCGGGGCACGTGATCCGCACCGCACGCGCTGATCCGCACCGCGCGCGCTGATCCGCGATTCGCGTGCGTCCGGACACGCGCGGACTACGGATCAGCGCGCGGACTGCGGATCAGCGCGCGAACGACGGACCACCGGGCGGGCGGGGACCACCGAGCGGGCTGCGGATCGCGGCGTGGGCGACGGATCGCCGCATGGGTCACGGGGCAGGCGGGGGAGCGGCGGGGCGACCACGAGACCGCCCGCGCGCCCGGCGCCCGGGCCGGCGTGACCGAGCGCCCGTCGGGGCCCGGCCGTGGCCAAGCCGGGGTGCGTACCCTGGTCCGCGTGATGCGGCTGCTGCTGTCCCCGAGGTGGATGGTCTGGCACGTCCTCACACTCGGCGCGATGGTCGCCTGCACCTGGCTGGCCATCTGGCAGTGGGGGCGTGCGGGATCGGCGATGGGCTCGGCCCTCAACGTGGGCTACGGCCTGCAGTGGCCGCTGTTCGCCGTCTTCTTCGGCGTCATGTGGTGGCGCTTCCTGAGCATGGAGATCGCCGAACTGCGGGCGGCGGGGGCGGCCGGCGGCTCCCCGGGGGTACCGGGCACCGATCCGGCCGCCGCGCAGGCACCGGCCACGCAGTCCGACACTCCCGCCACCGTGCCGGCGCGGACCGCCGGGACCTCCCCCGCGGTCACGACACAGGCCGCGACACAGGCCTCGACGCCGGACACGACGCCTGCGGTCCCGGCACCCCCGGCCGGGCCGTCGCCGTTCACGTCCCGCCCGGCGAACGCCGCCCCGCCCCGCAGCACCGACCCGCAGCTGCGGGCCTACAACGAGGAGCTGGCCCGCCTGGCGGCCCGGCACCGGGAGGAGTCCACCCCGTGACCGTCGCGACCGCTCTGAAGGCCTACCGGATCTCCGCCTGGGTCACCGGCGTCGGCCTGCTGCTGCTGACCTTCTACGCGATGCCGGCGAAGTACCTGTTCGGCGACCCGCGGCCGGTCGCGCTGATCGGGATGGTGCACGGCTTCCTGTACATGATCTACATCGTGTGCACGCTGATCCTGGCCGAGCGCTGCCGCTGGAAGCCGGTGTTCGCCGTGGTCATCCTGGCCGCGGGCACCATCCCGGTCGCGTCGTTCGTCGCCGAGCGCAAGGTGACCCGGAAGGTGCAGGCCGAGCACCTGGCACCCGCCGGTCCCTGACCCGGCTCAGCGGCCCCCCGCCGCCGGGCAGCCCACCAGCTCGGCGAACCGGCGCTGCAGCTCCTCGGGCGTGTCCGCGGGCGCGGAGAACGCCAGCCGCACGTCCTGGGTGCCGGTCGCGGTGGGCACCCGCACGCGGAGCCCGAAGCGGTCCACGCCGACCGGGCGGACCCGGCCGCCGGTGAACCCCAGCCCGTCGGGCAGATGGCGGCGCAGCGCGCACAGCATCTCCGGGTGCGCCCGGTCCAGATGCTCCAGCCACACCTGCTCGACCCGGCAGAACGGGTCGGGCTCGGCGGCCACGAGCTCGGTCGGCGAGACCGGCGCGCAGCCCTCGGCGTCGGAGTAGACCGCCGACGACGGGTGCAGCCGCAGCAGGGTGGCGCCGCGCCCGGCGTCGAGGAGGTTGGGGTGCGGGGCCTTCTCGGCGAGCCGCAGCGCCCGCTCCCGGCCGGTGGCCGGGTCGGGCTCCTCCAGCGTCCCGACCAGCCACAGCAGCTCCCGGACCGGCTCGTCGAGCGGCACCGGTGTGCTGCCGGTCAGCTCGAGCATCACCGGGAGCCCGCCGAGGGTGAGCCGGGCCCGCTCGCGGAGCACGTGGTCGTCGGGCAGCAGCAGGTCGGTCGTGCCGTCCGGCCAGGTGTGGTGCATCAGCGGCGCACACGGTTCCGGCTCGCCGGTGCCGACGAGTGCCGCGCGGCCACCACGGGTGACGAGGCTGCGGGCTCGCTCGGCGACGGCGGGCGTCGGGGGGCGGCGCACTCGGGTCGTTCCCACTCTCACCTCCGATTAGGTAATCCTTACCTAAGCAGTCGGAAGTATCGCCTGTCCAGTGGCTGCGCACACAGGGGGGCAACCCCCGTTGATGGGTCGCCGTGACCCGACCGTTAGCGTCTGTCGACGTGATGACCGTGCCCTCGGGTTCCTCAGCCGACCCGTGGCCGATCCGTCCGCTGCTCGCCGCGCTGGTCGACGACACCAGCCTGCTGCAGCCGAGGACCGTCGCACCGGGCGTCGACGCCGTCGTGTCGCGCTATCTCGCCGCCCGCGACGGCCACTACGGAGGCCTCGTCGGACGGCTGGTCTGCCCCGCGTCGCAGCTGCCCGCCGTCGTCACCGAGCTCGCCCGTTCCGCGCCGAGCCGGCCGGCGGAGCTGGCCCTCGTCGTCGACACCGGGCTGGGTGCGGTGCCGAAGGCGCTGTCGACCGTGTTCTCCCGCTCCAGCCTGCTCACCCCGAGCACCGTCGAGTGCGCCGCACCGCCGGACGTCGACGGCATCTGGCTCGAGCGCGTCTCGGAGTTCGTGCCGGACGAGGTGACCCCGGTCGTGGAGCCGCGCCGCCCCGTCGAGGGGGACGCCGACGGCACGCTCGCCTGGCTCGCCGCCGTCCGCAAGGTCGCCGAGCACGGCTGCACCCCGAAGATCCGCCTCGGCGGGCCGCGCGCCTCCGACGTGCCGGAGATCGTGGACGTGCACAAGTTCCTGCTGGCCGGCCTGGAGAGCGGCACCGGCGGGATCTCGGCCCAGGGCATCGACCGGATCGTCCGCGAGGACCCGTCCGCGTCGACGCCCCGCGGCCGCCACGGCCTGCTGAACCTGATCGCCGCCGTCGCGCGGATGACCGGGGTCAGCGCCTCGCCCGACCCGGCCGAGGATGCCCTGGCCTGCACCGACGGCGAGAAGCTGGCCCGGGAGCTCGACGAGCTGCCCGAGGCCGCCGTCGAGCAGGTCCGCACCGTCCTGCCGCGCTGCGGCGTCGACCCGGAGCCGGTCCCGATCGCCGACCTCGTCGCCCTCGGGCTGCTGGACTGATCAGGACGGATCGGATGCGGATCGGATTCCTGGGGCCGCACGCCACGTTCACCGAGCAGGCCCTGCTGACCCTGCCCGAGTCGCGTGGCGCGGAGCTCGTGCCGCTGCCCGGCGCCCCCGCGGTGCTGGCGGCCGTCCGCGACGGCTCCGTCGACGCCGGCTGCGTGCCGATCGAGAACACCGTCGAGGGCGCCGTCCCGCCGGTGCTCGACGGGCTCGTCGCCGACCCGCCGCTGGTGATCGCCCGTGAGGCCCGGATCGCGGTCCGGTTCTGCCTGATGGGCCGCCCGGGCACCATGCGTGACGCGATCCGCTCGGTCGCCTCCCACGGCCACGGCATCGCCCAGACCCGCGGCTGGCTCGCCGAGCACCTGCCGGCCGCCGAGGTCCGGGTCAGCTCCTCCACCGCGGAGGCCGCGGCCCAGGCCGCCCGGGGCGAGGTCGACGCCGCCGTCGCCGCTCCGCTCGCGGCCTCGCAGCACGGCCTGGAGGTGCTGGCCGACGACATCGCCGACAACGTGGGCGCCGTCACCCGCTTCGTGCTGCTGACCCGCCCCGGCCCGCCGCCGGCGCCGACCGGCTGGGACCGCACCACCCTCGCCGCGACGACGACGAACCGCCCCGGCACCCTGCTCGGCCTGCTCACCGAGGTCGCCGTCCGCGGCATCGACCTGACCCGGATCGAGTCCCGCCCGGTGAAGGGCCGCCACGCCGAGTACTGGTTCCACCTCGACTGCTCGGGTCACGTCGCCGACCCGGCGATGGGGGAGGCCCTGGCCGCGCTGCACCGTCGCTGCGACCGGCTGATCTACCTCGGGTCGTTCCCGCGATCCGATCCCGCACCGGACGCCTCGGCGGCCGGTGTGGGGAGCCCGGTGGCGGCGCTCGGTGTCGCCACCGCCGACGACTACGCCGCGTCCGAGCGCTGGCTCGCCGCGGTCCGACGGGGAGCCGACACGTGAGCCACCAGACCGACGACGAGCACGATGGCGCGGCCTCCTTCGCGGCCGTCGGCACCGGCACCCGGACCGCGCAGGTCCCGCCGGACGACGGCGCGCTGCGCCTGGTGCTGGTCCGGCACGGCCGTACCCCGTCGAACGTGCGGCACCGCCTCGACACCGCGCTGCCGGGCCCCGGGCTGGACGAGCTGGGTCACGCGCAGGCCGGGGAGGTCGCCGGGCTGCTCGCCGGATGGCCCGTACGGGGCCTGTACGCGTCACGGGCGACCCGGGCGCAGGAGACCGCCACCCCGATCGGCCGTGCGCTCGGACGCGGGGTGGGGCTGCTCCAGGGCCTGCACGAGGTGTTCGTCGGGGACCTCGAGGGCCAGGAGGGCGACGACGCCCGCGCCGCGTTCGACGAGGTCTTCGAGGCCTGGTGGGACGGTGACGTCGACCGCGCGATGCCCGGCGGCGAGTCCGCCCGCGACGTGTGGGACCGGGCGCTGCCCGACCTCGCCGCGGTGACCTCCGGCGTGGCGGAGGGGGCGGTCGTCGTCGTCAGCCACGGGGCGGCGATCCGGATCCTGTCGCTGGCGCTGCTCGGCGGGCACGACGGCTCCGGACCCGGCCACCCCGACGTCACCTACGGCCGCGAGCGCCCGGTCCCCAACACCGGCCGGGTCGTGCTGCGTCGCGACCCCGGCGGCTGGGTCCCGGAGCTGTGGGACGCGATGCCCGGCGGGCGGCGCGCCACCCACCGGTAGGGGTCAGCCCCAGCCGAGCTCGTGCAGCTTCTCCTCGGTGATGCCGAAGTGGTGCGCGATCTCGTGGACGACGGTGATCGCGACCTCGTCGACGACCTGCTCCTCGTCCTCGCAGAAGTCGAGGACGGCGTCGCGGTACACGGTGATCCGGTCCGGCAGCTCGCCCGCGTAGTCCGCGGTGCGCTCGGTCAGCGCGACGCCCTCGTAGAGCCCGAGCAGGTCCGGCTCGTCGGGGTGGCGCGGCTCCACCAGCACGACGACGTTGTCCATCGCCGCGGCGAGCTCGGTGGGCACGAGGTCGAGCGCCTCGCCGACCAGTTCGTCGAACCGGTCGGCGGGCATCGCCACCGGCACGTCAGTTGCCCGACAGCCCGGGCAGGCCGGGCGGGATGTCCAGGTCCGGCTGCCCGGCGCCGCTGTCGGGTGCGGCGGGCTGCTCGGCGTCGGGCTGCTCGACCGGGGCCTGCGAGCCCGGCGCCGGGGTGGCCGCTCCGTCGGCCGGGGCGCCGCCCGGCGCGGCGGGGGCACCGGGCGCGGACGGCGCCGCGGCGGCGGGCTGCCCGGAGACGACGAGATCGCCCTTCACCGAGCCGGTGATCGAGGCGAAGCCGCTGTTGTCCGGCAGCAGGGTGCCGATGTTGCAGTTGACCTTGCGGCTACCGGCCTTCCAGGACTCCTCGGAGAGGTTGCCCCAGTAGACGGTGAGGCCCTTGGCGCCGATCACGGTGTCGTTGCCGGCGAACGTGTTCGCGGCCGTGGTGCAGGCGGGCTGGAGGAACGTGTCCTGGTCCTCGACGGTCGGCCAGTCGCCCGTGAACTCGCTGCCCAGGTCGACCAGCCCGACGGCCTCGACGGCGTGCGGCCCGGCGCAGTCGGTCGGGTCGCCGACGGTGCGTCCGTCGATGGCCAGGCAGGTGCCCACCGGCTGGACCGCCGACTGGTCCTGCGCGGCGACCTTGCCGGTGATCGGGGACATCTCCCCGCTGCGCGAGGCCATCTGCAGGCCGCAGCGCATGCCCTTGTCACCGCCGTCCCAACGCTGCTGCGACGGCTTGAGCGCGCCCACCCGGAACTTCCCGTCCGGGTCGAACTTGCCGTTCAGGTACGTCGTGACCACCGGGGTGCAGCGCTCGGCGACGAGCTTCTGCCAGGTCTCGTCGGCCGGGAACGCCGGCTGGTCGGCCAGCGCGACCCGACCCGCCTGCTCGAACAGGTGCGGCCGGGCGCAGTCGACGGCGGCGGTGTCGGTCGCGTCGGAGCGGGTCCAGTTCAGGCAGGTGCCCGCGGTGTCCGGCGGGGGCGGCAGCGGCGGGGGCTCCTCCACCTTCGGCACCCCGGAGGACGCGAACGAGCCCAGCACCGGCACCTCGGCGCCGAGCAGTGAGTCGACCGACGCGACGGCCAGCATGAGCAGTGCGCCGACCAGGATCCCGATGCCCACCCGCCGGGCTCCACGCAGGCCGCCCCGCCCGGCCGCACCGTCGGCGGGACCCCGCCTGCGGGTCGGCACCACCGGGGTGGCCGAGGGCCGGGACAGCACCGAGGTCGTGCCCTGCCCGCCGTGGACGGCGGTGCGGCCGGTCGCGTCGGGCCGGTCGGAGCCGGCGGGGGAGCGGGAATCCATGACGTCCCCATCATGCAGCCGGGGTCGGCGTGGCTTCACCCGGCCGGAGCCCCGGCGCGGCGGTCGGTCGGCCGGATGCTGTGAACGTGCAGGTCCGCCCGGTGCGACGGGGTGCCGCGACCACTCGTCCGCGCGGACGTGGGCGAAACGCAGCCGAATCGTCATCCGGGAACGGCCGGTGGTCGTCGGCCGGTCCCGGTACGGTGCGCGCGGGGGACGGGAGTGACGATGGGGGACCAGCGATGACCGACGGACCGCGCGCCGGCGGCGGCCCGGACGACAGCACGCCGCCCGCCGGTACGCCGAGGGCGGCACCGGGCGGCGCGACACCGCAGCCGCCGGAGCCGCAGTCGACGACGCCGACACCGCAGACCGACGGACCGGCGACGGCGCCGTGGGCGAACGCGCCCGCCGAGCAGCCCGCCGAGGCCCCGCGCGGCCGGATCCGGCAGCAGGACGGCAGCACCACGCCCCGCGAGCCCACGCTCGCCGAGAAGCGCGCCCGCGAGCAGAAGCTGCGCGCGGACCGCGAGGCGGTGCGGCTCAAGGAGGCCCGCTCGAAGACCACGAAGCGGGTGCTGATCGGCGCCGGCGCGACCGTCGGCGTCGTCGCCCTGATCGCGGCCGTGTACGCCGGGTCCGGCGGCGGCAGCGAGTCGGTCGAGGCGCGCTGCGTCGACGACCAGGGCGTCGTCGTGCCGGACGAGAACTGCAGCGGTACCGAGCGCCAGGGCCAGGTCGCCAGCGGGGGCGGCGGCTTCGCCTTCGTGCCGATCTTCCTGGGCGGCAACGGCCGCCAGTACCACTACAACTACGGCGGCACCGGCGGCGTCGGTCAGGTCGCGACCGGGGGGAACGTGTCCCCGCCGCCGAGCGGCACCACCGTCCGCAGCGGCACGACCGGTTCGACGATCGGCTCGGCGAACCGCAGCGGAACGATCTCCCGGGGCGGTCTCGGCGTGGGCGGCGGGTCGTCGTCCTCCTCGGGCGGGTCCGGCTCGTCCAGCGGGAGCTGAGGCGTGCGACGCGAACGCGGCACCCCCCGCCCGGACTGGCAGCGCACCGTGGCCGAGCAGGGCCTGGTCTTCGGCACCCCCGGCCGGGACGGCTCGGGCAACGAGCGGCCCTACTGGGACGAGTCGGTGCACTACGTCTTCGAGATGGACGAGGTCCTGTCCCTCGAGGCCGACGTCGAGGTGCTCCAGTCGATGTGCCTGTCGGCGGTCGACCACGTGGTCACCACCGAGCGGTTCCGGGACTTCGCGCTGCCCGAGTGGTGCTGGGAGCAGGTCGCGCAGTCCTGGCGCCGCTCCGACCCGCACCTCTACGGCCGCTTCGACCTCCGCTACGACGGCTCCGGCCCGGCCAAGCTGCTCGAGTACAACGCGGACACCCCCACCTCGCTGCTGGAGGCCTCGATCCTGCAGTGGCACTGGCTGTCCGACGTCCACCCGGGCGACGACCAGTGGAACTCCCTGCACGAGAAGCTCGTCGAACGCTGGGGCGAGCTGAAGGGTCTGCTGCCGTCGTCGGAGGTGCACGTCACCTGGTCCGGAGCCGAGTCCACCGGCGAGGACCACATCACCGTCGGCTACCTGCAGGAGACCGCCGCCGAGGCGGGCCTCGACACCGTCGGACTGTCCATCGAGGACATCGGCTGGGACTCCGCACTGGACCGCTTCGTCGACCTCGAGGAAGCTCCGATGTCGACGGTGTTCAAGCTCTACCCCTGGGAGTGGATGCTGTCCGACGAGTTCGGCAAGCACGTCACCCGCAGCCTGCCCGAGACGCTGTGGCTCGAACCGCTGTGGAAGACCCTGCTGTCGAACAAGGCGCTGCTCGCGGTGCTCTGGGAGATGTACCCCGGGCACCCGAACCTGCTGCCCGCCTCGCTCGGCAACCCCGGCATCCTCACCGAGTACGTCCGCAAGCCCCTGCTGGGCCGCGAGGGCGCCAACATCCAGATCGTCGCCCCCGGCCACGAGACCGCCACCGGCGGCGTCTACGGCGACGAGGGCTTCGTCTACCAGATGTTCGACCCGCTGCCCGAGTTCGACGGGTTCCGTCCCTGCCTGGGCGCCTGGCTGGTCGGTGACACCGCCGCCGGGCTCGGCATCCGCGAGACCGCCGGCCTGATCACCGACGACGGCGCGGCCTTCGTGCCGCACCGCATCCCCGAGTCCTGACCCCTGTTCCCGCACCAGTTCCTGCACACCCCCGCTCCCCGGAGGTACCTCCCGTGATCCTCGCCCAGGCGTTCGACGCCACGTACTGGGGCTTCCTCGGCCGCGGTGTCGGCGCGATCCTGCTCTACGCCGTGATCGGCACCCTGCTCATGCTGGTCGGCTTCTGGGCCATCGACCTCACCACGCCGGGCAAGCTCCCGGCGATGGTCCGCGGCGGCCTGCCGAACGCGGTCACGATCACCTCGGCCGGGATGCTGTCGATGGCGTTCATCATCGTCACCGCGATCTACGGCTCGTACGGCTCGCTGCTGCAGGGCGTCGTGTCGTCGCTGGTGTTCGGCCTGATCGGGATCATCGCCCAGGTCGCCGCGGTGCGGCTGCTGGAGTGGGTGACCGGCATCGACATCGGCGAGGTCATCCAGTCCGACGAGCCGCGGGCGGTGGCGAAGGTCGTCGCGGCCGCGCACGTCGCGCTCGGTCTGATCGTCGCGGTCGCCGTCTTCTAGACCCTCGGTCCCGGCGCCGCTCAGGCCAGGGCGGTCAGCACCTCGACCCTGGCCTGCGGCGTCGGCATCGCGGCGATCTCGGCGCGGACGTCGCGGGCGGCGGCCGCGAGCTCGCCGTCGTGCAGCAGCCTGCGCAGGGTGTCGGCGGTGAACGGGCCGCCCAGCCCCGCGCCGCGGGCGGCGACCAGCTCGGCGTTGTGCCGCCGGTCGCCGGGCCCGGGCAGCGCGAGCTGCGGGACGCCCGCGGCGAGCGCGGCCAGCACGTGCGCGGCGCTGCCGTCGTGCAGCACCGCCGCGCAGGCGGGCAGCAGCTCGTCCAGCGGGACCCGCCCGACGGTGCGCACCCCCGGCCCGTGGTGGCGCAGCAGCCGCGCCGGGGGACGGACGAGCACGAGCTCGCAGTCCGTGCCGTCGGCGCGGACGCCCGGCAGCGCGCGCACCGCGGAGGACTGCAGGTCCCCGCGCACCGGTCCGCCGCCGCGCAGCACCAGCACCCGCGGGCGGACCGAGGGGCCGCTCAGCCAGGCGGGCAGCGAGGACCGGCCCGGGCCGCGGGCCCGTCCCGGCCGCACGGCCAGCGCGTCGCGCGCCCCGACCAGGCTCGACGGGGCGATGGTCAGCGCGATCGCCGGTGGCGGGACCCCGCGCAGCCCGTGCCGCAGCCGGGCACGCTGCAGCGGGCGGGAGTCCAGCAGCGTGCGGACCAGCGCGAACCCGTCGAGCAGACCGTTCTCGTGCAGCACCGCCGGGACGTCGTGCCGGGCGGCCGCGAGCGCCCCCGCGACCGCCAGGGGCTCGTACACCACGACGTCGGGCCGCCACTGCTCGGCGACGGTCACCAGCGCGTCGGTCAGCTCCTCGTTCACCGGGCCGAACAGCGAGCGCACCCCGGCGTCGCCGCCGCGCCCGGCCAGCTCGGCCCGCGCGGTCACCGGGTGCGCGACGAGCGAACGCGCGGCCAGCCTGCCCACCCGCAGGCTGCGGGCGACGTCGATGAACGGCAGCGGACCCGCCCCGGGGAGCGGGTGCGCGTCGCCGCCGCCGGCGAGCAGCACCTCGTGCCCGGAGTCCCAGAGCGCGTGGGCGAGCGGCAACAGTGGTGTCAGGTGCCCCGACAGCGGGGCCGCCACCACCAGAACGCGCACCGTTCGAGGGTAACCGCCACGCGGTCGTCCGGGGGCGGTCTCCGCGCGGTTCCGTACGCTCTGGGTGTGATCGTCGAGAACGCGCCCCGGCTCGTCGCCACCGACGTCGACGGGACCCTCCTCGACGACGGCGGCGCGGTCACCCCGCGCACCGTCGCCGTGCTGGAGCGGGCGGTCGTCGCCGGCGCCGGCTTCGTGCTGGTCACCGGCCGCCCGCCGCGCTGGATCCCGCCGGTGCTCGCGCGGCTGCCCGAGGGACTGGTGCGGCTGTGCGTGTGCGCGAACGGCGCGGTGCTCTACGACGCCGCCGACGACGTCGTGCTCGGCGCGCACACCCTGGAGCCCGCCACGATCCGCGAGCTCGCCGGCCTCGCCGCGGAGCTGTTCCCCGGCTGCGGGTTCGGCGTCGAGCGCGTCGGGAACGCCGAGGGCGACGACGGCGTGCGGGGCGTCGTCGACGAGTTCCTCACCGACCCCGGCTACGTACACGCCTGGGGCGAGCACGACGGCGGCTCCACCAGCCGCGAGGACCTGCTCGGCCGCCCGGCGACGAAGGTGCTGATCCGCTCCCCGGAGCTGACCAGCGAGCAGATGATGGACGCGCTCGCACCGAAGGCCGGCGGGCTGGCCGACCTGACGTTCTCGCACTCGTCGGGGCTGCTGGAGGCCTCCGCCCCCGGGGTCACCAAGGCGACCGGCCTGGCCGAGGTCGCCCGTCGTCTCGGGGTGACCGCGGCGGACACCGTGGCGTTCGGCGACATGCCCAACGACCGGGAGATGCTGCGCTGGGCCGGGCTCGGCGTCGCGATGGGCAACGCCCACCCGGACCTGGTCGGGCTCGCCGACGAGGTGACGGCACCGCACACCCACGACGGGCTCGCCGAGATCCTGGAGCGCTGGTTCTGAGCGCACCCGGCGCCGTTCACCCGCCCGTCGACGAGTGGTCATGCCCGGTCCCACGGGCCGCCCCGACCCGGCCCACGACACCGCCCGCGCGTACCATCACCGGCTGTCATCGCCCGCGAGCCGGGTGCCAGCGCCCGCGCCAGGAGGCCCCCACCCGTGGCTGACACGGCAGACACCCTGGACCGTTCCGGTCCGCAACCGCCCGCCGACGTCCCGCCCACCGGCGAGGTCGCCGTGCTGGCGTCCGTGCAGGGCGCTCTCGGATGCGACGCCACCGTGCGGGTCGCCCGCGGGATGTCGCTGTTCGGCGAGCACGCCGCGGGCTGGCTGGCGATCGGCGTGGTGGGTGCCGCGCTGGACCGCCCCCGCCGTCGCGAGTGGCTCGGCTCCGCCGCGGCCGTCGCGTTGGCGCACGGCGCCTCGATCGGGATCAAGCGCGTCGTCCGGCGCCGCCGCCCCGACCACCCCGCGGTCCGGGTCCTGGTGGGCACCCCGAGCCGGCTGAGCTTCCCGTCCTCGCACGCCACGTCCACCACCGCCGCCGCCGTGCTCTACGGCGGCCTGCTGGGCAGGCGCTCCCGCCCGGTGGCCGTGGCGGGTGTGGGCCTGATGGCGCTGTCGCGCCTGGTCCTCGGCGTGCACTACCCGACCGACGTCGCCACCGGCACCGCGCTCGGCGCGGCCGTCGCCGGTACCGCGCGTCGCGTGATCTCACGCAACCCCACCACCGGAGGGTGAGCGCATGACCAGCACCGACCCCACGAAGGTCGACCGCGACGACTCCGAGAAGGAGAAGGTCGCCCGGGCCGCCGACCCGCAGACCCCCGTCGTCCCGGACGCCCCCGACGACGCAGGCGCCCCCGAGGGCCACGAGGCCGACGCGGCCCCGGCCGCCGTCGCCGCCGAGCCCGCCCCGCACGTGCCGATGGACCCGTCCGAGCGCACCACCACGATGGTCGCCCGCGGCCTGCTCAAGACGATGCGCCCCCGCCAGTGGGTGAAGAACGTCCTGGTCTTCGCCGCGCCGTTCGTCAGCGGCCAGCTGTTCGACGTGCCGGTCCTGATCGACTGCGTGATCGCGTTCGTCGCGTTCTCGCTGGCCGCGTCCGGTGTCTACCTGGTCAACGACGCCCTCGACGTCGAGGCCGACCGGGCGCACCCGACCAAGCGGCGCCGCCCGATCGCGTCCGGCATCGTCCCGGTGCCGCTGGCCTTCGTCGCGGCGGGCGTGCTGTTCGCCGGGTCGATCGCGCTGTCGTTCGCGGTGACCTGGCAGCTGATCATCGTGCTCGCCGTCTACGTGGCGGTGCAGCTGTCCTACTGCCTGTGGCTCAAGCACCAGCCGGTGCTCGACATCTGCATCGTCGCCTCCGGCTTCCTGATGCGCTCCATCGCCGGTGGTGTGGCCACCGGCATCCCGCTGTCGCAGTGGTTCCTGCTGGTCACCGGGTTCGGCTCGCTGTTCATGGTCGCCGGCAAGCGCTACGCCGAGATCAACCTCGCCGAGCGCACCGGGGCCAAGATCCGCAAGTCGCTGGAGAACTACACGGCGTCCTACCTGCGCTACATCTGGTCGCTCTCGGCCACCGTCATGATCGTCATGTACGGGCTGTGGGCGTTCGAGATCCGCGAGGACCACAACTCGGTGTGGTCGGTGCTGTCGATCGTGCCGTTCGTGATCGCGGTGCTGCGCTACTCGGTGGACGTCGACCGGGGCACCGGCGGCGAGCCCGAGGAGATCGCGCTCGGCGACCGGGCGCTGCAGGTCCTGGCGCTGGCCTGGATCGCGATGCTCACCCTGGCCGTCTACAGCTGACGTCGCCCACCCCGGGCCCGTGGTGTGTCGGTGCCCGGTGTCTCAGCGCCCGGTGTGCCAGGCCCAGGTGTGCGCGAGGCCCTCGGCGAGCGGGGTCGGCGCGGGCAGACCGAGCGCGGCGATCCCGCGCGACGGGTCGAGGCAGCTGCGGCGCAGCTCCCCGGCCCGGGCCGGGCGGAACTCCGGCGCGAACGCCTCCGGGGCGAGACCGGCGATCTCCCCGATCGTCGCGGCCAGCTCGACGACCGTGGACTCGGTGCCGGTGCCGACGTTGAACACCTCGCCGGCCAGCTCCCCGGCCGCGAGCCGGTCGGCGGAGGCGAGCGCCGCCCGGGCGACGTCGCCGACGTAGAGGAAGTCGCGGGTCTGGCCGCCGTCGCCGAACACGGTCGGCCGCAGCCCGGTGCGGGCCCGGTCGCAGAACAGCGAGACGACCCCGGCCCCGCCCGCCGGGTGCTGGCGCGGCCCGTAGACGTTCGCGAAGCGCAGCACCAGCGCCGGGAGGCCGTGCGCCCGCACGAAGAACCGGGTGTAGCGCTCCGCGGCGAGCTTGCTCATCCCGTACGGCGACTCCGGCTCGGCCGGCTCCGCCTCGGTCGTCGGCAGGGGTGCGCCGTCGCCGTAGATGGCGCCGCCGGTGGAACAGACGACGACCGCGCCCGCGCCCGCGTCCCGAGCCGCCTGCAGCACGCTCAGCGTGCCGAGGACGTTGACCGAGGCGTCGTGCACCGGGTCCTCCATCGAGCGGCGTACGTCGATCTGGGCGGCCAGGTGGAACACCGCGTCCGGGCGGTACTCCGCGGCCAGCGCGGTGAGCGCGGCGGTGTCGCGGATGTCGAGCTCGGCCACCGTGACGCCCGGGGCGAGGTTGTCCCGGGTCCCGGCGGAGAGGTCGTCGACGACGAGGACGTCGTCGCCGCGGGTGAGCAGGGACTCGACCAGGGTGGAGCCGATGAAGCCGGCTCCGCCGGTGACGAGCGCGCGCATGGCATCCCTCTCGAATGGGGCCAGTGGTCCTCAGGGTAGTGAGTCGAGGCTCAGTCGATAGACTGAGACCGGGCCGCTCTGAAACTGCTTCGTGAGTCCCGGCAGCTGCGTGACGTCCAAATCTTCAAGGCCAGGTGGAACCGTGAAGGGGCCGGGATCGGAGACCCAACCGTAGGGCGAGCCGCCCGCCCCGATCCCGGGTGGTGCATCGTCAACGTATACCCAGGCGACGTCGAGCTCGCGGAGCATGCTCCGAATGTCGGCACGCTCCGGATAGTCGCGGAACGACGCGAGAAGCGGGATCGACCAAGGGACCGATCCGGTGCCGAGTGACGTGGTGTTGACAACCGGGATCCCGGCCTGCACGTACAGAAGTGTCGACCCGTCGTTCGCGGAGTTCATGACTCGTTGACCCGGGGCGACGCGACTGCGTAGGAAGTCGATCGCAGCCGCGTCGTGTGTGTCGAACCGCCGGAACTCCGGCTCGCCGTACCTCTCGGCAACGCTGATCGTGTTCGTTCGTGCGCCACTGCTGACGGGTGCGGCGACCAGGGCGGCAGCGGCGGCGAGAACGAGTGCGGGTACGAGGATGGTGGTCCGCAGGGCGACGGGTAGGTGGCGGCGCGTCACCCGGACCACGGCGGCGGAGGACAACACGACGGCGATCGCCGCCAGCGTCGGTACGAACAATGCCGTATGTGCCCAAACCCGCTGCAGCGCGTTGTAGAACAGTCCTGTCACGGACGCTTCGGGTCCGATGCCGGGGCTCAGCATCATCGCGAAGACGATCGCGCTCCAGGTCGCCCATGCGGCGACCACGCCGACGCCCCGACGTGCGCGAGCAACGAGGAACACCCCGACGAGCACCAACGCGGTCAGTCCTGCCTGGCCGGTGAGTCGACCGTTGTCCAGGTAGCCACCGTAGGAGAGTCCGATGGTGCTGCCGAGTGCTTGCGCGAAACCGGTCGCCCCCGTGTCCGGGGGAAATCCTGCGATACCTCCGACGGTGGAGGTGCTACTGAGTAGTAGCGGCAGGATCCCGATCGCCGCCACCGCCCCGGCGCCCAGCAGGACGGGTAGCAGTCGCACCAGACGACGACGCCCGTGGCGATCGAGGAGATCCCCGCACAACCAGGCGACGAGGCTGACCGCGACCGTCGCCACCGCGCTGGGGTGGGTTGTGACCAGCCCGGCGCAGGCGAAACCCAGGACGACGGCGATCGCGCTCCTCGACCGCTCCGCGGGCGCAGCCAGGAACGCGGCGAGTAGTCCCGGTGCGAGCGCCAGGGTCACGGCGTTCGGATAGACGCCGCCGTCGTGCATGAGCTGGAACGTCGGTCGATAGAGGGCTGGGGCGATCACTGCGCCGACCCCTCCGGCCAGTGAGGAAACCTGGGCACCACAACCGAGTTGACGCGCCGTCACCACGGAGAGGGCACATACGCCGATAACGAAACCGACCGCCAGATAGGTGATCGTGAACGCATTCAGCGCCGCACTGGGATCGGCACCCGCTCCGGCGAGGAGGGCTGGGCCCAGATGCCCGCCTGCCGGATAGGTGGAGACCGGCCCGCCTGTCAGGAGATCGACCGGCTGGACCTGCCACGGCGCAGCGCGCCCGGTCCGGCCGATGTAGGCCACCAGGAGTTGGTGAGTGATCATGTCGTGTTCCTGGGCCACCGTCGACAGCCCGCGGAACCCGCGCAGCCAGGTTCGCACAGCGAGTGCGAGTCCTACGACCACCATGAGGATCGAACACAGCGCAGCGAACGACGGCTTCGCCAATGCGATCTCGAACGGCCGTCCCCTGAAGTACCGAGACGTCGCGCCGCCGAGGCCGACCACCACGATGACCACCCCGACCGTGGCCGGGGTGAACGCGACGTGGAGTGCCCCGGCGAGGGTCGCGATCGCCCCCAGTAGCCCGATCGTCACGGCCGGGCCGGCTGCAATCGTGACGAGCACGGACCGGACCCCGACAGCCCGGGCCAGGGAGCATGCCGGGCCCGAACCCGAGCAGGATCGAGCTGACGAGCAGGACGAGGTCGTTCACGCCCCTACTCCGTCACTGTCCCTCTGGTGCGGTACTCGGGGCAGCCGCGGGGAGGGCGACAGCTCCTGTCGACGGGTGCACTGCCTGCTGCTCCAGCGCGGTCAGCCGCTGCTCGAGGTCGTTCTCCCGCCGGGTCAGCTCCGCGTCCCGGACGGCGATCTGGCGGGCCAGGTTCGTCAGGTGCTGGCTGATCTCGCGGTCCCGCAGGTAGGTGTTCAGCATGCCGAACACGAACGCGACGACGAGCAGGTAGACCAGCAGGTCCGTGCCGCGGCCGATGCCCACCGCCCGGGCCAGGTAGGTGAGGTCGTCGGGCCGCAGGACCGCGTAGATGTTCAGCACGATGAATGCGCCGAAGGCGATCCGCTTGCTCGCCCGCACGCCGACGCTCTGCCCGCTGCGCACGAAGTAGACGAGCGCGCCTACCGCGGCGACCAGGAGCAGGATCTGCAGGATCACGGTGTTCGCCTCCTGGGTCATCGCTGCCGTACCGACAGGTCGAACAGGATGTTCACCCCGTTGAACAGCGACTGGCCCTTGGATCGTGAGTACTCGGTGTAGCGGATCGTGACGGGGACCTCGCGGATCCGCCACGACGACCGGGCCAGCGACGCGACGATCTCCGACGCGTGCGCCATCCCGTTCATGGTGATCCGCAGGTCCTCCGCGACCGCCCGGTTCATGGCCCGCAGCCCGTTGTGGGCGTCGGTGAGCTTGAGCTTGCGGCTGGCCGGAGATAGCGCCGCGACGGTGCGCAGCACCAGCCGCTTGAGCGGCGGGACCGGCTCGGTCGACTCCAGGAAGCGCGACCCGAGGACGACGTCGGCCTCGCCGCTGCGCAGGATCGCGGCCATCCGGACGGCGTCGGCGACGTCGTGCTGGCCGTCGGCGTCGAAGGTGACGATCCGCTCGGCGCCGCGGAGCAGGGCGTAGATGATCCCGGTCTGCAGCGACGCGCCCTGCCCGAGGTTGATCGGGTGCCGCACCAGGTGCGCCTCGGTGCCGGCGATGCGTTCGGCTGAGGAGTCCCGGCTGCCGTCGTCGACGCACACGACGTTCGGGAAGCTCGTGCGGATCTCCGCGACGACGTCGGCGATGACGGTGTCCTCGTTGTACACGGGGACCACCACCCAGGTGCCGGTGTCGGCGACCACGTCCCACTCCCTCGTCACTGCCGGGCGACCGTTCACAGCCGTCGCACAGAGGCTATCGCTCCGGTGCCGGGCGCTGACCGACGGTCCGTGGGGATACGGGTGAACGTGACGATCCGTACCGTCGTTCCCATGGATCCGAGGACGCTGCTCGAGCTGATGCTGGCCGACCTGGACAGCGCGCCGGAGCTGTACCGGCCGACGGACTTCTGGCGGACCGGCCTGGAGAAGGTGGTCGCCGACCTGCGGGAACGCGGGTTCGCGGAGTTCCGCCGGCACCCCTCGGCCACGTTCTTCTACGCCCCGCAGTACGCGCCGGTGTCCCGCCCGGCGGCCGCACTGTCGCGGGCCTTCGGTCTGGCGGGCGGCCCCGGGACGCTGCTGCGCGAGCGGATCGACCAGGTGCCCGTCGCCCGGGCCCACCACGCCACGGTGACCGCGCTCGACCCGGCCGACCGGTCGCCGTCGCTCGCCGGGTTCAGCGAGTCGGCCGCCGGCGCCCCGGCCGAGCACCTGGTGTTCGACGGCCGCCGGTTCAGCCGGTCGTCGCTGAACTACCTGCGCGGTCTGGTCATGCTCAAGCGCGCCGTGCCGGACCTCGACGTCTCGACGGTCCTGGAGATCGGCGGCGGGTTCGGCACGCTCGGCGAGATCCTGCTGTCGGGCAACCCCGGGCTGCGCTACATCGACGTCGACATCCCGCCGGTCGCCGCCGTCGCCACGCACTACCTGCGCGAGGCGCTCGGGCCGGAGAGGGTCCTCGACTACGCGGCCACCCGCGAGCGCGAGAAGATCGTGATCGACGAGCTGGAGCAGCCGGCGACGGTGCTCTGCTCCTGGCAGCTGCCCCGGCTCACCGGGACCGTCGACCTGTTCGCCAACTTCATCTCCTTCCAGGAGATGGAGCCCGACGTCGTCGCGAACTACGCGAGCCTGGTCACCGACCTGGGCGCCCGCTGGCTGCTGCTGCGCAACTCCCCGACCGGCAAGCCCAACGTGCGCGAGCCCATGCTGCGGCACCGCTACCTGGAGATGTTCGACCGGTTCGAGCTCGTCGACTCCGACGCCGGGCTCTACGGCCAGGACTCCGAGGGCACGGTGTCCGAGGTGATGGTGCTCGCGCGGCGCTCGTAGGGTGGCGCGCATGCGCACCCCGGACCCGATCGAGATCGGCGGCCACCGCGTGGGCCCCGGCGAGCGACCGTTCGTCATCGCGGAGGTCTCCGGCAACCACAACGGCTCGCTGGACCGGGCGTTGGAGATCGTCGACGCGATCGCCGGCACCGGGGCGCAGGCGGTGAAGTTCCAGACCTACCGCGCCGACACGATCACCATCGACGCCGACGGCCCGGCCTTCCGGATCCGCGACGACCACGGCCTGTGGGGCGGGCGGAACCTCTACCAGCTCTACGAGCAGGCGCACACGCCCTGGGAGTGGCACGAGCCGCTGTTCGCCCGGGCCCGTGAGCACGGGCTCGTGCCGTTCTCCTCGCCGTTCGACCCGACGGCGATCGAGCTGCTGGAGTCCCTCGACGCGCCGGCGTACAAGGTGGCCTCCGCGGAGCTGGTCGACCTGCCGCTGATCCGGGCGATGGCCGCGACCGGCAGGCCGATGGTGATCTCCACCGGGATGGCGACGCTGGCCGAGATCGACGCCGCCGTCGCCGCCGCCCGGGAGGGCGGTGCGACGCAGATCGTGCTGCTGGCCTGCACCGCCTCCTACCCGGCGGACCCGGTCGACGCGAACCTGCAGACGATCCCGGCGCTGCGCGAGGCGTTCGGCGTCCCGATCGGGCTGTCCGACCACACCCCGGGGATCGGGGTGCCGGTCGCCGCGGTCGCGCTCGGCGCGGTCGCGATCGAGAAGCACGTGACGCTGCAGCGCGCCGACGGCGGCGTCGACTCCGACTTCTCCCTGGAGCCCGCCGAGCTGGCGTCGCTGGTCGCGGAGACCGACGTGGCGCGACGCGCGATGGGCCCGGCCCGGTTCGGCCCCCGCGAGTCCGAGCGCGACACCCTCGCGCTGCGCCGCTCGCTGTGGGTGGTCGCCGACGTCGCCGCGGGGCAGGAGGTGACCGCGGACAACGTGCGGTCGATCCGCCCGGCGGGCGGTCTGCACACCGACACGATCGGCACCGTCCTGGGCCGGACCTTCACCCGCGACGTCGCCCGCGGCACCCCGCTGACCTGGGACCTGATCTGAGACGGCGGGCGGTCCACCCGCCCGCCCACGCACTCAGTGCAGCGTCGCCAGAGCGGACTTCTCGAACGGCACCAGCTCGGACTCGCGGCCCTCGAGCACCTTCTGGGCCCACTCCGGGTCAGCGAGCAGCGCGCGGCCGACCGCGACGAGGTCGAACTCGTCGTCCTCCAGCCGGTCGAGGAGCTTCTCGATGCCGCTGACCCCGGCGTGCGCGTCGCCGCCGGCGAAGATCTCCGGGGCGAAGACCCGGTCCAGGCCGACCGAGCCGACGGTGATCGTCGGCAGGCCGGTCACCTTGCGGGCCCAGCCGGCGATGTTGAGCTCGGCGTCCCACTCCGGGAACTCCGGCTCCCAGTAGCGGCGCCCGGACGCGTGGAACGCGGTGACGCCGGCGTCGGCCAGCGGGGTGAGGACGGTGCCCAGCTCGTCGGGGGTGTGGGCCAGCTTCGCGTCGTAGTCGCCGGCCTTCCACTGCGAGAACCGGAACACGACCGGGAAGTCCGGCGAGACCTGTTCGCGCACCGCGGCGACGATCTCGGCGGCGAACCGGGCCCGCTCGGCCGGGCCGCCCGCGTAGCCGTCGGTGCGGCGGTTGGTGCGCTCCCACAGGAACTCGTCGATCAGGTAGCCGTGCGCGCCGTGCAGCTCGACGCCGTCGAACCCGATCCGCTCGGCCTGCCGTGCCGCCTCGGCGAACGCGCCGACGATCCGGTCCAGCCCGGCCGCGGTCAGCGCCTCGCCCGCGCCCTCGGTGCCGTCCAGTGCGACGCCGGACGGGCCGACCGACGGGGCCTCGGGGAAGGGCGCCTTCCCGGCCTCGCGGGTGATCCCGACGTGCCAGAGCTGCGGCATGATCCGGCCGCCGGCCCCGTGCACGGCCGCGACGACCTCCGCCCAGCCCGCCAGCGACGCCTCGCCGTGGAAGAACGGCACGGTCGGCACGTCGCCCGCGGACGGGTCGTCGATGTAGGTGCCCTCGGTGATGATCAGGCCGGTGCCGGCGGCGGCACGCCGGCCGTAGTAGGCCGCGACGTCGGCGGCGGGGACGCCGTCGGGCGAGAACGCCCGGGTCATCGGGGCCATGACGATCCGGTTGGGCAGCTGCGCGGAGCCGAGGGCGTAGGGACGGCCGAGAAGCCGTGCGGCACGTGTGGACACGGGTCACTCCTGGGGGTGAGGCCGTCCAGGCACTTCGGTGGGTCCGGGCGGAGGCGTCAAATGGTTCTGATCAAAGATACATATGACGCCGCGAACTGCAACAGTGACCACCACCTTTTCGGTCGCGACGGGTAGGCTGGCGGCCCGGGACGGGAGGTGAGGTCGTGCTGGACATCCGGTTCTCCAGTGCCCTGCAGGCGATGCTCTACCTCGCCGCCGCGGCCGAGGGCGACGGTCCGACGGTCAGCTCCGGACGGCTCGCCCAGGCCCTCGGGACGAACGCCAGCGTCGTGCGCAAGCTGCTGGTGCCGCTCGGCGTGCACGGCCTCGTCGAGTCCAGCAGGGGGCGCAGCGGGGGTGCCCGGCTCGCCCGGCCGGCCGGGGAGATCACCCTGGCCGAGATC
Organism: Pseudonocardia tropica; assembly: GCF_040105315.1. Taxonomy (NCBI): domain Bacteria; kingdom Bacillati; phylum Actinomycetota; class Actinomycetes; order Pseudonocardiales; family Pseudonocardiaceae; genus Pseudonocardia; species Pseudonocardia tropica. The sequence continues at coordinate 319,257 of NZ_JBEDNP010000001.1, forward strand.
TACCGCTGCGCGGTGGGGGAGAAGCCGCTCTGGGCGTGCCGCCCGGAGAACGAGCACGTCTGCCCGGTGACGACGCACGCCGCGGAGTACTTCGCCCGGCTGACCGCCGAGGTGGAGGGGGCGGTGCTGCAGTCACTGGGGTACCGGACCCTCGCCGACGCGCTGCGCGAGATGCGGGGCCTGGACCGCGCGGCGAACTAGCCGTCGAGGAACTCCCTGACCAGGGCGTTCACCTCGTCCGGGGACTCCCGGTTGGACCAGTGACCGCGGCCGGGCAGCACCACGAACCGGGCGCCCGGGACGGCCGCGGCCGCCGCGCGCGTCGTCGCGACGGGGACGCCCGCGTCCCGGTCGCCCTGCACGAAGAGGGCGGGGCAGCGGATCTCCGCGAGCCGGGGGCGCAGGTCGACCCGCATCCTGCGGAACCCGATCGAGTCGTTCTGCCAGTCGGAGCTGCCCGCGTTCCCGGCCCGGGCCTCGGCCAGGATCTCCTCGACGATCCCGTCGAGGTCGGCCACGCGGCCGGCGTCGCCGAAGAGCGCGCGCCGGGTGAACGCGGTGACCGCCGCCCGGCTCCGGAACGCCAGGTTCGGCAGGGTCCGCGAGAGCAGCGGCACCCGCGCGGTCAGCCACAGCAGCTGGTGCAGCCCCGGCGGGAAGCTCAGCGTCCCGGCCGGTGCGAGCGCCGCGACGCGCTCCACCCGCTCCGGGTGCTCGATCGCCGTGGCCAGCGCGAGGGCGCCGCCCTGGGAGAGCCCGACGACCGCGGCCCGCTCGACGCCGAGATCGTCCAGCACGTCGACGACCGTCCGGAGCAGCACGTCGTGGCCGGCCCGGCCCCGCCACGGTCGGCTGCGTCCTTGCTTGGGCCAGTCGGGGGCGATGACGCGGTGGTCGCGGGCGAGGTCGGGGATCAGGTGGTGCCAGCTGAGCAGCGCGTTGTCGAGGCCGGCGCCGGAGAGCAGCAGCACCGGGGGGCCGGTGTCGCCCGCGAGGTGGACGTGCAGGTCGCCCTCCGGGCGGGGGATCACGTGGTCGCGCAGGGCCGTCATCGGATCCTTCCGGTCAGCGGGTCGCGTCGACGACGAAGCTCCGGCCGAGCCCGAGCAGCACCCGGTCGGCGGTGAGCAGCTGCATCCCGTCCTGTTCCGCCTGGGCGATGATGAGCCGGTCGAACGGGTCGTGGCGGACGAGCTCGGGGAAGGTGCGCAGGCCCTCGGCGTGGGCGGCCGTCACGTCCAGGACGACCAGCCCCTGATCCACGAGTAGCCCGGGGAGCTCGGCCGGGAGGTCGAGCTTCCCCGACACGGCCTTGATGGTGAGCTCCCAGACCGATGCCGCCGAGACGTGCACCGCGGTCGCGGCCCCGACGAGCTCGCGGGCCTGCGGGCCGAGCCGTTCGCTGTCGGTGAGGACCCACAGCAGGGCCTGGCTATCGAGGAGCAGCATCGTCGCCGTAGAACATGGCCTGGATGTCCGGGTCGACGCCCTCGAAGTCGGTGTCGTCGTAGCGGACGCGGTCGCGGAGCCCGCCCAGACGCACGGTCCGGCGCTGGTGCGGCACCAGGTCCGCCACGGGCGTACCGGCCCGGGAGATGACGATGCGTTCGCCCGCGGCGACGCGCTCCAGGAGCCGGGACAGGTGGGTCTTGGCCTCGTGGATGTTGAACTCGGCGGTCACCGTGCCTCCGTCCGTCGGACCTGGTCCAGCTTAGTCCGTCCTCCGGGTTCCGGGTCGGTCGTCGGGGTCGTCGTCGCCCCACCCGCGCGCGGCCAGTGCCTCGCCCAGGGCGTCCGCGTGCCGCAGTGTCCGCACCAGGAACGGCACGGCGAACGCCGTCGGCGACCGGTCGGCCCCGCGCGCCTTCGCCGCGGCCCGGACCTGTCCCGCGATGCCGGACAGTGTCCCGATCGACTGCACTGTCAGCCCGACGAGAAGGCCGAGGCGCTCGGGTGCGAGACCGAACCGGCGCAGCGGGCCGAGCCCCCGCTCCACTGCGCTGACCAGGTCGTCCACCCGGGTGGTGAGGGTGAACAGGGTCGCGGCGCCCATCGCGGCGACCAGCCGGAGCACGATCACCAGCGTCCGTTCCGGCCCGAGCAGCCACCACTGGACCGCCCCGAGCAGCACGGCCAGCAGCACCAGCGTGCGCAGCACCGGCCGGACCCGGTGCCACGGGATCCGGGTGACCAGGTAGCCGACGGCGACGGCCAGGCACAGCCCGCCGAGCACCCGCGGGTCCTCGGTGAGCACCGCCCCGACCGCGAGGGCCAGCACCACGAGCAGCGACGGCCCGGCGGGCGCCCGGTGCAGCAGGCTGTCACCGGGCGCGTAGAGCCCCAGCGGGGTCACGAGCCGCAGAGCCTGCGGTAGTACGCGACGGCCGGACCGGGCTCGTCGTCGGCGACGACCCGCCCGCCGTCGAGGACGACGACGCGGTCGAAGCCCGTCAGCAGGTCCAGGTCGTGCGTGGCGAGCAGGACCTGCTGGCGCAGCCCGGCGAGCCGGTCGGCGAAGGCGCGCTTGTTGCGCAGGTCGAGCAGGGTGGTCGGCTCGTCGCAGACCAGCACGTCCGGATCCAGCACGAGCACGGCGGCCAGCGCGAGCAGCTGCTTCTGCCCACCGGAGAGCTGGTGCGCGGGGTGCTCGACGTGGTCGCCCAGCCCGAACCCGGCGAGCGTCTCCGCGGCGAGCCGGGCGCGCTCGGCCCGGTCGCGCACGGTCCGGCGCAGCGAGAACGCGACGTCCTCACCCGCGGTCGGCATGACGATCTGGGAGTCCGGGTCGCTGAAGACGAACCCGACCCGGCGGCGGACGGCGGCACCGTCGCGGGCGGGGTCGCGGCCGTCGACGGTCACGGTGCCCTCGGTCGGCGCGACGAGCCCGTTCACGGTCCGGGCCAGCGTGGACTTGCCTGAGCCGTTCGCGCCGACCAGCGCGACCCGGGGCTCGGCGAGGGTGAGGGTGACGCCGTCGAGGACGGTGCGTTCGCCGTAGCGGTGCCCGACCGCCTCGAACTCGATCACCGGACCACCCGCCAGCTCGTCGCGACGCCGAGGCCGCCGCCGGAGGACAGCGCCGCGATCCCGGTCTCGCCGCGGCCCTGCACGACGAGCCGGTGGAACAGCCGCACGACCAGCACCGTGCCGGAGGCGCCCCAGGGGTGGCCGAGCGCGATCGCGCCGCCGTCCGGGCTCACCCGGTGCTCGTCGATCCCGGCCGCGTCGAGGCAGGCCAGCGCCTGCCCGGCGAACGCCTCGGTGAACTCGACGGCGTCCGGGGACTTCGGCCGGTCGCGCAGCGCGGCGAGGGCTGGGACGGCGCCGAGCCCGAGGTCGGCCGGGGGGCAGCCCCGGGTGGCGGCCGAGACCAGCGCGAGGCCGGGCACGCCCAGCTCCCGGCGTCGCCACTCCGGCACCAGCGCGACGGCGGCGGCACCGTCGTTCACCCCGCAGGAGTTCGCGGCGGTGTGCACACCGCCGGGGGTGAACGCGGGCCGGAACCGGGCGAGCCGCTCGGGGGTGAAGCGGTCGCGGGGACGCTCGTCGGTGAGCACGGCACCGACCGGGACCAGCTCGTCGCCGAAGCGGCCGGAGCGCTGCGCGTCGACGGCGCGGGCGTGGCTGCGGGCGGCGAACGCGTCGAGCCGCCGGCGGGACAGGCCCGCCCGGTCGGCGACGTCGTCGGCGGCGGGCCCCATGTCCGGGTCCGGGTCGCCGGCCGGGGCGAACGGCGCGCGGGTGTAGGCGGTGCCGTCGGCCCACATCCGCGCAGGCGCGGTCGACGGAGACTCGGCGCCCCCGGCGAGGTAGCCGGCGCCGTCCCCGGCGCGGATGCCCGCGGCGGCGGTGAGGATCGCGGCCAGCCCGCTCGCGCACTGCCGGTCCACGGTCATGCCGGGCACGTCGTCGCCGAGCCCGGCGGCGAGCGCCGCGACCCGGGCCGGGTTGCCACCGGGGCCGAAGACGTTGCCGAGCAGCACGTCGTCGACCGGGCCGCCGAGGGTGCCGGCCAGCGCGGCGAGGACGGGCGCGGCGAGCGCGTCGACGGTCACCGCGCGCAGCGCGCCGCCCGCGGTGCCGATCGGGGTGCGCCGCGCGGCGACGACGACCGGGGTGTCGGCCGTGGTGCCGCTGCCGGGGCCGGTCACTCGGGCCCCCCGAGCGGGACGGCGTCGAGGGTCCCGTCGCGCAGTGCGGCGTCGACGGCGGCGCGGGCGGGCTTGCCCGAGCCCAGCCGCGGCAACGCGCGGGTGACCAGCCAGCGGCGCGGGCGCTTCGCCGGAGACAGTCCGGCCCGCGCCGCGGCGCGCAGCGCCCGCCGGTCCGGGACACGGTCGCGGGCCTCGACGACCGCCGTGACCACCATCCCCAGCGACGCGTGCGGGGTCCCGGCGACGACGACGTCCCCGACGCCCGCGACGCCGCGCAGCACCTGCTCGACCTCCTCGGCGGCGACCAGCGTGCCGCCGGAGGAGATGGTGGTGGCGGCGCGGCCGAGGACGGTCAGACCGCCGTCGCCGGTGAGCTCGGCGCGGTCCCCGACGGTCGTCGGACCGGGGCCGGCGGGGACGAATGCGCCACGGGTGAACCGGCCGTGCACCGACTGCGGGCTGTCCACCCACAGCACGTCGTCGCGCACGGTGAGGTGCACGTCCTCGACCGGGCGCAGCGGGCCGTCGTCGCGGCGGGTGGCGATCAGCGAGTGCTCGGCCGAGCCGTAGTACTCGAGCAGCGTGGTGCCGGGCAGCAGCCGCGCGACCCGCTCCCGCATCCCCGGCGCGACGTGCGCGCCACCGCACACCACGACCCGTGGCGCGGGGCCGCCCGGGCGGCGCTCGCGCTCGTCGAGCAGGGCGGTGAGCTGGGCGGGGACGAGATGGACCGAGCCGCCGTCGGGCAGGTCGGTCGGGTCGAGCCGGCCGCGGGTGACCAGGCCCAGACCGTGGTGCAGCGCGTGCAGCGCCCCGAACAGGTACAGCGTCGAGGACGGCGGCCCCGGCACGAGGACCGGTCCGGGCAGCGCACCGAGGATGTCGAACCCGATCCGCCAGGAGCGCCGGTCACGGGCCAGCACGGTGGGGACACCGGTGCTGCCCGAGGTCGTCGGGAGCAGGAACAGCCCGGGCGTCCGCGCTCCGCCGTCGGCGGTCGCGGCCCGGCCGTCGGTGCCGACGACGTGGTGCGGCGCGGCGTCGGCGAGCACCGCGTCGCGTTCGCGGCCGGTCCAGCCGGCGTCGGCCAGCAGCGACGCCGCGCCCAGCCGGTCCGCGGCGAGCAGGTAGGGCAGCACCGCCCAGCGGGCCCGGGTGGGGGTGTCGAGCACGACGCGTTCCCCGGCCCGCACCCCGAGCCGGGCGAGGCGCTCCCCGGCCGCGGCGACGGCGTCGGCGAGCCCGCGCGGTAGCCAGGGGGCGGGGACGACGGGCGCGGCCGCGTCGTCGGCGGTCTCGCGTTCCGCCCCGCTCACCGGACCCGGGGCTCGGACGACGCGGAGCGGACCGGCAGCAGGTCCGGCAGGGCCCGGTGCACCAGCGACGCGATCAGCGCGGCCAGCACGATCTTGATCAGGTCACCGGGCACGAAGACCAGGGACTGCACGATCCCGCCGGTGACGTCGCCGATGTAGACACCCAGCCACGGCATGCCGATCACGTAGTCGGCGAGCAGCCCGGCCAGGCAGGCGAGCAGCAGCACGGGCAGCGACCGCGACCGGAACCGCTGCACGACCAGGCCTGCGACCAGCGCGGACAGCAGCCAGCCGACGAGGAAGCCGCCGCTGGGACCGAAGAACGCGGCGCCGTTGCGGCCACCGGACAGCAGCGGCAGCCCGACCGCGGTGAGGACCAGCAGCAGCGCGACCGAGGCCGTGCCGAGCCGCCACCCGAGGATCACACCGGCCAGGATCGGGCCGACGTTCTGCAGGACGATCGGGACGCCGGCCACCCCGGCGAAGCCGGGGAACAACCCGAGGACGGCGATGAACGCGGCGAACACGACCACGCGGGCGAGGTCGGCCGCGGGGAGCGCGGGACGGGATCCGGACACGCGCGAAGGGTAGGTCACAGCGGCGTGCCGGAGGTGTGCCGTGCGGGTTGCGTCACGGCAGAACCGCGATCTGCCCCGTCTCCCGGTCGGCGCTCCTGACCGCGGCGGCCTCCTGCGCCGGGGTCGGGCCCGACGGCACCGGGGGAGCGCCCGACGCTGTGGCCGCGAGCGAGTCGAAGGCGACGGCGTACCCCGGCCGGCCTTGCATCTGGGTGTACATCCGGCCGACGTACTCACCGAGCATGCCCAGGCACAACAGTTGCACTGCGGCGGTCGCCGCGACGACGACGAACGTCGATGTCCAGCCGGCAACGGCGTGACCGAGCAGGTAGCTGCCGAGCGCGTAGATCAGCAGCCCGACCGTCGCGATCCCGCTGAGCAGACCGAACCATGTCGCCAGGCGCAACGGGACCGTTGAGAACCCGGTGACTGCGTCGAGGGTCAGCTTGAGCATCGCCGTCAGCGGGTACTTGGTGCTGCCCGCCGCCCGTTCGGCCCGCCGGAACTCGACTGTCGAGGCCGGGAAGCCCAGCGCTGGCACCACGAGTCGCAGCACCCGGTGGCACTCGGGCAGTGAGTTGACGGCGTTGACGGTGGCGCGGCTCATCAACCGGAAGTCCGCCGCACCGATCGGCCCGCTGCTGGTCCCGATCCTCTCCATGACCCGGTAGAAGCCGGTCGCGGTGGAGCGCTTGAATCGGCTGTCGGAGCTGCGGTCGTGGCGGACGGCGTAGACGACGTCGACCTCGTCGCGTCGCGCGGTCTCCAGCATGGCGTGGATCAGCTCGGGCGGGTCCTGCAGGTCCGCGTCCATGGTGACCACGTACTCCCCACGGGCGCGGGCGAGGCCGGCCGACAGCGCGGCCTGATGCCCGGCGTTGGCCCGGAGCCGGATGATCCGCAGCTCGGGCCACTCCCGGGCGGTGCGGCTGAGCAGGACCGGGGTGCCGTCCCTGCTGCCGTCGTCCACCACCACGACCTCGTAGTCGACTTCAGCGCCGTCGAGCACGGGGCGCAGCCGTTCGACGAACAGCGGGAGCACGTCCTCCTCGTCGTACATAGGGACTACGACGCTGAGGGTCGGAGCGGCTGGTGCGCCCACGGGAGTCTCCTTCGGACGAGACGGTGTCATCGGACGGACCAGACCACGGCGTCGGGATCAGTGAATCTTCGTTCGGCCAGGGAGTCGAGGCCGGGCAGGTCGATGGGGCCGGCGCGCCGGTCAGCGACCAGGTACCGCACGCCCCTCTCCCGCAGGGCGCCGAGCACCGCCGGGGTGGGCGCCGCGAAGGCCCGCTCCTGCAAGTCGAGCAGGGCCGGATCCCAGAACGGCTGCCTGGTGTAGTGGGAGGTGCTGCGCGCACCGGTATCCAGCGAGGGCCCGGAGTACGCCCACCCGGAGACGAGCACGCGGCGCTCGGTGTAGGCCGGGACCCAGAACGCGGTGGCCGCGCAGGCGCGCACTGATCCGTCCGGTGTTCGCTGGTCGTCGCGGCACCAGCGGTTGGTTGCGACGACGTCGTCCGGGCCAGCGTGGTCGCGAACCCAGTGTGCCGCGGCGACGTGACCGCCCGTGACGGCGCCGGGCGCGTCCGGCCCGGCCGCGGCGTCCGCGGCGGCCACCGATCGCTCCCTGGTCCCCACTGTCCAGCCCCACGTCGACCCGACGCCGGTGCCGAGTACCCCGCCGACCAGCACCGCCACTGCCACCGCACGCCCGGTCGCGGCCGGGCGCCGTGCCGCCACCACGAGGCCGGTCAGTACGGCGGCCGTGGAGACCGCCGCCCACACTGTGACGACCGGGCCGACGTAAGCCCAGACCTGTGGAATCTGCCCCAGCTCGGCCCGGGCCGGGGCATGGCCGAACTCCCGCTGCCACTGGTCGGTCGGGGACTCGGTCCCGGCAGGCCACGGCGCGAGCACCGCAAGCGCGCCGGCGGTGAGGACCGCGGCCGCCATCGCCACCGCGGCGGTGCCCGGTAGTTCTCGTGCTCCGGGGCGAGCGGCGAACAGCACTGTGAGGCCGGCGGCCGATCCCGTGACGCCCACCGGGAACACGGTGCGCAGGAAGTACGCCTCGCTGCCACCGGGGTGCCGGACCGTCAGGGTCGCGATCACCCCGGCCGTCACGGTCCCCAGCACCAGCCAGGTCACCGGGTCGTCGATGCGGCGGCGGACGAGGACGGCCAGGCCCAGCCAGCGGGCCGTACCCACCGCGAGCCAGAACGCGGTCAGGGCCAGGGTGGTGGCCAGGGGCAGCGTCACCCCGGTGGCGAGCGGAGCGCCTTCGATCCGGCCGGACAGGCCCGGGACGAGGGCTGCGGCAAACGCCCGCGCCCCGGCCAGCGGTGCCACCACTGTGCCGTAGCTGCGGCCGCCGTAGAGGAGGATCGTGGCGCCCACCAGTACGACGGCGACGATTCCTGCTGCTGAGCCAGCCCGGACCGCCGTGCGGTGTCGTCGCTGCAGCACGGCCACTGCGCAGGCGGCGAGCAGACCACACAACACGACCGGCAGGATGGTCGACTTCACGCCTGCGCCAGTCATCAGAACCGGCACCAACAGCACCACCGGGACGGTGCCCGCGCGACCGCCATCACGCAGCAGCCCGGCCAGCACGCCCACTGTGCCGACTACGACGAGGTCCCCGAAGGTCTGGGTGAGGCTGGCCCACCAGTTGGTGTGCACCATCGAGAGCACGGGGACCGTCGCCCGCCACGCCGTCCCGCCGGACTCCCCGACGACGAGCAGCAGCGCGGCCGCGATCGGTCCCGCCCAGATCCGGCCGCTGATCAGCCGGGCCACCGTCGCCACGACCAGCGCGGTACCCAGGACCAGCGAGGTGGGCATGAACCGCACGGTGGCCAGGGCGGGATCTACGTGGGCCGCGGCCGCGATGTGCGCGGTCACTGCATGAGTGAACCAGTGGTAGTCCAGTGGGAGACCGGCGACCGTGGGGTTCTGCGGGGGGAGCGAATGCCCGGCCTCCCCGACCAGCGCGAGCTGGAAGAGCACGTCAGGGTAATAGGCGAACCCCCGGCCCGGGAACGCGGGGACCCACCTCAGGAACTCGCCCGTCATCCACGCGACAGCGACGATCAGCGACGCGACGACGGCTCCGGTGGCTAGGAGAGAGGACGTGTCGGTTGCAGCCCGGGTAGGGGCAAGGATCCGCCGCCGCGACCACGGGGCGGCCAGTAGCAGCATGGTCACCGCCGGGCCCCACACCGCGTCGGGTAGCCCCGTCATCCGGCAGACGACCCACCCGGTCAGCGCGAGCGGGGCACCAGCCAGAACCGCCCAACCCAGGTCATCGGCGGGGGCACCGGGCTCGCGCTGGGTGGCTCGGACGACCGCGAATCCGGGGAGCAACCAGCCCGCTGCCACGGCGAGCACCCAGAGAGCGGTCGCCGTGGCTGGGCTGCCGGTAGCGACCTGAGCTCCGCACCAGGCTGCGAGCACGACGACCGTGCCGGCGGCAGCTGTGGTGCGGGACACCCGTGGATCGTAGGAGGAGCGGATCCGGGGCACTTCGGGAGGGTCGCTACAGTCGCGGAGCCACGATGACCAGGGGGAACGGATGCCCGGTTCGAGTCGGTCCGCCGCGCTCCTGCGCGCGACGTCCGCCGCTGCGGGATCGAGATGGGTTCGGTTCGGCTTCCTCGGCGCGGCCGTCGCCCTCGCCGTGGTCACTGTCGTCGACCAGCGGGTCGCGGTCCTTGCGGCTCTGGAACGCGTCGCCCCGGCGGACCTGGTCCTCGCCGGCGCGGCCGCGGTGGCCAACCTGCTTCTGGCCGCTCTGGCCTGGCGAGCGGTCCTGTCCGGCCTGGGCAGTCCGCTGCCCGTCCGGGCCGCAGCGCGGGTCTACCTGGTCGGGCAGGTTGGCAAGTACCTGCCCGGTGGCGTCTGGAACCTGCTTGCCGCCGCCGAGCTCGCCCGCGACCATGCCGTCGCCCGGCGACAGACGGTCGCCTCGATGCTGCTTGCCGTGCTCGTCTCCGCGGTCACCGCGGCCGGCCTCGCCGCGGCTCTGCTGCTCGACCTCCCGTGGTCCATGCTGGCGCCGCTGGTGCTGGTCGGTCTGTGCCCGCCGGTACTGAACGGGGTGATCGGGGTCGTGCTGCGGATCACCCGTCGGGACCCGCTGCCGGCTCAGCTGGGCCTGCGGGGAGTAGGCCGCGCAGTGCTCTGGACGATGGCGTCGTGGGCGGCGGTCGGGGCGCAGGTGGCGGTCCTGGCGATCGCGGCCGGCGCCCCTGCCACGGTCGCGACTCTCTCGTTGTCGACCGGTGCCTACGTCCTCGCGTGGCTGGTCGGGACGGCCGCGGTGGTGCTGCCCGCAGGCGCGGGGGCGCGGGAAGCGACGCTCGTGGTGGTCCTGGCACCCGTAGTCGGCCTGGGGGCGGCGGTCGCCGTGGCCCTGTTGTCGCGGGTGTTGGTGACCTTGGCCGACCTGTTGTCTGCCGGGGTCGCGCTGTTTGCCACGCGACGCTGGGCGGTGGGGCCGGTGACGTCGCCGTGACCGGCTCCGGTCAGAGGGTGCGGTGCAGGGTCCGGAAGTCGTCGGTGTCGGGTCCTGCGCCCTCGGCGTAGCCCGCCCGGGCGAACAGCCGGGCTGAGGCGTCGTTCCCGCTGTGCACGACGGCGGTCACCGCGGTCCCGGCGCCGGCCCGGGCCCGCAGCGCGTCCTCCCCGGCCCGCAGCAGCGGCCCGGCCAGCCCCTCGCCGCGGCGCTCCGGGGCGACGGTGATCGAGACCTCCCAGCCGCTGTCGTCGCGGTCCCAGCGGACGGTGCCGACCGGGCCGCGGACGTCGTCGACGACGAGGAGCAGCCGGTCGTCGCGGTCCAGCGAGCCGGTGAGCCAGCGGCGGTGGCCGGCGAGGCCGACCTCGTCGCGGCTGCGCGACCAGCGACGGGTGTCGGGGTCGTTGCGCCAGGCCAGGAGCAGCTCGGCGTCGTCCGGCCGGGCGCGGCGGGCGCGGAGCACCCCGGCGAGCACCCGCTCCTCGGCGGCGACGCGTGCCTCCCGGCCGGAGGACGTGCCCACCGCAGTGGCCACGGCGTCGACGACCCGGCCCGCGCCCTCGCCGTCGACGACGGTCGCGGCGCGGCCGGCGAGCGCGGCGCGGGCGTCCGGGCCGGTCAGCAGCGCGCGCAGCACGGCGGCGGCCGCGGCCGGGTCGGTGAGGTCCCCGGTGCCGCCCAGCCCGGCGGCGGCACCGGCGTCGACGACGGTCCGGTAGCCCTCGGTCTGGTTGTCCGCGGCCCGGACCAGCGCCATCGGCACGCCCACGCAGCACAGTTCCCACACCGTCGTCCCGGCCGCGCTGACGACGAGGTCGGCCTCGGCCATCGCGGCGGGCAGGTCGGACAGCGGCGGGACCGCGCGGAACGTGGCGGGCCCGCCGGTGGGCAGGTCGAGGAGCCGCCCGCCGGGGACGACGACGTCGACCGCGGCGGGGGCGTCCGCGGCGGCGAGGGCGGTGACCACCCGGGGCAGCAGCCCGGCGGCGTCGGTCCCGCCCATGACGACCAGCACGCGGGGCGGCCCGGTGCCGGGGCCGTCGGCGGTGCGCAGGGCCCGCCGGGTGCGGGCACGGCGGGCCGCCAGCCGCAGCGGGGCGTAGCCGGGGCCGCGGAGCAGGACGGGGGAGCCGTCGTCGGGGCGGGGGTGGTCCCCGGCCCCCATGTTGGGGTCGACCACGACGTCGCCGGGACGCCGGCCGGACGCGAAGTCCTCCACCGTGGACAGCACGACCCCGGCGTCGTGCAGGGCCGGACGCAGGTCGTCGCCGAGCAGGTAGTGGTCGACGTGCACGGCGTCGATCCGGTGCTCACGGGCCAGCGCGGCGAGCCCGCCCGCGGTGTCGGCCGGGGGCAGGACGGGGCCGGGCTCCCGGACCAGCCCGGACCACAGCCAGTCCAGCCCGTCGAGCCGTCCCGACCAGGACACCTCGTGCCCGGACAGCAGCGCGGCCTCGGCGACCGCGGCACACCGGACGGCGTGCCCCACCCCCGTCGACGGCCCGGCGTCGCAACGCAGCAGCAGACGCACGGTCAGCCCTCGGTGAGGGACTTCTGGCGGACGTGCGCGTTGCGCTCCACCAGGTCGGGTCGCGACCGCAGCACCGCCACCACCGACCGCCAGTCGCTCCGGCCGCCCAGTGCCTCCACCAGGCCCTGCAGGGCGTGCAGGTCGTCGGCGGTGTCGAGGGTGACGCGCAGGTCGTCGGCCGCCGGGGCGACGACGAGCCCGAGGCAGCGGAACCGCTCCGGGTCGCCGTAGAGGCCCGACGTCACGTGGATCCGGTCGTGGCCGGTCGCGGTGCCGGCCAGCTCGCGCAGCGCGCCGGTGCGGGCCAGCTCGACGTCGAGGCCGCGGGGCAGGGTGCGCACCAGGGTGGTCGCGACGTAGTCGTGGCCGGGGGCGTCCCGCCAGGTCGCGGCGACCAGCGACACCAGCGCCGGGTCGAGCAGCGGGCAGTCCGCGGTCAGGCGCACCACGGCGTCGCAGGGGTGCTCGTCGACGGCCTGGACGAAGCGGGCCAGCACGTCGTCCTCGGAGCCGCGCACCACCGGGACACCGACCGCGGCGGCCCGCTCGGCCACCGCGTCGTCGCCCGGGGCGGTCGAGGTCGCGACCACCACACGGTCGACACCCTCGGCGGCGCGGGCGGCCGCGACCACCCGGTCGAGCACCGGTGTGCCGCCGAGGTCGGTGAGCACCTTGCCCGGGAGCCGCGTCGACCCCGTCCGCGCCTGGATGACCGCGTTGACCCGCACCCGTACCTGCTTCGATTCGTCCGATCGATCGCGTGCCATCATGCCGGGCGGAAGAAATTCCGCAGATCTGGAGGCGTGATGTCGGTACTCAAGGGCTCGTCGGTCCTGGTCACGGGCGGGACGGGGTCCTTCGGGAAGGCCTTCGTCCGCACCCTGCTCGACCGCTACGAGCCGCGCCGGCTGGTGATCCTGTCGCGCGACGAGCTCAAGCAGTACGAATGCCGGTCGCTGTTCGACAACGACCCGCGGCTGCGCTGGTTCCTCGGTGACGTCCGCGACCAGCCGCGCCTGCGCCGCGCGATGCACGGCGTCGACTACGTCGTGCACGCCGCCGCGCTCAAGCAGGTGGACACCGCCGAGTACAACCCGTTCGAGTTCATCCGGACCAACGTCGAGGGCTCGCAGAACGTCGTCGAGGCCGCGATCGACGCCGGGGTGAAGAAGGTCGTCGCGCTGTCGACGGACAAGGCGTCGAGCCCGATCAACCTCTACGGCGCCACCAAGCTGTGCGCCGACCGGCTGTTCGTGTCCGCGAACCACTACGCGGCCGCCTACGAGACCCGGTTCGCCGTGGTCCGCTACGGCAACGTGCTCGGCAGCCGCGGCTCGGTGGTGCCGCTGTTCAAGAAGCTCGCCGCCGAGGGCCAGTCGCTTCCGATCACCGACAAGCGGATGACCCGGTTCTGGATCACCCTGCCGGACGCGGTGCAGTTCGTCATCGACTCCTTCGACGCGATGCAGGGCGGCGAGCTCTACGTGCCGCGGATCCCGTCGATGCGGATGACCGACCTCGCCGAGGCCATCGCCCCCGGCGCCGCGACCCACGAGATCGGGATCCGGCCGGGGGAGAAGCTGCACGAGGAGATGATCGCCGCCGACGACTCGCGGCGGACCCTCAAGCTGGCCGACCGCTACGTCGTCGAGCCCTACATCGCCGGCTGGGGCTACACCTCCCCGGCCGACGGCGAGCCCGTCCCCGACGGGCAGGCCTACCGGTCGGACACCAACGACCTGTGGCTCTCGCCCGAGCAGCTGCGCGCGATGGTCGAGGCCCTGGACTGATGCTCCCCTACGGCCGGCAGTCGATCTCGTCGCCCGACGTCGAGGCGGTCACGGCGGTCCTCGGGACCGACTGGTTGACCACCGGCCCGGCCGTGACCCGGTTCGAGGACGACCTCGCCGCGGTCTGCGGCAACCCCGCGGTGGCCGTGACCAGCGGGACCGCGGCGCTGCACGTCGCCTACGCCGCGGCCGGGGTCGGCCCCGGCCAGGACGTCGTGGTCGCCCCGCTGACGTTCGTGGCGACGGCGAGCGCCGCGGCGCTGCTCGGCGCGAACGTCGTGTTCGCCGACGTCAGCCCCGACACCGGCAACCTCGACCCGGACGCGGCGAAGGCCGCGCTCACCCCGCACACCACCGTCGTGGCCGGGGTCGACTACGCGGGCCACCCGATCGACGCGGCACCGCTGCGGTCAGTGGCACACGAGGCGGGCGCCCTGCTGCTGGAGGACGCCGCGCACTCCGTGGGCGGCACCTGGCACGGTCGCCCGGTCGGTGACCTGGCCGACCTGACCACGCTGAGCTTCTTCCCGACGAAGAACCTCACCACCGCCGAGGGCGGCGCGGTCGTGTCCCCGCGGGCGGATCTCGTCGCGGGCGCCCGGTCGTTCCGCAACCACGGCCTCGTCCGCGACCGGGACGCGCAGCGCTTCCCCGACGAGGGACCGTGGCACCAGGAGGTGCACGCCTTCGGGCTGAACTACCGGCTGCCCGACCTGCTCGCCGCGCTCGGATCCTCCCAGCTCACGCGGCTGGCCGCGTTCACCGCGCGGCGCAGGGAGATCCACGCCCGCTACGACGCCGCACTCGCCGACGTGCCCGAGGTCCGCAGCCCGGTCCGCCGCGACGGCGCCGAGCCCGCCTGGCACCTCTACCCGCTGCGCGTGCTCGACGGCCGCCGCCGCGCGCTGTTCGAGCACCTGCGCGGTCACGGCATCGGGGTGCAGGTCAACTACATCCCCGCCTACTGGCACCCGGTGTTCGCCGACCTCGGCTACCGCCGCGGCCTGTGCCCGAACGCCGAGGAGTACTACTCCCAGCAGCTCTCGCTGCCGCTGTTCCCCGATCTCACCGACACCGACGTGGACCGGGTCGCCGCCCTGGTCCGGGAGTTCTTCGGGCACTCCGCGTGAGGGAGACGTGAGCGTGGACGCCAGCCGGGAGGTGCTCGGGCGCGGCTCGCTCTACACCCTGGGCAGCGTCGCCCCGATCCTGGCGAACGTCGTCGTCACGCCGTTCGTCACCCGGCTGCTGGGCGACGCCGAGTACGGCGTCGTCGCCGTCGGGCTGATCCTGGTGCAGGTCGGTGCGATGGTCGCCGGGTTCGGCCTGGCGTCGTCGATCACCCGGCACGGGATCCTGGAGAGCTCCGGCACCGACGGCGCGCGGGCGCTGGTGCTGCAGGGCAGCGCGCTGTCGCTGGCGGTGGTCGTCGTCGCGGTGCTGGCCGGGCCGTGGTGGAGCCTCCCGGTGCTGTCGGTGCCGTGGCGGGCCGGGCTCGCGTTCGCCGGGCTGGCCGCCGCCGGCTTCGTCGTCGTGCTCAACGCCCAGGCGTTCCTGCGGGTGCAGGACCGGCCGGTGCCGTTCGTGGTGATGTCCGGGGTGGCGACGCTCGGCGGCCCGCTCGCCGGGCTCGCACTCGTCGCGTGGCGGGCGAGCGACGCCGACGACTACCTGTTCGGCCTGCTGCTCGGCTACCTCGCCGCCGCGGTGACCGGGCTGGTGCTGGCACTGCGCGGCGGCCGTCCGCGCACCGCGCGGGGTGACTTCGGCCGGGCGCTGCGGATCGGGCTGCCCGCCGTCCCGCACCTGGTCGCGCTGCTGCTGGTGCAGAACGCGCTCGTGCTGATCGTGAACCGGTACTTCGGGGTCGCCGACGGCGGCCGCATGCAGATCGCGCTGCTGCTCGGCTCCGCCCCCGCCATGATCGTCTCGGCACTGAACAACGCCTGGGCGCCGGTGATCTACCGGACGCCGCCCGAGGCGCGCGGCGCCGCCCTGGAACGCACCGCCCGCGACGTCGGCGTCGTCACCGCCGCCCTGGCCGGCGGGGTCGCGCTGCTCGCGCCGTTCCTGCTGCGGATCCTCGCCCCGGCCTCGTTCGCCCCGGAGCAGCTGGTCCCGGTCGCCGCGGTCGCGACGCTCGGCGCCGTGGTGAGCGTCGTCTACCTGGCCAACGTGCACCTGGTGTTCGCGTCCGGGCGCAGCGGCGGGCTGGCCCTCGCGAGCCCGCTCAGCCTGGTGCTCGGCGTGGTCGCGGCGGTGCTGCTCGCCCGGACCGGGTCGCTGACCGCCGTCGCCGCCGGGTTCCCGCTGATCTACCTGGCCCTGGCGGCCGGGACGTCGCTGCTGCGCCGCCGGGTGTCGCCGACCCGCTGGCGGGAGGCGGTGCTGGCCGGGCCACTGGCCGTCGGCGTCGTCGTGTGCGGGGCCGGCGTGCTGCTGCCGTCCGAGGGCGTGCTGTGGCTGGCGGTCCGGTTCGTGCTGGCCGCGCTGCTGGGTGTGGTCCTGCTCGTCCTGGTGCGGCGGATCTTCGCTCCGACCGGGGGGTGACCGTCAGCCGCCGGACGGATCCGAGTGCTGCTCGGCGGCGCGCCACTCGTCCACGTGCGGCGGCTCCTCCGTAGCGACCGGGACCGCCAGACCCCGCGGCAGCGGCCGGGGCAGCGCCGCGAGCGGGTTGCGCAGCCACAGCAGCGGGTTCGTCGTGATACCGCCCTCGGTCATCGCCTTCCGGCTGGCGTCCGAGCGCTTCGTGAGACCCAGCACCATCGCGGCCTTCGTAAGCGGCGATGCGGAGTAGTACTGCACGCCCGGCCCAACGCTCGGGGTGCGGCCCCAGCCGAGCACTCCCCGCAGCGCTTCCGGGTCGAGCAGGTACTCCGTGCCGAGCTCGCGGCGGGCCAGGGAGGTGGCGGACCTGTCGGCCGCGGCTGCTCCGTCGACGGGCCGGGACCCGTCGTCGGGGTCATAGGTGTGGAACTCGGGCCACGTCGACCGCAGCTGCTCCACGGCGGTAGAGGACTGAGCACCGAACGTCAAGGGGTCGCCCCACACCGCGGCAGGGGTGCCCACGGCGGCGGCGTACAGCACGGCCGTCGACAGCCGGTTGGACGACACCCGGCTCGCGTTCCCCACCAGGTGCATGATGCGCAGCAGGAACCGGGGGTCGTTGCGACGCCCGGCCGTTACCAGGGTGTGCCCGGCGTCGGCCCAGGCCGAGGTGATCTCCGGATCCGAGAGGTCCTCGTGGTGCATGCACACCGTCGATGGACCGTCGACCTTCGCGACCTGGCGGGCCAGCTCGCCGTGTGCACCGGTGACCCGGGCGAGGCGTGTGCCGTGGAACGGGACGAATACCGGACCCAGCCGCTCGGACCGCGTCCAGCCCTGCGACCGCAGCTGCCGCTCGAGGTACAGCAGGGGCGCGCCGACCGGCGTGGTCTCGCGGTCCTCGTCGGCGGGGGACCAGCCCCGGCAGCCGTGCGACCACACCAGCAGCCGGCGTTGCCGGGGGTCGGTCCCCACCCGCGGGAAGTCGGCGAAGTGCGCCGGGACCGGCGAACTCGCGGTCCAGCCGTGCTGGAGCAGGCCTGCGATGTGGCGGGGCCGGCGCAGCCCGGCGTAAGCGGCCAGGACGGCTGAGTGACCGTAGTAGTGGTTCTGGATGTCCAAGGCCGTGCTCCGGATCGCTGCGGGCGTCGCCCCGTTCGGGACCGGGCGATCCTAGCGGGACGGGCGGTCGCTACCGTCGGCGTGTGCGTGCGCCGACCGTCGACGTGATGCTCCCCTTCTACGGCGACCCCGAACTCCTGCAACGTGCGGTGCGCAGCGTCCAGCAGCAGCATCGCACCGACTGGCGGCTGACCGTCGTGGACGACGGCTACCCGGACGAGTCCGTCGGCCGCTGGTTCGACGCACTCGGTGACGACCGCGTGCGCTACCGGCGCAACCCCGAGCGCCTCGGCGCGCAGCCCAACAACCGGTACTGTATCGACCTGGTGGAGCTGCCCTACTTCGTGATGATGGGCGCCGACGACCTCCTGCTGCCCGACTACCTCGACACGGTGATTCGGCTGCACGAGCGCTGGCCGGCCGCCGCCGTCGTCCAGCCCGGTGTCGAGGTCATGGACTCCGACGAGCAGCCCGTCCGTCCGCTTGCGGACCGGGTGAAGGCGATGATCGCGCCCGGCGGCACCGGGCCGCGGCTGGTCTCCGGCGAGAATCTCGCGGTCCGTCTGCTGTGGGGGAACTGGCTCTACAACCCGTCGCTGTGCTGGCGGACCGACGCGGTCCGCGTGGTCGGTGTGCCCGAGTCCGCGGACGTGTTCGACCTCGCCCTGCCGGTGGACGTCGTGGTGGCGGGCGGTTCGATCGTGGTCGACGACCACGTCTGCTTCCGCTACCGGCGCCACCGCTCCAGTGACTCCGGTTCCGGCGCGGCCGCGGGCAACCGCTTCGCCGAGGAGCGCCGCTACTTTCGCGCCGAGGCCCGGCGGATGGACGCGCGAGGGTGGCACCGCGCGGCCCGGGCGGCCCGCGGGCACCTGTCCTCGCGGCTGAACGCGGCCGTCCAGCTGCCGGGGGCCCTGGCTCGGCGTGACTCGGCCGCCTTGCGCGCGCTCGGCGGGCACCTCCTGACCTGGTGACCGGCCGGCGTCACCCGAACAGACGGTCCAGCCAGCGGTCGTAGGTCTGGTCGTACCGGCCGTCGGTCACCGCCGCACCCTCGGTGAGCCGCCGTCCGATCGTCGCACGCAGCTCCGGGGCGACATCCCGGTCGGCGTAGACCTGCTCGTAGTAGTCCGGCCTTACCCGGGTGACGGCGACGAGCTCGCGGTCGCCGACGACGCGCGGCAGGTCGGTACCCCAGGTCCTGCGGGGCATCTTCGGGGTGGGACCCGTGGCGACGACGACCGTCGGCCGGTCGGCCAGCAGGGCGTCGGTCGCGCTCGTCCGGTGCGCGATGCGCTCGTCGTTCAAGCCGATGTAGTCCGTCGCCCGCCAGCCGGAGAAGTAGGGGATCGCACCGGCGTCGGTCATCGCCACGGTCCGACGGTCCGGGGTGAGCCCGGCGTCAGCGAGGCCGAGCCCGATGGCGATGTGCGCCCGGCGCAGGTCCTGCCCGTAGTTGACCATGCTGGGCCCGTTCGGGTGGAGGAACCCCGCCGTACAGGTCCAGGCGACGGCGAGCACGGCCAGGACCGCGGCGACGACCCGCTGCCGCACGGAGTCGAGAGCCCATCCTGCGGCCAGGCACAGCAGCGGGAAGCCGTGCCACGCGAAACGCGACAGGTAGTCCATCGCCGGCGCTGTCACGGCCGGGACGGCGTAGAGGGCGAGACATCCGGCGAGGGCCAGCAGTGCCGACGACCTTGTCGCCCGCGGTACGGCAGCCGCGACGGCCAGGAGGATCAGCGGGAGCAAAAGCACGCTCGTCGTTGTGATCCAGCGCAGGTCGGTTGCCGCCTCAACCCCGACCTTCACGTAGAAGGTATTGGGGAGCGGATGACCGAAGTACGACCACCGCCAGGCCGTGTAGGCCACGCCGACGACGACGGCCGAACCCAGCCAGGTCCAGGTACCCGGGCGTTCCCGGCGCCGCACGGCCCAGACGAGCAGCGGGGGAGCGAGAGCCAGGATGCCGTCCGGCCGCAGCATGCCGGCGACCAGGAACAGGAGCGGCGGCTCCCACGGGCGCACGGGAGTGTCGTCGTCGCGCAGCAGCCGCGCGGACAGTACGACCCCGCGAAGCACCACCAGGGCGAAGGGTGCCGTCTCGAGTCCCCCGTCGACGTGGATCCAGGTGGGGAGGAACAGCACGAAGGCGCCGACCGCGACCGCGGCACCCGCCCGCGTCCGTGGCTCCGTGACGAGGATCCACCCGATCAGGGCGGCGCAGACCGCCGAGGTCACCTTCGAGACCAGCGGAAGCGGGACCCCAAGCCAGACCCACGGGACGTGCCAGAGCATCCAGAGGAAGTTCGTGTAGCCCTCCACGGGGTCCTGACCGGGGTTCCACGTCGGCCCGAACCCGTGCGCGAGGTTCGCCGAGTACCGGTAGGTGATGTAGGCGTCGTCGACGGTCACCGACCAGCAGGCGCAGAGCCCGGCTCCGAGGATCACCAAGGCCACGGCGAGCGCCGGACGCCGGCGACGGAGCCGCCCGGGACGCGCATCCGTGGCGGGTCCCGCATCCGCGGCGGGTGCACGCAGCATGCCGACAGTGTTCCCCGAACGGATGGTTGCCGGGAGCCTGCAGCGGTCGGCGTCACACGGTTACCCCACGAGGTGGCGGCTCAACGCCCGCAGGTCCGACGAACGGCCCGTCCGCAACGCCACCGGCATAAGGCTCGCCGCGTTCAGCCGGGAGGTCAGATGTCGTCGGGCCGCGCGGCTTGCCCGGTGCCAGCCCCGCTCGTCCATCTCACGTGTCGTCGACGCGAAGAACGCCCGTTCCTCGGCGAAGCGGGTGCCGTCCAGGGCCTTCACCGCGGAATCGCTGCCGGTGTGCCGCCGGTACTGGAAGCAGGGCCGGTCGTCAAGCACCATCGACCAGCCCGCGCCGACCACGTCCAGGATCATCGCCAGGTCCTGCACCACGTTCAGGCCCTTCCGGAATCCGTGTCCCGGCAGCGCAGCCTTCCGCCAGCACAGGGACGGGAAGTAGGTCCAGTTGGCCCGGAGCAGGCTGGTGGCGAGCTCCTCGCCGCGGAGCTCTGTGCGGCCCCGCGGGCGGGGCCGGTAGTGCGCCTTGATTCGGTCCGCCAGCGGGACGACGTCGTGTCCGTGCTCGTCGATGACGGTGACGCCCGGCTGGACGATCCCAGCGTCCGGCGCAGCGGCGATCGCCTCCTTCACGACGTCGAGGTAGTCCGGCGTCATGACGTCGTCGGCCCCCATGACGGTGAACCAGTCGTGGGTGACGTGGGAGAGGCAACGCTGGTAGTTCGCGTTGGCCCCCTGATTCGTCTCGTTGCGCAGGACTCGGATGCGGGGGTCGCCGATGTCGGAGATCCAGGAGCATGCCGACGGATCGGGGTAGGCATCGTCGATCACCAGCAGCTCCCAGGCCGGGTCGTGCTGGGCGCGGACGCTCTCCACCGCGAGTCGCAGCAGCCGGGCGTCCCCGTAGAAGGGCAGCAGGATGTTCAGTGTCATCGGTCCCCGTCTCCTCGCCGATCTTGGCGATACCCTGTCCAGGTTCAACGAGGTTTATCGCATCTCGGTGCGGCGAACCGAGGGGAAGGTCCGGCGCGCCCGGGTGAATGGCGGTGCCGGCTTCGGAACGATGAGTTCTGCGGGCCCGGCCGGTCGTACCGGGCATGAGCACACCCACCCAGCGCCCCACCACCCTGAACAACATCGGCGTCGTCATGTTCACCGTCGCCGACCAGGACGCCGCCCTGGACTTCTACACCCGCGTGCTTGGGTTCGAGGTCCGCGGCGACACCCGGTTCGGCGAGAACGACGAGTACCGCTGGCTCGAGGTCGCCCCGCCCGGCTCGACCGCGCGGCTCGCGCTCAACCCGCCGATGTACGACGAGCCCGGTGGCAGCGCGATCGGCGTCGAGACCTCCGACCTGGCCGCCGAGCACGCCCGGCTGACCGAGCTCGGCGTCACCGGCCTGGACCCGCTGCCCACCGACGACACCCCCGGCGTCCCGCGGCTGTTCATGCTGCGCGACCCGGACGGCAACGTGATCACCGTCGTCGAGGCCTGAGGCGTCAGGGCACCGGGGGGACGTCGGCCCGCACCAGCACCGCGTACGGGCCGACGTCGCGCCGCTGCCAGGCCGGATCGTCGAACAGCTGCGGCGCGAACACCGCCGGGTCGGTGCCCTGGCGGGGGTCGGGGAACCGGTCCTGCGCCAGCGGCAGCCGCAGGGCCCCGTCGGCTGACCGCTCCAGCACGATCACCGACGGCGGCCGCGCCGGGCCGCGGTCCAGCGCGTCGAGCAGCCGCCCCGGGTCGGCCGCGGCCGCCCACCGGCGGGCCTCGTCGGTGCGGGCCGGGTAGTCCGCGAGCGGGTTCGCGTACTGCGGCTGCGACGCCTGGAACGCGAAGTACGGCACGTAGCTGAGCAGGGTCGCGTTCGCGCTCGCGACGACGACCTCCCGCGGCGGCCGGCCGGTCAGGCCGTCGATCGTCGCGCGCAGGTCCCCGAGCCAGGCGTTCGCATCCGCCGGATCCCGCGAGCCGTCGGGCCGCGTCCCGTCGGGCCGGTAGTCCTGCGCCGCACCGGTCCACGCGTAGTCCTGCGGCACGGACTGCACCTGCCCGACGACGACCGCCGCGGCCAGCGCCGTCGCCACCGCCGCGCAGGTCCCGGCACGGACGCCCCGGTCGCGCAGGACGCCGGCCAGTGAGGCGACCGCCCAGACCGCCCCGCAGGCCAGTGCCGCGGTGAGGATCGGCTGGATGCGGAACGCCAGCAGGGTGCTCCCGAACGCCAGCGCCGCCGTCGACAGCAGGTACCAGGCGTAGCCGCAGGCCACGGTGACGCCCAGCGCCCGCGCGACCGGGTCCGTGCGGAACCGCGCCACGACCCACACCGTGCCCAGCAGGCACAGCGCCCCGACCGGGGTCGCCTCCAGCATCGGCAGCGGCCAGCGCGACCCCGCCTCGGCGAGGAAGTGCTGGCCCGCGCTGTAGGTGGGTTCCCCGGCCGAGGCCAGAAGGTAGGGCAGCCAGTGCACGAGGGTGAGCGGCAGCGCCGCGGCGACGACCACGCCGACGGTCACCGCGAGCGTCGCGGGCCGGGTCGTCCGCGTCACCAGGCCGTCGACGGCCAGCACCGTCAGCACGAACCCGGCGAACACCAGGATCTGGGTGTGGGTGACCGCGGCCAGCCCGAGGACGAACCCGGCGAGCAGCGCCGTCCGGACCCACGAGCCGCCGGTCCGGCGCACCAGACGGAGCCCGAGCACCGCCAGCGGCGGGACGAGCGCCGCGGTCAGCCACGAGTACGGCGAGTACGCGGCCAGCGTCACGAACCCGGCGAGGGTGGTCGCCACGGCCGCCCCGACCGCCCGCGGACGGGACGTCACCAGCCCCCACAGCGCACAGGTCAGGACGGCGGTGACCGCCAGCGTCGCGATCGAGAACGGCTTGTGGAACGCCCAGGCGTCGACACCCAGCAGCGCCGCGGCCCGGCCGCCGACCCAGAACCACGCGGCCGGGTAGTACGGCGGCATGTCCGCGTAGGCGAAGTCCGCGAGCCGCGCCGAGTCCGCGAACCGGGTCAGGAACGCGACCCGGAACTGCTGGTCGCCGCCGACCCCGAACAGGTAGTGCGGGGTGTTCGCCAGGAACAGCGTGAGCGGCAGCGCGGGCAGCGCCGCCAGCCCCACCCACGCCAGCGGCGCGGCGACGAGCGGCGACCGGCTCCACGCGGCGGCGGCCAGCACCGCGGCGACGAGCGCGCCACCGGTCGCGGTGAGCGCCAGCCCGACGTTCGACCCGGCCGGGACCGTGATCCGGTCCGCGAGCAGCAGCCCCGCGGCGACGACCCCGACGGCGACGACCGGGCCGACGACCAGGTCGGCCGCGGCGAGGAGCCGTCGCGTCACGGTCAGGTCTGCTTCTTCACGGCGACGACGAGGAACGCCTTCGAGATCGCCCACAGCGGCGGGAACCGGCGCAGCGCCGCCACCCCCAGCGAGTACAGCCGCGACCCGCCGCCCTCGGCGAGGCTGACGTCGCCGGGCACGGTGAACCGGGCGTCGAGGTCGGGGCGCCGCGCGAGCAGCCGGCGCATCCGCAGGTAGCCGGGCGCGTAGCTGGCGTCGGTGTAGTCGCTGCCGCGCCCCGACCAGCGCAGGTAGCGGGTCGCCAGCGGCAGCGGCAGCCACGCCAGGAACGGCAGCGAGTAGTGCGCCTCGATCGGCCACCACCGGTTCGGCACCAGGATGTAGGCGACGCCGCCGGGCCGCAGGCAGGACGCGATCCGCTCCAGCGCGTCGGGCTGGTCGTCGAGGTGCTCCAGGACGTTGTCGAGCACGGCCACGTCGAAGGCGCCGGCGTCGTCGCCGTGGCCGAAGTCGCCGATGCCCTGGACACGGAACGTGAAGTTGTCCCGGCCGCCCTCGGCCGCCAGCCGGGTCCCCTCGGCGGCCAGCGCACCGTTCGGCTCGATGCCGACGACCTCCCGGCACAGGCCCGCGAGCTCGAGTGCGGTGTAGCCGTAGCCGCAGCCGAGATCGACCACCCGTGCATCACGGAACGGCACGTCGAGGGCCGGTCCGGTGGTGATCGCGATCTGCCGGGCGAACCCGGTGGCGAGCGTCCGACGATCCACCATGCGTAGGGAACGTTCGTACTCGGGGAGGTCGGTCACGTGGGGTGCTCCTTGCAGCCGGGGGCGTGTGAACGGTCACCCATCATATGAATTCGGGATCGGTTTCCTGTCGCAGACGTCGATCTGCCACAACTGTGTCGCACCGGACTGTGCGAGCAAGGTGAAACCGCCGACCGTGTCAAGCCCGTCCAGACCTGGGAATTGAGCGGCGCGGGGGTCTCGTGGCCAGAAGGACACGTCGCCGGTCAGGACGTGAGTCGTCTGAGTGGCTGTGACTGCGGCGCACACCTGCGGGTCGGACGCTGCATCGCGCAAACGGGCCGCGATGACTTGCTGATCCGCTGTCCAGTTCCCGCCCAGGTGCGGGAAAAGCACTTGCCGATTAGTCAGGGCGAACAGTAGGGCGTTACCGGTGAACGGGTTTTCGGCGACAACGGAGTTCGGTGGCAATAACCTGCTCGCTTCGACAAGAAACTCCCGATGGTCGGGATTTAGCATTCGGTCGGAGTCCGGACGCTGGTACGGTTCGGCCAGCACATCGGAGTGCACCGCGATGTTCATCCCGCCTGAGAATGCGAGCGCGAAGATTGTCCCGGTGACAGCGACACCTTGGGTGAACCACCGACGGCGAGTCAGCGGCCCCAGTGGGGGCAGCAGCGCGATCACCCGCCGGGTCAGTCCGGCCAGTGTCAGCAGACCGATGACGGCGAGGGGCACACCCGTCACCGGTACCATCGCCGCCAGTCGGTAGGAGTCGTTGTACCAGGCTCCGGTCAGTCCGGCGGAGAGCCCGTCCTCCCGCGACGCGGCCATCACATACAGAAAGCCGGACGCCGCGTGAGCGGGAACCAGCCATGACGTCGACACCCGCCGGAACGCTCCTACCAGCCCGACCAGCACCAGGCCGGAGAGTATGGACAGCGCCGGTTGCCGGTTCATGCTGTTGGTGACCACGTCGACAACAGCGCCAGGAGTGTCGGTGAAAGCCGGCCAGTCGAAACTGCGTACCCCGGAAAGTAGCGGCGAGTAGAACATTAGCCAGAGCGTCATCGTCACTGCTGCGGACAGCAGCAGTGCGCCAAGTGCTGGTTGCCAGAGCCGCATCGTGAAAAGACGGTACCGAGTCAGTCGACCCAGCCCCCATAGTATCGGGAAAAAGCCGATCACAGCGAGGCTGAACACGGCGTTGGGATGTGACAAAGCGAGCCCGGGAAGTGTCGCGACGAAAATCAACGCTGCCGCCGGGACCCGTAGCGCGGACTCTCGTGCCGCGCCGAACAGCGTCGCGAGAACTGCGATCGAAGCGGGTAACAGCGCAATGCCGATCATATTCGGCCACAGCACTCCGAACGACATGAGCATCCAGGGGGCCGCGGTGAATCCGGATGCCAACACCGGCGCGGCAAACGCAGCCGCTGCGGACCGACCGACCAGTTGCCGAGTGAGCAGCAGCGCCGACAATGGGAACACCAGCGCGGCCACCGCCCAGGCGGTCATGTTCACGGCCTGTGGAATCGAGGTTCCGGCTCCGAGTGCAACCAGCGAGACCAGGTCGTGCCACGCGGCCGGGTACAGAGCCGTCGCCGCGGCGGGATTGTTGATCGTACCGAGGGTGAGGGATGACGCGTCGCCGGTCCGCAGGATGTGCGCAATACCATTGTAGTGGAATACTGCGTCGTAGGTTGAGGAAAGGGAATCGACCGGTCCGAAGCCGCGGACGACGGTGACCCACCCGAGCCCTGCGCCAACCGCGACCCCGATGGCAGCCGCGGTCCCGCCATACCAGCCGTCGAGGCCCTGGCGTTGCGCTGATGTCTTCCACGCCGTTGGCAACGCGCCCGTCAGTGGTTCCGCCCGGCGGGCGAACTCTCCCCGGGGGCTACGCAGCTGCTGCCACGCCGCGCGGGCTCGCAATCCAGGTCCCCACGTGCGTAGTGCCGATCGCCAGCCGCGGTGCAGCGCGCTGCCGGCAGGCCGCCGAGCCACGAATCCGCGGAACAGCAGCGCGGCGGCCGCCAGACTCACGGCCGGAACCATCGGCGACCACGATCCCCAAGGGATACCGAGTGCAGTTCCCGCTACCGCGGACAGTGCAATCAACGTAATCGAAAGCAGCGGGGACGCCGCCCAAACGGTGATGCCACGCAAACCCGATGCCCGCAGGACCAGCAGTCCCGGGACAACCACCCACAGCGCCGCGACTAGCGCTACGGGCGCGGCGGAGAGCCAAGTCGCTGCGCCCATCGGGGGCGGCTCCTTCCCGAGGATGTGGCACCGACGGTCCTTGGCCACCGCGTTACAGCAGGTGTTCAGGCGGTGGCTCGCGGGACGATACCGGTGAGATGTCACCGTTGTCGGTCCGCCTCACCGACCCGGTCGGGTACCAGGCCGGACGATCCGGCCACACTGCGATCAGGACCCGACGACCCGGCCGGCGTCGCAGGCGGTGATGCGCCACAACGCGTTGTCGCCGTCGCGGGCGAGCAGCTCGAACCCGTCGGCGTCGGCGAGGTCGTCGAGTCCGGGCCACTGCAGCGCCAGCGGGTCCGGCTGCCAGAACGTCGGCGGCGCGGTGATCACGTACCCGGTCCCGGTCTCGGCGACCGCCGCGCACACCGCCGGGTCGTTCGACGCGTCGCGCAGCCGCTCGGCGATGATCTGCTGGTCCGGCGACCACACCCCGGTCAGGTGCGGGAACAGCACCTGCCGGTCGGTGAGCGGCCACAGCATCGCGGTGCCGGCCCACGGGTTCTGCGCCACGACCGCGTCCGACGGCAGCAGGTCGCCCGCCTCGCGCAGGAACCGCGCCTGATCCGGGCCGACCAGCACCTCCTCCGGCGTCTGGTAGATCGCGGCGAGCGAGTCGATGTGCGAGCGCTGGTAGAGCCCGCCCGAGGTGACGACGACGGCGATCACCCCGATCGCGACGAGCACCGCGGCCCGGGGCCGGGGCAGCCCGGCGACGGCGGGCGCGGCCCGGGTGAGGCGGTCGCGGACCAGGCAGGCGAGGGTGCGGGCCAGCGAGCAGAGCGCCACCAGGCCGAGCGCGGCCAGCGGGGCCGCGGTCACCGGGACGAGCGCGGCGATCCGGGGCGAGTCGTTGTACCAGACCCCGGTCCACACCGAGGACCACGTGGTGGCGCCGACGACGTAGAGCGTGCAGACCAGCAGGTGCGCCGGGACCAGCCAGGACGTCCGGGCCCGCCGCAGTGCCCACACCGCACCGGCCACCGTGAGCACCGCGATCGACCAGGCCGGTGCGTTGTCCTCGGGGTTGTGCAGCACCGCGTTCCACACGGCGTCGGTGACCGAGACCTCCGGCTCCCAGTAGTAGCCGCGGATCCCGTCGAGGGCGGGGGAGACGAACATGAACCAGCCGACGCCGCCGAGCGCGGCGAGCACGACCGGTACCGCGACGACCGCGCGCACGGTGGGCCACACGCCGCCGCGCAGCCCGCGGCGCACCGCGCCCGCGAGGCCCCACAGGATCGGCGGCACCGCGACGACCACGGCGCCGAACAGCGCGTTCGGGTGCGCGAACCCCAGCGCGACGACGGCGGCCCCCGCCGGGAACCAGCGCGCCACCCGTCCCGGGGGGTACGGGCCCGGCCGGGCGGGCGACACCGGGTCCGGCCCGAGACCCGGCCGCGCGGCGAGCGCTGTCGCGGCCAGCGCGGCCGGCACCAGCGAGACGCCCAGCAGGTTCGGCCACAGCGCGCCGTAGGTGACCAGCGTCCACGGGAACGCGACGAATCCGAGCGCGAGCACCGGTGCGGCCAGCGCGGCACCGGCCGAGCGGCCGACGAGGGTGCGGACCAGGAGGAGCACCGACAGCGGCCACACCAGCAGCGTGGTGACCAGTGCGACCGCGTTCGACGCGACGACGATCCCGCCCGGCCCGGTGGCCAGCGGCGCCACCAGCGAGACGACGTCGTGCCAGGCCGCGGGGTAGAAGCCGGGGGAGTTGACCAGGCCGCCGACGGTGAGCGACGACGCGTCGTGCGTCCCGAGGATCCGGGCGACGGCGTTGTAGTGGAAGTTCGCGTCGAAGGTCTGGGACAGCGCGTCGGGACGGTCCATCCCGCGCAGCACGGCCCGCAGACCGAGCGCCGCGGCGATCGTCAGCCCGCCGAGCGCGGCGAGCCCGGTCCAGCGCCGGTCGGGTCCGCCGCGGAGCAGCGTCCGGACCGACTCCCCGACGGCGGCCCGCACCACGGTGGGCCGCGGCAGCAGCGGGCGGCGGAGCACCAGCCGTCGCACACCCACCACCAGCAGCGCGAACGCGGCCGCCGCGGTGGCCGGTGCGGCCCCGCTCCAGGGCACGCCGAGCATGCTCGCGCCGACGGCGGACCCGGCGATCACGCCGACCGACAGCATCGGGGCGGCGCCCCAGGCGGCGATCCCGCGCAGACCGGCGGCGAGGCCCACGACCAGTCCCGGGAGCGTGACCCAGGCCGCGGCCAGCGCCACGAGGGGGACGGCGGACAGCCAGCTCACGCCATCTTCTCCTCGGGCCGCGACGGTGCCGGATACGTCCGCTTCTCGGACCTGTCTGCGAGGGTACCGAAGCCGCCGGGTGCCCCGGATCACGCCTGCCCTACCCTCGATGGCCGTGAGCGTCGACAGTGCCGACCTGAACGGTTACGACCTGAGCAGCTACGACCTGATCGTCGTCGGGTCCGGGTTCTTCGGACTCACCGTGGCCGAGCGGGTCGCGGACGGCCTCGGGAAGCGCGTCCTGGTCCTGGAGCGCCGGAACCACATCGGCGGCAACGCCTACTCCGAGGCCGAGCCGGAGACCGGGATCGAGATCCACCGGTACGGCGCGCACCTGTTCCACACCTCGAACGAGCGTGTGTGGGCCTACGTCAACCGGTTCACGAGCTTCACGGACTACCAGCACCGCGTGTTCGCCCGGGTCGGCGAGCAGGTCTACGCGTTCCCGATGAACCTCGCGCTCATCAACCAGTTCTTCGGGAAGGCGCACACCCCCGACGAGGCGCGCTCGCTGATCGCCGAGCAGTCCGCGGAGGTCGAGACCGGGCAGGCCGCGAACCTCGAGGAGAAGGCGATCTCGCTGGTCGGGCGCCCGCTCTACGAGGCGTTCGTCAAGGGCTACACCGCCAAGCAGTGGCAGACCGACCCCACCGAGCTGGACGCCTCGATCATCACCCGGCTCCCGGTCCGCTACACCTACGACAACCGCTACTTCAACGACACCCACGAGGGCCTGCCGACCGACGGGTACACCGCGTGGCTGGAGCGGATGGCGGACCACGACGGCATCGACGTCGTCCTCGACACCGACTACTTCGCGGTGCGCGAGCAGCTCCCCGCCGACGTGCCGGTCGTCTACACCGGCCCGCTGGACCGCTACTTCGACCACGCCGAGGGCGAGCTCGGCTGGCGCACCCTGGACTTCGAGCTGTCGGTCGAGCCGACCGGGGACTTCCAGGGCACCTCGGTGATCAACTACAACGACGCCGAGGTCCCCTTCACCCGGATCCTCGAGTTCCGCCACATGCACCCCGAGCGGGACTACCCGAAGGACCGGACCGTGATCGTGCGGGAGTACTCGCGCTTCGCCGAGTCCGGGGACGAGCCGTACTACCCGATCAACACCCCCGACGACCGGGCGAAGCTGGACCGCTACCGCGAGCTGGCCCGCAAGGAGACCGCGAACCGGGGCGTGCTGTTCGGCGGGCGGCTGGGGACCTACAAGTACCTCGACATGCACATGGCCATCGGGTCGGCGCTGACGATGTACGAGAACCGCCTCGTCCCGCACTTCACCGAGGGGCGCCCGCTGTCGGGCACCGAGGCCGAGGACTGATCACGGGGGCCGCGGGGCGGAACGCCCCGGCGTCCACCCCAGCTCCGCCGACACCGCGGCCGCCGCGGCCGCCGTCGCCCGGCCCGTCTCGTCGAACCGCCCGTCCAGCCGGGGGGTCGGCCCCGAGACGTTGAGCGCCGCGACGACCCGGCCGCGGAAGTCGCGCACCGCCGACGACACCCCCGACACCCCGGGCTCGAACTCGTCGCGCGACTCGGCCCAGCCGCGTTCGGCGGCCTCGTGGATCGCCCGCCACAGCTGCGGCACCGTCCGCACCGTCGAGTCCGGGTAGTCCGGGACGAGGTCCTCGACGGCGCCGAAGCGCACGAACAGCTCGTCGGGCGTCGCGTCGGAGAGCAGGACCCGGCCCGCCGACGTGCACGGCAGCGGCGCGCGCCTGCCCTCCCAGCCCGTCGTGCGGAACGAGTGCCCGGACACCGTCCGCGCGGTCAGCAGCGCGTCGTCGCGGAGCACGCACAGGTGCACGGTCTCCTCGGTCGCGGCGGCCAGCCGGTGCAGCACCGGCTCGGCGACGGCCGTCAGCCGGCTGTCGGTGCCCCGCGCGGCCAGCGAGAACAGCCGCCACCCGAGCCGGTAGACGAGCGTGTCCTCGTCCCGCTCGACCAGGCCGGCGTCGGCGAGGGCCCGCAGCGCGCGCGAGACCTGGCTCTTCTCCCGTCCGGTCAGCCGGGCGACGGCGGTGACGCCCAGCCCGTCGGTGCGCACGGCCTCGTCCGACGCGAGCGCCTCCAGCAGCCCGACGTCGCGTCCGAGCCCGTGGCCGTTGCGCACCCCGGCCACGCTAGTCCCGGTTGCCCTGAGCGCAACCATGATCTCGATTCCCGGCCGGACCTGGCCGTGGCCGCGCGGACTTCCTAGATTCTGCGCTCGACCGGCTCGGGGCGCACCGCCCCCCGATCGCGCCCCGAGCCGGAACCAGCTCCCGACACGATCCCGGACCGATGAAGATCACCGACATCACGCTGGACCGGGTGCGGCTCCCGCTGGACCCACCGTTGCGCGCCGCCTGGGACCCGGACCCCCGCACCGTGTTCGACGCGACGGTCGTCCGCGTCCACACCGACGACGGCGTCGTCGGCATCGGCTCCGGCGACACCATGGACGGCTTCGACGCCTACCGGCACCTGTTCGTCGGCACCGACCCGCTCGCGATCGCCCGGCACGTCCGCGCGATCGAGACCTGCGCGCTGCACGGCGGCCACTACTGGCCGCTGGAGGCGGCACTGTGGGACCTCGCGGGCAAGGTCGCGGGCCTTCCCGTCGCGACCCTGTTCGGTGGCACGTACGACGCCGTGCCCGCCTACGCGTCGTTCTGCGTGCTGCGCCCGCCCGCCGAGCGCGCCGAGGTGGCGCACCGGGTCGCCGAGGAGGGCTTCCGCGCGGTCAAGATCCGGGTCGACCGGGACCGCGCCGACGAGGGCGTCGCCGCCGTCGCCGCGGTGCGGGAGGCCCTCGGCCCGGAATTCGCGATCATGGTGGACCTCAACCAGGCGTGGCGGATGGCCGGCGACGTCGCCCCCGCCACCGACCTCGCCGCGACCCGGCGCCTCGTCCGGCGGCTCGCCGACCTGGACGTGTTCTGGGTCGAGGAGCCCCTGCCCTACGCCGACGCCGACGGGATGCGCACCCTTCGCGCCGACAACCCGGGCCTGCGCATCGCGGCGGGGGAGATGCAGCGCTCGTTCGGCGAGCTGCTGCGCCTGCTCGACGACGACGTGCTCGACGTCCACCAGCCCGACGTCGTCCTCGCGGCCGGGATGAGCCGCGTCCGCACGCTCGCCGAGCTCGCGCTGCTGCGCCACCGCGCGTTCACCCCGCACAGCTGGACCAACGGCATCGGCGTGCTGGCGAACCTGCACGTCAGCGCCGGCGTCGGCGGCGGCCCGTACTTCGAGTTCCCCTACGACCCGCCGGACTGGACCCCGGCGCGTCGCGACTTCCCGCTGGCCGCACCCCTGACCGTCGGCGACGACGGCATGCTGGCGGTCCCGAGCGCCCCCGGCCTCGGGTTCACCCTCGACGAGGAGGCGATCGCACGGTGGCGGGTCCGGTGAACGGGTTCACGATCGAGGCGACCTGCGCCCTGGAGTTCGGTCCCGGCGCGGTCGCCCGGGTCCCCGCGCTGGTCGACGGTCTCGGCGGGGCGGCGGCGTTCGTCGTCACCGACTCCGGGCTGCGCGCCACCGGCATCGTCGACCGGGTCGTCGGCGACCTCACCGCGGCCGGGCTGTGGACCGAGGTGTTCGACGGCATCGGCCCCAACCCGTCGACGACGGCCGTCGAGCACGGCGCGACGGCGCTGCGCGCGTTCGGCTCCTGCGTGGTCGTCGCGGTCGGCGGCGGCTCGGTGCTCGACGCGGCCAAGGGCATCGCGCTGCTCGCCACCCACCACGGCGCCCGCGCGACCGACGACCTGTGGTCCTCGCCCGTCGCCGGGATGCCGTTGATCGCGGTCCCCACCACCGCCGGGACGGGTGCGGAGACCAACGGGTTCGGCGTCGTCGAGGACACCTGCGCCAAGCACAAGGTCTACCTGGGCCACGCCTCGGTCCGGCCGCGCGTCGCCGTCCTCGACCCGGAGCTGACCGTCGGCCTGACGCCCGCGGCGACGGCCGCGACCGGCTTCGACGCGCTCGTCCACGGCGTCGAGTCGCTCGCCTCCCGCGGCGCGAACCCGGTCTCCGACGCCGCCGCGGCCCAGGCCGTCGCGCTGGTGGGCCGGTGGCTGCCGGTCGCCGTCGACGACGGCACCGACCTCGAGGCCCGCGCGCAGCTGCTGCTCGGTGCGCACCTGGCGGGCCAGGCGCTGACCGTCTCCGGATTGGGCCTGGTCCACGGCGTCGCGCACGCGGTCACCGCGCACACCGGCACCCCGCACGGGGTGGCGCTCGCGGCGGTGAACGAGCAGGTCATGCGCTGGAGCGCCGACGCCGCGGCGGAGGCGTACGCCCGGGCCGGGGCCGCGCTGGGGACCGCCGACGCCGTCGCCGGGATCGCCGCGCTCGTCGAGGGCATCCGCGTCCGGCGCCCGCTGCACGAGCTCGGCGTGGACCGGGAGCTGCTGCCGGTGCTGGCGGCCGCCGCCGTCGCCGACCCGGTGACGGCCAACGCGCCGCGCACACCCACCGAGGACGACGTGCGGGAGATCCTCGACGCGGCCTGGTAGGGCTCAGAGACGGGCGGCGACCGCGTCCGGCCACCAGGCCGCGACGTCGAGGTCGGAGGCCGCCCGCGGGCGTCCACCGGCCGCCCGGCTGCCGTGGACGAACGCGAACCGTGCCCCGGCGCCGCGCAGCACCGCCGCGACCTCCGCCCGCCGGGCCGGTTCGTCCATCGCGCCAGTCTGGCACGCGGGGCGGCGGGGAACCGGACGATCCGCACCGCTTCCCCGCCGCGCCCGCCCGCCTCCCGGCCCCCGCACCGCCCGCGGCTACGCTCGGCCACGACTCCACCCGGCCCGGGCGGACCGGCAGTGCGGCCCGCCCGTGACCACCGCTACGAAGAGGCAGCTCCTGCGATGACCACGACGGACCAGCGAGGTCAGGTGTCCCCCACCGCCCCGGCCACGACCAGCGGCGAGACGCTGCTGCAGCGGGTGGTCCTGCCCCGGCCCGCCGACCCGACCGCCGTCCGCGCGCTCTACCTCGACGAGCGCCCCGGCACCACGCTCGCCCCGGTCGAGCCGCTGCCCGACGAGGACGCGCGTCCGCTCTCGCTGACCGTGTCGACCATCGGCGGCCGCCGCACCCGCATCCTCGACCGCACCAGCGCCACCGTCCCCGCGGCCACCGAGGTCTCCTTCGGCGCCTACTTCAACGCCTTCGCCGCCGGGTACTGGCGGGCCTGGTCCACGCTCACCAGCATCGAGCTGCGCCTGGACCTGGAGGGCTCGGGCCGCGTCGACGTCTACCGCACCAAGGCCGACGGGTCGCAGATCGTCGTCGCCGGTGAGATCGTCGACGGCCGTCGCCGCGTCACCCTGGAGCTGGACCTGCGTCCCTTCGAGGACGGCGGCTGGTACTGGTTCGACCTGTCCACCGACGACGCCGACCTGACCCTGCACGGCGGCGGCTGGCACGCCCCGCACGACGCGCCGGGCCGCGCGGCCGTCGTCGTCGGGATGCCGACGTTCAACCGCCCGGCCGACTGCGTCGCCACCCTCACCGCACTCGGGTCGGACCCGCAGGTGCTCGAGGCGATCACCGCGGTGATCCTCCCCGACCAGGGCAACCGCAAGGTCCGCGACGAGGCCGGCTACGAGCAGGCCGCGGCCGCGCTCGGCGACCGGCTGCGGATCATCGACCAGCCCAACCTGGGCGGCTCCGGCGGCTACGCCCGGATCATGTACGAGGTCCTGCACGGCACCGGCCCGCACGCGGGCGGGATCGACTGCGAGCAGATCCTCTACATGGACGACGACATCCTGCTCGAGCCCGAGTCGGTGCTCCGGGCGATCGCGTTCAGCCGGTTCGCCCGCGAGCCGATGCTCGTCGGCGGGCAGATGCTGTCGCTGCAGGCGCGCTCGCAGCTGTCCACGATGGGCGAGGTCGTCGACCGCAACCAGTTCCTCTGGCGCCCCGCCCCGGACACCGAGGCCCACCACGACCTCGCCGCCCGCACCCTGCGCCAGACCCGCTGGCTGCACCGCCGCGTGGACGTCGACTACAACGCCTGGTGGATGTGCCTGATCCCGCGCCGCGCCGCGGAGCAGCTCGGGCTGCCGCTGCCGCTGTTCATCAAGTGGGACGACGCCGAGTACGGCCTGCGCGCCCGCGCCGCCGGGTTCCGCACCGCGACCGTCCCGGGCGTCGCGATCTGGCACATGTCCTTCATCGAGAAGGACGACTCCTCGGACTGGCAGGCCTACTTCCACTACCGCAACCGGCTCGTCGCCGCGGCCCTGCACGGCCCCGACGACCCGCGCGCGATGCTCAAGGAGACCTTCAAACGCACCCTGCGCCACCTGATGCTCATGGAGTACTCGGCGGTCGCGCTGCAGATCAAGGGCTTCACCGACTTCCTCGCCGGCCCCGAGGCGCTGTTCCCGAAGCTGCCCGTCGTGCTCGACGAGATCCGGGCCCTGCGGGCGCGCTACGACGACGGCCGCCCGCTCGACTCCGCGACCGAGGTGCCGCCGGCCGACCTCGACGCGCTGGGCGCCCAGCTGTTCCCGAAACCCCCGTCGGGCCGGGCGAAGGCCGCGGTCGGGCTCGCCCGCGGGGTGCTGCGCAACCTGCGCACCCCGGACCCGGCGCTGCGCGAGCGCCCGCAGCGCAACGTGCCGTGGAAGAACGCCCAGTGGTTCGTGCTGGCCGGCCTGGACTCCGCGACGGTGTCCACACCGGACGGCCGCGGGGTGACCTTCCGCCGTCGTGACCCGGCGATGTTCAGGGAGATGGTCGCGGAGTCGTTCCGGCTGCACCGCGCCGTCGCGGCGGACTGGGACGGCCTGCGTGCCCGTTACCGGGCGGCGGCGCCCGTGCTGACCGGCAAGGACGGTTGGAAGCAGATCTTCGAGTGAGGCGGTGGAGCGCACTCGTCGGAGCGGCCCTCGGATTGTCGGCCCTGCTCCTGTCCGCAGTGTTCGCGGTGGCTCCTGTCGTGCAGCGGACGGCGAGCTACAGCTGGGACACCTCCGCCGGCGTGCTCGCAACCCCGGTTCCCCTGACGGCGTACCGGCCGGTGGGTATCGAGTCGACGGTGTCGTGTGCCCAGTTCAACGCCCTGCCCGGTGGAGGAGCGGTGCTCTCCACCACCGCGGAGCCCGGCGCCACCGGTACCTCACCGGACGGTCTGTGGGTCGGTGCGGTCGCGCCCGGTGCGGTAAGCGTGGTGTCCGCGGGCCGAACCCTGTACCAGGGCCCCGACTGTGACCTCGCCGTCCGCATCGGCCCGGACGGCTGGCAGGTCGCGCGCGGCGGGGATGTTCTCGCCCGGGGCGCAGGGGACGTCCGACCCTACGTCGCGGGGTTCTTCTCCGGGCTGCCCGCCGCGACACCGACGGCTGGGCTGTCGGCCACTGTTGCGGCCGACACCCGGTTCGAGACGGCGGCGTCGGGCACGAAGATCGCGCTGGCGGTCGCGGCCGCGACATGTGCCGTGCTGTCGCTGCTCGTCGCCGGGCTGCACGACCGGCGGCACGCCCACCGGGCCCCGGCCGCGTACCGGCGGCCGCGAAAGTTCGTGGGTGCTGACCTGCCCGTTGTCCTCCTGATACTGCTCTGGACTGTGATCGGCCCGGTCACCGTCGACGACGGCTACACCACCACGATGGTCGCCGACGCTGCCCGCAGTGGATTCGTCGGCGGTTACCACCATTGGCTGAATTCGCCTGAGGCGCCCTTTGGGTCGTTCTACGAGGTCTACCGATGGTGGGCCGGGGAGGGAACGCCGCTGCTGTCGATGCGGTTCCCTGCGCTTCTGCTGGCTCTGCTCGTCTGGTGGATGCTGTCCCGGATCGTCGTGTTCCGGTTGTTGCCCGGCGGGCGCGACACCTCCTGGGTACCGTGGGTGGCGGCGATCGCGTTCCTCGCAGGGTGGCTCCCGTTCGACGTCGGCCTGAGGTCGGAGCCCTACATCGCGGTCGGCACCGTGGCCGTCTGGTGCCTCGCCGAGCACGGCGTAGCTGCGCGCCGCCTGTTGCCTGTCGCGCTCGCCGCGCTCGTGGCGGGCCTGACGCTGACCACCGCGCCGACCGGGCTGGTCGCGATCGCTGTCCTCCTCGTCGCGGCGCCCGCGATCCTGCGCCTGATGGTTCGCCGACGCGGGGCCGTACCGGCGATGGTCGGTGCGGTCGCAGGATCGGTCGGCCTCGTCGTCCTGGTCATGTTCGCCGACCAGACCGTCGGCGCCGTCCGCGCCGGTACGGCCGTACGCACCGCGATAGGCCCGAACTTTCCCTGGTCCGACGAGTGGACGCGCTATCAGGCGTTACTGAAACTGCAGGTCGAGGGCGCGTTCGGGCGCCGCGCCGCGGTGCTGGTGCTCATCACGGCGCTGCTGGTGTCGGCGACTGTGCTCGTGCGCCGGAGACGGATCGTGGGCACCCACCACGCCCGGCTGGTCCGGTTCCTGGCCGCTACGGCCGCGGGCCTGGCCGCCCTGGCATTCGTCCCCACCAAGTGGTCCCACCACTTCGGAGGTTTCGCCGGCCACCTCACCGTGCTCGTCGTCGTGCTGACGTGGATCGGCTGCCGTGCGGTCCTGCGTGCGGCAGACCGGGCGCTGGTTCTCTCCGCGGTCGCCCTCGCGTCGGCCCTCGCGTTGAGCGGGTCCGCCATGTGGTGGGTGGCGTCTGCGGAGCAGGTGACCTTCTGGGACATCCCACCTCAGTTGCTCGGCGTCCGGTTCGCCACGATCGCTCTCTCCCTGGGCGCGGCCTGGCTACTCGTCGGGCTCGCCCTGCGCTACTGTCCGCAGCTCCCGCAGTACCTCGTCCCGCCGATCGGCCTGGTCGTGGTGACACTGCTGATCGGAACCACAGTCCTGCAGACGTACGGTCTCGTGCGCGCGACTGTGGTGACCCCGGGCTATTCCCAGCCCCGCACGACGGCCGCGGCTCTCATCGGCGACGACTGCGGGCTGGAGCCGTACGTGCGGGTGGAACTCGACCCGGTCGCCGGTCTGCTCCCCGTGGTGCCCGATCCCGAGGGTGCCGCCGTGTCGACCGGAGGGATGCGCAGTCCTGCCGACCGTGCGGAGCACGCGAGCCGGGAGGGACTGCCCTCCGCGGACATGTGGACGGTCGACGATGGCAGTCCGGGATCCCTGCGCAGCAGTTGGTACGTTCTGCCGGCGGGAGCACCGGGTCCGGTCGTCGTCGAGGTCGGCGGGTCGGGTCGCGGGCAGGTGACGGTCGAGTTCGGACGCGGCACGCCGACCGGCCCCGCCGTGGTCGCGGACGTGCCCGTGGATCTGCAGCCTCGGGTCTCGCCGGCGCGGTTCGACCCGGTCGCCACGGCGCCCGGTGCCGACCTCGTGCGGGTGGTCGCGGTGCAGGAGGTCTCCGACCCGGACTCGTGGTTGACCGTCTCCCGGCCGCGAGTCCCGCGCACGATCCCGCTCAGTGCGCTCGTTCCGGCGACCGCCCCCGCCCTGCTGGACTGGCCCATCGCGCCGCTGTTGACCTGCCGGCGGCAAGCCACACTCAAGGGCGGCATCGCCGAGGTCCCGGACGTAGTCGTGACCCCCGGGCGCGACCTGCCGGAGGCGATGGCCCGGTCGGCGGGCGGGCCGTTCGCGGGGCTGCTGCAGGCCTATCGTCTCCAGCCGGTTCCTACCTACATCGACGGGATGCCGACCACCTGGAGGGCCGAGGTGCTGCGGCTGGTCCCCCGCGAGCCGCTCCGCCCGCCCACGGTGACCCGGGGGATGACGACCGTCTCTGGCCTGTCGGGACGACCGCCGCTGATGTGGACGCCCTGATCAGGCCTCATAGAGGCGGGCCCAGTTCTCCCGCGACGTGACACGCGGAGCGGCGTCGCGCCACTGTCGTGCGACGATCGGGCCCTCGCGGTACAACCGTCGCACCACACTCAGCCCACGGCGGGAGAGTTCGGTCAGCCGCTGCCTGTCCCGGGTTCGTACCCGGACGCCGGTCTCGCCCATGTCGGTGACGACCGCGCGTTCGAACTGCGAGACATGCCACCAGTGGGCCTCACCCGCCGTGACCATGCCCGACCGGATCCGGGTGCGGCCGGTCGCCTGGGCGACCGCACGCTTGGCCCAGACGAGGAGTTCCCGGCTGGGCCTCGGACCGGCCGGTTGCACGACGAGATCCCGGAAGTCGAGTTCGAGTTCGTGCATCGGGACGCAGCGCGTCTCGGGGTAGGCCGCTCGGATCTCGCGGAGCCGGGCTGCGGCCGAGGCCGAACCGTCGTCGAGGATCTCCGGACCGCGCAGGAAGTCCTCGACTGCTGTCAGCAGAGTCACGGCGAGCCCGTACTGCATCGCGACCAGGTACTCCCGGAGGAACCTCGTGACGGTTCCGCAGACCACACGGCTGTCGAAGTCCGTGTGCAGTGCCGCCATGATCAGTCCGTTGCGGAGGTTGAAGTACCGGTGCCACTCGTCCCAGTCCTTCCAGCCGAAGTCGGCGTGCCAGACGCCGGCGCCCGGGAGAGAGACCGTGGGGAACCCGTGTGCTCTGGCGCGATATCCGAACTCGACGTCGTCCCACTGGAAGAACAACGGCAGCGGGTAACCGATCGCCCGGACGACCGGGGCAGGGATCAGACAGGACCACCATCCGTTGTAGACGGTGTCCACGCGTCGATCCAGGACGTTCGGCAGCAGCCGTTCGTCCCGGCCGAGGAGGAAACCCTCCTTGACCCCGCCTGGCACGCAGTTACCGTTCTCGAGTTTCTCCGGGTTGGCGAACTCGGCCGAACGGTGGAGATGCGCGGGGTGGAGCAGATTGAGCATCTGACCGCCCACGATGGTGGTCGTGCCGGTGCACGCAGCGAATCCTGTGAGACGCACGATGATCTCGGGATCGAGCAGCACGTCGTCGTCCATCAGCAGGACGTCATGGTCGTCCGACGGGTCGCCGGACGTGGCCTCGAACAGGCCCCGGGTGAACCCGCCCGCCCCCCCGAGGTTCGCCTGCCGACGGTAGTCGAGCCGGTCGCCGAGGGCAGCAGCGACCTCCGAGAACCGGACGTTGTCCTCGATCGGGTCGCTCCCCTGGTCCACTACCCGGATCACGGCGATCCGGTCCAGCGCGTAGGGGTCGCTGAGCAGTGAATCCAGGGTGTTCAGACACTCCTCGACCCGATTGTAGGAGCATATGGTCAGATCGACCGGGCGCTGCGGTGCCACCGGTGTGACGGTCCACCGGACCTCGGAGACGGTCAGCTCGTCGGTCTCGGTGGCGAACTCGAGCCACATACCGCCGCCGTCGAGGAACCTGTCGACCGGTCCGTCGAGCTCGACGGTTTCGTCCGTCCCCCCCACCGTGGCCTGAGCCACCGCACGGCCGACCTTGTTGGCGTCGGACGCCATGAGCCAGACACAGCCGGTGCCAGAGACGCGTAGGCGGACGCGGACCGAGGTGACGGCGGTCCAGCGTTGCCAGTAGGTCGCGTGCAGCCGACCCCAGTAGGTGTTGGTGGTGACATGGGTGCCTGCGACCAGATGGAGCCGGTCGTGCTCGCGCCGTGCGACGCCGGAGAGCACCTCGGCGTAGAGGTCATCGGGGACGATCCGTCCAGGACCGGTGAAGTGACCACGCTGCACCGTCAGCGATCCGGCACCCTCCATGATCGAGGTGGGCCGCGGTTCGGTCGCAGGGGCGCGCTCCGTCGTGCTCAACATCGCTGACTCATGCCTCTCCGTCGCCCACTCGGTCCAGTCCCATCGTCTCGAACCTCGTTCAGGGCAGCGACGCGGGGTCGGCGGGGGCAGCGCCGGCTCCTCCGACCTGCTGCCAGCCCCACAACCTGCGGTTGCCACCCTGAGCCGGCGCGGTCAGCGCGCGCGGATCGTAGGGCTCCACCAGCCGGATCTGCCCCCAATCGACGTCCCAGGCGCCGGGAAGGTACGACGGGACGAACCGTTGGGCTCCGGTGCGGATCAGCCAGCCCTGTGGGCCTCCCGCGTAGCTGCGTCCCCACTCGTCGGCGACGGTGCGCTGCTGCGGGTCCGCAAGCATCCGGAAGACCGGCACGTCTGCGATGCCGCGGTGCACTCCGAAGCGCTTGAGGCAGGGGTGAACGAACGAGGTCGCCCAGTCCAGATAAGCGGTACCGCCGCCGGCGATCTCGGTGAGCGGCGTCAGCCGTGGGACGCGTGGCTGAGCGACGGCGACCCAGGAGTTCGGTCCGAGACCGTGATCCTCGACGACGACCCGCACAGCGTCGGCGGTCGCGGCGGGACGGCCGGGCAGAGTCATCCGGACGTCTCGCCAGCCCTGTCCGGCCGCCGCGCCGCCCTCGAAGTCCGATGTCGTGGTCACCGTCCCCAGCGCGCCGTCGGGCTCGACCTCGTCGACGAGCCGCCCGTCGCGGACGAATTGCAGGGCGAGGGTGTTTCCCCCGCCCACGGTTCCTGCGATGCCGAGAACCAGGGGCACGGACCCGTCCCGGGCGGTCTGTGGCAGGGAGTACCACTCAGACCTGTAGTCACCGATGTTCCGTGGATCGGACGACCAGCTCCCCATCACCGGTCCACCCAACGGTCCGGTGCCAGTGATCCCGGCTCGGGTATCGCCGCTGCCGTCGACGTCGCGCAGCGACCCCGGTCCGGTCGGGGGCAGGCCCTCGGGCGTGAAGCCCTCGGCCAGCGGACCGGGGTCGGTGACGCCGGCCGGTTCCGGCGCGACGGGCAGCACGTTCGCGGCCGGGTCGGTCTCGACCTGGATGCGCCCGGCGAGCCCGCAGCGCGACCCGGTCGGGTCGGTGAGCACGTCGGCGCCCAGGGAGTAGGAGCCCTCCTGCTTCTCCATGCCCTTGGCCAGCGAGGCGACCTGGAACAGGACCATGAACGCGCAGATCACCGCGATCGGCGCCGACCCGAGCCGGACGGCCTGGCCGGTGCCGATCCGGCCGCGCCGGCGGCCGAGGGTCCGCCGGACCGGGCGCGGCACCCCGGAGGTCGAGCGCAGGTGCTCCACCCCGGCGACGACGAGCGACAGGAACGCCAGGACCAGCAGCACCGTCGTCGCCTGGACCCCGCTCACCGACACCGGTTTGTCGAACCACGGCACGCCCCAGTTCGAGACGTACCACCAGGTGTTCGGGCCGCGGAACGCCAGACCGGTCACCGCGAGCACCGCGCCGAGGAACAGCGCCTGGTTGCGCCGCGAGCGCAGCACACCGGTGCTCGTCGCCAGCGCGGCCAGCGCCGCGACGCCCGAGGCGAGCGCGGCGAACGCGCCGAAGTGGTGCGTCCACTTCGTGGGGGTCAGGGCCAGCACCGCGAACGACAGCGCCGTGCTCGTGAGCAGCCGCCGGGAGAACCCGAGCGCGGCGCCCGGGATGCGGCCGCGGCGCAGCAGCACGATCGTCGAGACGATCATGCACAGCCACAGCAGCAGGACCGGGAAGCGGCGCTGCAGCGAGCCGTCGCGGCTGTCGCTGAACAGCAGGTCGTAGCGGGCGAGCTCCTGGTACCAGGGCAGGTTCGGACCGATGTCCTGGCGGACCCGGGTGGCCTCGGCGACGGTGGCGAGGGTCTGGTCGCCGAAGACGGCGGTGAGCACGATCAGCCCGGCCGCGAGCAGCGGTCCGAGGGTGGCCGCCCACCCGGTGGTGCGGATCCGCTCGGTGAACAGCCGCAGCAGCGGCCGGGCCGCGGCCAGGAACGGGGCCAGCGCGATGAGACCGGTCGGCGTCGCCGCGACGGCGAACGCCCCCGCGACGAGTGCCCCCGCGACCGGCAGCAGCCGCCGGGTGGCCAGGGCGCGCTCCAGCATCACGAACGACACCAGCGCCGCGATCACGACGACGGTCTCCGGGCGGAGCCCGTTGTTGAACGGCAGCCAGAAGCACAGGAACACCCCGGCCGCGGCCCAGCTCGCGGAGCGGCTGCGCCGGACGCGGGTGCCGAGGCGCGGCAGCAGCGCCCGGCTGATCAGGAACCAGGACGCGACGCCCATCGCCAACGCCGGGACGCGCAGCCACAGCACCGACTCCGAGACCCCGCTCCACAGCGAGTACAGCTGGTAGAACCAGCCGAACGGCGCCTCGGGGACGTCGAACCAGCGGTGGTAGTTGCCGATGTAGCCGGCGGTGTCGTTGCCCCGGGAGATGTCGAGGATGTAGCCGTCGTCGCTGGTCATCGACCCGATGAGGGCCCACACGACCAGCACGCCGACGACGACGGCGTCGCGCAGGTCGTCCTGCCCGCGCAGCCGGCGCGCCAGCCGGCGGCCGTGCACGACGCGGCGGGCGTCGGCGTCGTCGATCCGGCGCAGGAAGTACAGCGAGCCGAACAGCGCGACGATCGCGACACCGCCCGCGACGAGCTTGAGCGTCGAGGCGTCGGTGTCGTAGCGGTTGTCGGTGTCGAACCGGACGCTCGTGCCGCCCATCGGGTCCCGGGCCGCGTCGAGGTCGGAGTGGATCCCGGTGAGCTGCGGACGGCCGTCGCCGGCGAACTCGTAGAGCGTGGCCCCGCCCAGGGCCGCCGTCGTCGCGTCGAAGTCCGAGGTGAACGTGAGCGCGCAGGGCGCGCCCGGCGGGGGCAGCGGCGCGGTGGCGATCCGCTGACCGCGGTTGTCGAGGGTGACCACCCCGTCGGCGACGGCGACGCGCAGCCCGACCGTGTCGCCGTCCGGGGCGCCGGTGGGCGTCGTGGACAGCACGGTCGCGCGGCCGGACCCGCGGTCGTCGAGGCTGCGGATCGCGTCGCAGCC
Source organism: Pseudonocardia tropica (assembly GCF_040105315.1). Classification (NCBI taxonomy): domain Bacteria; kingdom Bacillati; phylum Actinomycetota; class Actinomycetes; order Pseudonocardiales; family Pseudonocardiaceae; genus Pseudonocardia; species Pseudonocardia tropica. Next base: position 362,657 of record NZ_JBEDNP010000001.1, read on the forward strand.
GATCGTCGCGGTCAGGCTCTCCGGCCGGTACGCGACCAGGGGGGCGTTCAGTGGCGCGGTGCCGGTCGTGGCGTTCGGCCAGCTGACGGTCGCCGTGTTCTGCACGACCGGCAGGAACGGGATCGCCAGCGCCAGCACCGCAGACAGCAGGCCCAGCGCGGCGGCGAGCAGGCGGTCGGTCGGACGCGACCGGCGGTCGGTGGGGCCGGATCCCGGACGGGGATCCGCCTCCGTGTCGGCGGTCAGCACACGACCGAGGCTAGACGCCACCCGGTGATCAACTGTGATCCCCCCGTGACCCCTGACCGTCCACCCGTCCGGCGTAGTCCACCCACCCGGGGTCTCAAGGCCGGTCACTCCGGGTTTCGATCACGGTGCGTGACAGGCTGCGACATTCGGGCACTGTTCGGGTGTCACCGGTGACGGTGGTGATGTCGTCTCGTTGGCCCCGGTGTGAGCATCTGCACCGATTCGCGAGCGACGGCCGACGACCCGGCCGCCGCTGCGTCCGCCGCCGGCGGAACGGCCCCCGAACAGGGAGGGGCGTCCGTCCTGTGGGGAGGAAGCGGCGGCGGTGAGGTGCTCGCGCTGACCGGTCTGCGGATCGTCGCCGCGCTCTGGGTCGTCGCGTTCCACTTCCACTTCACCCCGGTGGCGGGTGTGGAGACGGTGAACGGCTGGCTCGGACCGCTGATCACACAGGGTGCTCTCGGCGTCGACCTGTTCTTCGTCCTGAGCGGCTTCGTCATCGCCTGGACCTACCTCGACCAGCTCGGCCCGCGGCTTCGCCTGCGGGAGGCGGGCGGGTTCGTGTGGGCCCGCGCCGCCCGGATGTGGCCCGCCTACGCGGTGGTGTTCCACCTCTTCGGCGCGTGGCTGGTGGCGCGGCTGGTGTTCGGGTCGACGACCGACGTCGCCTACCAGGGGGTGCAGCCGTCGTTCGGCGTCGGTGCGTGGCTCGAGCAGCTCTTCCTGGTGCAGATGTGGGACGAGCAGTACCTCGACGGCGCGTCCTGGGTCGGCCCGACGTGGTCGATCAGCGCCGAGTGGCTGGCCTACCTGCTGTTCCCGCTGCTGGCGCTCGGGTTCTTCCGGCTGCGGAACCTGCCGTTCGCGGTGCTGGCGGCGGGGTCGCTGCTGTGCACCGCGCCGATGGCGGCCGCGTTCCTCGTCGTCGGGTCGCCGTACTACCCGTACAGCTGGCTGGTCCGGATCCTCGGCGGGTTCTCCGCCGGAGTCCTGGCGATGCTGGCCGTGCGGCGGCTGCGCGCCACCGAGCGGGTCCGCTCCGCGGCCTCGGCGACGGCGACGTTCACCGTCGCCGCGGTGCCGTTCGTCCTGCTGGCGGGGTCCGTCGTCGGCGGCGGGCTGCACGGCCTGGCCGTCGTCGCCTTCCCGGTCCTGGTCGGAGCCCTCGCGCTCGCCGACCGCGGACCGGTGCACCACCTGCTGACCCGCGGACCGATGGTGCACGGAGGGCGGATCTCCTACGCCCTCTACCTGGTCCACATCCCGATGTTCGAGATCTTCTGGTTCCTGAGCGATTCCGGTGTCCTCCCCCGCGGCGGGGAGACGGGGCACCTGATCGCGCTCACCGTCTTCGTGGGGACTCTGCCCGTGGCACACCTGCTGTACTCGCTCGTCGAACGTCCCGCGCGCCGGTGGATGCGGGGCCGGACCCGGCCCGCCACCGAGGCCGTCGAGGCGGTCGTCGCCCCCGACCCGGCCCCGGCCGCCCGCCGCGTCGTCGACAACGACGAGGCGCGCCGTGACCCGGAGACCTCCGTGCTGCCGATGATCACCGACGAGCCGGTGACCTCGGTGCTGCCGGTCGTGCCCGCCGCCCCGGTCACCGCTGCCACCGCCGACCCCGCCGCAGCGGCTCCGGGAGTGCCCGCCCGGCGGGTGGTGCCGCGGGCCGCCCGGCCGGTGGCCGGCGACGAGCCCGGTGACGTGCCGCCGGTGACCGAGGCGCTCCCGGTGACCGAGGCGCTGCCGGTGGTCCGCCGCCGCCCGGCGGGCCCCGCCGTCGCCACGACGTCGGGCTGGACCCCCACCACGTCACCGGAGCAGACCCCGGCCGACGACGCGCGGACCGCCGCCATGCCGGTCGTCCGGCCCGTCGCGGCCCCGTCCGCGCCGGTCGCCGAGCCCGAGCCCTCCGCCCCGGCGTCCGAGCCGGCCCCGGCCGACCCGATCGTCGTCCCGGCGCCGTCGCCGCCCACCCGGGCGCCGCGGCGCACCGAGGCCGACCCCGCCGACGTGCCGGCCGCGGCCGAGGTCGACGTCCCCGCACCGGCCGGTTCGGCGCGCTGGGTCCTGGAGCGCCTGGCGGCGGCCCGCGCGGCCGACTTCGACGCCGCGGGGCACGACGACGTGGCGGCCGACCTGCTCGCCGTCGCCCGGATGCGCAGCGGCGGCGCCGGGACCGGCGGGGACCTGTTCACCCCGGTCGTCGAGGGCACCGGCACCACGTCCGGCGTCGACCGGATGGAGCGGCTGCGGTCGCTGCACATCGCGGCCCGCGGGCTCGCCGACGACCGCGGTGTCGTCCCGGCACCGCGGGCGATCCGCTCCGCGTCGGCGCTACCGGGTACGCGGACCGGTGTCGAGAACTGCGGGCGGGCCGGCCGTCGTCGCGACGACGCCCACGCCAGCGCCGCGACGCCGATCGTCGCCGCCTCGGGTGCGGCCGCGGCCCGTCGCCGCCGGAAGAGGCCGGCGCACGGGGCCTGAGACGCCGCTGGGGAGCGGGGAACACCGGGCGTGCCCCGGACCACCGTCGTGGTCCGGGGCACGCCCGTGCACCCCTCCGCCCGGGTCCCCCGGCTACGGCGGAACGGGCACGGGGCCCGGCGACCGCGGCGCGATGCCGGTGCCCGGGCACGGCGGTGCGTCGCGTCGGTGACAATGGACGGGCCAGCCCGTCGCGACCAGGACGGGCCCCGCCCACCGACGCGATGGACCGATGATCCCCACGACCCCGCCCCTCGCCGACCTGCCCGAGCCCGCCGGTGCCGCACCGCCCGAGCGGGCCGCGCTGCACTGGTACCTGCGCCTGGCCCGCCACCACCTGGGCCGTGGCCCCTACCTCGACGTCGCGGGCGCCGGTGGGGCCCTGCTCGCCGGGCTGGCCCGGCTCGGCCCGGTCTCGGGGCTGGCCGGCTCGGAGGCCGAGGCCGGGGTGATGCGCGCGGGTGCGCCGGGCTGCCCCGTGCACCTGAGCCTCGACGCCCTGCCGGGGCCGGTCGCGTCGCTGACCGCGGTGGAGGTGCTCGACCGGCTCCCGGACCCCGCACTCGCCGGTGACCTCGGCCCGGGCGGCTGGTTCCGGGCGCTCGAACCGGGCGGGCACGCACTCGTCGTCGCCGCCGACGCCGAGGGCCGCGGCCGTGAGCTGGCCGGTGCCCGCTGGGTGCCGCCCCGCGTCCCGCGCGGGCACCTGCGGATCCGCGAGATCCTCGTCGACGCCGGGTTCGAGATCGTCCGGGAGGGCTCCGACGGGCTGACCCGCGGCCCCTACGGCGGCGTCCCCACCTGGGCGGACCCGCGCCTGGCCGCGACCCGTGCGCAGCGGTCCGCGGGGCGCCTCACGTGCGAGGCGGGCGCGGGGGAGCGCGCGGTGATCATCGCGAGGAGGCCGGCGGCGCCGTAGCGTGCAGGGCATGAGCGATGTGCTGCCCCTGGGCCCCGACGAGCTGCTCACCACCACCCGGTCGGTCCGCAAGCGCCTGGACCTGGAGCGTCCGGTCCCGCTGGAGGTGGTCCGGGAGAGCCTCGAGGTCGCGCTGCAGGCCCCGAGCGGCTCCAACCAGCAGGGCTGGCACTGGCTGGTGCTCACCGACGCCGAGAAGCGCAGGGCCGTCGGCGAGTACTACCGGAAGGCGTTCACCGCCTACCGGAACTCCTCGCAGTACCCGACGACCCGCTCCCACGGCGACGCCGACCGCGACGCCACCCAGCTCCGCGTCGCGGACAGCGCGCAGTACCTCGCGGACCGGATGGGGGAGGTCCCCGTGCTGGTCATCGGCGCGCTGAACGCGAAGGCCGAGCTGCCGGCGTCGAACCAGGCCGGGACGTGGGGGTCGCTGCTGCCTGCCGCGTGGAGCCTGCAGCTCGCGCTGCGCGCCCGCGGCCTGGGCAGCGCCTGGACGACGCTGCACCTGCAGTACGAGAAGGAGATCGCCGAGCTGCTGGGCATCCCGGAGGACGTGCGCCAGGGCGTCCTGCTGCCGGTCGCGTACTACACCGGCGACACGTTCAAGCCCGCGAAGCGCCAGCCGCTCGACACCGTCCTGCACGTCGACGGCTGGTAGGCCGCCCCACCGATCAGATCGGGAGCTTGCGGAAGATCGGCCGGGGCACGTGGCGCAGGGCGCTCATCACGAAGCGCATCGGCGCCGGTGCCCAGACCAGCTCCTTGCCCGTCCGCACCGCGTCGACGATGACGTCGGCGACGGCCTGCGGGGTCGTCGCGAGCGGTGCGGCGTCGAGGCCCTCGGTCATCCTCGAGTGCACGAAGCCGGGCCGGACGATCGTCACGGTCACGCCGAACTCGCGCAGCGCCTCGGTCAGCCCGGTGTAGAACGCGTCCATCCCGGCCTTGGTGGAGCCGTAGACGAAGTTCGAGCGGCGGGCCCGCTCCCCGGCGACCGAGGAGATCGCGACGATCGAGCCGTGGCCCTGCTCGCGGAACCGCTCGGCCAGCGCGACCCCGGTGGAGACGGTCGCGGTGTAGTTGACCTGGGCGAGCTCGACGGCGTGGTCGACGTCGGTCCAGGCCTTCTCGTTGTCGCCGAGCAGCCCGAACGCGACGACGGCGACGTCGACGTCCCCGCCCGCGAAGGCCTTCTTCACGACCTCGGGGTGGGTCTCGATGCGCTTGGCGTCGAACTCGATGGTCTCCACGCCGCACCCGAGCGCCTCGAGCTCGGCGCGGGCGGCGTCGAGCCGGGGGCCGGGGCGGGCGGCGAGCACGACCCGCAACGGGCGGTCCGCGGCGAACGCGCGCACGGTGGCCAGGCCGATCTCGGAGGTGCCGCCGAGGAGCAGGATGCTCTGCGGGTTGCCGACTGCGTCGATCATGATGGTGCTGGCTCCGGACGTCAGAGGGTCAGTGCGAGGCGGCGGGACATGTCGGAGGCGAAGACGCCGGCCGGGTCGACGCCGTCGCGGATCGCCTTCCACTCGGCGAACCGCGGGTAGCCGGCGGCGAAGGCCTCCGGCGACGTGCGCGACTCCTTCGCCAGGTACAGCCGCCCGCCGGCGGCCAGCACCATCTCGTCGAGCTCCGTGCAGAACCGGGACAGCCCGTTCGCGATCGGGAAGTCGACGGTGATCGTCCAGCCCTTCGTCGGGAACGACAGCGGTGCGTCGTTGCCCGCGCCGAAGCGCTTGAACACGTTCAGCCCGGACTTGTGCGGCGACGCCGCGATCTTCTCCAGGATGCGGCGCAGCTCGGTCTCCGCCCCCATCGGGACGACGAACTGGTACTGCAGGAAGCCCTTCGAGCCGTAGACCCGGTTCCAGTCCCCGAACACGTCGAGCACCTGGTAGAAGGCCGTGATGTTCTGCACCGAGCCGCGCTGGCGCTTCGGTGCCTTGCGGAACCACAGCTCGGAGAACGCGGTCAGCGACAGCCTGTTGGCCAGCCCGTTCGGGAAGACGTCCGGGAAGGTCAGCAGCTGCGGCGCGTCGAACTTCAGCGGCTCGGACCGCAGCTTCGCGGGGAGCTGGTCGACGGTCGCGAGCGAGCCGCGGGTCAGCACCGACCGGCCCATCCGGGCACCGGTCGCGGTGGTGTCGAACCAGGCGGCCGAGTAGCCGTAGGTGTCGTCGGAGCCGTCGGTGAGCAGCTCCAGCAGGCCGTCGAGGTCGTCGGTGCGGTCGGTGTCGACCACGAAGTACGCCGACTCGGTCCGGTGCAGCCGCACCTTCGCCCGCACGATGACGCCGGTCAGGCCCATCCCGCCGACGGTCGCCCAGAACAGCTCCGAGTCCGGCCCGGACGGGGTCAGCTCGCGGACCGAGCCGTCCGCGGTCACCAGCTGCAGCCACTCGACGTGGTTGCCGAAGCTGCCCTTGGTGTGGTGGTTCTTGCCGTGCACGTCGGCGCCGATCGCCCCGCCGATCGTGACCTGGCGGGTGCCCGGCAGCACCGGGACCCACAGCCCGAGCGGCAGCGCGGCGCGCATGAGCTGGTCCAGGCTGACGCCCGCGTCCACGTCCGCGACGCCGGTGTCCGGGTCGATGGCGTGGATCCGGCTCAGGCCCGGCATGTCGAGGACGACACCGCCCGCGTTCTGCGCCGGGTCGCCGTAGGAGCGGCCGAGCCCGCGGGCGATCACACCGCGCTCGCCCGCCGTGCGGACGGCCTCGGCCACGTCCTCGGCGTCGCGCGGGGTGACGAGCTGGGCGATCGTCGGTGCGGTCCGTCCCCAGCCGTGCAGGGAGGCGGTCCGTCGCGCGGGGGCGTCGGTCCTGGTGCTGCTGGGAACGGTCGTGTCCGTCATCGTCGCCAGGGTAGCGAGGGGTACCGGCGACGGCGGGTGCGACCCTGGGCGGGTGCTCGACGAGCGGCAGGTCCGCCTCCCGCTGCCACCGGCGCGGCGCCGGGGCGCGACCGCGGGGCTGTACGTGCTGCTCGGGGTCGGGTACCTGCTGGTCTCGCTGTGGCTGCAGCGCAGGGTGCTCGCCAACCCGGGCGGCCTGCTGATCGGGCACGTCACCGCCGACGCCGACATGTTCGCCTGGTGGATCCACTGGTTCCCGTTCGCCGTGACGCACGGACAGAACCCGCTGGTCACCGACTGGATGCACTGGCCGTACGGGCTGAACGCGCTGTGGAACACCGCGGTGCCGCTGCTGGCGCTGGCGCTGACCCCGGTGACCCTGGTCGCGGGCTCGGTGACCGCGTTCAACGTCGGCCTGGTCCTCGGTCCGGTCGTCTCCGGGCTGGTGCTGGTCGCCGCGCTCGGCCCGTACGTGGGCCGGACCGGCCGCGGCTGGACCGCCCGCGGGATCGCCGGTGCGCTGTACGCCTTCTCCCCGTTCCACCTCGCGCACGCGATCGCCGGGCACCTCAACCTCACGTGGTCGGTGCTGCCGCCGCTGCTCCTGCTGCTCGCCCACCACCTGTTCGCGCGCGGGCCGCTGCGCCGGCCGTGGCGGGTCGGTGCGCCGGCCGGGCTCGCCCTGGTCGGGCAGCTCGTCCTCTACACCCAGACCCTCGCCATCGGCGTGATCTTCCTGGTCGTCACCGCGGTGGTGCTCGCACTGCGGTTCCCGCGCCGGGTCCGCGCGCAGCTGCCGGGGCTGGTCCGGGCCGGGTCGGCCTGCGTCGGGGTGTTCGTGGTGCTCGGCGCGTACCCGCTGTATCTGGTGCTGGCCGGGCCGAACCGCCCGCGCGGCGCGATCCGCAACGTGCACGCCACCGGCGCCGACCTGGCGAACCTGCTCGTCCCGACCCGGCTCACCGCCGTCCGGACGACGCCCGACGGCGTCGACACCGAGCTCGGCGGCCACATCGGCGAGCAGGGCGGCTACGTCGGTCTCGCCGTGCTGGCCCTGGTCGTCGTCGCGGTGCTGGTCGTCCGGTCGACGACGCTGCGGGTCGTCGCCGCGGTGGGGTTCCTGTCCTGGGTCGCCTCGCTCGGCACGAGCGTGGTGCTGCTGGGCGACTACACGGAGATCCCGCTGCCCTGGCTCGGATTCGCCGAGGTGCCGCTGCTGTCGGAGGTCGAGCCGGTCCGCATCCAGGTGGTGACGGCGCTGTGCGTCGCCGTCGTCGTCGCGCTGTGGGTGGACCGGATGCCGCTCGACACCCCGGCGACGGCGGTCGGTGCCGTCGCCCTGACCGCGCTGGCGGTGGTGTCCTGGCTGCCCGCCGACGCCCAGGAGGTCCTGCCCGCGCCGGTGCCCGCCTTCTTCGCGGCCGGGGCGGCGCCGCTGGGCCCGGCCGACGTCGTCGAGATCTACCCGCGGATCACCGCGGCCTGGGACGACGGCGCGCAGGGCCTGCGCTGGCAGGCCGCCTCCGGCCCCGCGTTCCGCATCCGCGGCGGCTACTTCATCGCCTCCGACCCGCAGGACGACGTCGCGATCCAGTCCCGCTGGAACCGCTACCAGATCGGGGCGCAGTGGGTCGCCGACGGCAAGAACGACCCCGGCGACGACTACACCGCCGCCGCCCACCGCGAGCTGCGCGAGCTGGGGATCACCGCGGTCGCGTTCGTCCCCGGGTACGCCGGCGGCGACGAGGCCCGTGCGCTGGCCTGGACCCGGCGGGTCACCGGCGACCCCGGCCGGTTCGACGGCGGGGTGTGGCTGTTCCGGCTGCCGGACGCCGCACCCGTCGGATAGGTGTTTACCCTGGTGGGGTGACCGGTGCGCGGCTACCCGGAGAGGGTCGGGAGATCAGGATCTCCGACGCCGACCGCGAGCGCGCCGCGACGCGGCTCAACCGCGCGATGGCCGAGGGCCGGATCTCGGTCGACGAGCTGCAGGAGCGGCTGTCGGTCGTCTACGGCGCCCGGTTCGGGGCCGACCTGCTCCCGGTGCTGGCCGACCTGCCCGGCGACCCGCTGGACCTGTCCGCCGACGTCCTCGCCACCCCGGTCGGCCCGCCGACGGTGCTGCGCGGCGGGGTCGGCGGGGTCAAGCGGCGCGGTGACTGGGCGGTCCCGGCCCGGCTGCGGGTGCAGACCTCGCTCGGCGCGGTCCTGCTGGACTTCTGCGACGCGCAGCTGCCCATGCCCGTCGTCGAGGTGGAGCTGGAACTCGGCGCCGGGTCGGCCCGGCTGCTGGTCCCGGAGAACGCCACCGCCGACGTCGACGGCCTCGTCTCCCAGTACGGCTCGGTCCGCTCGAAGATGCCCAGCCGCGCCGTCCACGGCCGCCCGCACTTCCGCGTCTACGGCCGGACGGCCGCCGGCTCGGTCACGGTGCGGCCCCGCTACACCTTCGCCGGCCGCCACTTCTGAGCGCCGGGCTCATCGGAAGCGGCGTCCCTCGTCGCGGCGGTACGCCCAGCCCACCAGCAGCGCCAGCCCGACCGTCCACGCCGCGAACGCGCCCAGCGCCAGACCGCTCGGGACCGGCCCGCCGAGCGACCAGAGCAGCAGGTCACGGGCCCCGCGGGTGGGCAGCACCTCGGTCGCGCGGGCCAGCCAGCCGGGGAACAGCTCCGGTGGCAGCAGCAGCCCGCCACCGAAGGCCATCGGGAAGAAGACCAGCTGGGTCACGGGCAGCGCGGCCTTGGTCGGCAGCGAGTAGCCGATCGCGAGCCCGCCGAACAGGAACGGCAGCCCGGCCACCAGCAGCGCCAGGACCGCGCCCGGCAGCCGGGCGGGCTCGACGTAGGCGGGTGTGAGCAGGGCGCCGAGCACGACCACCGGCAGCATCCCGAGCAGCGCGAACAGCACCCCGACCGCGAGCCGGCCGACCACCCGCGCCGACGCGGGCGCGGGCAGCGTGCGCAGGTAGGGGTCCCACGGCTTCTCGCGGTCGTCGGCGACGCCCACGCCGAAGGTGAACAGGAACCCGCTGAGCACGCCGAACAGCGCGAGCTGGGCGACCGAGCGGGTCACCGCGACCGGGTCGTCGCCCCAGTCGAACGGCAGCACGAAGAAGCACAGGGTCAGGGCCGGGAACAGCGCGGTGGACAGCACCGCGACCGGGATCCGCAGCTGCTCCAGGATCAGGTAGCGGGCGTGCGCTGCGGCGATGCTCACGACGGGCCTCCGGTCAGGGTCAGGAACGCGTCCTCCAGCGACGCCCGGGACACCGACAGGCCGGTGAAGGGCACGTCGTGCCGGACGAGGGTGCGGACCAGCTCGTCGGCGTCGGCGGTGTGCAGGGTGACGTGGTCGCCGTCGCGCTCGGTCCGCTCGACGCCGGGCAGGTCGGGGAGGGTCGCCGCACGGAAGGAGACCCGCCCGACCCGGACGGCCCCGCGGACGGCGTCGACGTCGCCGTCGGCGCGGATCCGCCCGCCCGCCAGGACGACGACGCGCTCGGCCAGCGACTCGATCTCGTCCAGGTAGTGGGTGGTCAGCAGGACCGTCCCGCCGCCGGCGTGGAACGCGCGCACGGTGTCCCACAGGGCGCGGCGGCCCTCGACGTCCAGGCCGGTCGTCGGCTCGTCGAGCAGCACCAGCCGGGGGCGGCCGATGAACGCGAGCGCGAGCGCGAGGCGGCGCTTCTGGCCGCCGGACAGCCCGCCCGCCTGGCGTCGTTCCAGCCCGTCGAGGCCGAAGCGCTCCAGCAGCTCACCGGCCCCGACCGGGTCGGGGAAGTGGGCGCCGACGAACCGGACGATCTCCCCGACGCGCAGTGTGTCCGGCAGCCCGGTCTGCTGCGGGGTGGTGCCCAGCGCGACCCGGTTCGCCGCGTCGCGCGGGTCCCCGCCGAACAGCCGCACCGTGCCGGTGTCCGGTCGGCGCAGCCCGGACACGAGGTTGACCAGCGTCGACTTGCCCGCGCCGTTCGGGCCGAGCAGGCCGGTCAGGCTGCCGGGCTCCAGGACGAGGTCGACGTCGTCGAGGGCGACGGTGTCGCCGTAGCGGCGGGTCACCCCGCACAGCTCCACCGGTGCGGTCACGACGGCACCTCCGACGGGTCGGCGGCCGGGTCGAGCAGCGCCCGCAGCGCGGCCGTGTAGTCCTCGAAGGCCCGCCTTCCCGTTCTCGTCAGCTCGACGAAGGTCACCGGGGTGCGCCGCTGGTGGGTCTTGGTGATCGCGACGTAGCCCGCGTCCTCCAGCTTGCGCAGGTGGGTGGACAGGTTGCCCGCGGTCATGCCGAGCAGCTCCTGCAGGCGCGGGAAGGTCATGCGGTCGCCGTCGTCGAGGGCGGCGAGGGTGGCGGTGACCCGCAGCCGGGCCTGGGCGTGGATGACGGGGTCGAGCTCGGTCACCGGACCGCCCGCGCCCGCGTCCACAGCCCGGTGGCGACCAGCGCGCCCCCGCCGACGACGGCCAGCGCCAGCGCGTGCCACGGCGCCGGGACGAACGGCAGCGCCGCGCCGAGCACCAGCAGGCCGAGCCCGAGCGCGTAGTCGGGGATGTCGCGCCGGACCGCGGCCCCGACCGCGAACAGGCCGCCGGTGACGAACACGAACAGCGCGGGCATCGCGAACCCGACCGGCGCACCGAGCCGGCCCAGGCCGACCGCCAGCGCGACGACGCCGATCATCGCCACCGGCCACACCCAGCCGTAGAGGGCGCCGTGGAGCTGGCTCGGCCCGGTGACGCCGCGTCCCATCCGGGAGCCGACCAGACCGCTGCCGATCGACCCCCCGGCGATCGCCAGCCCCGTGAGGACGCCCGCGGTGGCCGCGGTGACCGCGCCGGTCCCGTTCGCGAACCAGGCGAGCCCGATGACCGCCCAGGCCGCGCCCCAGATCAGATAGAAGATCCAGTACGGCGGGACCTGCCGGGCCTGCTCGCGTTCGATGATCGCGAGCGCGTCGGCCGGTGAGCGCGGCGGCTGGTCGTCGACGCCGGTGTCCGTCCGGTCCTGCATGCTTCCCCCACTTGCCAACTGGTTTGATGTGTCATCAACTTTGTACGGCAAAGTGCACTGCGTTGTCCACGGTCGCGCGCGGATCGGCAGGCCGGAGGGGCACGACCTGCGCTCCGGTGGGTCGACGCGGTCGTTGCGGCGCGCGCCGCTACCCTCGATGGGTGACCGCCACCGAGCCCACCCGGGCCGAGCCCCCGGCCACCGGTCCGGCCGACGCCCCGGCCCCGCGCCTCGGCCTCGTCCGCCAGCTGGGCAGCTTCGTCGCGATCGGCGTGCTCTCCGCGATCGTCGACTTCGGCGTCTACCACCTGCTCCTGAACGCGGGCCTGTGGGTGCCGTTCGCGAAGGGCATCAGCTTCGTCCTCGGTACGACGACGGCGTACCTGCTCAACAAGCGCTTCACCTTCACCGGCGCGAACACCGGCGGCCGCGCGAGGTTCGCCGGCTTCGTGGCCCTCTACGGGACCACGTTGGCCGTCAACGTCGTGGTGAACTCGCTGGTCCTCCACGTCCTGCCGCCGATGGAGTGGGACACGACGCTGGCCTGGGTGGTCGCGCAGGGCACCGCCACCGCGATCAACTTCGTCATGCTGCGCTGGGTCATCTTCAAGAACTGACCCCCGCATCCACACCCGTTGTGGGGCGTCCACACCCGTCGCAACGGGTGTGCGGGCCGGACAGGGGGTGTGGATCCGTCAGGTCCGGAGCGCCTGGCGGAGGGTGGTGATCATGCCGTGCGGGCCGGGGTCTGTGATCTCCTGCCAGGTCCAGCGGACGACGGAGAGTCCGGTGCGCCGGATGCGGTCCTCCCGGCGCTTCTCCTCCCAGAGCGCCTCGGTGGCATCTGCACCGGGCCGCAGGGTGCGCCCGTACTTCGTCCGCCCGTCGAACTCCCCCACGAGCCCGAGGTCCGGCCAGGCGAAGTCGGCCCGGAAGCGGGTCCCCGGCACCGGCCACTGCGTCACCGGAGCCGGCACCCCGGCGACGTGCATCCGGAAACGGCTGCGCGACTCCCCGGGGCTCTCGCTCGCCGGATCGGCGAGGGCGAGTGTCCGTCGTGCCGCTCCCACCCCCTTCGTCCCGGTGGCCCGGGTCAGCGCCGCCGCGATCTCCCCGGGCGTCGTCGCGTCCGGGCGGGGCCGCCCGGTGCGCGCGGCGACGGCCCCGGCCTGCAGCGCCCCGTCCGCGACGACCAGCGCCTGCTCGGTGGGCACCGACCTGGCCAGGTCGACGAGCGTGCGGGCGGGACCGGTGACGCGCAGCCCGCCGCCGTCGACGATCTCGTCGGAGAGGAGCGTGCCGCTCCGCACGACCAGGTCACCGCGGGTCCGGGCACCGGTGGGCCGGGACCGGACGACGTGCAGCCGATCGAGCGGGACGGCCCAGACCGGCAGGCCGAGCAGCACTGCCGCGGTGACGTGGCCGAACACCGCCTCCGACGACAGCCCCGGCGCGGCCGCGCGGGCCCGCAGGGTGTGGTCGAGGACCGCCGACGCCGGACCGTCTCCGCCGTCGAGGCGGTAGACCCCGCGCCGCACACCGGTCAGGACCCCTGTGCGCCGCAGCCGGTCGATCTCGTCGTCGGAGAACCGTGGTCACGTAGCACGCTCCGCCGTACGAGCCCGTCGGGACCGGCCCGGATCACCTCGTGCGTCACACCGACAACCCTGGCCGACGGCAGCTGCCCACGGCCCCCGGGTCGCCGGCCTGTGGACAACTCCACCGGGTGTGGACACCGCATCCACACCCGTTCACAGGCGTCCACACCTGTTGCAACGGGTGTGGACGCCGGTCAGGGGGTGTGGATGCTCAGGGGGCGCGGTGGAACTGTTCCCGGCGGCCTTGTCTCAGGAGGGTGAGCCAGTCGCGGAAGGCGCGGGGGTCGCGTTTCGTGACCAGGAAGTACCAGGCGAACCTCGGCAGCTCCGTGAGGCCGATCCTCCGCATCCCGGGCTGGGACATCAGGTAGCCGCGGTTGCGGTAGGTGTAGTAGCGCTTGACCTCGTCGCCCGGGTCCTGGGCGTGCAGCCGCCCGCCCAGCATCGGCTTGAACTCGTCGGAGCCGTAGGGGTGCAGGTAGGTGGCCTGCAGCGCGGTGCCGAAGGGCAGCCCGGACCGGACCATCCGGCGGTGCATCTCCACCTCGTCGCCGCGGACGAACAGGCGCAGGTCCGGCACCCCGATGACCTCCAGGGTGGAGGCCCGGAACAGGGCGCCGTTGAAGAAGGAGGCGATCCCGGGGAGCAGGTCGTCGGACCCCAGCGCCGAACGGGACCGGTGCCAGGTGAGGCCGCGGCGCAGTGGGAAGGCGAGGCGGCCCGGGTCGGTCTTGTCGGCCACCACGGGTGACACCGCGGCGAGCCCGTGCCGCTCGGCGACGTCGAGCAGCGTGGCGAGGGTGGACTCGTCGGCGGCGTGGCCGTCGTCGTCGGCCAGGAAGATCCACTCTGCGCCCATGGCCAGTGCGTGCAGCATCCCGAGGGCGAACCCGCCCGCGCCGCCGAGGTTGGACCACGAGGGCAGCCACGTCGTCGGCAGCGGGCAGGCCTCGACGGCGTCGCGGGCGGGCAGGTCCGGCCCGTTGTCGACGACGATCAGGTGCGCCAGCGGGTGGGTCTGCTTCGCCATCGCGGCGAGCGAGTCGACGAGCAGCTCGGCCCGGTGCCGCGTGACGATGACGCCGACGACCGAGCCGGGCGGGAGCGGTCCGGTCACGACGGGGTCCGCCCCTTGTAGTGGTCGAGGACCTCGTGCAGCGGGCCGTACTCCTTGATCGTCCCGTGCTCCATCCACAGCGCGGTGTCGCACAGGTCGGCGAGGAACTCGTCGGAGTGCGAGGCGAAGACCAGGATCCCGGAGCGGTCGACGAGCTCGTGGAGCCGGTCGCGGGCCTTGTTCAGGAACTCCGCGTCGACGGCGCCGATGCCCTCGTCGAGCAGCAGGATCTCGGGGTCGATCGAGGTGACGACGCCGAGCGCGAGCCGTACCCGCATACCCGTCGAGTACGCCCGCAGCGGCATCTCCAGGTAGTCGCCCAGCTCGGTGAAGGCGGCGATGTCGTCGATCCGCGCCTCCATCTGCTTGCGCGTCATGCCCAGGAACAGGCCGCGGATCAGGATGTTCTCGTAGCCGGAGATCTCCGGGTCCATCCCGACGGCGAGGTCGAACACGGGCGCGACCTTGCCGCGGACCAGCGAGCGGCCGCGGGTGGGCTCGTAGATGCCGGCCATCAGCCGCAGCAGCGTGGACTTGCCGGCGCCGTTGTGCCCGACGAGCGCGACGCGGGCGCCCTTGTCCAGACTGACGGTGATGTCGCGCAGCGCCTCGATGATCGGCACCTTGGCGTCGGTGCCGATCCGGCCGCCCGCCTTGCCGAGGACGGCCTTCTTCAGCGACCGCGTCTTGGCGTCGAAGATCGGGAAGTCGACGGCGGCGCGGTCGATCCGGATGCGAGGTTCAGTCACAGAGGTTCACACCCAGTACGCGACGCGGGAGCGGTAGTTGCGCAGGCAGATCAGGGCCGCGGCCCAGCCGACGATCGTGATCACGCCCGTGACCAGCCAGTACCGGCCGACGATCTCCTGGCCGAGCAGCGGCTGGCGCACGATCTCGACGAAGTGGAAGACCGGGTTCAGCTCGACCAGCTGGGCGCGCTCGCGCGCGGCCGGGTTGTCGCTCAGGATGTCGACCGACCAGACGATCGGGGTCAGGTAGAAGACCAGCTGCGTGACGCTGGCGATGATCGGGGGGATGTCCCGGAACCGGGTCGCGAGGATCCCGGCGAAGATCGCGACCCAGGCGCCGTTGATCGCCAGCAGCACGAACGCCGGGATCGCCAGCAGCGTCGACAGCCCCAGCGGGTGCGGGAACACGATCATCAGCACGACCCAGACGACCAGGTTGTGCAGGAAGAACAGCGTCTGCCGCCACACGAGCCGGTAGATGTGCAGGCTCAGCGGGGCGGGCAGGAACTTGATCAGGCCCTCGTTGGCGATGAAGACCTCGCTGCCCTCGAGGATGCAGCCGGACACGAAGTTCCAGATCAGCAGCCCGACGGCGACGTGCGGCAGGAACGTCGCCAGCGAGATCTGGAACAGCGCCGAGTAGAGGATCCCCAGGCCGAGGGCGATGACGCCCATGCTGATCGAGATCCACAGCGGTCCCAGGACGGAGCGGCGGTAGCGCTGCTTGATGTCCTGCCAGCCGAGGTAGCCCCACAGCGGCCGTTGCCGCCAGCCCTGGGCGAGGTCCGCGAAGGCCCGCCGCCAGCTGCGCGGGCTCGACACCTCGGACGGGTCGACGATGTCACCCGTCTCGTCGGTCACGGTCACGGCCACCCGACGAGGGTACTCACGGCCCCCGGCGCGGCCCGGCAGGGGAGCCCCCTGCCGGGCGCGTGGGAAACCGCAGGTCGGCGACGCGCGGCGCCGGACCTCAGAGGTACTGCCCGGTGCCCCGGCCCAGGCCCTCCGGCACGCCCTGCTCGGGAGCGCCGCCCACGCCGGGCGGCAGCCCGCGGCGCATCTGCTCCAGCTGGGCGCGGGCGGCCATCTGCTGGGCGAACAGCGCGGTCTGGATGCCGTGGAACAGGCCCTCCAGCCAGCCGACCAGCTGGGCCTGGGCGATCCGCAGCTCACCCTCCGACGGGATCTTGTCCGCGGTGAACGGCAGACTGAGCCGCTGCAGCTCCTCGCGCAGCTCCGGCGCGAGGCCCTCCTCGAGCTCCTTGACGGAGTTCTCGTGGATCTCCTTGAGCCGCTCGCGGGACGCCTCGTCCAGCGGCGCGGCCTTCACCTCCTCGAGCAGCTGCTTGATCATGGTGCCGATCCGCATGACCTTCGCGGGCTGCTCCACCATCGACGCGGGGCTCTGCGCGTCGTCGTCCTGCGGGACCGATGCCGTGCCCACCGGACGCCCGTCGGCGCCGACCACCACGACCCGGTCCCCGGGGGTCTCCTGCTCGTCGCTCATGTCCGCCATTCTGGACCCGCCCGCTCAGGAGTTCACGAGGAGGAGCTTGCCGGTCACACCGCCGGCGTCGAGCCTGCGGTGCGCGTCGGCGGCGTCGGACAGCGCGAACCGCTCGAAGATCACCGGCTTCACCCGGCCGTCGGCGAACAGCGGCCACACGTTCTGCCGGACCCCGTCGACGATCTCGGCCTTCGAGTGCGGGCCGTCGACCGGGCGTCCGCGCAGCCCCATCGCCGAGACGTGGCCGCGCTTGGCCAGCAGCGCGCCGATGTTGAGCTCGGCCTTCACCCCGCCCTGCATGCCGATGATCATCAGTCGACCGTCGCGGGCCAGCGCGGACAGGTTGTTCGCCAGGCCCTTGGCGCCCATGTTGTCGAGGATGACGTCGGCGCCGTGGCCGTCGGTGGCCTTCTTCAGCTCCGCGGCGACGTCGTCGTGGTAGTCGATGACGATGTCGGCGCCCAGGTCGCGGCAGAACCGCATCCGGTCGGCGTGGCCCGCGGTGGCGGCGACGCGCGCGCCGAAGGCCTTGGCGACCTGGATCGCGTGCGTTCCGATGCCCGACGAGCCGCCCTGGACCAGGAACGTCTCGCCCTCGGCGAGCCGGCCTTCCAGGAACACGTTCGACCAGACGGTGCAGGCGACCTCGGGCAGCCCGCCGGCGTCGGTCAGGGAGACGCCCTCGGGGACGGGGAGCAGCTGCGGGGCCGGGACGGCGACCTTCGTCGCGTAGCCGCCGCCGGCGAGCAGGGCGCACACCTCGTCGCCGACCGACCAGCCGGTCACGCCGTCACCGAGCGCGGCGATCCGGCCCGCGCACTCCAGGCCGAGGATCTCCGACGCGCCGGGCGGGACCGGGTAGTTCCCCTGGACCTGCAGGAGGTCGGCCCGGTTGACGGCCGAGGAGACGACGTCGAGCACGACCTCACCCGGTCCGGGCTCGGGGTCGGGGACCTCCGCCCACACCATCTGCTCGGGTCCGCCGTACTCGGTCAGGGTGATCGCCCACATGGGCCCGACCGTATTCCGTGGCGCGCGCGTCGGCGATCCGGCACGGTCGTCCGATGGACGTGCTCCCCGCGCCGATCGACCCCGTCCCCGACCCGTGGCCGATGGCCGGGCTGACCCTGCGGACCCCGCGCCTGGAGCTGCGCGTCGAGGACGACCCGTCGATCCGGGAGCTGGTCGCGGCCGTGCACGAGAGCGGGATCCACCCGTCGTCGGAGATGCCGTTCCGCGTCCCGTGGACCCGGGCCGACCCGCGGTACCTGGGCCGCGGCATCGCGCAGTACGTCTGGTCGAACCGCGCGACGGCGTCACCGGACCGGTGGACGCTGCAGTTCGTCGTGCGCGCCGAGGGCCGGGTGGTCGGCCTGCAGGACGTCGTCGGGGACCGGTTCGGCGCGCGCCGCGAGGTCGCGACCGGCTCGTACCTGGTCCGGCGGGCGCAGGGGCGCGGCTACGGCACCGAGATGCGGGCCGCGGTGCTGGCCTTCGCCTTCGACCACCTCGGTGCGCGCGCGGCGCGCTCGGAGTACGTCGAGGGCAACGCGGCGTCCGCGGCGATCTCGGCCCGGCTCGGGTACCGCGACGACGGCACCGCGACGATCGCCCACGGCGACGCCCGGGTCACCGAGTACCGGGTGCTGCTCACCCGGGAGGCGTTCGTGCGGCCCGGGTGGGAGCTGCACGTCGCGGGCTACACCCACGACCTCGCGGGTTTCCTGGCCGCCGCCCCGCCGGTCAGCTGAAGATCAGCTCGCGGTGGCGGGGCAGCCGCAGCCACACCTGCCCGCCGACGAGCAGCACCGCCAGCACGGCGAACCACTGCACGGCGTGCACCGCGGGCACCACGTCGACCGGCAACGTGTACGCGATCAGCACCCGGAGTGCGGCGTCGAGGAACAGGCCCGCCGCCCAGCCCGCCGTCAGCCACCGCCAGATCCCGCGGAACCGGGCGGAGGAGGCCCAGCGGTGGTCCCAGTCGTCGGGGCTGTGACCGGCCTCGGTGAGCGTGAGACGGCCGATCGTGAACAGCACCGGCCGGGCCGAGGGCACACTCGCGAGCAGCACCACGCCCAGGGCCGCGGTGACCAGGGCCTCGCGGGCGAGCAGGACGCGGTCGCCGCCGCCGAGCAGCGCGGTCGCCGCGCTCGCCACGCAGAGGACGAGCACGAGCACCGCGAACCACTCGACGCGGCGGTGCCGCAGGAGTCCCCACGACGCCCGTGCCGCCGGGACCGCGGCTCCGGCGAGCAGCGCCGGCCCGGCCGCGACGCCGACCGCCCGCAGGCCGTAGAACAGCACCAGCGGCGCCACGACGTCGCCGAGGACGGTGGTCAC
The DNA here is from genome assembly GCF_040105315.1 of Pseudonocardia tropica. Lineage (NCBI taxonomy): Bacteria > Bacillati > Actinomycetota > Actinomycetes > Pseudonocardiales > Pseudonocardiaceae > Pseudonocardia > Pseudonocardia tropica. The sequence goes on from NZ_JBEDNP010000001.1 coordinate 381,493, forward strand.
GAGCTCCCGGCGCCTCACGACGCGGCCACCAGCGACGACAGCCGCTCGGCGACGCGCTCCGGGAACTCGCCGGGCAGCGCGTGCGTGGCGTCCGGCCACACCTCGACGGTGCCGCGCGGCAACAGCGCGGCCCGCGCACGGGCCCGGCCGGCGTCGAGCATCGTGCTGCGCCCGCCGAGCAGCACCAGGCTGCGGACGCCGACCGCGGCCACGTCCCGGGCGGTGGGCAGCGGTGGCAGCGGGACCGCGGAGGCGTAGCCGGACAGGCCCGCCTCGATCAGCCGGGCGACCGGGTCGTCGGCGACGTCGGCGCCGCCACCCAGCCGGGCGACGAACCGGCGGCGCAGCCACGTCGGGGCACCCGGCAGGGCACCGAGCGAGGCCGCCACCGTGCCGGCCGGGATGCGGGTGAAGGTGAGAGCCGGGTCGAGCAGGGTGAGCGTCCGGATCCCGGCCGGGGAGCGGCGGGCGACCTCGAACGCCAGGCGCCCACCCATCGAGGTCCCGACGAGGTGGCACGGGCCGAGTGCGTCGAGCACCCCGCGCAGCCAGCGGACCTGGTCGCCGACCGACCGGAGCGGCACGTCCTGGGTGCTCGCCCCGGGACCGCCGAGCGGGTCGACGAGGTGCACGGTCGCGCGGCCGCGCAGCGCGGGCACGTTCGGTGCCCAGCTCACCCCCGGCGAGCCCGCCCCGGGCACCAGGACGAACGGGATCCCGGGTGGTCCGTCGCAGGTCAGGACGCGGACGACGCCGTGCGTGGTGGTGATGTCGCGGCCGCTCGTCGGACCCAGACGGGCGACCGCGTCGTCGTACAGCGCGCGGAAGTGGTCCCGGGCCGCGGTGTCGGTGAAGTGTCCGGTGTGCATCGTCCCCCCGTTTCGCGATACGATCGGACTGTAAAAGCGGACGGAGCTTTTCGCAAGCCGATCGGACCGGAACGAGGTGGGGATGCCGAGGGTGGTCGACCACGGGCAGCGCCGTGGGGAGATCGCGGCGGCGCTGTGGCGGGTCGCCGCGGCCGAGGGGCTGGAGGCGGTCAGCCTGGCCCGGGTCGCGCAGGAGGCGGGGGTCTCGAAGGGCCGGGTCCAGCACTACTTCGCCTCGCGCGACGAGCTGCTGGACTTCGCCGCGCAGCAGCTGCAGCTGCGGGTGGACGGACGGGTGCGGGCCCGGATGGCCGCGGCCGCGCCGTCGTCGCCGCTGGGGGAGGTCCGCGCCCTGCTGACCGCGCTGCTCCCGCTCGACGACGACGCCCGCACCGACGCCCGCGTCGGCTCCGCCTTCCTCATCCGGGCGCTCGGCGACGAGCGGCTGCGTGAGACCTACCGGTCCGGCGACCGCCTGATCCACGGGGCCGTCGCCGAGCGGCTCGCCGCGGCCCGCGACGCCGGTGAGCTGGCCGGGCTCGACCCGGGCCGGGAGGCGACCGTGCTGCTCGCGCTGGCCGGAGGTCTCGCGGAGTCGGTGCTGCTCGGTGACACCGACGGTGTGGCGGCCGTTGCGGTGCTGGACCACCAGCTCGGGCGGCTGCGGCCCTAGTCGAGGCTGCGCGCGGCGAAGGTGTCGCAGGAGTCGGGGTCGCCGCTCCGCAGACCGGTCGTGAACCACTTCTCGCGCTGCGCGGAGCTGCCGTGCGAGAACTGCGACTCGTCGACCCGGCCGCCACCCAGGTTGGACTGGATGTAGTCGTCGCCGATCCGGGACGCGGTGTCGAGGGCGGCGTCGATGTCGGACCGGTTCAGCTCGCTGATCAGCGGCCGCCCCGACGGGCCGGGCGTCGTCGTCGCGTGGTTCGTCCAGACGCCCGCGTAGCAGTCGGCCTGCAGTTCCAGGCGCACCGAGCCGGAGGTGAGGCCGGTGTCGTTGCCGGCCTTGCGGTTGGTGCCGAGCAGGTTCTGGATGTGGTGGCCGTACTCGTGGGCCATCACGTAGGCCTGCGAGAACGGTCCGCCCTGCGCGCCGAAGCGGGTCTGCAGCTCCTGGAAGAAGGTGAGGTCGATGTAGATCTCGGAGTCGGCCGGGCAGTAGAACGGTCCGCTGTCCGACGACGCCGAGCCGCACCCGTCGGTGCTCACCCCGCCGGAGAAGAAGTTGGTCCGTGGCCGTTCGAAGCCCGAGGAGAACTGGGTGGCCCAGAAGTCGTCGAGGGAGTTGACGACGGCGACGACGCGGCAGTCGGTCGAGGTGTTCGCCGATTCGCCGGTGGCGCAGTTCTGCTGCAGCGACGAGTTGTTCGCGGTCCGGCCCGAGCCCACCTGGTCGAGCCCCGGGTAGCCGCCGCCCGCGCCCATCCCGGACACGTCGACGCCCGCGAAGTTCGACAGCAGCAGGTAGAGGATCACGCCGACGATGCCCAGGCCGCCGCCCGCGCCCGCCACCCGGCCGCCGACCCCGCCGCCCCGGCCACCGCCGGATCCGCGCAGGTCGTCCACACCGGACGTGTCGAGCCGGGCGTTCTCGTCGAACCGCACGTCGTCCTCCCGAGATGAGACCGGGGGAATCCCACCACACCGCGCCGGACCGCATCGGCGCGGACGTCCCGCGCCACCCGTCAGGGGGTTCCCGGGCCGGCCCGCCACGTCGCGGCGGTGACGCCGTGCGCGGCCCGGAAGCGGCGGGCGAAGTAGCCGGGATCGGCGTAGCCGATCCGCGCACCCACCTCGGCGACCGGCAGGTCGGTGGACGCGAGCAGCCGCCGCGCCTCCCGCATCCGGCGCTCGGTGATCCACTGCTGGACGGTCCGCCCGGTCCCGCGCCGGACGACGGTCGTCAGGTGCCCGGGGGTGAGACCGACGGCCGCGGCGACGTCGCGCAGCGACAGCTGCCCGGCGAACCGCTCCTCGACGACGGCGAACACCGCCGCGAGCAGCGGGTCGCCGGACTCGGCGGGCACGTCGTCGACGAGCCGGCCGAGCGCCACCAGCAGCAGGGTGAGGTGGGCGCGGGCGGCCTCGGCGTGACCGTCGCGGCGGCGGGTCAGCTCGTCGTCGAGGTCGGCGAGGCGGGCACGCCAGGTCGCCCGCTCCGCCGGTGGGACCCCGATCCGCTGCCCGCCACCGCGGTGGCGCCCGACGAACGGCGCGAGCAGCGGATGGTCCCGCCAGGACGCGGGCGCGACCGCCTCCGCGGGGAAGACGACCGACCACAGCTCGCCCGGGGGCGTCGAGGTCTCCGCGGCGTGGTCGACCACGGCTCCGGGCGCGATGACGAACGCATCGCCCTCGGCGAGCCGCCAGATCCGCCCGTCGACCTGGTAGGCGCAGGTGCCGCGCACGACGTGCACGAGGGTGAGGAAGTCGTGCGCGTGCGGCCCCTGCACCCGTGGGAGCTGCACCGGCCCGTCGACGCGGTACGCCGCGATCGGTACCGGCGTGTGCGCGAAGCCGATCAGGGGGATGTCCGAACTTCGTCCCATCACGGCCACGGATAGTGCCTTGTCTGCTGTTCGAGGGCCAGGGAGAGTCGCTGGAGAACGCGAAATTCGTCCGAGGGGGACCGATGACCACGCACGCCCACACGCCGGCGCTCGTCAGCTCGCGGCTGCTGCCCGGCTACGACACTGTGGCCCGGCTCAGCGGCGCCGTCCCGATGTACTGGCGGCTGCTGGCCCAGGCCGGCATCGGCCCGCGGGACCGCGTGCTGGAGATCGGCTGCGGGACCGGGAACGTCCTGCTGCGCGCCAAGGAGGCCGTTCCGACGGCCACCGTGCGCGGCGTCGACCCCGACCCCGACGCGGTCGCCATGGCCCGCCGCAAGGCCGCCGAGGCCGGCGTCGAGCTGGAGCTGCAGGTCGGTGTGGCCGAGGACCTGCCCCTCGACGACGGCAGCGTCGACCGGGTCCTCTCCTCGCTGATGCTGCACCACATCGCCGCCGACACCCGGGTCGCGGCGCTGCGGGAGGTGCACCGCGTCCTGGCGCCGGGCGGAAGCCTGCACCTGGTCGACCTCGACGACGACCCGCGCACCGGCGGACGGATGCACACCGTGAACAGGGTGCTGTCGCTGCTGGCCCGCCTCGACCCGGCCCACCGCCGCTCCCGGCACGGTGGTCACGGTCACGGTCACGGTCATGGTCACGGTCACGGTCACGGGCGCGGTCACGGGCACGGGCAGCAGCCGGTGCCGGAGCTGCTCGCGGCCGCGGGGTTCACCGGCGCGGCGGTGGTCGGGCACGGGACGACCAGGATGGGGCCGGTCACCTACTACCGCGCGGAGCGCTGAGCGGTCCCGTTACCCTCCCGTGCGGAAGCGTGGCAGAGCGGCCGAATGCACCCGCCTTGAAAGCGGGCGTCCGAAAGGACCGGGGGTTCGAATCCCCCCGCTTCCGCCGCAGCGCCACACCGGTCCGCGACGACCGTGAGCACGTCCCCTGCCCGCCGTGCCGGACGACGACCTCCTGCTCGACCTCGGTCCTCCGGCCCTTCAGGCCGGACCGGCGGCCGCCCCGTCCGGCGCCGTGAGCTCGGTCAGCAGGGCGAGCGTCCGCCGCGCGATCTCGTCGCGGATCGGGCGGACGGCGGCCAGGTCGCGCCCGGCGGGGTCGTCGAGCTGCCAGTCGAGGTAGCGCTTCCCCGGGAACACGGGGCAGGCGTCGCCGCACCCCATGGTGACCACGACGTCGGAGTGCTCGACGGCGTCGGTGGTGAGCGCCGTCGGGGCGGCGTCGGCCAGGTCGATGCCGATCTCGGCCATGGCCGCGCGCACGGCGGGGTTGACCGTGTCGGCCGGTGCGGACCCCGCGGAGCGGACCGCGACGGCGCCGGCGGCCTGGTGGGCGAGCAGGGCGGCGGCCATCTGGCTGCGTCCGGCGTTGTGGACGCAGACGAACAGCACCGTGGGCACGGCGGTCATGAGGGGGCTCCGGTTCGGGTGACGAGGCGGCGTCGCAGCCACAGCGAGACGTGGACGAGGCCGACGAGGACGGGGACCTCGATCAGGGGGCCGACGACCCCGGCGAGGGCCTGGCCGGAGGTGACCCCGAAGGTCCCCACGGCGACGGCGATGGCGAGCTCGAAGTTGTTGCCCGCGGCGGTGAACGCGAGCGTGGTGGTGCGCGCGTACCCCAGGCCGACGGCGCGGCCGAGCGCGTAGGACCCGGCCCACATCAGGGCGAAGTAGGCCAGCAGCGGCAGCGCGATCCGGGCGACGTCCAGCGGCCGTCCGGTGATCGCCTCGCCCTGCAGGGCGAACAGCAGCACGATGGTGAACAGCAGCCCGTGGAGCGCGAACGGCCCGATCCGCGGGATCAGCGTCCGCTCGTACCAGTCGCGGCCCCGGGTGCGCTCCCCGACGCGGCGGGTGAGGTACCCGGCGAGCAGCGGGACACCGAGGAACACCAGCACGGACTTCGCGACGTCCCAGGTGGAGAACGCCACGTCGGTCACCGGCAGCCCGAGCCACCCGGGGAGCGCGACGAGGTAGAACCAGCCGAGCGCGCCGAACGCGACGACCTGGAACACCGAGTTCAGCGCGACGAGGACGGCGGCGGCCTCGCGGTCGCCGCAGGCCAGGTCGTTCCAGATGACGACCATGGCGATGCAGCGGGCGAGCCCCACGATGATCAGCCCGGTGCGGTACTCGGGCAGGTCGGGCAGCATCAGCCAGGCCAGCGCGAACATCAGCGCGGGGCCGAGGACCCAGTTCAGCGCCAGCGAGCTGACCAGCAGCCTGCGGTCGCCGGTGACGGTGTCGAGGCGGTCGTAGCGGACCTTGGCCAGGACCGGGTACATCATGATCAGCAGGCCGAGCGCGATCGGCAGCGAGACGCCGTCGACGGCGAGTGCGTCGAGCGCGGGGGCGAGGCCGGGGACCAGGCGGCCGAGCAGGAGCCCGGTGGCCATGGCGGCGAGGATCCAGACCGGCAGGAGCCGGTCGAGGGTGGACAGGCGGGCGACGACCGGTCCGGCCGCGGTCGTGCTCCCGGTGCTCACCGGCCCGTCCCCGCGGCCCGCCGGCCGGCGCCGGCCGGGCCGAGGACGTCGGCGAGACGGCCGAGGACGTCGGGCAGCACCCGGTAGTAGACCCAGGTCCCGCGTCGCTCCCCGGCGATCAGGCCGGCCTCGCGCAGCACCTTGAGGTGGTGGGAGATGGTGGGTCCGGACAGGTCGAACACGTCGGTCAGGTCGCACACGCAGGTCTCGCCCCCCGCGTGCGAGGCGATCAGCGACAGCAGCCGCAGCCGCACCGGGTCACCCAGTGCCTTGAACACCCGGGCCAGGTCACCGGCCTGGTCGCCGGACAGCGGCTCGGTGACCAGCGGGGAACAGCACTCGACGCCGCTGCCGGCGAACGGCACCGCGGGAGCTTGCTTCGACATGCCTCTATCTTGACAAGCATCAAAACACGGCACCACCTCTGTTTCGACCGTCGTCGAATCAAGGAGGAGTCATGTCACGAGTGCAGCTCGCCCTGCGGGTGTCCGACCTGGAGGGTTCGATCGCGTTCTACCGGTCGCTGTTCGGCGTCGAGCCGGCCAAGATCCGGCCCGGCTACGCCAACTTCGCGGTGGCCGAGCCGCCGCTCAAGCTGGTGCTGATCGAGGGCGAGGCGGGGGCCACGGTGCTCGACCACCTGGGCGTCGAGGTGGAGGAGACCGCCGCGGTGCGGGAGGCCACCGAGCGCCTGTCCGGGCTGGGGCTCGCCACGCAGGTGGAGGACGACACGACCTGCTGCTACGCCCGCCAGGACAAGGTCTGGGTGCGCGGCCCCGGCGACGAGCCGTGGGAGGTCTACGCCGTCACCGCCGACGCCCCCTACTACGGGTGCGACGGCGTCGTGGCCTCCACGGCCGCCTCCGACCCCGGGGGCACCGGGGCGCCGTGACGGCGGCGGGCCGTCGTCGGGGCCCGGTCCTGTCCACGCAGGTCGCGGAAGTACCGGGCGACCGGCCAGCGCTCGAACCCGTACGCCTCGTACGCGGCCCGCGCCGGCGCGTGGCCCGGGTCGCCACCGGTCTCGGCCATGACCATCCGCAGGCCCGCGGCCCGCACGCGCTCGCACGCCCGGTCGGTGAGGGCGGTCCCGACGCCGCGCCGCTGGTGGTCCGGGTCGACGGCCAGGACGTAGACCTCGCCCATGTCGTCGACGGGGTGCAGCCGGGTGCAGACCCACCCGGCCACGGCCCCGTCGACGATCGCCACGTCGACGTTCTCCGGCTCGCCGTCGAGCACCGCGCCGAGATCCTCGGTCTGCCGCTCCCGCCACCCCCGGGGGTAGAAGGACTCGTACACGAAGCCGGGCACGGCCGCCCGGATCAGGGGGAAGACCGGTTCCCACGCCCGGACGGACAGGGCCAGGACCGGTCGGCGATGGGCGGGTGTGTACGGCGTGATCGCGACAGCCACCGCGGCACGGTAGCCCGGCCCGCCGCGCCGGTCACGGCCTGCGTCGCGCCGCGTGCCTGCGCACCACGGCGTCGTGCGCCTCGTCGAGCAGCTCCCGCACCCGCGGCCAGGTCGTGTCCGGCTCCACCACCGCCACCCAGCGCCGGGCGGCGTACACGGGGTGCGGGAACAGCACGTCGCGGGTCCGCGGGTCGATGCCGGGGTCGACCGGGAACAGCGCACGGAACCGGGCCGCGGGTAGCCCGATGTTGAGCCGGAACGCTCCCGGCCGGTCGAGGTCGGACGCGGTGTCGTTGACGTCGGACCGCACCACGGTCGCCCAGCCCTGCCGGGGGCGCTGCTCGTAGTCGTGGTCCGGGTCGTGGATCGCGAACGCGTCCCCGTTGCCCTCCACGATCCGGGTGCCGGAGAACCCGGCCAGAACGGTGATCACCTGATCGGCATCCATGCCTCCAGGGCAGCACCTTTCCCTGATCGCTCGTCCGGAACGTGTGTCGCGGATCACATTGTCGCGACGACGGCGGCGAGCCGGCCCAGCGGGGCGCGCAGCCGGTCGGCGGGCGTGGCCCGGGCCCGTCGCTGCCGGGAGGCGTCGTCCGGGTCGAGGCCGGTCCAGTCGTAGGCACAGGTCACGCGGGCCGTGTCGGAGCCGACGGGCTCCAGCTCCCACCGCCACAGGTGCCGGGCGTCGCCGCTCCGACGGCGTCCCGGGCGCGACGGCGATCTCAGCGCTGCTGCGCACCGCGGTCGGCGCGGTGTCGGCCACGGCGGAGTGGGGCACCGGCGCCGCGCCGGGGAAGCGGCCCGGTGTCGGACCCCGCTGACACGATCCCCGGCATGACCGACCGCGCCTTCCCCCCGCTGCGGGCCGACGCCCTCACCACGCTCTCCGCCTGGCTCGACTTCTACCGCGCGACCCTCCTCGGGAAGTGCGAGGGGCTGACCGACGAGCAGCTGCGGACGGCGTCGGTGCCGCCGTCGTCGCTGACGCTGCTGGGCCTGGTCCAGCACCTGGCCGCGGTCGAGCGCAACTGGTTCCGCCGGGTCCTGGCCGGTGAGGACGTGCCCCCGCTGTACCCGCGCGAGTCCGGGACCGGCCACGACGGCGGGTTCGAGCCCGGCGACGCCGGCATCGCCGGGGCCCGCGCGGTCTGGGAGGAGGAGGTCGCCCACGCCCGCCGGGTCGTGGCGGCCGCCGGTCCGGAGGGCACCGGGACGCTCGACGGGAACGCGGTGTCGGTGACCTGGGTCCTGACCCACGTCATCGCCGAGTACGCCCGCCACACCGGGCACGCGGACCTGGTCCGCGAGCGGATCGACGGGGCCACCGGCGTCTGAGGTCCCCGCGGCGTTCCGCGGAACGCGGGGTCAGCCGCCGCCGGGGTGGGTCCCGGACGTCCAGAGGTCGCCCTCGTCGTCGGAGCGGCAGGCCACGTACACGGCGCCGGCGTGCGGACCGGCGTGGACGCCGTCGTCGTGCCTGGTCCCGCCGAGCAGGACCGTCCCGCCGTCGCGGGTGAGCTCGGCGTACCCGACGTCGCCGCGCACCACGACCGCCGAGGTGAACCCGGCGGCGTCGACGAGGGAGCGGGCCGCCGCGCCGGGGTCGTCGTGGCGCAGGACCGGCCGGACCGTGGAGCGCACCGGACCGACGGTGGCGATCGTCAGCAGAACCCGCGGAACGTGCGGTCGGGCTGCAGCTCGGCGTGGTCGGCGTGGTCGGCGAACCCGGCGCGCGGCGACGGGAAGCCGGAGAGCACGGCGGCGGCGATCCGGAAGGTCCGGCCCGGCTCGCCCCGCAGGTCGGCGACGACCAGGGGGAAGTCGTGGTCGGCCAGCGCCCGCTCGTCCGCGACGAGCAGCAGCGGGTGCCGCGCGGCCAGCCCGTCCTCCAGCGCGGAGGTGACGACCCGCTCCACCGGCCAGCCGGTGAACAGGTCCTCCAGGACGACGTCGAACGAGGTGCCGGTCGCCCGCAGGATCCCGAGCAGCTCGTTCCACGGGCCCTCGCCGGTGTCCGAGCACGTCCGGACCAGCGGCGTGCGGCGCGTCTCGGGGAACTCCACGGTCCTCATCCTCCGTGACAGGGTGCCCGGGTGAGCAGCGCACCCAGCCTGGACGGCCGCCGGTTCGCCGGCGTCAGCAACTCCGGCGACGGGGAGGTCGGGCAGGCCACCGTCTTCGACCACCACGAGTCCGACGGGCTGGTCCGGGCCGAGTACTCCGGTGGGGCGGTCCGGCTGGGCCGGCTCGCCGGTGTCCGCGACGGCGACGTCCTGCGCTTCCGCTACGTGCACGTCTCCGCCGACGGGACGTCCGGCTCGGGCCGCTGCGAGGCCCGTCTCGAGGTCCTCGACGACGGCCGCGTGCGCTCGCACGAGACGTGGGCGTGGGAGTCGCGGCCGGGCACGGGGGAGAGCGTCGTCGAGGAGGTCACGGGTCGGACGTGACCCCGTGCGCGCCGCGGCGGGCGCGATCCGGGACGTCGTCGGGGACGTGGCGCAGCACGTCACCGGGCTGGCAGTCGAGTACCCGGCAGATCGCGTCGAGCGTCGCGAAGCGGACGGCCTTGGCGCGGCCGTTCTTCAGGACGGCGACGTTGGCCGGGCTGATCCCGACGGCGTCGGCGAACTCCCCGACCCCCATCTTCCGGCGGGCGAGCATCAGGTCGATGTCGACGACGATCGCCATCAGACCACCTGTTCCAGCTCGCGGCGCAGCGCGGTGGCGTTGCGCAGCAGGCCGAGCATCACGGTCATGAGCAGTGCGAACGCGATCCCGGCGACGACGAGGGCGCCCCCGACGAGGATCAGGCCGGGGGCGTCGTCGAGCTCGCCGACGTGCGCGCAGACGGCACCGGTCAGCACTCCGGCCACCAGCCCGGACAGCGCGAGGACCGGTACCCAGCGGAAGGCCCGCTCGTCGAAGATCGCGTCGCGGCGCACCATCGACAGCAGGACCCAGATCGCGACGAGCCCCACCTGCACGCAGGCGATCGCCAGCACCACGGCGACGACGTGCAGCAGCCCGGGGACCGGTGGTGCCCCCTCCAGGCCGGCGTTCCACGCGGTGGCCGCGAGGATGACCTGGGTGGTGAGCGTGCCGAGCCCGGTGAGGACGAGGGCGACGCGCAGCGTCTGGATCAGCGCCGGTGACATCTATCGATTATCGACAGATATCCATCGACGGTCAAGAGGTCGACCGAGGCCGGCGTGGGTCACCCGGCGCGCTCGGCCTCCGTCCGGCGGGCGGCGCGCAGCAGCCGTCGCGCCTCCTCGATCTCCGGCGGGGCCGGGACGTCCGGCAGCATCCCGGTGGCGGTGCGCAACCCGCGCAGCGTGAGCGTCGTCGACCAGTCGGTCGTCGGCAGCCCGGGCAGCCCGTAGAGGCGCCGGGCCCACCGCGGCAGCGTGGCCAGGGCGAGCGTGGACAGGCTCGCGATCCCGAGCCGGACCGGCAGCGGCGCCGCCCCCTGCGGGGCGAACAGGTTTCCGGCCGCGCGGCGGGCCTCGTCGGTCATCCGCAGCCGGGGACGCACCGCGGCCATGTACTCGGCCATCTCGGCCACCGACGACGGCACGGTCGCCGGGTCGATGCCGACCACCTCGGCGGCCCGGACGCTCTCGGCGACGTAGGCGTCCGCCGAGTCGTCGTCGAGCAGACCCGACCGGCGGGCGACGTCCAGGTAGGACTCGATCTCCGCGGCGTGCACCCAGAGCAGGCCCTCCGGTGCGTCGATCCGGTAGCTCTCGCCGCTGTCGGGGTCGTGCCCGCGCAGACCGGCGTGGAGTCGCCGGACGCGGTCGCCGGCCCGGTCGACGTCGGCCAGCGGTCCGAACGTGCGGGTCCCGACGAACTCGACGGTCCGCTGGAACCGCGCGTAGGACTTCTTCGGGTCGAACAGCGCCGAGTTCTGGTACGTCCCGCGCATCACCCGCGGGTCCAGCGACTGCAGCAGCAGCGCGCGCATCCCGGCGACCCACATCACGGGTTCGAGGTGCACCCGCCAGGTCACCGAGCGGGGGCCGAACAGACCGTGATCCACCATGTGTTCCAGGACACCCCGCGCGGGGCGGGAGCGCACGTCGATCACCGGAACCCGGGGTCGACCTGGGGGACGTCCCGGAGGGGGAACCGGACACCTCGGGCATGCTGGAGCCATGCTCCGCCTCGTCCTGAACGTCGTCTGGCTGGTCCTCTCCGGCTTCTGGCTGTTCCTCGCCTACACGGCCGCCGGGATCGTCGCCTGCCTGCTCATCGTGACCATCCCGTTCGGCATCGCCTCGTTCCGGATCGGGCTCTACGCGCTGTGGCCGTTCGGCCGCGACGTCGTGCGCGTCCCCACCGCGGGGGCCGCGTCGACCATCGGCAACGTGCTGTGGATCGTGTTGTTCGGCTGGTGGCTGGTGATCGGGCACATCGGTACCGCTCTGGCGCTCGCCGTCACGATCGTCGGGCTGCCGCTGGCCTGGGCGAACCTGAAGCTCATCCCGGTCTCGCTGCTGCCGCTGGGGTCGCGGATCGTGGACAGCGACACCTCCCTGCCGGGGCGGTCCGTGCTGCGCTGACCGCGTCCCTCAGCCGGCGTCGGTCAGGAACTCCACACCCGCCCGGGCCAGCAGGCCCGGGTCGTGCACCCCGCACAGCTCGCGCGCCGAGTGCATCGACAGCACCGGGATGCCGACGTCGACGGTCCGGATGCCCAGCCGGGTCGCCATGATCGGCCCGACGGTGGACCCGCACGGCACCGTGTTCTTCGAGACGAACACCTGGTTCGGCACGTCCGCGGCGCGGCAGGCCCGCTTCCAGGCGGCCGCGCCCGGCGCGTCGGTGGCGTAGCGCTGCACCGCGTTGACCTTCAGCGACGGCCCCCGGTTCGGCACCGACAGGTGGTCCGGGTCGTGCTTGTCCAGGTGGTTGGGGTGCGCGGCGTGCGTGACGTCCACCGACAGGCAGCGCGACCGCGAGAACACCGCGTGCCGCTCGTCGAACCCGCCGGCCAGCCGGGTCAGCACCGTCTCCAGCAGCGGGCCCGCGGCACCGGTCGCGCTCGCCGAGCCGATCTCCTCGTGGTCGAACCCGACGAACACCGGGACGGTGCCCGGGTCCCGCTCGACCGCGGTGAGCAGCGCGCTGATCCCGGCGTGCACCGAGGCCAGGTTGTCCAGCCGCGGGGCGGCGAGCAGCTCGTCGTCGCGGCCGAGGGTGGCGGGCGGGGTCAGGTCGTAGGTGAACAGGTCGTGCGCCGCGACGTCCTCGGGGTCCTCGCCGACGAGCACGGCGAGGAACTCGACCAGGTCGCCGCCGTCCGGGTCGCCGAGACCCCAGATCGGGAGCAGGTGCCGCTGCGGGTCCAGGGTCAGGCCCTGGTTCACGCCGCGGTCGAGGTGGATCGCCAACTGCGGGATGCGCAGCAGCGGCCGGTCCACACGGACCGGGACGACCCGGCCGTCGTAGAGCGCGAGGCGCCCGGCGAGGCCGAGGTCGCGGTCCAGCCAGGAGTTCCACAGCGCGCCGCCGTAGACCTCCACCCCGACCTGGCGCCACCCGGCCACACCGACGTCGGGGTTCGGCTTGACCTTGAACCCGGGGGAGTCGGTGTGCGCGGCGAAGATCCGCAGCGGGGCGCCCGGCCCGGACGCGGGCTGCCACCAGGCCAGGATCGTGCCGTCGCGGACCAGGTAGCGCCCGCCCGGCCCGTCCGCCCACGGCTCGTCCTCGCGCTGCTCGGTGAAGCCCGCCGCGGACAACCGGCGCACCGCCTCGGCCACCGCGTGGTACGGCGACGGGCTCGCGGTGAGGAACGAGGCGAGATCACGTGCAGCGTCGGTCACGTGGGGCATCCTGGCAGCAATGACCGACAGCTTCGACGTGGTGGTGGTGGGCGCGGGGTCCGCGGGGTGCACCCTCGCGGGCCGGCTGGCCGGGCGCGGTGTGCGCACGGCCCTGGTCGAGGCGGGCGCCGTCGTCGTCCCACCGGACTCGACGCCGATCGCCTCGCTCGCCGCGACCGCCCCCGGCCACGTCCTGAACTGGGCCTACCGGGCGACGCTGTGCCAGGGCCGGGAGTGCACCGTGCCGCGCGGACGCGTGCTGGGCGGCTCCGGCGCGATCAACGGCGGCTACTTCGTGCGCGCCGTCCCGGCGGACTTCGCGGACTGGGGCGTCCCGGGCTGGTCCTACGACGACGTCCTGCCGTACTACCGGCGGCTGGAGCGCGACCTCGACTTCTGCACCTCCGACCGGCACGGCGACGCCGGTCCGCTGCGCATCTCACGGCCCTCGGGCCGGCTGCGGGCCGCGACGACCGACCCGTTCCTGGCCGCCTGCCTCGCGCTCGGCCACCCCGAGGAGCCGGACAAGAACGCCGGTGGCCCACCGGGAGCGGGTCCGATCCCGACCAACGCCGTCGACGGGCGCCGGGTCAGCGCCGCCACCGCCTACCTGCCGCCGCCGTGGGGGAACGCGGAGTGGAAGGACGCGCTGACCGTGTTCGGGGGGACCCCGGTCGAGACCCTGGTGCTCGACGGTGACCGGGTCACCGGCGTGCGCGTCGGTGGTCGCACCCTGCACGCGGCCGAGACCGTCGTGACGGCGGGCGCGGTCGGCACCCCGGCGCTGCTGCAGCGCTCCGGGATCGGGCCGGAGGACACCCTGCGGGCCGCGGGCGTCGCGGTGGCGCACGAGCTGCCCGGGGTCGGGCGTGGCTGGTCGGACCACCCCGCGGTGTTCCTCCCGCTGCGCAGCGGGCTGCCGGACCCGCCCGCCGACGCCGTCGCCGCGCAGGCCGCGCTCAACCTCGACTCCGGGACCGACCCGGCCGGTGACCTGGAGATCCTGCTGTTCGCGCACCCGTTCGCACCCGGCGGTCCCGCGCACCTGATGTGCGCGGTGCAGCGCCCGGACAGCCTCGGGATGCTCGCCATCACCTCCCCGGACCACGACGACCCGCCCCGGCTGGACTTCCGCTACCTGCGCACCACCTCCGACCGGCACCGGATGCGGGCCGCGGTGCGGATCGCCGCGGAGATCCTGCGCGCCGCGGACTGGGACCGCGCGGGCCCCGACGACGGTGGCCCCGCCGGCTGGGAGCTCGGCAACGACACCCGGCTCGACGGCTGGATCCGCGACCACCTGACGACCTCGGTGCACCTGTCGGGCAGCGCCGCGATGGGCTCCGGGCCGGACGCCGTCGTCGACGCCGGCCTGCGGGTGCACGGCCTGGCCGGGCTCCGGGTGGCGGACACCTCGGTCCTGCCCCGCGCGCCGCGGCGCGGACCGGCCGCGACCGCGATCATGATCGGGGAGCGCGCCGCCGACCTCGTGTGCGGCATCGAGGGGGAACACCGTGCATGACGAGGTCACCGTCCACATGGCGGCGCCGGCCGAGCGGGTCTGGGAGCTGGTCTCCGACATCCGCAACACCGGCCGGTTCTCACCCGAGACCGTCGACGCGCAGTGGCTGGGCGGCGCGACCGGCCCGGCCGTCGGTGTCCGGTTCCGCGGCAAGGTCGTCCGCAACGGACGCGGCCCGACCTACTGGTCGGAGTGCCGGATCACCGCCTGCGAGCCGGGCTCGGAGTTCGGCTTCGTCGTGCTCGTGGCCGGGCGGCCGATCAACCACTGGCACTACCGCTTCACCCCGGCCGCCGCTCCGGACGGCACCGACGGCACCGACGTCACCGAGTCCTTCCGGCTGGAGCCCTCGGCCGGCACCCGGCTCTACTGGGCGCTGCTGGGGTGGGCCCGCGGGCGCACCAACCGCGAGGGGATGCGGACGACCCTGGAACGCATCCGCGCGGTGGTGGAGGATCCCGCGGTGTGATCCGTCCCGCCCGCGTCGCCGACGTCCCCGCCCTGCGTGAGATCGAGCGCGCCGCGGGCGAGCCGTTCCGGGAGATCGGGCTCGACGTCGTCGCCGACGAGGAGCCGCCACCGGCCGCGGTGCTGGCCGCGTACGTCGTGGCGGGCCGGGCGTGGGTGGACGAGAGAAGCGCCGGCGGAACGAGTGTCGGCACCGAGAGGAGCGCAGGCGGAACGAGCATCGGTGCCGGGCTCGTCGGGTACCTGATCGCCGACCTCGTCGACGGCTGTGCGCACGTCGAGCAGGTGTCGGTGCTGCCGTCGCAACGCGGACGGCGGATCGGGGAGGGCCTGGTCGAGCACCTCGCGGGCTGGGCCCGGGACCGCGGCCTGCCCGCGCTGACCCTCACCACCTACCGGGACGTTCCGTGGAACGGCCCGTACTGGGTGCGGCTCGGCTTCCGTGAGCTGATCGCGCCCGGTCCGGGACTGCGCGCGATCCGGGAGCACGAGGCCGCGCGCGGTCTCGACGTGTGGCCGCGGCTCGCGATGCGCCGTGAACTGGCCGGTTCCTGACGGTCCCCGGCCGTAGGGTCGGGCCCATGAGCAACCCGTTCCTCGCCCCGAGCGCGCTGCCGTGGGGGCTGCCCGACACCTCCCGGATCACCGACGAGCACTACCTGCCCGCGTTCGAGGCCGGGACGGCCGAGCAGCGCGCCGAGGTGGCGGCGATCGTCGCGGGGGAGGGCGGGCCGACCTTCGACGACACCGTCGTCGCCCTGGAGCGCTCCGGTGCCACGCTGGACCGGGTGGCGCGGCTGTTCTACACGCGCGTCTCGGCGGACTCCTCACCCGCGGTGCGCGAGATCGAGGCGCAGGTCGCGCCGATGCTCGCCGCCCACGCCGACGCGATCGCGCTGGATCCGGGCCTGTTCGCCCGGATCGACGCGCTGCACGCCCGTCGCCACGACCTCGGTCTCGATGCCGAGTCGCTGCGGCTGCTCGAGCGCCACCACCGCGACATGGTGCGCGCCGGGGCCCGGCTCGGCCCCGAGGAGCAGGTCCGGCTGCGGGAGCTGAATGCCGAGCTGTCCGGGCTGACCACCCGGTTCGGTGCGGCGCTGCTGGCCGGGGCGAACGCCGCGGCCGTGCACGTCACCGACCGCGACCGGCTCGGTGGCCTGTCCGACGACGCGGTCGCCGCCGCCGCGACCGCCGCGGCCGAACGCGGCCACGACGCCGGCTGGCTGATCACCCTGGTCCTGCCGACGGCGCAGCCCGCACTGGCGGTGCTCACCGACCGGTCCCTGCGCGAGGAGCTGTTCCGCGCGTCCACCGGTCGCGGGCAGGGCGGCGAGCACGACACCCGCGACACCGTCCTCGCGATCGTGCGCCTGCGCGCCGAGCGGGCCGCGCTGCTCGGGTACCCCGACCACGCGTCGTACGTGATCGGCGGCGCGGCCGAGAGCAGCGACAGCGGAACGGGCGTCAGCACCGCGGGGACGGCGGAGGCCGCCGTCGCGATGCTGGAGTCGCTGGTCCCCGCCGCCGTCGCCAACGCCGACCGGGAGGCCGCGGAGCTGGCCGGCGGTGTCGAGGGCGACCTGGAGCCGTGGGACCGGGCGTTCGAGGCGGAGCGGGTGCGCCGCGAGCGCTACGCCGTCGACGACGCCGCGCTGCGCCCGTACCTGGAGCTCGACCGGGTCATCACCGACGGCGTGTTCCGCGCCGCGTCCGGGTTGTACGGGATCTCCTTCACCGAGCGCACCGACCTGCCCGCCTACCACCCGGACGTGCGCTGGTGGGAGGTGCGTGACAGCGACGGCGAGCCGCTCGGGCTGTTCGGCGCCGACCTGTGGGCGCGGCCGTCGAAGCGGGGCGGGGCGTGGATGAACTCGCTGGTCGACCAGTCGTCGCTGCTCGGGACGCGGCCGGTCGTGCTGAACACGCTGAACCTGAACAGGCCCCCGGCGGGGGAGCCCGCGCTGCTCACCCTCGACGAGGTCCGCACCCTGTTCCACGAGTTCGGGCACGCTCTGCACGGGCTGTTCTCCGAGGTGGAGTACCCGACGTTCTCCGGGACCTCGGTGCCGCGCGACTTCGTCGAGTTCCCGAGCCAGGTCAACGAGATGTGGCTGGAGGACCCGCAGGTCCTCACCTCGTTCGCCCGCCACCACGTGACCGGCGAGCCGCTGCCCGCGGAGCTGCTGGCCGCGTCGCAGGCCGCCCGCGGGTACGGCGAGGGCTTCGCGACGACGGAGTACCTGGCCGCGTCGCTGCTGGACCAGGCGTGGCACCGGCTGTCCCCGGCCGAGGCCGCCGGGATCACCGACGTGCTCGCGTTCGAGCAGCAGGCGCTGGAGGCGGCCGGGATCGCGCACCCGCTGGTCCCGCCGCGCTACCGCAGCACCTACTTCAACCACGTGTTCGGCGGCAGCGGGTACGCGGCGGCGTACTACTCCTACATCTGGGCCGAGGTGCTCGACGCCGACACCGTCGCCTGGTTCGGCGAGCACGGCGGCCTGCGCCGGGAGAACGGCGACCGGTTCCGCCGCGAGGTGCTGTCCCGCGGTGGTGCCGTCGACGCGATGGAGGCCTACCGCGCGTTCCGCGGCCGTGACCCGGAGATCGCGCCGCTGCTGGCGCGGCGCGGTCTGGCCGGCTGACGCGGCACACGACCGCCCGCCGTCCGGTGGGGAGCGCCGGGCGGCGGGCGGTCGTGTGGGGAGTGCTAGGTGTACTGGCGCATCCAGGCGACCCGCATCTCCGACGGCTCGGGCGAGCCGCCGTCGGGGAAGTAGTCGAGCTGGATCGTGGCGTGCATCGGACCCGGGGGGAAGGTGTTCGGGTCCTCGGACCGGAACCACTCGACGCCGTCGATGTAGCCGACGATCGCGTCCGGGGTCCACTCCACGGCGTAGTTGTGCCACTGGGTGATGTCGATCTGCTTCTTGGCGTCCTTCTGCGAGTTCGAGCTGCCGTAGTGCAGGAAGAAGGACACGTCGTCGCTGGCGCTGGTGGTCTCGGCGAAGTCGATCTCGCCGCCCTCCGGCCAGGACACCTCGCTCGGCCACAGCAGCAGCACCGGGTGGTACTGCTCGTCGCCCTTGGGGAACTGGGCGCGCATCTCCCACTTGCCGTACTTCTGCGGGGTGCCCCAGGCCATGCCGCCGGTGTTGCCCTGCGAGTCGCCGCGGATGAGCAGGTTGCCGTTCTCCACCGAGATCGCGTCGGAGGTGCGGCGGCCCTGGCCGTCGTGGCCGGCGCCGTTGTACGGCGACCAGTTGCTCCCCAGGGCGGACCCGAGGAACTCGTCGCCGCCGATGGCCTGCCAGCCCTTCGTGAGCGCGGCCTGGACGCCGTCGCCCGCGACCTGGACGGCTCCGCCGACCGGACCCGCGGCGGGGGACCCGCCCGAATTCCCGGAACCGCCGGAGCTCGCGGCCGCCCGGGCCCGCTCGGCGGCCTCGCGGCGGCGCTGTTCGGCGCGACGCTCGGCGGCCTCCTGCGCGGCCAGGGCCTGGCCGATCTGGCCGGACGCGCCCTGCGCGGCGTCGCCGAGTGCGGAGCCGCCCCCGTTGGCCAGCACCGGACCGGCGGACAGCGTGGTGTCCGACGCCGACCGGCGCGACGGGTCGTTCACCATCGCCGCGGACAGCGACGGGTCCTCGGTGCCGGGCTGCAGCAGCGTCAGCACCATCGTCGCGGCGAGCACCGCGGCGACGCCGACGCCCAGCGGGGCGAACCGGCGGACGCGGGAGCGGGCGGGGCGTGAACGATCGATCGCGACGACCGAGCCCGTCCCCGACACCGACCCCTCGGGTTCGTGCAGACCGGCGATGGCCCCGCCGGTGACCTCGGTGCGCGGCGCCGGCATCTCGGCCTGCGGGGCGCCGGTCTCCTCGGTCGACGACGACCCGCCGGACAGTTCCACGCCGGACAGCCCGGCCGCCGACGACGGCCCGGACCGCTGCGCGCGACGGCCAGGGGTCCGGGTGGCGGGCGCGGCGTGCGCGCCCGTCCCGGTCACCGCGGTGTCCCCGGCGACGGTCACGTCCCCGGCAGCGGCGTGGGCCCCCGAGGCGGTGACGCCCTGCGGCTGCGGCCCGGCCCCGGTGACGGCGTGGGAGCCGCTGCCGGTCGTGCGGCTGCGCGGCGCCCACGGGCCGGGGTCGGCCGTGTCGGCCCAGGTGATCCGCCCGGCGTCCGCCGTCGTGGCACCGGTGGGGGAGTCCGCCGTGACGGCGGCACCGGTGTCGTCGTACCCGGCGTCGAGGACGCGGTGCCGCCCGGAAACGCTCACCCGGTCCTCGAGCAGGGTGGCCGCGGGCACGGCGGATCGGGCCGTGTCGTCCGCCGGGGCGGAGGACACGGCATGCCTGCCCCGGGGAGACGGCACAGAGGGGGAGCTGTGCTCGGCGGCGAGTCGCGCGATCAGGTCGCGGGGGTCGACCTGATCAGCCGCAGCGGAACTCTTCCGTCGCATGAGGAGGGACTCTAGGTAGGGTGACCGAGTGTGAACACCCCCGCTGAGAAGGGTGGTTGCGTCTCCGCGCCGACAGGTCGACGGAGAGCGCCGAAGAGCAAGATCCCGCCATTTCGGCAGTAATGCTGGGCCGAACAGAGCAACAAGACTCTCAGGATCACTCGTTCGGGCTAAGCGGTCACGGTACGTCGCACCGTTAGCCGATTGTGACGGGCTGCCGGTCGAGGAACAGTGGCCGTGCCTCCCCGGTGCTCCCCGCACGACCTCCCGAGCTCCCCGCTCCCCGACCTCCGCAGGATCTGTGAACGATCACGCTCCCCCCGTCTCGCCGTCCCTCCCGATCCCGGCGCCCCGTGCCGAGATGCGCGCGCTCAGCGTGCTGCTGGCCCTGCCGCCGTCGGCGGGCACCGCCTCGCTCGGCCGCGGGCTGCGCCAGGACCTCGCCGCCGAGGGCGTGGACCTCGTCGTCGTCGCCGACGGCATCGAGCTGCTGGACACCCTGCGCTCCCGCGGCGCCGACCTGCTCGTGCTCGACATGGAGCTGCCGGGCCCCGAGCCGTCGGTGCTGCTCGGTGCCGTGCAGTCCGAGTCCCCGCCGACGCCGGTGATCACCGTCGTGCCGCGCGAACGGCGGGCCGGGGTGATCGGCATTCTGCGCGGCGACCGCGACGACTTCCTGATCCGGCCGTTCGTCCCGGACGAGCTCGCGTCCCGGATCCGGCTCCGGCTGCGTGCCGCCGCGGGGCTGCCCGCGCCGACGGTGCTCGGGCACGGCGGTCTGTCCGTCGACGTCGACGCCGGCCAGGTGTTCGTCGACGGCCGCCGGGTCGCGCTGTCCCCGACCGAGTACGCGCTGCTGCTCGCGCTGGCCGAGCAGGCGGGCGAGCCGGTCGCGCTCGACGACCTGGGCCGCCGGGCCTGGACCGAACCGGTGTCGGCCAATCTGGTGCAGGTCTACGTGTCCTACCTGCGGCGCAAGATCGGTCCCGAGCGGATCAGGACCATCCGGGGGCTGGGCTACCAGCTGGACGGCTGAGTCGGGGCTCTCAGGATCCGAAGGACGACGCGACGTCGAGCAGCAGGTCGTTCTCCTCCGGCATGGACACGGTGACCCGCACCCCGTCGGTGGCGAACGGGCGCACGATCACCTTCCGCTCGCCGCAGTGCGTCGCGAACGCCGCGGACCGGTCCCCGAGCGGCAGCCACACGAAGTTCGCCTGGGTCTCCGGCACGGTGAACCCGGACCCGCGCAGCCCGGCGGCCACCCGGTCCCGCTCCGCGACGACGGCGGCGCAGTCGGCGAGGATCTCCTCCCGGTGCTCCAGCGCGGCGACGGCACCCGCCTGGGCGACCGAGCTGACCCCGAACGGCGGCGCCACCTTGCGCAGCGCGGTCGCGACCTCCTCGGAGGTCAGGGCGTAGCCGACCCGCAGTCCCGCCAGCCGGTAGGCCTTGGAGAAGGTGCGCAGCACGACCAGGTTCGGGTGGTCGTCGAGCAGCGGCCGGCCGCTGACGGCGTCGGGGTCGGTCACGAACTCGGCGTAGGCCTCGTCGAGCACCACCAGCACGTCCGACGGCACGGCGCCCAGGAAGCGGACGAACTCGTCGCGGTGCACGGCCGGGCCGGTCGGGTTGTTCGGGCTGCACACGAACACCACCCGGGTCCGCTCGGTGACGGCGGCCGCCATCGCGACGAGGTCGTGCCGGAAGTCGGCGTCCAGCGGCACGGTGCGGGGCTCCGCCCCGCCGATCCGGGTCACGATCGGGTACGCCTCGAACGAGCGCCAGGCGAACAGCACCTCGTCGCCGGGGCCCAGGCAGCCGATCTGCACGAGCTGCTGGCACAGCGTCACCGAGCCGCAGCCGACCGCGACCCGCTCGGGGGCCAGGGCGTACAGGTCCGCGATGCGTCCGGTCAGCTCGACGACGCCGAGGTCCGGATACCGGTTGCCACCTGCGGCGGCGCGGGCGACGGCCTCCAGCACCGCGGGAGCGGGCGGCGCGGCGACCTCGTTGCTCGCGAGCTTGATCGCCCCGGGGACGGTGCGACCCGGCACGTAGGCGGGCAGGGTGTCCAGATCGGGACGGATCAGCGTCATGACGGCAACGGTATCCGCCGGGGGTCGAACCCGAGCCCGTGCTCTGGTTGAGTGACGTCATGACGACGACCGCTGTCCGGACCGAGGGCGTGCCGCTGACCGACGGGGGCGAGCTGCGCCTGACCGTGGCCGAACCCGACGGTCCGGTCCGCGGCGGTGTCGTCGTCCTGCAGGAGGCACGGGGGGTCACCGACTCGATCCGCCTGCTCGTCACCGGCCTCGCCGCGGACGGCTGGCTCGCCGTCGCCCCGCACCTCTACCGCGACGCCGGCGCGGGCGGCGACCTCGCCGACGGCTCCGACGCCGCGGTCGCCGAGCACGTCGGCAGCCTCGAGCCGCGCCAGGTCATGGACGACTGCGACACCGCCTTCGGCTGGCTGGGCGACGTGGGCATCGAGGCCGACCGGATGGGCGTGCTCGGGTTCGACCTCGGGGGCACGGTCGCGCTGCACGTCGCGGCCAACCGCACCCTCGGCGCGGCGATCACGGTCGCGGGTGGCGGGATCGAGTCGTCGTCGTGGTCCAGCCTCCCCGCCCTGGTCGAGACCGCACCCGAGCTGACCTGCCCCTGGCTGGGCATCTACTCGGAGGCCTCCGACACCGACGCCGTCGCCCGCCTGCGCGACGCCGCGGCGTCCTCGGGGAAGGCGACCGACGTCGTGGTCTACCCGAGCACCGGCTACCGCTTCGACGACGACCCGGACTCGGCCGCCGAGGCGTGGCAGCGGGTCCTCAACTGGTTCGACGCCCACCTGCGCTGACGGACGCCCCGGCCTGACCGGAGGGCGGGCCGGGTGTGGCCGGCACCCGGGCGACGCGGCCGGGTGTGGGCTGTGACCACTGGTGCGCGGCCGGGGTCGTCGGGGATGCTCGGGACATGCCGCCCGTGTCGTCGCCGCAGACCGTCACCGATCCGGACACCCCCGAGCTCCTGTGGAGCCCGACCCCGGAGCGGGTGGCGGACACCGAGATCGTCCGGTTCGCGACCTGGGCGCGTGACGAGCGGGGCGCCCCGCTGTCCGACGTCACCGACTACGCCGAGCTGCACACCTGGTCGGTGACCGACCTGGAGGGCTTCTGGTCGGCCGTCGCCGAGTACTCCGGCGTGCTGTTCCACGACCGCCCCACGGCGACGCTCGGCTCCCGCGACATGCCCGGCGCGCAGTGGTTCCCCGGCGCGACCCTCAACTACGCCGAGCACGCCCTGACCCCGGGCCCGGGCCGCGCCGACGACGACGTCGCGGTCGAGTTCGTCCGCGAGGACGGCCTCGAGCGCACCGTCACCCACGCCGAGCTGCGCGATCAGGTCGCCCGAGCCCGCGCCGGGCTGGTCCGGGCCGGCGTCGGGCAGGGGGACCGGGTCGTCGCGCTCGCCCCGAACAGCGTCGAGACCCTCGTCGCGTTCCTGGCCGCGGCGAGCCTCGGCGCGATCTGGTCGTCGTGCTCGCCGGACTTCGGGGCCCGCGCGGTGCACGACCGCTTCGCCCAGATCGAGCCCGCCGTACTCGTCGCCGTCGACGGCTACCGCTACAACGGCAAGGGCTTCGACGTCCGGGACAAGGTCGCCGACCTGCGCGGACAGCTGCCGACGCTGCGTGCGACCGTCCTCGTGCCCTACCTCGACCCCGACGCGACCCTCGACGGCACGACGACCTGGGCCGAGTTCACCGCCGGGTCCGGCCCGCTGGAGTTCACCGCGGTCCCGTTCGACCACCCGCTGTGGGTGCTCTACTCCTCGGGCACCACGGGTCTGCCCAAGGGCATCGTGCACGGCCACGGCGGCATCGTCGTCGAGCACCTGAAGGCGATGCGCCTGCAGCACGGGCTCGGGCCGGGGGAGCGGTTCTTCTGGTTCACCACCACCGGCTGGATGATGTGGAACTTCCTGGTCGGCGGCCTGCTCGTGGGCGCGACGATCGTGATGTTCGACGGCAGCCCCGGCCACCCCGACCTCGGCGCGCTGTGGGCGCTGGCGGCGAAGCACCGGGTGTCGCTGTTCGGCGTCTCCGCGCCGTACGTGCAGTCCTGTATGAAGGCCGGCCTGCGCCCCGGCGACGACCACGACCTGTCCTCGGTGCGCGCCCTCGGCTCCACCGGTGCGCCGCTGTCGGTCGACGGGTTCCGCTGGATCGGCGAGGCGGCCGGGTCGCACATCCAGATCTGCTCGGTCTCCGGCGGCACCGACGTCTGCGCGGCCTTCCTCACCAGCGCCCCCACGGTGCCGGTGTGGCTGGGCGAGCTGTCCTGCGCGGCGCTCGGCGCCGACGTCCGCTCGTGGGCCGAGGACGGCACCGACCTGCTCGACGACGTCGGCGAGCTGATCATCACCACGCCGACCCCGTCGATGCCGGTCATGTTCTGGAACGACCCGGACGGCACCCGTCTGCGCGAGTCCTACTACGAGGACTTCCCCGGCAACTGGCGCCACGGCGACTGGGTCCGCCGCACGCCGCGCGGCTCGTACGTCATCTACGGGCGCTCGGACTCCACGCTCAACCGCGGCGGGGTCCGGATGGGCACCGCGGACTTCTACGCCGTCGTCGAGAACGTCGACGGGGTCGCGGACTCCCTGGTGATCGACACGACCGCGCTCGGCGAGCGCGAGGAGGGGGCCCTGCTCTGCTTCCTCGTGCTCGACGACGGTGTCACGCTCGACGACGTCGAGCCGACCCTGCGCTCGCTGCTGCGCAAGGAGCTCTCGCCGCGGCACGTGCCGGACCGGTTCGTCGTCGTCGACGCGGTGCCGCGCACCCTGAACGGCAAGAAGTGCGAGGTGCCGGTGAAGAAGATCCTCGCGGGTACCGCGCCGGAGAAGGCGGTGTCGGCCGGGGCCCTGCAGAACCCCGACGCGCTGACCCCGTTCGTGGCCCTCGCAGGGTCCTGACGTGCGCCGGACCGGGGCCCCCACGACCCGGGGGGCCCCGGTTCCGGGCGGACGGGATGCCCGTGTAGTGTTGCCCTCGCTGGTGGCCGTCAGGCACCGGGGAGGCTTCGCCTAGTCTGGTCTATGGCGCCGCACTGCTAATGCGGTTTGGGGTAACCCCCCATCCCGGGTTCAAATCCCGGAGCCTCCGCACCGGCACGGCGGTGGGTACACCGGTCGCCGGCCGACAACTCAAGATTGCTACGCTGGAGACAGCAACGCGCCCGTAGCTCAACGGATAGAGCATCTGACTACGGATCAGAAGGTTAGGGGTTCGAATCCCTTCGGGCGCACACATCGAGATTTGGCCCTGACCAGTGGTGATGGTCAGGGCCAAATCTGTTTCGTGCCCGCGGAGGTCGCTCACGGCCGACGGACCCGCCCGGCCCGGGACCGGTCCGCAGTGCCGGTCAGCCATGCGCGGAGCGCCGCGGCCACAGCGGCGGGGCTCTCGTAGGGCGTCAGGTGTCCCACGTCGTCGAGCACGACGACATCGGGGTGGTGGGGGAGCCTGGACCGGAGCTCGTAGGCCTGGCGGAGAGGGATCCAGGGGTCGTCCCGGCCCCAGCCGATGCGCGTCGGACACCGCGTGGCGTCCAGTTCCTCCGCCACCGCGCGGGTGTCGGCGGCGCTCAGTGCGGCGATCTGGAGGTAGAACGCGGCCTGCCCGCCGGGAGCCGTCCAGGGGGACACGAGAGCCTCGACGTCCCGCTCCGGGAGCTCCCGCGAGAGCGCGCCGGTGACGTACCCCTCCACGAGTGCGGAGTGCAGATCCGGGGGGAGCCGCGTGAACACGTCGGTGTTCTCGGCCACCAGCCGGAAGAAGGGCGAACCCCACGGGTCCAGCGTCACGACGTCCCAGAGGAACAGGTCGGCGTAGTCGACACCGTGCAGCAGGTGCGCTCCCAGCGCGACCGCGCCGCCGATGTCGTGTGCGACCACGTGCGGGCGGTGGAGGCCCCAGACACCGAGGAGGGAGACCAGGCGCTCCGCCTGGGTGCGCAGGTCCGTCGCGACCGTCGGGCCCTTCTCCGATTCCCCGTAGCCCGGCATGTCCCAGAGGAACACGCGGTGGTCGCGACCGAGCTCACGGGCGACGCTGCCCCAGATCTGCGAGGACCACGGCGTGCCGTGACACAGGACGACGTCTCCGCGGGCCGGCCCCGCGGGCTCCAGGATCCGGGTGGCGACCGTGGTCCCGCCGACGGCGACCGGGATCGGGTCGGGCAGCAGCGGCTCGTGTGTCAGCATGGGCCGACGCTAGAACCTCAGGTCGACCTGAGGTCAAGCCGGAGGGACGTGGGGCGATGAAGATCGGCGAGGCCGCCCGGAGGGTCGGCGCCGAGGTGCACGTCCTGCGGCACTGGAACGACGAGGGGGTCGTCGTCCCCGACCGTGCCCCGTCGGGCCATCGGGAGTACACGGAGGAACACGTCCGCCGGCTGCGCGTCGTCCAGGCCTGTCGCGGTGTCGGTATGAGCCTCGCCGAGATCCGGCTCGTGCTCCACCGGGGTGAGGCGGGCCGCGCCGGGGCGATCGAGCGGAGGCTGCGCCGGATCCGTGCGCAGCGCGCCCGGCTGGCGGACGCCGAGAGATTCCTCGAACACGTCATCGACTGCACGCACGACCTGCTCACCCGGTGCGAGGACTGCACGGGATACGCCCTGGGGGCTCCCGAGCCGGTCGAGGAACCGGGCCCGGGCGCCGTCGACGGTGGTGACGGCCGGTAGCCGACCCCGGCACGCGGCGCGGCGATCACGGACCGGAAGAGGAGGCCCCCGCCGGAGGCGTACCCACAGGTCCGGCCCCGACCGGAGTCGACGGTCGGGGCCGGACCTGTGGTGGTGTGCCGGTGCTCAGGCGATCGAGCGCACGTTCGAGCGGTCCTCGTCGGGCCCGGCGTCGGGCACGGTGACGATCGCCCGCAGCAGCAGCCCGCCCTGGAGCTTCACCAGCCGCGAGGCCAGCGTCGTCCAGTACCGGTACCCGACACGCGGGTCCAGGACGGTGCGCGGCGTGACGTCCAGCGCGGCGCGCACCACGTTGCGCAGAAGGTCGTTCGTCCCGGCCAGGGGCGGCATCACCGGTCCGGCGCCACCGCGCGGTCCCTGGACCCCGGGCAGTCCCGCGGGCCCGGGCCGTCCGGGCATGCCCTGCTCACCCTGCGGTCCCTGTGGCCCGTCGATGCCGGGCGCGCCCTCGTCGCCGATGACGCCCTGGACCCCCTGCATACCCCGGGCGCCCTTGTCGCCGACCTCACCGATCACGCCGCGCGGACCCGGTCCGCCGGCGAGGCCGGCCGGTCCGGCCTGACCCCGGGCGCCCGGCTCGCCGCGCAGGCCGTGCTCACCGAGGAGCCCACGCTCGCCCTGCAGGCCCTGCTCGCCGACGGGACCGTGGACCCCACGCTCACCGGGGAGACCCTGCGGGCCCTGCTCGCCGGGGGCGCCGACCGGGCCGGTGCGACCCGGCTCACCCTGGTCGCCGGGCCGGCCGGTCGATCCGGGGATGCCCGGGGCACCCCGTTCGCCGGTGGCGCCCTCGGCCCCCTGCCCGCCGACGGGACCACGCTCGCCGGGGAGGCCCTTCTCGCCCGGCGCGCCGACGGGCCCCTTGGTGCCCCTGTCACCCTGCTCACCCGGTGCGCCGGCCGGGCCCGTGACGCCCTTGTCGCCGCGCTCACCGGCGACGCCGACCGGGCCCTTCGCGCCCTTGTCGCCCGGTTCGCCCGCCGCGCCGACGGGGCCCCGCTCGCCCTTGGCCCCGGCGTCTCCCGCGGCGCCGTTGGTGCCCCGGGTCCCGGCCGGGGTCCCCGACCCCGACGCTGCCTGGTCGCCCTGGACGGCGACGGTCACCGCGACGGCCTCGACGCCCGTCTCCCCGGTCGTCCCGGTCTGCCCGGCCACGGTGACCTCGGCGTCGTCGCGCTCGGCCGGGCGGCGGGTCCTGTTGCCGGATCCTGCACGGTTGGGCTGGTTCATGTGGAGGGAAACCTCTCGTATTCGATCTCGATGCCGGTCGGTTGACCTGTACGGATCAATTCTCGGGTACCCGTGCCGATTTCCTGCAAACCGATCCACCGGAATTCCCCCTGGCTGTCCGAATGGGATGATCGATGAGTCTCCGAACCGCTGATATCACACTGAGCTGCGACAACATCGGGAGAGCGCCCGACTGCCACCGGAATCGGCAAATGGAGCAGGCGGCCCGGTAATCGTCGGCCGGGTATGTTCCGGTTGTCGGATCAGTCGTTGTGGGAATGGTCTCGGTCATGTAGTCGCCGAATGGTGGCGCCGCCCGGCGCCCGGGGAGTCCGACGGCCCGGATCGAGTGCGCGGATGGCGGCGACGGCCGCCGCGAACGTCGTGTACCGGGCCAGGTCGCGGTCGTCGCGCAGCAGGTCCAGGACGCGGCTGATGCGGGACGCCGGGGCCACGACGGCGACGTGGCGGTCGGGGGCGTCCGCCGCGAGGGCGACGTCGACGACCGCGGAGAGCCCACTGATGCTGCAGAACGTGACGCCGGTCAGGTCGACGACGACGGCGCGGGCGGCGGCGCCGTGGAGGAGCCGCCCCAGCACGTCGACGACCTGCGGGATCGTGCCCATGTCGATCTCGCCGTCGACGAACAGGGCGGTCGTCCGGACGCCGTCGACCGTGAACGTCTCCGACGCACACGACACGACCGATCCGAGCAGATCACGCGGCCGGGGGACGATGCCGGACTCGACGAGCGACAGGCGCGGGGCCGATGTCATGAGGGGGACCTCTCCGGTCGACAGACGGGTCTGTCGCCGGGGACCCGGGCAACTCCTCGATCGTCGCCGGGCGGGGCGGCGGCGTCAACGGGGCTCGGGGCCGCGCGGCCGACCGCCCCGGGACGCACCTCGGCCCCGGCCACCACGGTGGCCGGGGCCGAGGCGGGAGCGTTCTCAGTCCTTCTTGAAGGCGTCCTTGACCTTCTCGCCGGCCTGCTTGAGGTTGCCCTTGGCCTGGTCGCCCTTGCCCTCGGCCTCGAGCTTCTCGTCGTCGGTCGCCTTGCCGACGGTCTCCTTGGCCTTGCCCGTGAGCTCCTCGGTCTTGTTCGAGACCTTGTCGTCCGCTGCCATGGGTTCCTCCTCGGCTGGTGACACATCGCGACGGCCACCGGATCGACGCCGTCGCACGGGGACCGGGTACCTCCGCAGCGGCCGGAGAAACGCGTTCTGCGTATCCCTGCGGATCCTGCGTCGCCGCGCCCGGCGGTAGGAAGGCACCGGGCGGACACGGGAGGGGTGCGGGAATGGACGGGGAGCTGGTCGTCGGGTCGGTGCTGGGCGAGTTCGAGATCCGCGGGCGGCTCGGCGCCGGGGGCATGGGCGTGGTGTTGCGGGCGCACGACCGCCGTCACGGCGGCGAGGTCGCGCTGAAGGTGCTGCCCGCGCACCTGGCCGGGGACCCGGTCGTCGTCGAGCGGTTCCGGCGGGAGGCCCGCGCCGCGTTCGAGCTGCGTGACCCGCACGTCGTCCCGGTCCACGGGTTCGGCGAGGTCGACGGCAGGCTCTACCTGTCGATGCGCCTGGTCGACGGCGAGGACCTGGCCCGGATCCTCGCCCGCCGGGCGCCGCTGGAACCCCGCCGGGCCGCCGGCATCCTGCGCCAGGCCGCGCACGCCCTCGACGCCGCACACGCCGCCGGTCTGGTGCACCGGGACGTGAAGCCCGCGAACCTGCTCGTCGTCGAGAGCCGTGACGACTTCACCGCGCTCACCGACTTCGGCATCGCCCGCGCCGTCGGCCCGGACCCGGACACCGCGCTCACCGAGACCGGCGCGACCGTCGGCACGCTCGCCTACCTCGCCCCGGAACGCCTGTCGGGCACCGGCACGGTCGACGGCCGGGCCGACGTCTACGCGCTGACCTGCGTGCTCGTCGAGATGCTCACGGGGCGGCCCCCGTTCCCCGAGGCGGACCCGGCCGCCGTGCTCGCCGCGCACCTGATGACGCCGCCGCCCCGGGTGTCCGCGCTCCGGCCCGGGCTCGACCCCGGCTGGGACGACGTCGTCGCCCGCGGGATGGCGAAGGACCCCGCCGCCCGGTTCGCGACGGCCGGTGCGCTCGCCGCCGCGGTGCAGCGCCTGCTCGGGCCGCACCCCGCGCCGGAGACCCCTGCGCCGACCCGGCCCGCGACCACCCCCGGCCCCGGACCCGCGTTCCCGGCCGTGACCGGCCCCGGGCTCGCCGCCGCGCCCGGACCCGCGTACCCGGCCGTGACCGGCGCCGGGTTCCCGGCCGCGCCCCGGGTCCGGTCGCGACGCCTACCGGTGCTGATCGGGGCCTGCGTCGCCGGGGCGGCGGTCGCGCTCGGGGCCACGTGGATGCTGCTGACCGGACCGGCGGATCCGCCGACCACCGGCACGGTGCAGCCGGCGGAGGCCACGACCGCCCTCGCCGACGGCGACCTGCGGCTCGGGCGGCCGATCGCGCCGGTGTCGTGCGCGCGTCCGGCGGACCTGGTGGTCGTCGGCGCGGCGGTCGACCCGGCGCGGCACCGCGAGGACGTCGCCGAGCAGCTGCGCGCCCACCCCGGGGCGAACTACCTGCTCGCCGGGGACAGCTGCGTGCCCTTCCGGTCGCGCACCGCGGAGGGGAACCCGATCTACGTCACCTACCTGGGCCCGTTCGACG
Source organism: Pseudonocardia tropica (assembly GCF_040105315.1). NCBI lineage: Bacteria > Bacillati > Actinomycetota > Actinomycetes > Pseudonocardiales > Pseudonocardiaceae > Pseudonocardia > Pseudonocardia tropica. The sequence continues at coordinate 411,815 of NZ_JBEDNP010000001.1, forward strand.
ACCGCGGCGACGCCTGCGCCGCGCTCGCCCGGACCGGTGGCGACGCCTACCTGCGCCCGGTCACCGGGCCGTCCCCGATGGCGACGGGCGCGCGCCCCTGCTGACCGGGCCCACGGCTGGGGACCCGCTGTCCACCGGCGGACACGCCGTCGTGACGGGACTCGACCGCGGAGGTCGAGCCCGGCGCACGGCGAGCGTCACGACGTCGTCGCGGCCGCCGGACCCGTGGCCGGGACGATCACGGGTCGCCCGGTGGGTGTCGCCCGTCGGCCCGGGCGAGCAGGGCGTCGGCCGTCGCCGCGTCGCAGACCAGGGTGTGGACCAGGCCCGAGCGCAGCACGGCAGCGGTGGCGTCGGCCCGCTCCGGGTCCCTGACCAGCGCGATCACGTCGCCCGCGGCCCGCAGGTCCGCCTCCCCGACCGCGACGAGCTGGTGCGCCGGACCGCTGTCGAGGACCCGGCCGGTGCGGTCGACCAGCAGCCCGACGACCTCGCCGACGGCGCCGCCCTCGGCCAGCCGTCGTCGCTCGGGGGCGGTCAGCACGTCGTGCACGGTGGAGTGCCCGGCCCGCCACGCCCCGATCCCGACGACCGCGGTGTCCAGCGCGGCGCAGCGGGCCAGCGCGTCGGCGACGCCCGGCTGGGCCCGCACCGCGCGGGCGGTGTCGGCGTCGGGCAGCAGCAGGGGCGCGTAGACCGGGTAGGCGTCGCCGCCGCACAGCGCGGCGGCCCGGAACACCGCGGTGGCCGAGCCGTCGCGCCGCCACGGCAGCGAGTAGGCGCCGCACAGCTGCACGACGGTGCAGCGCGCGAGCCGGGGGAGGAGCCCGACGACGTCGTTGACCGTCCGGGACCAGGCCAGGCCCAGCACGTCACCGGTGCCGACGGTCTCGGCGAGCAGCGCGGCGGCGAGCGCGGGCACCCCGCCGCCGTCCGGGTCGGTGTCGTCGTCGCGGGCGACCAGGGCGCGGCGCAGCCCGTGGGCGGTGCGGACGGCGGCCGAGCGCGCCGCGTCGACGTCCCCGCCGGGGTCGATCGCGACCCGGACCAGCCCGCGCTCGCGGGCCGCCTCGAGCAGCCGGGCCACCTGGAACCGGCTGAGCCCCAGCTCGGTGCCGACCGCGATCCTCGACCGCCCGTGCAGCAGCACCTGCTCGGCCACCTCGGCCGCGAGCACCCGGCGGGCCGGCCCCCAGGCGGGCGCCTCGTCGTCACCGCTCATCTGAGCACGGTAGCGCGCGCATCGGCCGGTGATGTTGACCTTCCGTGACCACGGCCGTGTACTCGACGGTGTTCGGACCGCTCAGATGAGTGGAGGCACGCCATGACCGCGACGATCGGCACGACCCCGGCAGCCGCGCACCACCCGGCACCGGCCCCGGTGTCGCGCCAGCTGCTCGTCGGCCGCGACGACGGCTACGGCGACCTCGCCCTGGAGCGGTTCGCGCTCGCCCCCGGTGCCGGCGCGTGGCACGCCCCGGCCGCGCCGTGCGACCGGCTGCTCGTCGTCCTCGCCGGCCGGGCCCGGGTGGGCGTCGCGGCCGGCGGGCCGTCGGTGGAGCTCGCCGCGGACGAGGTCGTGCACGTGGCGGGCGGGCACGCCCACCGGGTCGAGGTGCTCGACCCCGGGTCCGGCGGGTGCCTGGAGTGGATCCTGCTGGCGGGCCCCCGGCCGGACCCTCAGCCGTAGAGGTCGGGGCGGCGGTCGGCCAGGTAGGGGTTCGCCCGCCGCGACACCGCCAGCGCGGACCGGTCCAGCTCGGCCACCAGCAGCTCCGGGTCGCGTCCCGCCCGCACCACGGTGCCCTCCGGCCCGGCGACGCAGGACAGCCCGCCGTAGGTCAGCGACCCCTCGGTGCCGCACCAGTTGGCGTAGGCCACGTACACCTGGTTCTCCCACGCCCTGGCCGGGACGAGCACCCGGGGCACGTGGTCGTAGGGGAGCATGTTCGCGGTCGGGACCAGCACGGCGTCGGCGCCGGCCAGCGCCAGCGCGCGGACGGTCTCGGGGAACTCGACGTCGTAGCAGACCAGCAGGCCCAGGCCCCAGCCGTTCCAGGTCACGACGGCGGGCGGGGTGTCCGAGGCGGTGAAGCAGGCCCGGTCGAGCGCACCGAACAGGTGCGTCTTGCGGTACCCGGCGAGCCGGGTCCCGTCCGGCCCGACCAGCGCGACGGCGTTGGCGACCCGCCCGCCGTGGCGCTCCGGGTAGCCGTAGAGCACCGCCGTCCCCGACGCCCTGGCGATCCCGGCGACCGCGTCCGCCGACGGCCCGTCCGCCGGCTCGGCGAGCCCGGCCACCGCATCGGCGCCGATGTCGTAGCCGGTCAGGAACATCTCCGGGGTGACGAGCAGGTCCGCGTCCGCGGCGGCGCACGCCTCGGCGAGCCGGGCGAGGTTCCCGGCCACGTCGCGCGGCCGGGAGACGGTCTGCAGCAGCGCGACGCGCATCAGTCCGGCAGCGCGGGCGGCGCGAGCTCGGCGAACCGGTCCCCGGGACCGGGGTTGTCCGGCGGGGTGGACCCGCCCAGGTGCGCGACGATCCCCCAGACCGCGTTCAGCGCGGTCTGCACCGCTCCCTCCGCCCAGGCCGGGGTCCACGACACGTCGTCGCCCGCCATGAAGATCCCGCGCTCGGCGGCGGGCAGGTCGTCCTGCACGAAGTGGCAGTACATCCGCCGGTTGTAGCGGTAGTGCCCGGGCAGGGCTCCCTTGAACGCACCGAGGCTGTGCGGGTCGGACTCCCAGGTCACGGTGATCGGGTCGCCGATGACGTGCGCGCCGACGTCGACGGTCGGGTAGATCTTGCGCAGCGCGCCCAGCGCCAGCTCGACCCGCTTCTCGACCGGGTACGGCAGCATCTTCAGCGAGTCGCTCATCCACGAGTACGACAGGCAGATCACCCCGGGCCGGTCCGGCCCGTTGTCGAACAGGTACGTGCTGCGGGTGAGCCGGTCGGTCAGCGTCGTGGACATGACCTCGCGCCCGGTCGCCGGGTCGACGTCGCGCCAGAACGGCCGGTCCACCATCACGAACGTCTTGGTCGACTGCATGTAGCGGGTGCGGTCCAGGGCCATCCACACCTCCTGGCCGAACAGCGACTCGTCGGTGTCGATCTGGGTGGACAGCAGCCAGCTCTGGCAGGTGGTGAGCACCGCGGACACGTCGCGGGTGCCGCCGTAGACGTCGGTGACACGGATCGTGTCCGCGTCGAGGCGGTGCAGCCGCGCGACACCCGGCCGGGTCCCGCCCCCGTGCAGCGACGACAGGCTGGTTCCGGCGGGCCAGTGCACCAGGTCGTCGGGGGTGCGCGTCCACAGCCCCTGCGGCACCTGCTCCACGCCGCCGACGACGAGCAGCTGGTCCTCGTCGCAGCCGGTCAGCACCACCCGCAGGATCTCCAGCATCGAGTTCGGGAAGTCCGAGTCCCAGCCGCCGGTCCCGAAGCCGACCTGCCCGAACGCCTCGCGGTGGGCGAAGGACAGGTCGGAGAACGCCTTCGAGGTGGACACGAAGTCGTAGAAGGTGCGGTCGTCCCAGACCTCGACGAGCTCCGCCCACAGCGCCCGGATGCGTCCGACGTCGCGCTCGCGGATCGCCTGCTGCAGGTCGGTGAAGCCCGCGCCCTCCTCCAGCGCGCTCGCCCAGGCGTCGGCGACCTCGGTGAAGAACGGGGGCAGGTCGGCCAGGGTCCGGCCGTAGTACGTCCGCCCGTGCAGGTCGATCACCGTGCTGCCGGCCGCCTCCGTCAGCGGGTTCGGGAACGGCGCGGTGGGCAGCCCGAGCAGGTCGACGTAGTGGTGGAACGCCGTCGAGGAGCGGGGGAAGCGCATCCCGCCCAGCTCGGCGACGATCCCGTCGGCACCCTCGAAGGGCTGCGAGCGCAGCCGTCCGCCCAGGTGGGAGGACTCGTACACGACCGGCCGCAGCCCGATGCGCATCAGCTCGTAGGCGGCGACGAGCCCGGCGATCCCGGCCCCGACGACCACGACCTCGGTCCCCAGCCGGTCCGGTGGGACCCGGCCGAGCCCGGCCGGGTGGGTCAGCCAGTCGTCGTAGGGGAAGGGGAAGTCCGGGCCGAACGCGGTGACGGGTGGCTGCTCGGGGCTCATGGGTGGGCTCCTCGGGTCGTGTGCCGGGGATCACCCGGCCCCGCGACCCTATCGAGGACTCCGCCCCGGATCAGCCCTTTCCGCGCCGCGAGCGCACGACGCCGGTGACGATCCGCTGGTAGGTGGTCGGCAGCAGCCGCACCATCGAGTCGATGGCCCACGCGTCCGGTCCGATGAGGACACGGCGCTGGTTGCGCCGCACGCCGTCCAGGATGGTCTTCGCGGCCCGGTCCGGGGTGGTGGTGAGCATCCGCTCGAACTCGGCCGTGGCGTCGGCGGCCGGGCGGCCGGTGGCGGCGGCGACGCTGTCGTCGACCCGGGCGGCCTTCGCGATGTTGGTGCGGATCCCGCCGGGGTGCACGCAGGTCGCGGACACCGGGGACCCGGTGAGCTCGAGGTCCTGGCGCAGCGACTCGGTGAACCCGCGGACCGCGTACTTGCTCGCGTTGTAGCCGCTCATCAGGGGCTGCGCGGCGACGCCGAAGATGCTCGACAGGTTGACCACGTGGCCGGCGCCCGCGGTCTCCATGTGCGGCAGGAACGCCTTGGTCCCGTGGACCACGCCCCAGAAGTTGATGTCCATGATCCAGCGGTAGTCCTCCAGGGACAGTGCCCCGGTGGTGCCCGACAGCGCGACGCCGGCGTTGTTGACGATCATGTGGACGGCGCCGTGGTCGGCGACGACGGCGTCGGCCCAGCCGTAGACGGCCTTCTCGTCGGCGACGTCGAGCTCGGCGGTGGTGACCCGTACCTGCGGCCCGGCGAGCGCGGCGGTCTCGGCGAGGCCCGCGGCGTCCCGGTCGGCCAGGGCGAGGTGGCAGCCGTCGCCCGCGAGGCGCAGGGCCAGCGCGCGCCCGATGCCGGATCCGGCTCCGGTGATCGCGGCGGTACGACCGGTGAAGGACTTCATCGTCGGCTCCTCACGAGCGGGTGTGGTGGGCGACCCTAATCTGATGACGCGTGATTCCACATAGCGGGGTGACCGGCGTCATCCCAGGCCGGTACCGCCCACGAGGAAGAGGGCGAGCGCGTCCGTGACCCGGTCGCGGGGCGGGTCGAACCCGCTCACCGTCCAGGTCATGACGACGTGGCTGATCCCGCCGATGACGGCGTCGGCGCGCAGCCGGGTGGCGATGGCGTCGGCGGGAGAGGGGGCGGCGTGGTCCGCGGTGAGCGCCAGGAGCAGCCGCCCGAAGCCGGACATGGTCTCCAGCGAGGTCCGCTCGACCTCGGGGCTCACGCCGAGCACCTCGAACCAGACCACCCGGGCGAGCCGCGGGTCGTCCTCCACCACGCGCAGGAACGCGTCGAGACCGGCCCGGGCCAGCGTGAGCGGTTCGGTGCCGGGCGCCGCGGCCAGTGCGGGGGGCACCGCGTCCCGGAGGCGGGCGGTGCACTCGGCGTAGACGGCGAGCAGCAGCGCCTCGGTGCCGTCGAAGCACTCGTAGAAGTACCGGTCGGCGACGCGTGCCTCCCGGCAGATCCGGCGCACGGTGGCCGCCCGGTAGCCGTCGGTCCCGAGCACCTGCAGTCCCGCGTCGAGCAGCCGGCGGCGACGGTCCTCGGCGCGGTCCGACGCGGACGCGCCCGCGTAGGTCCGGCCGGTGCTCATCCCGCCATTCCAGCACGGGCGGGCCGCACCCCGGGGCTCCCCGGTGCGGCGGCCGGGCGGGGCCGGCCGACGGCACCTGCGTCTCCGGCCAGGGCGTGCTGTCCGACCTGCTCCCGCCGATCTTCCTCGAGCCGGCCCGGTCCTTCCTGGCGATGGACAACGCGACGCACGACCGGGCGCGAGCTGGTCGCCTCGGCGTTCAGGTCGAAGCAGACGACGCCGGTCGACGACGAGATCGCGCTCTCGCGAGGGATGCCGGCGAACCCGCGATCCGACGCCCGCCGCTCCGGCACGTCCGTTCAGATCGTGGGACGGGACGTAACACTGTCGGGTATCCGCTTCGATCACCAGAGTGACGTCGGACGTGAGGCGGGTGGATGGACGGCACCGGACCGTACGGGCGGTACTACGCGGAGCGCGCCGCAGCAGGTCAGCGCACCGTGCTCTGGCCGTGGGTGCTGCTGGCGCTGGTCGTGCCGGTGGTGCTGGTCGGGGTGTTCGTGCACGGCGACGACCGTGCCGAGGCGACCGCCGTCCACCAGGCCGCGCCCGTCCCGGTGCGGGAGGCGGCCGAGGGCGTGTACCGGGCCGGTCTCGACCTCGCGCCGGGCACCTGGACCACCGACGGCCCCGCCCGGGGCCGGGAGTGCGTCTACACGCGCACCGGGCCGGACGGCGCCGAGGTGTCCCGCGGGGTCCTGCACGGCCCGGCCGCCGCCCGGATCCTCGACGGCGAGGCGGTCGTCTTCACGGGCGCCTGCACCTGGTCGGTCCGCTGACCCACCGGCCCGGGTCGCCTGCCCGGGGGGCCGTGACGGTCCGGTCCGTACATTCACCAGGGTGCGTGACGCCGAGGCCGGACCGGTCCCCGGACCCGCCGTGCTCCGCCGCGAGCCGGGACGGCTGCTCTGGGAGCAGTTGCTCGAGGACCTGCGCCGCCGCCTGGACTCCGACGCGTTCACCCACGGCTTCCCCGGCGAGCTCGCCCTGGGCCGCGAGTACGGCGTCAGCAGGCACACCGTCCGCCAGGCGGTGAAGGTGCTGCGCGACGAGGGCCGCGTCGTCGGGACGCGGGGCCGGCCGTCGCGGCTGGCGGCGCCGGTCGAGACCGCCCAGCGCCTGGGCGCGCTCTACAGCATCCACGAGTCCGTGCGGGCCATGGGCCTGGAGCAGCGCAGCGTCGTGCGGGCCCTGGACGTCCGCGCCGACGGCGTCGTCGCGGCGCGGCTCGGGCTGGAGGAGTCGACGCCGCTCGTGCACCTGGAACGGCTGCGGCTCGCCGGTGGTGAGCCGCTCGCGCTGGACCGGGTGTGGCTCCCGTACGACCTGGCCGCCCCGCTGCTGCACGCCGACTTCACCGGGGTCGCCCTCTACCAGCGCTACGCCGAGCTGTGCGACGTGGTGCTCACCGGCGGCGAGGAGACCATCGCGCCGATCCTGCCGACCCCCGCCGAGCACCGGCTGCTGGGCGGGAGCCCGTCGACCGCCGCGTTCTCGGTGTCGCGACTCGGCAGCGCGAAGGGCCGCCCCGTCGAGTGGCGCCGCACGCTGGTGCGCGGCGACCGCTTCGTGCTGCGGGCCGACTTCTCCACCCGCGACGGCTACCAGCTCGACCTGCTCGGGTCCCCCGACCGGAGCGACCCGCGCCGCTGAGGACGCCTCACGCGGGGTCGAGCAGAGTCCCGCGGACGAGCGCACCGTGCACGGTCCGGGCCCCCACCACGAGCCAGGCCGCCACCAGCAGCACGTACAGCGCCGTCGCGACGACGGTGAGCGCCGGCGTCCCCAGCCGCGCCACCAGCAGGTTCGTGCCGGTCACACAGGTCCCCACCGGGAAGGTGAAGCTCCACCAGGTCAGCGTGAACGGCAGCCCCCGCCGGACGGTCCGCAGGGTCACCGCGGCCGCGAGCGCCAGCCACAGCATCGCGAACCCCCAGGCCGGGACGCCGTAGACCACCGCGACCACCGCTGCGGCGCCCGCGTACGGCTCGGGCAGGCTGCCCGGCGCGGCGTTCGCCAGGAGCCCGGCCGCGGTGACCGACTGGCCGAGCGGGCCGAGCACGATCCACAGGGTGGGGACGGCCGCCGCCGGTCCGGTCCCGTGCACGACGAGCCGGTTCCAGATCTGCGGGAGCAGGGCCAGCGTCGCGAACAGGCTCATCCCGAACAGCGCGACGCAGGCGAGCAGCAGCGTGGTTCGGCCCGTGCCCGGCGCGAGGTGGACGACGAGCAGCGCCCCGTCCGCGGCCGACACCATCGGCGGCACCACCGGCAGCAGCCAGGCGGGGGACACCGCGTCCGGTGCGACCGTGTGCCGGGTGATCATCAGGTACGGCACGCCGACGGCAGTGACCAGCCCGAACGCCGTCCCGGTCAGCCACAGTGCCCCGCTCGTCGCGAGCGCGGCCGGGGTGCCGAGCACGGCCGGGCCGAACTGGACCGCGCCTGCGCCGACCGTCATGAGGGCCATCGCCACGGCGCCGTAGGACTGCACGGCCACCGGGTCCGCGGTGTGCGCGCGGGCCCGCTCGGGGAACCGCACCCGGTGCGCCACCGTCGCGGCCACGAGCACCACCAGCAGCGCCGAGGCCAGGCACCACACCCCGGTCGCCCACGCGGTCAGCAGCGGGGAGCGGAACGGCAGCGTCGCGGCCGCCCCGCCGACGATCCCGGTGCCCATCACCGCGGCGAACCAGTTCGGCCCGAACGAGCGGACCGCGTCACCGGGGGTGCCGAGCTCGCGCAGCAGCCCGATTCGGGCGAACGCGTGCGGCGCCTGCGGGGCGGCCGCGGCCGGGGGCCGGAGGTGCGTCGTCATGCCTCCACGGTCTGCCGGTCGGCGGCCCGCCGGTACCCGTCGCCCGGTTGCGGAGTCATAATCGGAGGTTGTGGCCCTGTCCCCGCGCGTCGCCGACCTCGTGCCCTACGACCTGCTGGTCTCGGTCGCCACCCTGGGGAGCATGGGCAGGGCTGCCGCGGCCCACGGCATCTCCCAGGCCGCGGTCAGCGCCCGGGTCAGGACCCTGGAGGCGGCACTCGGGCTGACCCTGCTGGAGCGCTCCCCGCGCGGCACCCGGCTCACCCCGGACGGGGCACTCGTCGTCGAGCGGGCACGCGCCGTGCTGGACGCCGCGCACGCCCTCGACGAGGGCGTCGCCGCGCTGCGCACCGACCGGGCGGCCCGGCTGCGGGTGGCCGCCAGCTTCACCGTCGCGGAGTACCTGCTGCCCCGCTGGCTGGTGGCGCTGCGGGCCGAGCTGCCCGGCACCGCGGTCACGCTGACCTCGCACAACACCGCCGAGGTGGTCGACGACGTCCGCTCCGGCGACGCCGACCTGGGGTTCGTCGAGGGCCCGGACCTGCCCGCGGACCTCGACGGGCAGGTCGTCGGACGGGACCGGCTGGTGCTCGTCGTCGCGCCGGACCACCCGTGGGCCCGGCGCCGCGCGGTCGACGCGGCGCGGCTCGCGACGACGCCGCTGGTGGCCCGCGAGCCCGGGTCGGGCACCCGGGAGTTCCTGGAGCGCGCGCTCGGGACCGTGGCGCCACCGGTGCTGGAGCTCGGCTCGACGACGGCGATCAAGAACGCGGTCGCGGGCGGCGCGGGGCCCGCGGTGATCAGCGGTCTGGCCGTGGCGGCCGAGGTGGCGGCCGGGACGCTGCGGACGGTCCCGGTGCGCGGCGCCGACCTGCAGCGACGCCTGCGCGCCGCGTGGCGGCGGGGCCGCGCGCCGTCCGGGCCCGCGCTGGTCCTGGTGCGTCTCGCGGCCCGCCGCTGACCGGTCCCGGGGGTGCGGCGGGCAGGCCCCGGGACCGGCCGGTCAGGCGGCCGAGGGCTGCTGTCGCACCACCTCGGGCCGGTAGCGCTCGATGATCTCCATGAACTCGGTGTGCTCCGGCGTGGGCACCCCGCAGAAGTTCAGCGTCGAGGAGATCTCCAGCGCGACCGCGTCGAACTGCTCGTCGGTGATCTTCAGCGTCTCGTGCGCGGTGACCATGTCCATGCCCGGGTAGCACTGCGGACCGCCCGCGGCCTGCACCGACCACGCCGTGACCAGGAACTTGTAGCCGGGGGCGTTGGCCAGGTCGCCGTGGTGGGCGTGCACTCCCTCGTTCGCGTTGACCGAGGCGTTCGCGAAGAGCCGGTCGACGAGGATGTCGACCGCCCCGGCGATCGCGTAGATGCCGCCGAGGCGGTCGTGCAGGGACTGCTGTTCGGGCATGACGACGCTCCCGCTCCGTTGTCGGGACCCGATCACAATCCCGTGCGGTGCGGGTGTCGTCAATAGTGCACAACCGGTTCCCGGCCGTGCGGTCAGTCGTCGACCGCGTGCTGCCCGTGTCCCGGGCCGTAGCCGGTCAGCGACGGGACCTGGACCCGCAGCCCGGACGGCAGGTGCCGGGCCAGGTCGTCACGGGCGTCCGCGCCCAGGCTGCGCGCCAGGGTGTCGAGCACCGCGACCGAGGCGTTGGTGGCCCAGGCGACGTCGTGCAGCTCCAGGTACTGCTGCACCCGCGACAGGAACACCTCCTCGGTGAACGGCTGGGCCGGCACGGGCACGACCGACACCGGGACCGCGGGCTCCGCAGGCGCGCGGTGGTCGGGCACCGGGGCGTCGTCCGCCTCCGGCTCGGCCGGGTTGCCGCCCCAGCGCTCACCCGGGGCCACCTGCTCGCCCTTCATCAGGAACGAGTCGGCGGCCAGCGTCGCGCCGTCGCCGATGTCGGTGGAGTAGTGCACGAACGCCCGCACACCGACGGCCACGCCGTCGCCGACCCGGATCCGGCCGGACTCGAACCGGCCGTCCTCCAGCGAGTGGCACTGCAGGACCGACCCGGAGTTGAGCACGACGTCGTCGCCGAGGGAGACCAGGCTCTTCTCCGGCAGGGCGGCGCCGTCGTCGAAGACGCGCCTCCCGGCGCGCAGACCGGCCAGGCGGTTGCGCCACACGAGCAGCGGAGTCCCGGCCAGCACGGGCCGGACGTAGAGCTTCCAGAGCCGCTCGTGGAACCAGAAGTAGCGGTCGTAGATGGACGCGGTGCGCGGCTGCAGGCCGCGGAAGCCGAGCGTCGCGCGCTCCAGCAGCGCCGACCACACCATGAGCAGCAGCGGGCCGAGGAACACGGCCGGGCCGAGGGCCCACAGGCCCCACGCCGGCCAGAGCGCCACCGAGATCCCGAGCGGGACCAGCGCGACCGCGACGCCGAGGGCCCGCAGCAGCACCGTGACGACGAGGGTGGAGGCGTTGTAGCGGTTCTTGGAGCGCAGCCGGCGGGCCAGCTCCTCGTCGGTGGCCGGGTGGTTCGGGTGCGGCCCCGCGCCGGTGCGCGGGATCTCCATCGGCGGCGAGCCGAGCAGGCCCACCCCGGTCCGCACCGGCCCGTCCACCGGGACCATGACCTTGGTCGCGAGCAGCACGTCGTCGCCGATCCGGGCGTCCGGCGGCAGGTGCACGTCGTTGCCGACGAAGTTGTCCCGGCCCAGCCGCACCGGGCGGATCCGGAACGAGTCGTGCGACAGCTCGGTGTTCATCATCCGCAGTCCGTCGGACACCATCGTCCCGGTGCCGACGCGGGCGTGCCGCGGCGACTCCTGGCGGAGCTGGGTGCCGAAGTTCGACCCCGTCTGCCGCAGGTCGTCGAGGTCGTAACCGAGGCCCTTCAGGTAGCCGGTGATGAACGAGCTGTCGCCGAGCAGCAGCACCAGGAACCGCGCGTTCGACACGCCGGTCACGATCTGCTGCGCGACGTGGCGCACGCCGTAGAGCGGGAAGGTGCGGTCGACCGGCACGAACAGCGCGGCCAACCGCGGCAGCGTCAGCACGGCGAGCACGCCCACCAGCAGGGCCGCCACGACCAGTGCCATGACCGCGATCGCGCCGACCAGGAAGAACCACCAGTGCGCGCCCATGTCGGCACCGGTCAGCCCGATCAGACCGGCCACCTGCGGGGCGAAGCGGGCGAACGCGGCCACGACGAGGGCGAACACCGCCGTCGCGACGGCCCAGGACAGCCCGGCGAACACCGTCGAGTAGACGACCCGGCGCAGCCGCCCCGCGCCGACGGCGTCGGGCCCGCGGTAGTCCGAGTCGGACGGACCGGCGGGCGAGCCGTGCCAGACCTGGCCGGACGGGACGGTGACACCGGGGCGCAGCGCCGAGGCGTGGCCCAGCTGCGACCCGTCCTGCATCCAGGTCCGGATGTCGAGCACAGCGGCCTCGCCGACCACGCAGTCGTCGCCGACGCCGACCGGGCCGAACTCCAGCGCACCGGGCACGGCCCGGTAGCCCTGCAGCGACGCCTCCGGGTGCACGATCGTGCGGGCGCCGACCCGGACGAGGTCGGTGGCGACCGGGACGGCCCCGAACAGGGCGCTGCCGCGCCCGATCCGCGCGCCGAGCAGCCGCAGCCACGCGGTGTACAGCGGAGTGCCGACGGCCAGCGCCATCGGGTTGGTCCGGATCAGCGTCGAGACAACCCAGAACCGCAGGTGGGCGGCGCCCCACAAGGGCACGGTCCGTTCGCGGAAGCGGCCGACGAGCGTCCACTTCGCGAGCACCGGCAGCAGCACGACGGCGACGAGCACCCCCGCGGTCCACAGCGCGGCCCGGCCGGTCAGCGACACCGCCTCGGGGGCGGCGGAGACCCAGCGGTAGCCGAGGACCAGCACCGCGGCAGCGGCGAAGCCGGACGCGAGCAGGAACAGCAGCTGCGCGATGCCGGTCAGCGCGTGCGCCACCGGGCGGGCGCGCACCGGCTCGACCGGTTCGGCGGCCACGGTCGGCACGACGTCGCCGAGCGCGGCGGCGAGCCGGCGCACGGTGGGGTGGCGGTAGACGTCGCGTGCGGACACCGACGGCAGGTCGTCACGACGGCGCACGGCGGCCGCGAACCCGGCCAGCAGCAGCGAGGTGGCGCCGAGCTCGTCGAAGAAGTCGGCCTCGACCGAGATCTCGGCGGGCTGGACCCGCAGCGCGGTGGCGAGTTCGGCGACCAGGCCGCGCTCGACGTCGGTCGCCGGGCCCACGACCGGGCCGGTCGCGGCCACCCGGCTGCCGGTCGGCGCGGGCAGGTTCTTGCGGTCCGCCTTGTCGCTGGTGGTCATCGGGATGAGCTCGAGGTGCTCGAGGTAGGCGGGCACCATGTAGGACGGCAGCCGGTCCTGCAGGCGGGCCCGCAGGTCGGTCGGCGGCTCCGCGCCGCGGACCAGGCTGTAGTAGCCGACGAGCTCCTTCGTGCCGGGCGTCGGCTCGAAGGTGTCCACCACCGCCATCGCGACCGCCGGGTGGTCCTGCAGCACGGCCTCGATCTCGGACAGCTCGATGCGGTAGCCGCGGATCTTGACCTGCAGGTCGATGCGGCCCCGGTACTCGATCTCGCCGTCGGCGTTGATCCGCGTCAGGTCACCGGTGCGGTAGATCAGCCCGGACGGGTTGTTCGGCAGGTCGACCGGGGCCGGGACGAACACCTCTGCGGTCTTCTCGTCGCGGTTGAGGTAACCGTCGGCCAGTCCCACCCCGGCGACGGCCAGCTCCCCGGTCTCGCCGAACGGCAGCACCCGGGTCGGGTCGGTGGTGTCCAGGACGAGGGCGGCGTAGGTCGGTAGCGGCCGCCCGATCGTCACCGGGCGGTCCGGGTGGACCTGCGCCATCGTCGCGGTGACGGTGGCCTCGGTGGGGCCGTAGACGTTGAGGAAGCGGCGCTGCGGGGTCCACCAGCGGCGGATGAGGTCCTGCGGGCAGGCCTCCCCGGACACGAGCAGGAACCGGAGGTCGTCGAGGTCGGCCTCGACGGTGGCGAGCAGCGTCGGCACCACGCACATCGCGGTGACGCGGCGCTCGACCAGGAAGTCGTGCAGGTCCTCGCCGACCAGCGACACCCCGGCCGGCTTGGGGACGAGGGTGGCGCCGGTCAGGAACGAGGTCCAGATCTCCTCGACGGAGAAGTCGAAGGCCAGGGTCAGGCCCTGGTACATGCGGTCGTCGGCGCGGACGCCGTACTCGTCGGCGGCGACCCGCACGAAGTTGCAGATCGCCGGATGGCCGATCACGACGCCCTTGGGCCGGCCGGTGGAGCCGGAGGTGTAGATCAGGTAGGCGGGGTGGTCGCGGCCCGGTGTGCGACGGCTGTCCGGCCCGAGCCGCTCGTCGGAGCAGGCGGCGATGTCGGCGGCCGCCGCACCGGTGACCGAGAGGATCTCGACGTCGCCCCGCACGGGGTCGCCGACCTTCGCCAGCGCGCTGTCGGTGACCAGCAGCAGACCGGCCGCGGAGTCGGAGAGGATGAACGCCACGCGGTCCGCGGGGAAGCCCGCGTCCATCGGGACGAAGGTGGCCCCGGTCTTGAGCACCGCGAGCATGGCGGTGTAGCTCTCCACCGGGTCGTCGAGCAGCAGCCCGACGACGTCGCCGGGCCCGGTGCCGCGCCCGCGCAGGTGCCGGGCGAGACGGTTGGTGCGGCCGTCGAGCTCGCGGTAGGTCAGTGTGGCGTCGCCGGTGTCGACGGCGACGGCGCCCGGATGGCGGTCGACGGCCTCCTCGAACACCTCGGCGAGCTGCTCGCCGGGCCGGGCCCGCGAGGCCTCCAGGGTCGGTCCGGGGACTAGTACACGGTCGTCGAGCGTCCGGGGACGCGGGGTCGGTACAGGTCGCTTGGTCGGCGACGGGCGGTAGGGGAGGTCCCGGCGGATCACCTGGGGCTGTCCCGGCTGTGTGTTGCGGCTGTCGCCGCCGTCGACCCCACCGGTGAGGGCCGACCGGTTGGACACGTCGGACATGACTCCGGACTACCCCATCCCGAGGGGACGAAAAGTGCAGGTCGGGCGTGGCGATCGTCACTCGCAAACCGGTGAACCCCGGTCGGGTGGAGTGCGTAGCCAGACGAGGGGTCCGCCGTCGTCAGGGGGGCGACAACGGCCCGTGGACCGTCCTGAACAGCGTGTCGACGAGATCGATCCCCAGGTCATGATCATGGTCGGCCGGGAGGTCGACGCCGTGGTCGTGGAACCACGAGGGCGGGGCCTCCGGGTGCGGGCCGACGACACCGACCGCCCCGTCACCGCACCGGGTGACGCAGGCGGCCACCGTGCCGTCGGCGTATGTGGCGAGGATCTCGGTCTCGGCGAGCGCCCGGCGCGTCGGCCGGATCACGCCCCCGTCCTGGAAGTACATCCGCCGTTCGGCTCCGCGCCACCGGACCGTGACCAGTGCCGGGTCCGGGGTGGACGGATCGGCCCCCGGACGGGACCAGTACTCGTCGACGGCGAGGCCGACGAGGTTGAGGAAGCCGCGCTCCACCAGGAACGCGCCCATGCAGACGCCCAGGTAGCACCCGCCCCCGTGGACGAACCGGCGGATCGCGCCCTTGTCCGCGCGCAGCCGCCGGAACGCGGCCTCGTCGTCGCCGGAGGCACCGGGGTGGGCGAACAGCACCGTGTCCGGGTCGGACAGCGCCTCCCGCAGTGGACGGTCCCCCGCCGGGCCCGCGGTCCGGACGTCCAACCCGGGCCCGCTGCGGCGCAGCAGGTCGGCGACGGCCTCGGTGTCGTCGGTGTGGTCCCCGGCCGACGGCCGGGTCCAGGCGTCGGCGAACACGACGGCGACCGGCCGGCTCATCCGGAGCACTCCGGCACGGCCGGCTCAGGCCCCCAGGGCCGAGTCGAGGTCCGGGTACCAGGTGATGACCTGGTCCAGCCCGGTCATCCGCACCGGCCGGATCACCGCACGGTTGCCCGGGCCGGTGACCCCGTCGAGACGGACCCCGGCCTCACCGGCCGCCCGGGAGGACCGGACCACCGCGGTCAGACCGTGCGACCCGAGGAACCCGACGCCGGACAGGTCCAGCAGGGCCCGCGCCGGTCGCGTCTGGTGGAGCATCTCCGACATCCGGGCCCGGATCGCCTCGGCCTCGGCAAGGTCGACGTCACCGATCACCTCGAGGACGGTCACACCGGGCGCCGGGGTGTGCTCGCGCAGGCTCACCCGGGAGTGCGGCTCCGGCCAGCTGCCCGTGTGGCCGAGCCGCCGGCGACCGGGCTCGGCCGACGTCACGACGGCCACCCGGCTTCGGGCACGCCTCGCCCGCGACCCCGCCCGCCGGATGGTGCGGGGCCGCGTGTCCGGGGACGTACGGCCGAGTTTCCGATGGGTTCACCGTACCGGGCCCCGGGCCGTTGTCCACCGGTCGACCTGCGGGATCCTGTCCGGGGAGAGAGTCTTCACCGGGTGACCACCTCCACATCACCGCGACCCCCGGACCCGGCCGACGACGGAGCCGTGACCGTCGTGCGGCGCGCCCGCGTCCCCGGCCACGACGGCGCCGTCGACATCGTGATGTCCGGTGGCAGGATCCGGTCGGTGGGTGTCCCGGCGCCCGCCGGGACACCCGGTACCGACGCGGGGGACCGGCTCGTCGTCGGCGGCCTCGTCGACGCGCACCTGCACCTGGACAAGGCGCTCACCGCGGACCGCTGCTCGTGGTCCGGCGGCACAGTCGACGACGCGATGGCCGAGACCGCGGCGATGAAGGCGGACTTCACCGTCGACGACGTCGCCGCCCGCGCCGGGGCCGTCCTGGCGTCCTGCGTCGCGCACGGCACCACCCGGGTGCGGACCCACGTCGAGCTCGACCCGACCGTCGGGCGCCGCGGGCTGGAGGGTGTGCTGGCGGCCGCGGCGGACTGGGCCTGGGCTGTCGACGTCGAGGTCTGCGTCTTCGCCCAGGACGGCCTGACCGGCTCGCCGGAGACGGCCCGGCTGCTCGACGAAGCGCTCGGCGGGGCCCGGGCGGCGGGCCGGCGCGCGGTCGTGGGCGGCGCCCCCTACGCCGACGACGACCCCGCGGGCCAGCTGGACCGCGTGTTCGGGCTGGCGGCGGACCACGACGCCGACGTCGACCTGCACCTGGACCTGTTCGACGGCACCGCCGAGGGCGCGCTGATCGGCACGTTGTGCGACCTGACCGAACGGGCGGGCCTCGGCGGCCGGGTCACCGCGGGCCACGGCACGGCGTGGTCGTTCCTGGAGCCGGAGCGGCGCGCCGCGGTGCTGGACCGGTGCGCCGGGACGGGGGTCGGCGTGGTCTCCCTGCCGTCGACGGACCTGTTCCTCACCGGCCGGGAGACCGGCGCCGGGGCGCCGCGCGGGGTCGTCGTGCTGGACCGGCTCGTCGAGCGCGACGCCCCGGCGGCGGTGGCCACGAACAACGTCCGCAACGCCTTCACCCCCTACGGCGACGGCTCCCTGGTCCGGATGGCGAACCTCTACGCCAACCTGACCCACCAGGCGTCGCCGGAGCAGCTGGCGGCCTGCCTGGACCTGGTCGGCCCGCGCGCCGCCCGGGTGCTCGGCACCCCGTCCGCCGCCACCGGGGTCGTCGCGGGGGCCCCGGCCGACCTGGTCTGCCTCGACGCGCCCGACCCGGGCACGGCGGTCGCCGCCGTCGCACCGGTCCGCTGGGTGCTGAAGGGCGGTCGCCGGACCGTCACCGGCGCGGCCGTGGAGCTGCACCCACCGGTGTGACCCGGCTCATCGGTGCAGGCCGTCGCGCAGCGGGAACGCTGCCCGACATGAGCACACGTGAGGGCAGGGCCGTGCGGTACGACCGCTACGGCGGCGTCGACGAGCTGTACGTGGCCGGTGTCGGGTTCGACGACCCCGGTCCGGGCCGTGTCCTGGTCGAGGTGCACGCGGCCGGGATCAACCCGGGCGAGACCGCGCTGCGCGAAGGCGTGTTCGCCGAGTCCTGGCCCAGCACGTTCCCCAGCGGGCAGGGCAGCGACTGGGCCGGGGTCGTCGCGGCGGTCGGGGAGGGCGTCACCGACGTCGAGCCCGGCGACGACGTCTTCGGCTGGACCGACGACCGCGCCTCCCAGGCCACCCACGTCGACGTGCCCGCCGAGCAGGTCCTGCGCCGCCCGGCCGGTCTCGACGTCGTGACGGCCGGGGTGCTCTACATCGCCGGGACGGCCGCGGCCGCGTCGGTCGCGTCGGTGGACCCGCAGCCGGGGGAGACGGTCGTCGTCGCCGGTGCCGCGGGCGGGGTGGGGCAGATCGCGGTGCAGCTGCTGACGCTGCGCGACGTGGAGGTCGTCGGGATCGCCTCCGAGCACAACCACGACCGGCTGCGCGAGCTGGCCGTGACCCCGGTCGCCTACGGGTCCTCGCCCGAGGAGACGCTGGCGAACCTGCGCGCCGCGACGCCGGACCGGGTGCACGCCGTCGTCGACCTCGTCGGCGGCGGCTACGTGGCGCTCGCCCGCGAGCTCGGTGTCCCCGCGGAGCGGATCAACACGATCATCGACTTCGAGGGCGCGCAGGCCCACGGCGCCGCCACCCGGGGCACCGCCGACTCCGCGGGCCGCGACGACCTCGCCGCGCTCGGCGCGCTCGTCGCCGACGGGGCCCTGCAGGTCCCGATCGCGGCCGGGTACCCCCTCGACGGGGTCCGCGAGGCCTACACCGAGCTGGAGAAGCGGCACACCGCGGGGAAGATCGTCCTGCTGCCGCAGGAGTGATCCGACGCCTGCCGGGAACCCCGCCGGGGCACCCCCGAGGAGAGGACACCCGTCGTGCAGATCGGCTTCAAGCTCTTCGCCGAGGCCCACACGCCGCAGGAGATGGTCCGCCAGGCCGTCCGGGCGGAGGAGGCCGGTTTCGACTTCGTCGAGATCTCCGACCACTACCACCCGTGGCTGGAGAGCCACGGGCACTCCGGGTTCGCCTGGTCGATCCTCGCCGCGATCGCGATGCGGACCGAGCGGATCGGCCTGGCCACCGGGGTGACCTGCCCGACGATCCGCTACCACCCGGCGATCATCGCCCAGGCCGCGGCGACGACCGCACTGCTGTCCGACGGCCGGTTCACCCTCGGCGTCGGCTCCGGCGAGCAGCTGTCCGAGCACGTCACCGGGCACCCGTGGCCGGTCGTCGGGGTGCGGCACGCCATGCTCCGCGAGGCACTCGAGATCATCCGTCTGCTGTGGAGCGGCGGCTACCGCACCTACCGCGGCACCCACCTGTCCGTCGAGGACGCGCGGGTGTTCGACCTGCCGGAGACGCTGCCGGACATCGTCGTCGCCGCGGGTGGGCCGAAGGCGGCCCGGATCGCCGGTGAGCTGGGCGACGGTCTGTTCGCCACCGAGCCCCGCACCGACCTGATCGACGCCTACGCCGCGGCCGGCGGCACCGGCTCCCGCTGGGCCGAGGTCCCGCTGGCCTACGCCGGCACCGTCGACGCCGCGCTGGAGTCCGCGCACCGGCTGTTCCGGTTCGGCCCGACCGGCTGGAAGATCCAGGCCGAGCTGCCGAACGTGCGCAACTTCGAGGCTGCGACGGCCTTCGTCCGCCGGGAGGACATGGCCGACGCGTTCGGGGCGGGCCCGGACGTCGAGACCCACGTCGCGACGGCGAAGGGCTTCGCCGACGCGGGTTACGACCGGCTCGCGCTGATCAGCGCCGGGCCGGACGTCGAGGAGTTCTTCGCCTTCTACGAGGGTGAGCTCGCGGGCCGGCTGCGCGCGCTCTGAGCGATCCCGGCCGGTCGGACGGGGTGCGCGGACCGGCCCGACCGGCAGGGTGGAGGGCATGAACAGGGTCGTTCGTTTCACCGAGCTCGGCGGGCCCGAGGTGCTCACGGTCGTCGAGGAGCCCGTGCCGCAGCCGGGTCCGGGGGAGGCCGTCGTCGCCGTCGAGGCGATCGGGCTGAACCGGGCCGAGTCGATGTTCCGGCGCGGTGAGTACATCGAGCCGACCCGGCTCCCGGCCGGTCTGGGCTACGAGGCCGCGGGCACCGTCGCCGCCGTCGGCGCGGGCGTGGACCGCTGGTCGGCGGGGGACCCGGTGAGCATCGTCCCGGCGTTCTCCATGAACGACCACACCGTCTACGGCGACCACGCCCTCGTCCCGGCCCGTGCCCTGGTCCCGCGGCCGGTGGACGCGGTGACCGGGGCCGCGACCTGGATGCCGTTCCTCGTCGCCTACGCCGGGCTGCTCGAACCGCGCGTCCTGAAGCCGGGCGACCACGTGCTGGTCACGGCGGCGTCGTCGAGCGTGGGGCTGGCGGCGATCGCGACCGCGAACCGGATCGGCGCCGTCCCGATCGCCACCAGCCGCAGCCGTGCCAAGGCGCAGGCGCTGCTCGACGCCGGCGCCGCACACGTCGTCGCCACCGGGGAGGAGGACCTCGTCGCGCGCTGCCGGGAGATCACCGGCGGCCGGGGCCTGGACGTCGTGTTCGACGCCGTCGCCGGACCCGCCGTCGAGACGATGGCCGACGCGGTCCGCCCGGACGGCACGATCGTCATCCACGGCAGGCTCTCCGGTGAACCGACGATCTTCCCGACGGCGACGCTGCCCGATCTCGTCGTCCGCTCGTTCACCCTGTTCGCGATGACCCGTGACGCCGAACGCCTGCGCCGGGCGGCCGCGTTCGTCGCCGCGGGGATGCGCGGTGGGGACTTCGCCCCGCAGGTGGACCGGGTGTTCGACGGCCTCGACCAGGTCGTCGCCGCGCACGAGCACCTGGAGTCCAACGCCCAGGTCGGGAAGATCGTCCTCCGGCCGTGATCGGGCGGCTCAGCCGTCCAGCTTCGACGGGTCCAGGGCCGCCTTCTTCACCCCGAGCCTGCGGTTGAGCAGCAGGGTGATCGCGTAGAGCACCAGGCCGAGCAGGAGCAGCAGCCCGGCCAGCTCGTACTGGATCGTGTCGCGCCCGGAGAACGGCAGGACCAGGTACAGGCTCGCGACGGCGCCGACGACCGGCAGCCCGGGCGGGGCCCGGAAGTGGTCCTCGGCGATCCGGTCGCGGCGCAGCACCAGCACCGCGATGTTGACGACGGTGAAGACCGCGAGCAGCAGCAGCGACGTGGTGCCGCCGAGCGCGGAGACGACGTCGGAGTCCGAGTCCAGCGACACGTAGCTGATCAGCGCGAACGAGATCAGCGTGGTGAAGATGATCGACACCCACGGCGTGCGGCGGAACGGGTGCACCCGGGCCAGCGGCTTGGGCAGCACGGCCTGGTTGGCCATCCCGTAGAGCAGCCGCGAGGCCATCAACATGTTGATCAGTGCCGAGTTGGCGACGGCGAACATCGAGATGAACGGCAGCACGACGTCGGCCGGGATGCCGGGGGCGCCGGCGCGGACGACCTCGACCAGCGGCGTCTCGCTCCCGGCCAGCGGACCGACCGGGACCAGCGCCACCGAGCAGATCGCGACGAGCACGTAGATGACCCCGGTGACGGTCAGGCCGGTGATCATGATCTTGGGGAAGATGCGGCGCGGCTCGTGGCACTCCTCGGCCATGTTCACCGAGTCCTCGAAGCCGACCATCGCGAAGAACGCCAGCGAGGTCGCCGAGGTGACCGCGAGGAACACCCCCTTGTCCTCGGGGGTGTCGAAGGCGACGACGCGGGACCAGTCGGCGTCGCCGCCCGCGATGGCGTAGATCCCGACGAGGATCACCAGCAGCAGCCCGGACAGCTCGACCAGGGTGAGGACCACGTTGAGCTTCACGCTCTCGCCGACGCCGCGGAGGTTCACCAGCGCGACCAGCAGCATGAAGCCGAGCGCGATCAGGACGATCCCGCCGTTGCCCAGGTCCAGCCCGAAGCCCTCGTTCAGGTTCGCCGCGAACGCCCGGGACGCCGTCGACGCCGAGGTGATCCCCGAGCTCATCACCACGAAGGTGACCATGAAGGTCAGGAAATGGATGCCGAACGCCTTGTGCGTGTAGAGCGCCGCCCCCGCCGCCTGCGGGTACTTCGTGACGAGCTCCAGGTAGGAGAACGCGGTGATCATGGCGATGGCGAAGGCGACCAGGAACGGCACCCACGCCGCCCCGCCGACCTCCTCGGCGACCTGGCCGACCAGGGCGTAGATGCCCGTGCCCAGGATGTCGCCGATGATGAACAGGAGCAGCAGCCTGGGCCCCATGACCCGCTTCAGCGTGGGCCCGCCCTCCGCCGTCGACGTCGTGGCGTCCGCCATCGTGGTGCGCTCCCCTCCGCGACGGCCCGTGCCGCCCGCGACCGGCCCAGCCTGGTGGGGGGTTCGTGCCGTGTCGAGTCGAAAGGGTGGAGTGTTTCATCTGGATTGAGCATGTGTGATAGCGCTCACGTGGCGTTCACTGTCCGGCGTCCGCTCGTCGGAGGAACCGGAGGTCGCCGTGCGAACCGCCTACCGAGTGATCGCCTATCTCGTCGCGCTGGAGGTCCTGATCCAGGCCGCCGCGATCGCCTACGCCGTGTTCGGCCTGTCCACCTGGATCGAGGGCGGCGGGGTCCTCGACAAGGCGGGGATGGAGAGCGAGACGACCGACTTCACCGGGGTCGGCGGGTTCGCGCTGCACGGCATCAACGGGCAGATCGTCGTGCCGGTGCTGGCGCTGGCGCTGCTGGTCGTCGCGTTCTTCGCCCGCGTCCCGGGCGGGGTGCGGTGGGCGGGGATCGTCGTCGGGCTGGTCGCGCTGCAGGTCCTGCTCGGCATCCTCGGGCACTCGGTGACCGGGCTCGGGGCGCTGCACGGGCTCTGCGCGCTCGCGCTGTTCGCCTGCGCGGTGGTCGCGGGGCAGCGGGCCGGCTCGCGGTCCGGTGCCGCCGCGACGGCCGGCGAGCGGGTCGCCTGAGCCCGGGAGCGCCGCCATCACCGCCGACCCCGTCCCCACGGCACGGCCGGAGCCCGGTGGGCCGCCGGGTCCCCCCGGGGAGCCGCCGGACGGTCCGCCCGCTGCGCCGCGGCCCGGGCGCCGCCGGGTGGCCGTGGCGGTGCTGGCGACGTTCGCCCTGCTGGCCCCGGTCGGATGGCTGTGGTGGGGGAGCCTGCTGCCGACCCCGTACGCGGTGACCGACATGGGCTACGTCGACACCGGCGGCGCCCCGGCGCCGGAGACGCACGACCACCACGGGGTGGGCGTCGACACCCTGCGCGAGACCTCGACGGCCGCCCCCGCCGTGTCGCTGACGCTCACCGCCCGCAGGCAGGCGATCCCGCTGCCCTCGGGCCGCACCCTCGACGGCTACACCCTCAACGGGACGTCGCCCGGCCCGCTGATCCGGATCCGGCAGGGCGACGTGCTGCAGGTGCGGCTGGTCAACGCCGACGTGCCGGACGGCATTACGCTGCACTGGCACGGCGTCGACGTCCCGAACGGCGACGACGGCACCGCCGGCGTCACCCAGGACGCCGTCGGGCCGGGTGGGGAGTTCGTCTACCGCTTCGTCGCCCGCGACGCGGGGACCTACTGGTACCACTCGCACCAGGTCGCGAACACCCAGGTGCAGCGCGGCCTGTACGGGGTGCTGGTCGTCGAGCCGCGCGACGGCCCCACCGGGCCGGACGTGGTCGCCGCCGCCCACGTCCACGAGGGCGCACGCCTGCTCGACGGCCGCCGCGCCGTGCTGCCCGTCCCCGCCGCGCCCGGCACCCGGATCCGGGTCCGGATGGTCAACACCGACAACGGCCCGACCTCGGCGTGGGTGACCGGGGCGCCGTACCGACTCGTGGCGATCGACGGGACCGAGGTGCACGACCCGCCCCCGGTGACGGGGGAGTCGGTGCTGCTCACCGCGGGCGGCCGGCTGGACCTGGAGGTGACCGTCCCACCCGGCGGGGCCCGGGTGGAGATCGGCGGCAACGCCGCGGTCGTCCTCGGCGACGGTCCCGGCCCGGCGGCGGCACCGCGCCCGGACCGCGCGCTCGACCCGCTGGTCTACGGCACGCCCGCGCCGCTCGGGTTCGACCCGGCCGCTGCGGACCGCCGCTTCGACTACGACATCGGCCGCCGCCCCGGCTTCGTCGACGGCGTACCCGGTCTGTGGTGGACGGTGAACGGGCACATGTGGCCGGACGTGCCGATGTACATGGTCGCCCGCGGCGACGTGGTCCGGATGCGGATCGCCAACGGCAGCGGCGAGGTGCACCCCATGCACCTCCACGGGCACCACGCCGTCGTACTGTCCCGCAACGGCGTGCCCGCGACGGGCAGCCCCTGGTGGATCGACTCGCTCGACGTCGCCGACGGCGACAGCTACGAGATCGCCTTCGTCGCCGACAACCCCGGGGTGTGGATGGACCACTGCCACAACCTGACGCACCCGTCGGAGGGGCTGATGGCACACCTCATGTACGAGGGGGTGACCACGCCGTACCGGGTCGGCGGACCGTCGGGCAACGACCCGGAGTGAGCAGGGCTCAGCCGCGGTGCCGGGACCGGCGCGGGGTGTCCGGGTAGGGCTCGGGGACGCCGTCGTCGACCGGCCCGGGCTGCTGCGCGTGCTGCGGGGGCGCCGGACGGACCGGCGGCGGGCCGGGCGGCATCGGCGGCGCCGGCGCCTGTCCGACGGGGCGGTGCGCCGGGGCGAGAGCCCGGTCGCGGTCCCGCTCGGCCTGGTCGCGGAGCAGGTCGCGAATCTCCTTCAGCAGGTCGAGGTCGGTCTCCAGCGCCTGGTCCTCGGCGTCGCGCCTACGGCGCTCCTGGAGCCACTTCATCGGGAAGACGACCAGGAAGTAGATGACCGCGGCGGTGATCAGAAAGGTGATGACGGCGTTGAGGAAGCTCGCGTAGTCGAGCTGCACCTCGTCGGTCAGCGGGATCGTGCCCGGGGGCACGGCGTCCTCCCCGCCGGAGAACAGCCGGAGCAGCGGCTCCAGGAACGCCTTCGTGAAGGCGGTGACCACGGCCGTGAACGCCGCACCGATGACGACGGCGACCGCCAGGTCGATCACGTTGCCACGTAGCAGGAATTCCTTGAAGCCCTTCAGCACGCCAGAGCACTCCTCGAGATCGGGTCGGGGGTGGGGGGTGGGTCCGGCGAAGGAGGGTAACCGGACCGTGACCTCCCCGCCGGGCCTGCGGCCGGACGGCCCGGGCCGGCGCGCCGGACGGGACCCGCCGGTCGACGGGCGGCCCGGGTGCGGGGTCGCGGGTCAGGCGACGGGGCCGGCCCCGGCGTCCGGGCCGCGCTCGCCGGCGGGGGTCTGCGGCGTGACCGGGCGGGCGGCGATGAGCCGGTCCAGGAAGTCCCCGGCCTCCCGGGCGGCACGGTCCACGTCGCCGTCGGCGATGGCCTCGACGATCCCGGTGTGGGAGATGTCGTCCTCGGTGCCCGCGGTGCCGGGCATCGTGGTCTTCACACTGTCCGCGACCGCCTCCACCACACCCCGGTAGAGCTCGACGAGCAGGCTGTTGCCCGCACACCGGACGACGGCCACGTGGAAGTCGGTGTCCGCACGGGCCGCGTGCTCCAGGTCCGCGGCGTCCGGCTCCTCCCCGCGACGGCCGTACGCCGCGACGGCCGCGACGGCCCGGTCGCGCTCGGCCAGCGCCGCCCGCAGGACGGTCAGGTCGGCGTCGGTCCGGCGGGCGGCCGCCATCCGGGCCGCCTCGACCTCCAGGGTGCGGCGGACCTCCAGCACCTCGCGCAGCTCCGGGCCGCACAGCGTGCGCAGCGCCCCGGACAGCTCGGTGGTGGCCCGCACGTAGGTGCCGTCGCCCTGGCGCACCTCCAGCA
The DNA here is from genome assembly GCF_040105315.1 of Pseudonocardia tropica. Taxonomy (NCBI): domain Bacteria; kingdom Bacillati; phylum Actinomycetota; class Actinomycetes; order Pseudonocardiales; family Pseudonocardiaceae; genus Pseudonocardia; species Pseudonocardia tropica. The sequence continues at coordinate 437,046 of NZ_JBEDNP010000001.1, forward strand.
GGCCGCCGTGGGCGAGGGCGCGGACGGCCTCGCGGACGGTGTTGCGGCCGACCTCCAGCGACGCGGCCAGCTCCGACTCGGGCGGGATCCGCCGGCCCACCGGCCACTCCCCACCGGTGATGGCGGTGCGGAGCTGGTCGATGACCTGGTCGACCAGGCCGCCGCGGCGCGCTGTGACGAGAGGCACCGGATCATCCTTCCATCCGAACATCCTATGTCTGTAACAATACTGTTTCGTGAGCATTGCTGAGCACGAGACACGCGCGGAGGAGACCATCGCCACCGGACGGGCCGAGGAGACCGGGCCGTCGCGCCGCGGTGCGCTCGTCGGGACCCCGCTGCTCGTCGTGGGGGTGGCACTCGCCGCCTCGAACCTCCGCCCGGCCGTGACCTCGATGTCCTCGGTGCTCGGCGAGGTCCGCGACGGCCTCGGCGCCTCCGCGGTCTGGACCAGTGTGCTCACCGCGGTCCCCACCATCTGCTTCGGCCTCGCCGCGATCGCCGCCCCGCTGCTCTCCCGCCGGCTCGGCATGGCCCGCGCGATCGGCCTCGCGATGGCGGTGCTCACCGCCGGGCTCGTGCTGCGCGTCGTCGACGGACCGTGGGTCGTGCTCGGCGGCACCTTCGTCGCCGCGGCCGGCATCGCGATCGGCAACGTGCTGATCCCGGTCGTGGTGAAGCAGTCCTTCCCGCACGCCGTCGGCCGGGTCACCGGCATCTACACCGCCGCACTGGCCGCGGGCGGCGGGATCGGCGCCGCGTTCACCCCGCCGCTGGAGCCGCTGCTCGGCGGCTGGCGCGGCGCGGTCGGGGCGTGGGCGCTGCTGTCGCTGGCCGCGCTGGTCGTCTGGACGATCGGGGCCCGGCACGGTGAGCCGGAGCCGGTCGTGCGCGCCGCCGACGCGGGGGAGCGACGCCCGATGGTGCGCCGCCCGCTGGCCTGGGTGGTCACCGCGTTCTTCGGGCTCCAGGCCTGCGTCGCCTACGTGGCGATGGGGTGGCTCTCGGAGCTGTTCGTCTCGGTCGGGGTCGCCCGCACCGACGCCGGGCTGATGCTCGCCCTGATCAGCCTGATCGGCATCCCGCTCAGCTTCGTCATCCCGCCGATCGTGCTGAACCGGGCGTCGCAGTCGGGCTGGATCGTCGGGCTCGCCCTCTGCTCGCTGGCCGCCGTCGCCGGTCTCGCGATCGCTCCGGCTGCCGCGCCCTGGCTGTGGACGGTCCTGCTCGGTCTCGGCATGGCGGTCTTCCCGGTCGGCCTCGGAGTGATCGCGCTGCGCACCCGGGAGGCCGCCGAGACCACCGACCTGTCGGCGATGGCCCAGGGCTTCGGCTACCTGATCGGTGCGGCCGGGCCGTTCCTGTTCGGAATCCTGCACGGCGTCACCGGCTCGTGGACGCCGTCGCTGGTGCTGCTCGGCGTCGTGATCGTCGCCGAGATGGTGCTGGGCTGGGTCGCGGGGCGCCCGCGCTTCGTCTGAGGCCCGCCCACGCGGCCGGCCGCTGATATATGAGAGCCCCGGTGCCGATTCCGGCGTCGTGGGCCCGGTGTACCGTCGTGACCGCCCGATCTCCCGGCGCATCCCCGCCCGGCGGCGGCCCGAGATCGGGGTCCTCGATCCGTCAGGGAGTACTCGTGACCGACACCGCCCTTCCCCCGGCCGGGGACACGGCGCGGCTGGTCGACCAGACCGGCCCGTACTTCGGCCGCTTCGGTGGCCGCTACGTCCCGGAGGCGCTGGTCGCCGCGCTGGACGAGCTCGAGCAGGCCTACCAAGCGGCCATGACCGACGAGGCCTTCCAGGCCGAGCTCGCCGAGCTGCACCGCACCTACTCGGGCCGTCCGAGCCTGGTCACCGAGGCGCCGCGGTTCGCCGCGCACGCCGGCGGTGCGCGCATCCTGCTCAAGCGCGAGGACCTGAACCACACCGGCTCGCACAAGATCAACAATGTGCTGGGCCAGGCGCTGCTCACCAAGCGCATGGGCAAGACCCGGGTCATCGCCGAGACCGGCGCCGGGCAGCACGGCGTCGCCTCGGCCACCGCCGCGGCCCTGATGGGCCTGGAGTGCGTCGTCTACATGGGCGAGGTCGACACCGAGCGCCAGGCGCTCAACGTCGCCCGGATGCGCATGCTCGGCGCCGAGGTCCGCCCGGTCACCTCGGGCACGCGGACCCTCAAGGACGCGATGAACGAGGCCATGCGCGACTGGGTCACCAACGTGGTCGACACGCACTACCTCATCGGCTCGGTCGCCGGGCCGCACCCGTTCCCGGCGATGGTGCGCGACTTCCAGCGGATCATCGGCGTCGAGGCGCGGCAGCAGGTCCAGGACCTCACCGGTGCCCTGCCCGACCTGGTCTGCGCCTGCGTCGGCGGCGGCTCCAACGCGATGGGCATCTTCCACGCGTTCCTCGACGACACCTCGGTCGAGCTGGTCGGCTTCGAGGCCGGCGGCGACGGCGTCGACACCCCGCGGCACGCGTCGTCGATCGGCGGCGGTGACGTCGGCGTCCTGCACGGCTCGCGCAGCTTCATCCTCCAGGACGAGGACGGCCAGACCCGCGACTCGCACTCCATCTCCGCGGGCCTGGACTACCCGGGCGTCGGCCCGGAGCACTCCTGGCTGCACGACCTGAAGCGCGCCCGCTACGAGTCGGTCACCGACGCCGAGGCGATGGAGGCCTTCCGCCTGCTCTGCCGCACCGAGGGCATCATCCCGGCCATCGAGAGCGCGCACGCGCTGGCCGGAGCGCTGCGCGAGGCGAAGCGCCTGGGCGAGGGCAAGGTCGTGCTGGTCAACCTGTCCGGCCGCGGCGACAAGGACGTCGACACCGCCGCGAAGTACTTCCGGCTGATCGACGACGAGGGCAACGCCGTGACGGACGGAGCGGTCTGATGGGCAGCGTGCAGCAGCGGATCGAGGCGGTCCGGGCCGAGGGCCGCGCCGCGCTGGTCGGGTACCTGCCGGTCGGCTACCCGACCGTCGAGGGCTCGGTCGAGGCGATGCGGGCCATGGTCGCCGGCGGCGTCGACGTCGTCGAGGTCGGACTGCCCTACTCCGACCCGCTGATGGACGGGCCGGTCATCCAGCGCGCCACCCAGCAGGCGCTGGACAACGGCGCCCGCTCCCGCGACGCGTTCACCGCCGTCCGCGGGGTCGTCGACGCCGGCGCCCCGGCCGTCGTCATGACCTACTGGAACCTGATCGACCGCTACGGCGTCGAGCGGTTCGCCGCGGACCTCTCCGAGGCCGGCGGGTCCGGTCTGATCACCCCGGACCTGCTGCCCGACGACTGCGACGACTGGCTGGCCGCGTCGGACTCCCACGACCTGGACCGGATCTTCCTGGTCGCGCAGACCACCACCCCCGAGCGCATGCGGATGACCGTCGAGTCCAGCCGCGGCTTCCTCTACGCCGCGTCGCTGATGGGTGTCACCGGCGTCCGCTCGGTCGGCGTCGAGGCCCGTGACCTGGTCGCCCGCGCGCGCGAGGTCGCGACCCTGCCGGTGTGCGTCGGCCTGGGTGTGCGGACCGCCGAGCAGGCGGCCGACGTCGCCTCCTACGCCGACGGCGTCATCGTCGGGACGGCGTTCGTGCAGGCGCTGGAGTCCGGCGGGCCGTCCGCGGTCGAGTCGCTCGCCCGCGAGCTCGCCGAGGGCGTCCGCGCCGCGGAGCGCGTCTCCGCCTGACCAGCCCGCCGGCCGCGCCCTCCACGGAGGGCGCGGCCGCGCCGTGTGATCACTAGGCTCCGGTCGTGCCGCAGCTCGTGGTGGATCTGGCCGAGGTCGTCGGGTCGACACTGAGCCTGCTCGCGCTGGTCGTCGCCCTCTACGCGCTGTGGGTGTCCCGGCGCGACCTCGTGCGGGAGCGGCGGCACCAGATCGAGGACCGGCGGCGCCACCACGAGCTGGAGATCCTGCGCCGGATCGGGCTCGCGCTCGGCTCCTCCTCCGCCGACGCCGACCGCGAGCAGATCACCACCCTGCTCATGCTGCTGCCGCCCCGGACGGACTTCCCACTCACCCGCGCGGCCCTGCAGGTGTGGCCCCGCGCGGAGGCCACGACGCGGCTGGTCGACCAGATCCGTTACGACATCCGGCACCGGCCGACCCCGCCGGCGGTCGCGGAGGACTGGACCCCGGACGTCCGGTGGGAGTTCGTCAGCCGCCGTCGCCGCGCCACCGACCGGTCGGTCGTCCGTGACGAGCTGAACGCCGCCATCGCCGTCCGGATCGACGCCGACGGCGAGCCCGTCCCGTACCGGGACCCGATCCTGCCGACACTCACCCGGTCCGAGCCGCCGCTGCCGAAGCCGCCCGCCCGCCCGCCCGCGCCGCCGGAGGCCGACTGAACGGGACCAGCGGCGGTCGCGCGGGGTGAACGTGATGTTCCTGAGAGTCATCGCGCCGGTTGGTCGTACATCCGTACTCCGACCGGAGTGATCGGTCCCCGCCCGCCGGACGACGGCGACCGGACGGCGGTGCGCGTTCTCAGGAACGCAACCCCGTCCCGGTGGGGTTCCTATGTTCGTGTCACCGCACCGCGGCCCGCTCCCCCTGGATGCCGCGGCGGTGGCCGGGGCTCCCCACCCGGCCGGTTCCACGAACCGGAGTGATCCGATGACCCGCCCCGCCCTGCGCGGACGCGCCCCCGGCGTCCGCCCGACCGTAGCGTCGCACCCGCGACCGGCCCGAGGCCGGTCCGTGACGGTCCACCGCTCGCGCACCCACCACCCCCGCCCGCTGCGGGCACCCTCACCGGCCGGGCGCACGCCCGGCGACCGGTGACCCGCCCGGTTCCGCATCCGGTCACCGCACCCCTGCGGCGGGAAACCCCGCCGCCCGCCGACGCCTGGCTGGCGCACCGCCGCGCCCGCGCGGTGTGGGGATCCGTGCTGGTCACGGTCCTCGTCGGCCCGTCGTTGATCTGGATGCTCCGTTCCGGACCGCAGCCGCTGCTGCACCAGCTCTCGGTGCTGACCGGGCTGCTCGCGCTGTCGGCGATGGTGATCGTCGCGGTGCTGCCGTCCCGGGTGCGCGGGCTCTCCGGCGCCCTCGGCCTGGAGACCCTGCTCGGCCTGCACCGCAGACTCGGCGTGCTCGCCGGGGTGCTGGTCGCGCTGCACCTCGCCTGCGTGGTGGCCGACCACCCGGAACGTGTCGGGCTGCTCGTGCCGCTCGCCGCACCGGCCCGCGGCCAGGCCGCCACCCTCGCGACGATCGCGGTCGTCGTGCTGCTGGTGCTCGCGCTGCGCGGTGTCCGGTCCGGCTCGCACGAGGTGTGGCGCTGGCTGCACCTGAGCCTGGCCGCGGTCGTCGTCGGCGCGTCGTCGCTGCACGTGCTGTGGCTGAACAACCTGGTCACCGACGCCGTCATGGGTCCGGTGCTGGGCGGGCTCGGCCTGCTGCTGGTCGCGGTGCTGGTGCTCCGCTGGGGCGCCCGCGCGGCGACCGGCGAGTTCCGGGTGCACGTCGTGCGCCCGGAGAGCCCCACCGTGTCGACGCTCGTCCTCGCCCGGCCCGGCCGGCACGCCGGACCGTGGTTCCGGCCCGGCCAGTTCGCCTGGCTGCGGCTGGAGCGGATGTCGGTGGAGGAGCACCCGTTCACCATCGCGTCGTCGGCGTCCGACCGCGGGCGGGTCGAGTTCACCGTGCGGCACACCGGCGACTTCGCCGGGCGGCTGCGCGAGCTGCGCCGCGGCGACCCGGTCTGGGTGGACGGCCCGTACGGCTCGTTCACCCCGGACTCGGTGCCGTCCACCGGGCTCGTGCTGATCGCGGGCGGCGTCGGGATCACCCCGATGATGAGCATGCTGCGCACCGCCGCCGACCGCGGTGACCGGCGGCCGTACCGGCTCGTCGTGCACGCCCGCGACCGCGCCGACCTGCTGTTCCGGGCCGAGCTCGCGTCCCTGCGCACGCTGATCGACCTGCAGGTCACCGAGGTGCTGCGCCGCCCGTCGGCGGACTGGTCCGGGGCGACCGGGCCGATCGACACCGCGCTGCTCGCCGCCGTCCTGACCGACCTCGACGACCCGGCCCGCCGGCTCGACTACTTCGTCTGCGGCCGACCGCAGCTCGTCGGCGACGTCCTCGCCACCCTCACCGCGCTCGGTGTCCCGGACGACCGGGTGCACACCGAGCAGTTCGCCCAGGTCTGACCGGGGAGGAGAACCCATGTCCCGCCGGATCCCCGGCCCGCTCCGCTGGTCGGTGCTCGCCGCACTGGCCGCGGTCGCCGCCGTCGTGCTCGCTCAGTACTGGGTGTCGACGTCGGCCGCCACCGACCAGCAGCAGGGGTGGACGCAGACCCGGTGGGGTCCGCTCGGCCCCGCCGACCGCGACCTGCTGCAGAAGGTGCGCCTCGCCGGTCTCTGGGAGGCTCCGACCGGGCAGCAGGGCGAGCAGCAGGCCACCTCGCCCGCCGTCCGCGACGTCGCCCGCAAGCTCGGCGTCGAGCACCACGACCTCGACGAGCTGGTCCGCTCCACCGCCGAACAGCTCGGGGTCCTGCTGCCCAGCAGGCCCAACGACCAGCAGATCGGCTGGATGAACGACCTGACCGCCCGCACCGGGACCGACTACGACCGCCAGTTCGTGCAGATCCTGCGCGCCGCGCACGGCTCGGTACTGCCGGTGATCACCGACGTCAAGGTCGGCACCCGCAACGAGCTCATGCGGCAGTTCGCGAACGAGGCGTCGGTGTACGTCACCCGGCACATCGGCTACCTGGAGTCGACCGGGCTGGTCGACTACGCGGCGCTGCCCGCCCCGCCCGACCCGGTGCCGGCCGGGACCCGCACCGCGTCCGACGTCGTCGTGCCGGCGCTGGTGGTCGGGGTCGCGCTGCTCGCCGCGGGCGGGCTGCTCATGACCCTGCACCGGCGCGGCCGCCCCGCCCCCGGCCCGGCCGCCGCACTCGTCCCCGCCCCGCGCCACCCCCGCGACGGCGCCCGGCCGGCCCTGCCGGTCGGCCCGCCCGACCCCTGGGACGAGCTGGCACACGTGCCGCCCGTCCGGCCGCGGCCCGATCCCGAGCCCGGCCCCGCCGACGCCACCCCCCACGACCTCGACCTGGACACCGACACCGGAGCGCCGCCCTCCCGCACCACCGGAGCGCACCGCACCGCCCCGAGGAGCCGATACCGATGAGATCCACCACCAGCCGCAGCAGGACGATCGCGGTCACCGCGCTCGCCCTGGGCCTGCTCGTCGCCGGGCCCGCCGCCTACGCCGCCGGGGCCGCCTCCGCCGACCGGAGCGACCGGCCGGCGAACGTCGCCTCCGGGCCGTCCGACACCGGCGGGTCCTCCGCCGGGTCGTCCGGGTCCGCCACCGGGGGTGGGGGGCACGACCACTCCGGCCACACCGGTTCGGGCTCAAGCCCCGACACCGGATCGGGCTCGGACACCGGATCGGGCTCGGACACCGGCTCCGGTCCCGACGACGGCGACGGGGCGGGATCCGGCGAGGGGTCGGGTCCCGCGGCCGGGGACGGCACGGGCGGACAGGACGGCGGCAACGCCGGCGGTTCCGGCGACGGCAATGACGGCAGGGACGGCAAGGACGGCGGGGCGCAGGCCGCGCTCGACATCCTCGCCGTCGACTGCTCGGGCAGCCGGCTCACCGCCCACGACGGCTTCCAGAAGGCGCCCCGCTGCGTGTCCACCGCGTTCGGCGAGGTCGCCGACGCCGACCGCAGCCCGTCGCTGCTCATCACCCAGGCCCCGACGAAGGTCCGGCCCGGGGAGGCGTTCCGCCTGACCGTCAGCACCCGGAACCTGGTCCGCGACCGGTTCCTCCCCGCGGCCCAGGGCGGCTACTACGCCGAGGCGTCCCTGCTCGACGGCCAGGGGCTCCAGCGCGGCCACTTCCACACCGCCTGCCGGATCCTTCCCGATCCGGGCGAGGCACCGGACTCGTCGCCCGATCCGCTGTTCTTCCAGGCCACCGAGGACGGCGGCGGAGGGGCACGGCCGGACAGCGTCACGATCGACGTGCCCGGGGTCGAGCAGACCGGCGAGCTGCAGTGCTCGTCGTGGGCGGGGGACGGGTCGCACCGCACCCCGATGATGCAGCGGGCCGACCAGACGCCCGCGTTCGACTCGGTCCGGATCGAGGTGGGCTGACATGCGACTCTCCGGACCCCTCCTGACCATGGTCGCCGTCGGCGCGGTCGCCGCCGGGGCCGCGACGGCCAACGTCGTGCTCACCGCGGAACCGGAACCGCTGCCCGCAGCCGCCCCCGCTGCCGTCGAACAGGCGGCGGGCTCGCTCGCCCTCCCCGCGGCGCCCGCCCCGACGGCCGCCCCGGCACCGGCCGCGACCGGCACGGTCGTCTACAAGGGCCGGTCGACGAACGGGAAGGTCACCGTCGACATCTGGGTCACCGACGGCGCCGTGAAGGCCTACGTCTGCGACAACCGCGGCATCGAGTCCTGGACGAAGGGCACCGCCACCCCCGGCGGCACCACCCGCCTGACCGGGAAGGACGGCGCGGAGGTCGAGTACACCGTCGCCGACGGCGTCGCCACCGGCACCGCCCGCGCCGACGGGGGCTCCTGGGACTTCACCGCGACCCGGACCGACGCGTCCGACCCGGCTCCCGCAGCGGCACCGGCCCCCGCACCCGCCGAGGCGCCCGCACCCGCCGAGGCCCCGGCTCCGGCCGAGGCCCCGGCTCCGTCCACCGGCGGCAGCGGTGACGCCTACGGCTACGGCGGCGGGTACTGATGTCCCCCCGCGCGCGGCACGCGGACCGCGACCTCACCGACCCGGTCGGGTTCGCCCCGGTCCCCGCGGCCATCCCGAGCCCCCGCGGCCCCGGGCACAGCGGCGGCTGGGCCGCCGTCCCGGAGCCGTCCTGGGCGCCCGACCACGACCCCGACGGTGGCGCGGACCGGTGGGCGGGCACAGCCGACCGTCGTCGCGACGCCGTCGCGGGGGACCTGTTCACCCCGACCGGCCCGCTCACCCCGCCCCCGGGCGGCGGTCCGGGCGCCCACGGGGTCACCACGCCGCGCCGCCCGGCGCGGGACGCCGGGGCCGCGCGTCCCGGCCGCCCGCGCCGGGCCGCCGGTGAGGTCCCGCCCTCCGGATGGTCCGAGGGCGCCGACGACACGGCCTGGTCCGGGAGCACCCCCGGCCGCTCCGGGCCCGCCGGCGCGGACCGGCTGCACTGGTCCGACGACGTCGACCACCGCGGGTGGGCGGCGGGCACGGCCGACCACCCCGACGCCTACGAACCGCTCGCCGGCTACGCCGAACCCGGCCGCTACGACCGGACGGGCGACCGCGCCGACGCCGGTGCCGACGTCCGCACCGGCGCCCCGGCCGAGGACCCGGCCGCCGCGTACCGGGAGCGCCCCGCACGCCCGGCCGTCCGCGACCGGGCCGACGGCGACGACGACCCCGTCCGCCGGCCCGGGCGGCGCGGCCTCGGCCGCCTGCGGTCCCGCGCGACGGCACCCGACCCGGCGCGCGCCCGTCGCCGACCGGCCGCCGAGGCGGCCCACGACGTCGCGGTCCCGGTGGAGGGCCTGTCGTGGCGGGTCGTCGCCGTCCCCGTCGTCGTCGGGTCGCTGGTCGCGGTCGCGCTCGGCGTCTGGGCCCGCGCGCACGTCGGCACCGGCGTCGCGGTGAACCTCGCCGGGTTCTCCAGCGGCGCCGCGGCCAAGGCGTGGCTCGGGTCGGCCGCCCTGGTCCTCGCGATCGTCCAGGGCGTCACCGGCCGGATGATGATGCGCGGCTACGCCGACCCGGTGACCGCGGTCGCGCACCGCTGGTCGGGTCGCGCCGCGGTGCTGGTGACCGTGCCCGTCGCCGTGCAGTGCCTCTACGCGTTCGGCTGGTCCGGCGCGACGACGTCGGCGCTGCTGCACTCCGCACTCGGCTGCCTGTTCTACGGCGCGTTCGTCACCAAGATGCTGCTCCTGCGCCGCCCCGGCGTGCCCGGGTGGCTGCTCGCCGTCGCGGGCGGGGTGCTGCTCGCCGTCCTCACCGGGGTCTGGCTGACCTCGGCGCTGTGGTTCTTCGCCGGCCAGGGCCTGTCGTTCTGACCCCCACCGCCCCCACCGTCCCCCGGAGGTCCCCCGTGTCCCCGATCCCGCGCCGCCGGCTCCTCGCCGGCGCCGGTGCCGCCGTGGCCTGCTGCGCCGCGGGCTGCGCCACCTACGGAACCCCGCGCGACACGGCACCCGCCGCGCCCGCGCCGACCACCCCCGCCCCCGCGGCGGCCGCCCCGAGCAGCAGCCCCGCTGCGGCGCCCGCCGGCATCGCCGCCGTCGACGACGTCCCGGTCGGCGGCGGACGGGTCTTCGCCGAGCAGCAGGTCGTCGTGACCCGCCCGGACGCGGACACCGTCCTGGCGTTCGACGCGACCTGCCCGCACCAGGGCTGCCTCGTCGACCAGGTCTCCCAGGCCGGCATCTCCTGCCCCTGCCACGGCAGCCTGTTCGCCGTCTCCGACGGGGCCCCGCTCGACGGCCCCGCCACGGCCCCGCTCACCTCGCGACCGGTGCGGGTCGAGGGCGGGCAGGTGGTCCTGGCCTGACGGCCCCGATGTGACGCCGCCGATGTGACGCGGCCGATGTGACGCCGCCGATGTGACGCGGCCGAGGTGACGCCGGGCCCGCACACCCCCGGTGCGCGGGCCCGCCGTCGGGTGCGGTCAGGCCGCCCGGCCCGCCGCGACGACGTCCGGGGACCCGCGCCGGATCATCCGCACACCGAGCACCACCAGCGGCGCGCCGCACAGCACGGTCAGCGCGGCCGTCGCGACGACGCCGACCATCGACCCCAGCGTCGGCGCGAGGAACCACATCGCGAGCCAGCCCGGCACCGCCCACCAGCCGATGACGCCCGCCCGCGCCAGCCCGGCCGTCAGCACGGCCGGCCCGAGCAGGCCGAACACCTTCCCGGTGAGCATCCAGACCTGCACCCACGGGACGCCCGCGTCGAGGCTCTCCAGCACCGCACCGGCGACGTCGGGCCCGACCCGGTTCGCCATCGACGCCAGGTAGTGGTCGCCGAGCAGCAGCCCGGACATCTGCACCGCGCCGAACGCCGTCGCCGCCGCACCGACGACGGTCAGGACCCGGCCCCGCCGGCCCCGCACCATCGCGATCGCGGCGAGCGCCCCGAACGCCAGCGCGACCCACCCGTAGTGCAGGAAGGCCGCGGAGATCCCGCTGACCACCGGGTCCGCGCCGAGCGAGGCGGCGTAGTCGGACGCGGAGTCGCTCGCCTGCGGCGGCGAGGTCGCGAACCCGCCGGCGACGAGCAGCGGGGTGAGCACGAGCAGGCCCCCCGCGATCCGGAGCGGCCAGACGGGGGCCGCGGCCCGGTCGGCGGCGGCGTGGGCCGCAACCGTCGTGGCGGGCGTGGTGGTGGACATCGGTGGACTCCCCGTCCTCGGCGGGCCCGCCGGTCGCGGCGCCCTGGGCGGCGACGACGATGCCGCCGGACCCCGCCCCGGCGGATCGTCCCGGTCGGCCGACCCGGCGGGCCCCGGAGAGGACCCGGGCGGCCCCGGGGTCCTCCGCGGAGAGGATCCGCAGGGCCGCGGTGGCCGCTAGCGTCGCGGGCGTGCGCCTGCCGAAGCCGTCCATGCCGTGGGCGTTCGCCGTGCCCGCGGCCGGGCTGTGCGCGGCGGCCGTGCTGGCCGAGGCCGGCGGCGACCCCGAGGGCGTGGGTCTGGTGCCGTCGACGTGGGGGCTGGCCGCGTTCGTCGCGGCGGTCCTCCTGCTGGCCGCCCGCGTCCCGGTCGCCGGGCCGCCGCTGATGCTGGTGCCGTTCGCGTGGCCGCCGCTGTTCGGTGGCGGCGCGGGCGGTGCGCAGCTGATCGCGCTGATGCTGCTCCTGGGCCACCTCGGCTACCGGTGCACCGGGCGGGTCGCGCTGGGCGTCTACGCCGGCACCGCCGGGTCCGCCGGGATCTACGTCGGCGTCTGGCTCGGTTCGCCCTGGGAGATCGCGTTCTACCCGTTCGTCCTGGGCGCGGCCACGGCGATGGGGATGCTGCTGCGCCGCGAGGAGCTGCGGTCGGCGCAGCTGCGGGCGATGACCGCCGAGCTCGCCGCGCAGCGCGACGCCCTGGCCGAGGCCGCCGTCGCCCAGGAACGGGTGCGGATCTCCCGGGAGCTGCACGACGCCGTCGCCCACACCGTGTCGGTGATGACCCTGCAGGCCGGGGTGGTGCGTCGGCGGATGCCCGACGGGTCGGCCGAGCGCACCGCGCTGGAGTCGGTGGAGCAGCTGGGCCGCCGGTCGGTCGACGAGCTGCGCCGCGTCGTCGGGCTGCTGCGCGAGGAGGCCTCCGGTGCGGCCGAGCCCGCGCCGTCGCTGGCCCGGCTCGAGGAGCTCGCCGCCGATGTGCGGGCGGCCGGGACCCCGGTCGTCGTCGACGTCCGCGGGCGGTTGCGGGACCTGCCCGACGACCTGGACCGGTCGGCGTACCGGATCGTGCAGGAGGCACTCAGCAACACCGTGCGGCACGCGGGGACGGCGACCGCGCACGTCGTCGTCGACCACTCCGACGGCACGCTGGTCGTCTCCGTCCACGACGACGGGACCGGTGCCGCGGGACCCGACCGGGCCGGGTACGGGCTGGTCGGGATGCGGGAGCGGGTCGAGCTGTTCGGCGGGGAGCTGGCGGCGGGGCCGCGACCGGGCGGCGGGTTCGCGGTGCACGCCCGCTTCCCGCTGGAACGGGGGACACCGTGATCCGGGTCGTGCTCTGCGACGACGAGGCGCTGGTCCGCGCGGGCCTGCGGATGCTGCTGGACGGCGAGACCGACGTCGACGTCGTCGGGGAGGCGGACGACACCGCCTCCGCGGTCCGGGCGGTGCGGGCCCTCGACCCGGACGTCGTGCTGATGGACGTCCGGATGCCCGGCGGTGGCGGGCTCGCCGCCGCCGCGGAGCTCGCCGCGGCCGGCTCGACCGCCCGGGTCCTGGTGCTCACCACGTTCGACGACGACGCCGTCGTCGACGCGGCACTGCGCGCGCGGGTGGCCGGGTTCCTGCTCAAGACCTCCCCGCCGGAGCAGCTGCTCGACGCGGTCCGCCGGATCGCCGCCGGCGGGGGACAGCTCGACCCGGCCGTCGTGCCGCGGGTGATCGCCCGCTACGCCGAGGCCCCCGCCCCGTCCGCCCGGGCGCAGGAGCTGTCCCGGCTGACCCCGCGGGAGACCGACGTGCTGCGCGAGGTCGGGCGAGGTCTGTCGAACGCCGAGGTCGCCGCCGCCCTGCACCTGGGCGAGACGACGGTGAAGACCCACCTCGGGCGGGTGCTGGACAAGCTCGGCCTGCGCGACCGCGCCCGGGCGATCGTCTTCGCCCACGAGAGCGGGCTGCTCGGCGACCGCTGAGAACCCCGCGCGCGAACGACGGGCCCGGCTGAGCCGGACGGCCGAACGCATTCCCATCCGTCGCGCTCGCGGGTCCGTCCACCGGTCGGGGTCTCAGCTCACGAACCGGGGCCGCCACCGGTCCGTAGCGTGCGGTCCGCACCGGTTCCGTGGTCGCTCCCCGACTTCCGCGCCGCGCGACATGTCGCCGGATCCGGCGACGCTCCCCGTCGCCGGATCCGCGCGTCCCGACCGCGGTGCCGGAGGACCGCCGTGCCCGGGACCTCGACCCCGGGCACGGCGGTGCACACCGCCCGACGGAAGGCCCCCATGAGCACGTCCGAGACCCGTACCGACAGCCCCGCCGCCCGCGTGCCCGCCCCGCGTCGTGCCGACCGCGGCGAGCGCTGGACCGAGCGGCTGGGCTGGGAGGAGTCCCCGGACCGGGGGTCCCGGGTCAGCCGAGGGTGAACGGGTCGCGGGTGCCGCCGGACAGCTCCACCCACACCGACTTGTTCTCCAGGTACTCCTCGACGGCCTGGGTGCCGTTCTCCCGGCCGAGCCCGGAGTGCCCGAACCCGCCGAACGGGACGCTCGGCGCCACCACCCGGTAGGCGTTGATCCACACCGTGCCGGCCCGGATCCGCCCGGCGACGCGGTGCGCCCGGTGCACGTCCTTCGTCCACACCGCGCCGGCCAGACCGTACGGGGTGTCGTTGGCCAGCTTCACGGCCTCGTCCTCGTCGGTGAAGGTGAGCGCCGCGAGCACCGGGCCGAACACCTCCTCCCGGTAGACCGTGGACTCGGGCGTCACCCCGGTGATCACGGTCGGCTGCACGAAGTAGCCGCCCAGCCGGGGCTCCGCGGCCCCGCCGTGGGCGACGGTGTTGCCCTCCGCCTTCGCCGTCTCCAGGTAGCCGAGGACCTTCTCGTACTGCGGCCCGTTCGCGACGGGACCCATCTCGGTGTCCTCGGCGTTCGGGTCGCCGAGCGTGATCGTCGCCGCGCGCTCGGCGATGAGCCGGACGAGCTCGTCGTGGACGTCGGCGTGCACGATCAGCCGGGAGCCCGCCATGCAGGTCTGGCCGGTCGCGGCGAACACGCCGGCGATGATCCCGTTCGCGGCCGACTCCAGGTCGGCGTCGGGGAACACGACCTGCGGGGACTTGCCGCCCAGCTCCAGGGTGACCGTGTTCAGGTTCTCCGCGGCGGCCTTCGCGATCGCCCGCCCGGTCGCGGTGGAGCCGGTGAACGCGACCTTGTCGACGCCCGGGTGCCCGGCCAGGTGCGCGGCGGTGTCCCGGTCGTTCGTGGTGACGACGTTGACCACGCCGGCCGGGATCCCGGCCTTCTCGACCAGCTCGGCCCACTTCAGCGTCGAGGCCGGTGAGTGCTCCGACGGCTTCACGACGATCGTGCAGCCCGCGGCCAGCGCGGGTGCGACCTTCCAGGTCATCAGCAGCAGCGGGGAGTTCCACGGCGTGATCGCCGCGACGACGCCGACCGGCTCCTTGCGCGTGTAGACCAGGTAGTTCGGGTTCGGGGCGGGGATCTGGCGGCCCTCGATCGTCGGGGCGATCCCGGCGTAGTAGTGGTACCAGCCGCCGAGCCCGTGGAGCTGGCCGATCATCTCCCGGTACAGCTTCCCGGAGTCGGCGACCTCGGTCCGGGCCAGCGCCTCGGCGTTCTCGGTGATCAGGTCGCCCAGCCGGCGCAGGCAGGCGGCGCGGGCGAACGGGGTCATCGCGCCCCACTCGCCGTCGAGCGCGGTGCGGGCGGCGGCGACGGCGGTGTCGACGTCGTCGGGGCCGCAGTCCGGCACGGTCGCCCAGGGCGCTCCGGTGAACGGGTTCTGCGTCTCGAAGGTGCGGCCGGACGCCGCGTCGGCCGGCTTCCCGCCGATCAGCATCGTGAAGGTCTCGAGCTCGGCCATGGACGGTCCTCTCTCCAGCGGCTCCGGTGGCGCACGTCCTCGCCGGTGACCCTACGAACCCGGGCCGCGATCCGCAGCCGGTGCAGGATGGGCACATGGCCCTCGATCTGCACCACGTCGTGGACGGTCCGGCCGACGCACCGGCCGTGCTGTTCGGCCCGTCGCTGGGTACCGACCTGCACCTGTTCGACGCCCAGGTGGCGGCCCTGTCCGACCGGTTCCGCTGCGTCCGGTTCGACCTGCCCGGCCACGGCGGCTCGGCCCCCGTCACCGGCGACCTCACGATCTCCGAGCTCGGCCGCGGCGCGCTCGCCGCCGCCGACGCCGCCGGGATCGGGGACTTCCACTACGTCGGCGTCTCGATCGGCGGGGCGGTCGGTCAGTGGCTCGGAGTGCACGGCGGGGAGCGGGTGCGCAGCATCGCGGTACTGGCGACGGCGGCGCGCTTCCCGAACCCGGACTCGTGGCCGCAGCGCGCGGCGACCGTGCGGGCCGACGGCACCGCTGCGATGGTCGGCTCCCGGCCCGGGACCTGGTACGTCGAGACCTGGGCGCAGCGAGACCCGGCCGGTGAGCAGCGGCTGCTGGACATGCTGCGCGCCGCCGACGACGAGAGCTACGCCGCCTGCTGCGCCGCCATCGCCGCCTTCGACGTCCGCGCCGAGCTGGGTGCGGTGTCGGTGCCGGCACTCGTCGTCGCGGGGGCGGACGACCCGGCGACGCCGCCGTCGTCGCTGCACGAGATCGCCGACGCGATTCCCGGCGCCCGCTACGCCGAGGTCGCCGACGCCGCCCACCTGCTGAACCGCGAGCGCCCCGACGAGGTGAACGCCCTGCTCACCGAGCACCTGCCCGCCTGATGTCGATCAGTACCCGAGCGCGGTCCCGGCCGGGGCGCACCGCGCTCAGGTACTGATCGACACGGCGGGGACGGGGCGTCAGGGGGTGCGGGTGGCGCGGCGGGCGCGGTAGGCGGCGACGTGCGCGCGGTTCGCGCAGTTGCCGGTGTCGCAGAACCGCTTGGACCGGTTGCGGGACAGGTCGACCAGCACGGCGTCGCAGTCCTCGGCGGCGCAGCGGCGCAGCCGGGACAGATCGTCGCCGCGCACCAGGTCGACGACCGACATCGCGATCTCCGCGCCCATCCGGTCCGCCAGCGGCGCGTCCTGCGGCGTGACGTGCAGGTGCCAGTCCCAGCCGTCGTGCCGCGCGAGGTGCGGGCGCGCGTCGGTCTCGGCCAGGATCGCGTTGACCAGCGCGACGGTGCCGTCGCGGTCGGGGCCGTCGTCGCCGTGGGCGGGCCACAGCCCGGCCAGCCGCTCGCGGAGCGCACGGACGGCCCGGCGCTCGTCGTCGGAGCCGGAGCGGCGCCCCGAGTACGGCTGCTCGGCCAGCCAGGCCGCGAAGCCCGGACCGTCGTCGAGCGGGTCCGGCTCGGCCCGACGGGTGTTCACCAGCGCCGCGGCCGCCGCGAGCAGCACCTGGGTGTCATGGGCGAATTCCATGTTGACCCCTGACATGGTCGGTTCCTACTGTCAGGAGTCTATGGGTGCTTCGGTCGTGACACGGGACCACATGGTCCGCGGGCTGATGTGGGCGCTGGTCTCGGCCGCCGCGTACGGCTTCTCCGGACCGCTCGGCGCGGCGTTCCTGGAGGCGGGCTGGTCGCCCGGGCTCACGACGCTGCTGCGCATCGCGGGCGCCGCCGTCCTGCTGCTCCCGGTGACGGTCGTGATGCTGCGCCGGCATCCGCTCAGCGCGCCGAACGCCCGCAAGGTCCTGCTCTACGGCCTGGCCGCCGTCGCCGGTGTCCAGCTGTGCTTCTTCCAGGCGCTGCAGCACCTGTCGGTGGGCGTCGCACTGCTGCTGGAGTTCCTCGCGCCCGTGCTGCTCGTCGGCTGGACCTGGGCGCGGACCCGGCGCATCCCGGCCGCGGTGACGCTCGTCGGCTGCCTGGTCTCGCTCGCCGGGCTCGTGCTGGTCGTCGACCCGTTCGGGCCCCAACGCGTCGACCTGACGGGAATCCTGTGGGGCCTCGGCGCCGCGGTCTGCGTCTGCGTCTACTTCCTCCTGCCCGGCGGTGACGACGAGGGCGGCGTCCCGCCGCTGCTGATGATCTCCGGGGCGATGGTCGTCGGTGCGGTCGCGCTCACCGTGACCGGTCTGCTGGGCATCACGCCGTGGCGGGTGGGGGAGTCGAGCGGCCGGCTGGTGGGCGTCGACGTGCCCTGGCCGGTGCTGCTGGGGATGCTCGTCGTGCTCGCGACGGCGCTGCCGTATCTCACGGGGATCATCGCCATCCGACGGCTCGACACGCGCGTCGCGTCGTTCGTGGGGCTGTCCGAGGTGATGTTCGGGGTGCTGGCGGCCTGGGTGCTGATCGCGCAGGTGCCGAGCCTGGTCCAGGTGGGTGGCGGGGTGCTGATCCTCGGGGGGATCGTGTTGATCCGGCGTGCGGAGAACCGGGTCGCGGCGACGCCGAGTGAGATCGCCACACAGGGGTGAACCCACCCTGTCGTACGACTGCGGCGTCCGGCCGCGCGTCACCGGCGGGCGACGGCTGCGGAATGCCGCTAACGGACCGAGTTCCCGGGACGAACGAGTGAACATCTCGCCGATCGAGCGTCGGACACGCACCTCCCCGGGGTCGGCTCGTTGGGCGAGTGTCGGTGTTGCTCCCCCTCGCCGACAGTGCTGCCGGCCCCGACCGGCGAGATGCGAAGCCGAGGTCGAGAGTGTCCGACGGTCAGTTCGTCACCAGTTCCTTCTGCGCGAAGGGTGAATGCGTGGCCGTCGCGGCCGACGCGACCGGTGTGCGCGTACGGTCGACGACCGCGGAGGCGGTCGTCGTCGGATTCACCGACGACGAGTGGTCGGCCTTCGTCCGTGGGGTCAAGAACGGCGAGTTCGACCTCGACCACCTGCGCGGTTAGGACCGTCCCGCGAATCTCCGGTCCAGCATCTTCCGGCTGTCGTCCGGGGACATGGCCTGGTCGAGGAGCCGCTGCCAGATCTGCCGGTAGTCGGCGACGGCCTGTGGGGTGTCGATGAAGACGTCGTTCTCCGTCCCCTCGACGTTGACCATCGGCCAGTCCGTCTCGGGATGGCGGGGCGAGAAGACGGAGAACGTGCTGGTCGCGCTGGTCCAGCCGGCGCGGAACGGCAGGATCTGCAGCGTGATGTTGGGCTGGTCGCCCCGGCGGATCAGCTCCCCGATCTGTGCCCGCAGCACCTCCTCGTCGGCGCAGCGGTGCAGGGCGACCTCGTCGAGCAGCACGTGAAGCTCGAGGGGCGGGGCTTCCGTCCGGTCCGGTTCGATCACGTTCTGACGACCCATCCGGATCTCCACCATGCGTTCGATCCCGACGCGATCCTGCCCGGCGAACACCTCGGTCAGGAGCAGGCGGGCGTAGTCCTCGGTCTGCAGCAGGCCGGAGATCGGGATGCTGAAGGTGCTCTTGGCGCGTGACTCCGCCTCCAACGAGATGAGCATGTTGAGGTCCACCCCGGATGGAGCAGGACCCAACGGCTCCCACCAGCCCGGAGCCTTCGCGTCGTTCGCCCATCCGAGAATGCGATCACGTTCGGTGTCCGAGGCCTCGTAGATCTCCAGCAGGTCGCGGACGTCACGGAACTTGGGTTCCACCTGACCCGTCTCGATGCGGGACAACTTCGAGGCCGACACCTCGAGGAGTTTCGCGATCTCCGAGAGCTGCCGATGGCGCGCCACGCGGAGCTGCTTCAGGGCCCAGCCCAGGCGCTTGCGGATGACGAGTGGGCCGTGTGCCGCGGTCATGGCCACACGTCCTCCGGTGATTCCTGTGGTGGGGTCCCCGGCGATCCTAGCGCGGATGCAATTGCAGACCGGATATTGCTTTCAGTCTGGTGCAGCCGGGCGTTCGCACCGCATACTCGACTCCCAGATCCTGGACAGCGGCCACCACCGCTGAAGGGGGTGCGCCATGCACGACCATGACGGCACCACACACAGTTCCGAGATCCCCACCCCGCCGCACCGGAGCGGAGGTGGCACACCATGATCACCTCGCTGATCCTCGTCGGCGGAGTCCTCGCCCTCACCTGGTTCTCCGTGCTCATCGGCATGTCGATGGACACCGAGACCCAGCGACGTCAGTGGAAGCGGGTCGCCCGCGAACGCCGGGACCGCCGGGAGGAACGGCAGCTGCTCCTCCGCAGCTGCCCCCGGCTGGACTGCCCGCTGCGTCGGCCCGGCTGAGCGGACCGCCGACGTGTCGGACGACCGTCACTCACCAGAACCCGACGGCGAACCGGACGGCGTGCCACCGCTCGTCGTCGAGGCGCAGGTGGACGTCGAAACGGGTGTGGCCGTCGGCGTGCGGGTCGTCGTCGCCGGAGAAGGTGAAGGACAGTTCGAGGTCGCCCAGCTCGGCGGACCGCTCGGCGTGGACCTCGGCGAACCCGGCGTGGAAGCCGGACGGGACGAACCGCGGTGCCAGACGGTCCCCGAGCAGCCGCAGCGCGACGGCGGTGGCGCGCCCGCGGTCGGCGAGCAGCCGGTCCGCCACCCGGGTGCGGTCGGGACCGCCGTGGACGACCACCTCGAAGCCGTCGGGACAGCGCACGAGTCTCTCCACGCCGGAGAGTCCGCACCTGAGGAGAACGCCGTGATGCAGGTCGTCGACCACGAGCCGCACGCCTGGTTCCTGCTGTGCGACGGCGCCGGGACCTACCTGGACGTGAACTGCTCGCACGGCCCGGTCGGGTACTCCGTGCTCCTGGAGCTCGACGACGACGAGCGGCGCGCCCTCGACGAGGGCGGACGCGGCTACCTGGACGATCTCGCCGCGACCGTCGCGTACCGGGTCCGCTCGCCGTACCGGGACCGCGACCTGACCCGCGCCCGCGGCCACGAGGTGACCGCGGCCGTCGCCGCGTGGCGTTCCGGTGGTGCGACGGACTGAGCCGCGTGACGCTCCGGTGGCGCGACGGACCGGGCCGCGCCACCGGCGGCCCCGGGTCCTCAGCCCGCGGCGACCGCCTGCTGGATGGCCTGCGGGGTCGCGTCGACCTGGGTGCCGTCGACCTTCACGGTCGGGGTGCCGGACACGCCGTCGCGCAGCGACTGCTGGGTGATCTGGGTGACCCACGGCGCGTAGCGCTGGTCGTCGACGCACCGGGCGAAGTCGCCGCCCGCGCCGGCCTTCTGCCCCAGCGCGACCAGCTGCTCGTTCGAGAGCCCGGCGCCGCCCTCGGCGGGCTGGTCGTCGTAGAGCTCCTTCTCGAACTCCGGGAACACCCCGGCCGCGGCGGCGCACCCGGCCGCGGCGCCCGCCCGGGTCGAGTACCGGGTCGACGACGCCCGGTCCAGGATGGCGATCGGGTGGTAGACGATCTTCGCCTGGCCGGAGGACACGATCTGGTCGAGGGTCTGCCCGGCCTGTGCCTCGAACTGCTTGCAGATCGGGCACTGGAAGTCGAGGTAGAGGTCGATCGTCTTCGGGGCCGCCTCGTCGCCGACGGTCACGCCCTGCGCGGACGCGTTCGGCGGGACCGCGATCCCGCCGCCGGAGTTCTTCCGGTAGACGCCGACACCGACGACCGCGGCGAAGGCCACCACGACGATCAGCGCGATCACCGTGAACTGCGACGGTCCCTTCCTCGCGGTGAGCGGGCTCCTCGCCGCCGCCTTCCGGTTCCCGGTGGCCATCAGGGTTCCTCCTCGGACGTCCGCGTGCCCCCACTCCCGACGACCAGTTGTACGCCCTGTCACCCTGCAACGGTCGAGTGGGGCGCCGGTCCGCCGCAGGTCAGGGGCCCGGGTGGCGAATCTTCGATCGCGTGTAGAACCATGGGGTCGTGAGCACCGACAGCGCCGTGGACCGGACCGTAGGGGAGACGGACGTCCGCACGGTCGAGCTCAAGATCGACGGCATGACCTGCGCGGCCTGCGTCGGACGGGTCGAGCGCAAGCTCGGCAGGCTCGACGGCGTCGACGCGACCGTCAACCTCGCCACCGAGCGCGCGCTGGTCCGGTACCCGTCGGCGACCCCGGTCGCGACCCTGGTCGAGACGGTCCGCAGGGCCGGCTACGGCGCCACCGAGATCCGCCCGACCGACACCGGCGACGAGGCCGTCTCCGACGACACCGCGCTGCGACGGCTGCGGACCCGGATGGCCGTCGCGCTCATCCTGTTCATCCCGCTGGCCGACCTGTCGCTGGCGATGTCGCTGGTCCCGTCGCTGCGCTTCCCGTACTGGCAGTGGGTGGTCGTCGCGCTGGCGCTGCCCGTCGTCGGCTGGGCGGCGTGGCCGTTCCACCGCGCCGCCGTGCTGAACTTGCGCCACGGGACGACGTCGATGGACACCCTCGTCTCGCTCGGCGTGATCTCGGCGTCGGCCTGGTCTCTGGGGGAGATGGCGTTCCTCGACACCCGGCAGACCCTCACCGGGTGGGACGCGGTGCTGCACCCGTCCGGCCCGCTCTACCTCGAGGTCGCCGCCGGGGTCACGACGTTCGTGCTGGCCGGGCGGTACTTCGAGGCCCGCGCCCGCCGTACCGCCGGGCGTGTCATGCGCTCGCTCGCCGCGCTGGAGACCGACGAGGTCACGGTCCTGTCCGGGGGGATCGAGTCCCGCATCCCCGTGCGACGGCTGCGGGTCGGCGACCGCTTCCTGGTGCGGCCGGGCGAGCGGGTCGCCGCCGACGGCGTCGTCGAGACCGGGCGGGCCGCCGTCGACACGAGTGCGATGACCGGCGAGCCGGTCCCGGTCGAGGTCGGGCCGGGCGACGCCGTCACCGGCGGCACGATCGCGTCGGGCGGGCGGCTGGTCGTCGTCGCCGAGCAGGTCGGCGCGGACACCCGGCTCGCGCGGATGATCGCGGCCGTCGAGCGGGCGCAGACGGAGAAGTCCGCGACGCAGCGGCTGGTCGACCGGGTGTCGTCGGTGTTCGTGCCGGTGGTGCTGGCGCTGGCGCTGCTCACCCTCGGGGGCTGGCTGCTGGCCGGCGCGGGCTGGGCCGGCGCGCTGGCGCCCGCGATCGCCGTAGTGATCATCGCCTGCCCCTGCGCGCTGGGGCTGGCGACGCCGACCGCGCTGATGGTCGCGACCGGCCGCGGCGCCGAGCTGGGCATCTTCGTGAAGGGGCACCGGGCGCTGGAGACCACCCGGGCCGCCGACACCGTCGTCCTCGACAAGACCGGCACGCTGACGACCGGGCGGATGGCCGTGGTCGAGGTCGCCGCCCTCCCGGGTGCGGACGCGGCGCAGGTGCTGGCCCGCGCCGCCGCCGTCGAGAGCGGGTCCGAGCACGCCATCGCCGCCGCGATCCGTGCCCACGCCGGAGCGGACGTCCCGGCCGTGCAGGACTTCGTCGCGCTGCCCGGGCTCGGCGCCCGCGGCACCGTCGACGGCCGCACCGTCTCCGTCGGGCGTCCCCCGGAGGACGCGGGCGCGCTCGCCCCGCGGCTCGCGGAGTGGGAGGCGGCCGGGCACAGCGTCGTCGCCGTGCACGTCGACGACGCCCTCGCCGGGCTGGTCGCGCTGGCCGACCCGGTGAAGGAGTCCGCGCCGGTCGCGGTGGCCGAGCTCGTCGCGATGGGGCTGCGCCCGGTGCTGCTGACCGGTGACCGGCCCGCCGCCGCGCACGCCGTCGCCCGGGCCTGCGGGATCACCGAGGTCGTCGCCGGGGCGCTGCCCGACGGGAAGGTCGAGCACGTCCGCGCGCTGCAGGCGCAGGGCCGCACCGTCGCGATGGTCGGCGACGGTGTGAACGACGCCGCCGCGCTCGCCGCGGCCGACCTGGGCATCGCCGTCGGCTCGGGCACCGACGTCGCCCTGGAGGCCGCCGACGTCGTGCTCGTGCGCGACGACCTGCGCGTGCTCCCGGCGACCGTCGAGCTCGCCCGCGCCACGATGGGCACCATCCGCGGGAACCTGTGGTGGGCGTTCGGCTACAACACCGCGGCGATCCCCATCGCGATGGCGGGCCTGCTGAACCCCCTGCTCGCCGGGGCCGCGATGGCGCTGTCGTCGTTCCTGGTGGTCACCAACAGCCTGCGGCTGCGGAAGGCGGCGAGCTGGGCCGACGGCACCCTCGGCGGGACGCGCACCCCGGTCGGTGAGGAGTCGACCGACTACGTGGAGCCCACGGTCCACACCCCCTGACCGGTCCCCACACCCGTTGCAGCGGGTGTGGACGGCCGCCGGAGGGTGTGGACGGGCGTGGTCGCCGGAATACGGCGGGCCGTCCCGCGGCTGATCCGGGGGTGACCGCACCTCTGCCCGATGCGATCGACAGCCGTCTCGACCGGATGCTGGCCGGCATGGAGTGGGAGCTGCAACGGTCCCGCCGCTCCCGGGTGACCGACGGCGCGACGGCCACGGTGCTCCGCGACGCCGCCGGGTTCGTCTTCCTCCACGACGGCAGCGCCTCGGTCCGCACGACGACCGGCTGCTGGACGACCGTCGCGGCGGGCGACCTCGTCCTCGTCCCGCAGCCGGGGGACCTGACGGTCCGCGGCGAGGACGGGGCGGACCTCACCGCCGTCGTGCTCGCCGCGACCCCGGCCCGCCCCCGCGACGACGGCACGCTCCCGCCCGCGCTCGTCGCGCGCGCGTTCGGGCCCGCCGAGCCCGGCATGGCGACGCTCGTCCGCGGGATGGAGTGCGGGTGGAACACCGTCGGCGGGCGGGTCCGCAGCGGCGACACCGTGATCTGCAGCCGGATCGCCACCACGATCGCCGTGACCGCGGTGCGGATGTGGGTCGAGCAGCAGCCGGCCGGTACCGACCGCTGGCTCGCCTCGGCGCTCGACCCCCGTATCGCCCGCACCCTGCACGCCATCCACACCGACCCGGCCCGCCCCTGGACGGTCGCCGACATGGCCCGGGAGGCGACCATGTCGCGGGCGGTCTTCGCGGCCCGCTTCGCCGAGGTCGTCGGCCGCACCCCGGCGGACTACCTGGCCGCCACCCGGGTCGACGCCGGCCGGGCGCTGCTGGCCGACGGCAGCGCCACGGTCGCCGAGGTCGCCCACCGGGTGGGCTACCGCTCCGAGCTCGGGTTCGCCCGGGCGTTCCGCCGCGAGTCCGGGATGTCGCCGTCCCGGTGGCGCTCGTCGGTCCGGTCCTCATCCGCGCCGTAGGGCGGGTCCTGCGGGGCGGAGCCGAAGGTCAGACCACCGACCGCGGCCGCGACGGCCGCGCCGGCGAGGGTCGCGCGCACCCCGAGCCCGTCCACGAGCAGCCCGCCGGCGGCGGCCCCGATCGTGATGGCGAGCTGGAACCCGGCGACGAGCAGGCCGCCCCCGGCCTCCATGCGGGTCGGCGCGACGCGGGCGATCCAGGTCGTGACCACTGTCAGCCACGCCCCGAACGACAGCCCCCAGACGGCCACACCGACGACGACCAGCGGCAGCACCGTCGGGAACGCGGCGACCGCGGCGACGCCGGCCGCGAGCGTCGCCGGGACCGCGAAGCGCACGACCCGCAGGTGGCGGTCGACGACCAGCCCGACGACGACGTTCCCCACCACGCCGCCCGCGCCGAACACCGCGAGCAGCACGGCCACCCCGCCGGCGTCGAGACCGGGGACGGTCCCGAGTGCCGGGCGGATGTAGGTGAACGCGGCGAAGTGCCCCAGGACGGTGAGCACGTGGCCGGTGAGCCCGCGCCCGATGCCGGGCGCCCGCAGGGTGTCGAGCAGCGGACGGAGACCGTCCGAGGCGTCCGGGGCCACGGTCGGCAGCGACGACCGGATCGCGACCGCGGTGACCGCGGACAGCACGGCGACGCCGACGAACACGGCCCGCCAGCCGGCCACCGACCCGAGCAGGACGGCCAGCGGCACCCCCGCCACCGTCGCGACGGTCGTCCCGGTGTTCACGAGCATCACCGCGCGGCCGAGCCGCCCGGGCGTGCTCAGCCGGGCCGCGACGGCCAGCGACATCGCCCAGAACCCGCCGATCGCGGCCCCGAGGAGCAGCCGGGCCAGGAGCAGCACCACGAAGTTCGGCGCCACCGCGACGGCCAGGTTCGACACCGCGGCGGCCACGGCGAGCGCGGTCAGCAGGGCCCGGCGGTCGAGCCGGGGCAGCAGGACCCCGATCGTGGGGGCGACGAGGAGCCCGACGAACGCCGTCGCCGACACGGCCTGCCCGGCCTGGCCCTCGGTGATCCCGAGCGCGGCGGCCATCGGGGTCAGCAGGCCGGGCGGGAGGAACTCGGCGAGGACGAGCACGAAGCTCGTCATCGCCATCACGGCGACCGCGCCCCAGGCGGTGCGTTCGGGGCGGGTCGTCGGTACGAGGGTGTCGGTCATTCCCCCAGGTTTCGCCACGGGACGGTCCGCGGCCCATCGGATCGTCCGGCGGAGCAGACCGAGCGTCCGGATCCGGACCGTGGCCGAGCAGGCGATCTTCACGCCGGAGCACCGAGCACCGACCCGTCGCCAGAATTGAGTATCCGAACGGTCCAGCCGAGATGAGTCCGTACGGCCCAGCGACAGGGTGGTCGTGACCACCTCGCACCGCCCGCAGCAGCGCGATCGCCCTGGGGATCTGGGGCATGGTGATCGTTTTCACCGGTCTGAACCAGCTGTCCGAGGACCTGAGCGCGCTCTCGGCGTCGCCGGCGCCGGTCACGGCCTCCGGGACGGGGGCCACGCCCACCGACGTGTCGACCCCGTACACGGTGGGGTCCGCGAGCTACCGGCTCGAGATCACCGGTGACGCGAAGAAGATGATGGTCGGCTACGGCACGGACAGCGCCACCAGCTCGTCGTCGGACTACCAGACGCTGCCGTGGAGCAAGACCGTCGAGGTGAGCGGCGAGTACGGGTTCGCCCACGTCAACGCCGGCAGCTCCGGTCCGGGTTCCATCACCTGCACCATCACCGATGTGGCGACCGGTCAGGTCGTCGACACGAAGACCTCGACCTCCCTGGACGACAGCGAGTACAGCTCGGCGAACGTCGACTGCAGCACCATGGGCTGACCTCGACCCGCCGCCCCCGGACCGTGCCCGGCCCGAGGTGGTCACGCACGACCGCGCCGGGCACGGGGAGCCTCGTCGGGACGCCGGCGGGGCTCTCCTCGTGGTCGGTTCAGGATGACGTCGCGGCTGCGAGCAGCGACGTCGTCGAGCGCCGGACCGTCGTCGACGCCTCCCTGGACCGGATCCACGACCAGGTCGTCCACCTCGACGCGGGCACGACGGTCGGGCAGGTCGCGGCCCGAGCCGGACGGGACCGCGCTACCGGACCGAGCACGCTCAGCCGCCGCGGCGCATCTGCTCCAGCATCGCGTTGTACGCCTTCAGCTCGGCGTCGTCGTCCCGGTCGGCCTGCCGGTCCTTGCGGGTCGCCTCCCGGGAGTCGTCGCGCGACCACTGCACCACGAGGGTGACCATCACCAGCAGCATCGGGATCTCACCGGTCGCCCAGGCGATGCCGCCGCCGGTGCGCTGGTCGTCGAGCAGGTCCAGCCACGGCAGCCCGACCTGGCGGTAGAAGTTCTCGCCGAGCACCGTCGAGGAGCTCATCACCGCGACGCCGAAGAACGCGTGGAACGGCATCGTCGCGAGCATCACCGCGAGCCGCCCCAGGTGCGGCAGCCGGTGCGGGGCGGCGTCGACGCCGATCAGCGGCCAGAAGAACAGATAGCCGACCAGCACGAAGTGCAGGTTCATCAGCTGGTGGGTCCAGTGGAACCGCAGCGCCCCGTCGAACAGCGGGGTGAAGTACAGGACGTAGAACGAGCCGACGAACAGCACCGCCGCGAACGCCGGGTGGGTCATGACCCTCGCGACGCGCGAGTGCACCGCCGCGAGCAGCCACTCGCGCGGGCCGGGCGGGTTGCCGCGGCCCGCCGGGCGCAGCACCCGCAGCGCGAGCGTGACCGCGCCGCCGAGGCTCAGCAGGATCGGCGCGAGCATGTTCAGCGTCATGTGGCTGATCATGTGGACGCTGAACATGGACGGGGAGTAGAAGCCCAGCCCCGACGACGTCGCCAGCAGCAGCGTCGCGCAGCCCAGCAGCCAGGCGACGGTGCGCCCGACCGGCCACACCACCC
Organism: Pseudonocardia tropica; assembly: GCF_040105315.1. Lineage (NCBI taxonomy): Bacteria > Bacillati > Actinomycetota > Actinomycetes > Pseudonocardiales > Pseudonocardiaceae > Pseudonocardia > Pseudonocardia tropica. The sequence continues at coordinate 464,384 of NZ_JBEDNP010000001.1, forward strand.
CACGGGACGCGAGCCGGCGCACGGCCACCAGGTACAGCCCGGCCAGCACCAGCGCACCGGTGCCGAACAGCAGGTTCCAGCGCCAGTCGGTCAGCACCGCGAGCGCGGAGAACGGCCGGACGACGTCCCAGCCGATCAGTGTCTGCAGCGCCGAGTCGTCGGCGACGACGAACCGCGGCGGTACCAGCCGGATGCTCGCGACGCCCAGCGTCGCCACCGCCGCCCCCAGCACCGCGACCACCGGCAGCAGCCGGCCCGGCACCGGACCGCCCGGGGCGGCGACGAGCCCGCGGACCAGCAGCGCGGTCAGCGCGACCAGGGCCGCGAGCAGCACCGCGACGACGACGGCGAACTGCACGTAGACCGACCCACCGAGGGGTCCGGCGTCGGTCACCACCAGCTGGAAGACGATCTCACCGGCCAGGTACACGACCCCGCCGACGGCGAGCAGCCCGCGGACCCGGCCCCCGGTCCGTCCCTCGACGACGCCGCCGTGCGCGCGGAACGCGACCAGTGCGGCGACCAGCCCGAGCCAGGCGGTCCCGGCGACGGCGCGCAGCACGTTCGCGTCCCCGCTCCAGTCGTGCCCGGCCCCGGTCGCGGCCGGGTGCACCGCGGCGGGCACCGCCATCGCGCACGCGGCGACCAGCCCGAGCGCGGCGGCGGCCTTCCAGCTCAGCGAGAACGCCGATCCGAGGGCGACGAGCAGCAGCAGCGCCCCGGCGAGCGCCCAGCCCAGCGGCTCCTCGATCGTCGCGGCGGCGCCGAGCCACCCGAACGGGCCCGCCGACGCCAGGACGCCGGGGGAGTTGCCGGTCATGTCGGCCACCGACAGCCAGCCCGCGGCGATCGCCGACACCCCGGCGACGGTGGCGGCCAGGGTGCCCCGGCGCAGCGCGCGGTAGCCGTGGACGTCGACCGTCCCGGACCCCTGCGGGGCCGCGACCAGGCCGCCGACCAGCAGCGACCCGGCGGCGAGCGCGGTCGCGGCGACGGCCAGGACCTTCGCGACGACCGTCGCGGCCTTCAGGCCCGGCTCGGGCACCGGCAGCCCGCTCTGCCGCCAGAAGCCGTCGTCGCCGATCGAGACGGCGACCGCGACGCCGGCGCACAGCAGCACCAGGGCGACCGTGAGCGCGGTCAGGAGGGCACGGCGGTCGCGCCGCGCCGGTACCGCCGGTGCGGGCTGCGCACCACCGGCCGCGTCGGTCGTCGCCTGCTCCGTGCTCGCGCTCACCGAGAACCCCTCCGCAGGTGGTCACCGGGCACCGACCGCGCCCGTGTCACCTCCGATGGTCCCCGTCCGGCCCGGCGCGCGCCGCACCGGGTCGGACGGGTCACTCAGTTGCCGGTGATCCCGGACCACCAGCGCTGGATCGACTCCCAGAAGCCCTGCGCGTCCTGACCGATCTGGCCGGGGTCGGGCAGGTTCGACGGCAGCGACGGCAGCTCGCTCGGCAGCGACGGCAGGTTCGACGGGAGCGAGGGCAGGCCCGACGGCAGACCCGGGATGTCGCTCGGCAGCTGGATACCGCCGCTGTCCTCGCTGGTCGGGGCCTCGGTCGTCGTCTCGGTGGTGGCCGGTGCGCTGGTCTCGGTGGTCGGCGGGGCCTGGGTGTCGGAGTCGCCGTTCCCGAACAGCAGGAACCCGAGCAGCAGCACCAGCAGCGCGACGACGAGCGCGCCGATCGCGATCCACTTCCCGATCCCCGACGAGCCGAGGTCACGCGGCCCGGGCTCGGGCTCCGGCGCGACGACCGGCGGAGCGACGGCGGCCGGCTCGGAGAGGATCTCGGCGACGCGGCGGGCGTCCGGGCGTCGCTGCGGGTCGGTCGCGGTGGACTGGGCGATCGCCGTCCGCACCGGCTCGGGGACGTCCGCGGGTACCACCGGGGCGCGGTTCACGCGCTCGGCGGCGCCCTGCAGCCCCTGTCCCTGGTACTCCTGCCGCCCGGTCCAGGCCTCCAGCAGCACGAGGCCGAGCGCGTACACGTCGGTCGGCGGTCCGACCGGGCGGCCCTGGACCTGCTCCGGCGACAGGTACGCCGGCGTCCCGATGATCTCGCCGGCCGCGGTGTGGCCGTCGCCGCCGAGCAGGGCGGCGATGCCGAAGTCGGCGAGCCGGGCCCGGCCGTCGGAGTCGACGAGGATGTTCGACGGCTTGATGTCGCGGTGCGTGACGCCCTGCGAGTGGACGTAGGCCAGGGTCTGGGCGACCTCGGTGCCGATCCGGCGGATGTCCTCGGGCGGCAGGTCCTCGCGGGCGATGACGTCCTTGAGCGTGGGCCCGTCGACGAGCTCCATGACCAGGTAGGCGCGGTCGGCCTCGACGGCGAAGTCGTGCACCGCGACCAGCCCGGGGTGGCGCAGGTTCGCCATGACCTGCGCCTCCTGCTCGAAGCGCTGGTCGGCACTCGGGTCGTCGGCCGCACCGAAGATCTTCACCGCGACGGGCCGGTTGAGCCGGGTGTCGGTGGCCCGGTGCACGTCGGACATCCCGCCCTGGCCGAGCAGCCCCTCCAGCCGGTACCGGCCGCCGAGCAGCTCGGGCTCGGTGATGGGCGCGGGCATCATCCGGGTCGCGTCCGGGCGCGACGGGCGGGGCGCGCCGTAGGCGGCGGTCGGCGGGGCGCCGAGGTGGTGGGTGGGGGCCTCACCGGGCCCGAGGCGCCGGGTGCCGTCCGCGGGACCACCGGGGCCCGGGTGGCCGCCGGGGGGCGGCCCGACCCGGCGGGTGGCATCCGGCGCGTTGCTGCGGGTCGCCGGGTCGTCGTCGGCGCGGCGCGGCGCGGGCCGGGCCCCGCCGACGCGACGGGTGGGGTCGGGCGCGGGGCCGCCCGGCGGCCGCTGCCGGCGGTTCCCCGTCCGCCACGGGTCGGACGCATCCCTGCGGGTGCGCTCCGGATCGTCGCCGCGGGTCACGGGCCCTCCCGGTCTGCTGGTGCGGCCGGACCGCGGGCGCGCGCACCGGCCGTCCGCCGTCGTGGCGGACCTCCTGGCGGCGACCGTACCGTCCGGAACCGGTCACCCCGGTGGACGGCGCGCTGCCACCACCCGGTGATCCTGCGACCCGGGGCCCTCAGCGCGCCGCGACCGGTGTGCGCAGGTCGGCGGCGGGGAACGGGGGCCGGTCGTCCAGGCGGACCGACAGCTTCCCGGCGGCCCGCCAGGCACGGGCGGTGAGGTCGCGGTCGGCGTCGGTCACGAGGTTGCCCATCACCCGCAGCGCGACCGTCATCAGTGCCCGCGACCGCATCCCGACCGGCCCGGCCAGCGGCAGCAGCCGGGGGATCGTGATCAGTCCGGCGAGCCTGCGGGCGATCGAGAACGCCAGGCCGTAGTGCGAGCGCAGGGTCGCGGGCCAGGCGCGGTCCAGGTCGGCGCCCGCCGCGAGCAGCTCCGCGACCAGGCGGCCGGTCTCCAGGCCGTAGTCGATGCCCTCGCCGTTGAGCGGGTTCACGCAGCCGGCCGCGTCGCCGACCAGCGCCCAGTTCGGCCCGGCGACGCCGGACACCGCCCCACCCATCGGCAGCAGCGCCGAGCGGACCAGCTCGACCTTCGGGCCGAGCTCCCACTCGGCGCGGCGCGCGTTCGCGTAGTGCTCGATCAGGCCGCGCAGCTTGATGTTGGCCGGGCGCCGGTCGGTGGCCAGGGTGCCGACGCCGATGTTGACCCGACCGTCGTTCAGCGGGAACAGCCAGCCGTACCCGGCCAGGACCTCGTCGGCCTCGCCGCGCAGCTCCAGGTGCGAGCTGATCCACGGGTCGTCGTGCCGGCCGGAGGTGACGTAGCCGCGTGCGGCGACGCCGTAGGCGGTGTCCTGGTGCCACTCGCGGCCCAGCACCCGCCCGAGAGTGGAGCGCGCCCCGTCGGCGACGACGAGCCTGCGGCACCGGACGGAGCGGCCGTCGTCGAACAGCACGGAGTCGACCCGGCCCCCGGCGAACGTCACGTCGACGGCCTTGGCGCCCTCCATCGGGGTCGCGCCGGCCTCCAGGGCGACCCGGCGGATGCCTGCGTCGAGCTCGGTGCGCGGGATCGCCGAGCCGTGCGCCGGCAGCGACCCGCCCGGCCACGGCAGCTCCAGGACCTGCCCGAACCCGTGCGCGCGCAGCCCCTGGTTGGTGCCGTGCGAGTCGACCCAGCCACCGAGGCCCAGGTGCCCCAGCTCGGCGATCGCGCGCGGGGTCAGCCCGTCACCACAGGCCTTGTCCCGGGGGAAGGTCGCGGAGTCGGCGAGGACGACGTCGAGCCCGTGCCGCGCCGCCCACGCCGCCGCCGCCGACCCGGCCGGTCCCGCCCCGACGACGAGCACGTCGGTGGGGTCCGGAGTGGTGGCGGGGGAGACGGGACCGGTGCTCATGACCCCAGTGTCGCAACCCGGCCGGGCGACCGCCGCCGAGCGTGCCCCCGGTCACGACCGGGTCAGGTGCCAGAGGATCACGTCGTGGGCGTGGCGGGCCTTGTCGTCGCCGCGGAAGGCCACCTCGTGCACGGCCGCCCCGACGGTGATCGCGATCTGGCCGGAGCTCGCGAACCGGCCCAGCAGGTTCCGGTCGGCGACGAACGAGACCGAGGAGATCCGGCCGTAGGGGATCGAGGTGATCGCGGTGCGTTTGCCGACGAAGGAGTTGTCCTGCAGGACCGCCCGCAGGTCGGTGAGGCCGAGGAAGCCGGTGCCGGCGCCGATCGCGTCGTAGACGGCGATGATCCGCTCGCCCTCCAGCAGGCCGGCGGCGACCTTGTCGAGCTGGTCGCGCTTGTCGAAGACGGGTTCGCTCATGGCTCCGATACTGCCCGGCGGCCGGCCAGCGTCCGCACCGTCCAGATCAGCGCGGAGACGGCGGACAGCACGACGGTCAGCCACACCCACCGCATCCGGTACGGCTCCTGGTCCAGCCCGGTCGCGTTCAGCGTGCTCAGCGCGCCCTGCCGGATGATCCCGGGCAGGAACATCAGCAGCGCGAGCCCGGAGCCGAGCACCGGGATCCGCACGTGGTTGACCAGCGGCACCCGGGTGCGGGGTAGCGCGAGCAGCAGCAGCCGGTCCCCGGCGGCGTAGAGCGGGAACAGCACGAGGTCGTGCAGCAGGACCGCGCCGGCGAACCACCAGGCCATCGTGACCAGGTCGGGGGACCCGCCGGCGATCGCGTACGCCGCCCACCCGGCGAGTGCGAAGCAGCCGAGGGCGGCGAGCAGGCGGCTACCGAGGAGCAGCACGGGAGAACCCGATCGTCGCGACCCACTTGGTGTTGTGCACCCCGGGCAGCGCCGGGACGATCAGCCGCGCCGGGAACCCGTGGTCGGGGGACAGCTCGGCGCCGTTGACCCGCAGCGCGAGCAGCGAGTCCGGCGACAGCGTCTGGGCGCGGTTGAGCAGCGACCGGGCGAACGGGCTCCCCACCTCGACCGACCGCACCTCGGCCGTCGCCGGGTCGGCCACGCCCGCGGCGCGGGCCAGGTCGGTCAGCCGCACACCCGTCCACACCTGCGAGGTCGACCAGCCCTCGACGCAGGCGATCGGCAGCTCCGCGGTGTGCTGCGGCAGCGCGGCCAGCGCCGCCCGGTCGAGCACCACCGGTGCCGCGCCGCCGGTCAGGGTCAGCGTCCAGGCGCTCCCGACCGCGGCCGGGGCGATCCCGGACGCGACGAACGTGCGGTTGACCGGGAAGTCGTTCGGCCCGCCCCGCTCGGTGCTGTCGGGCGCCGTCGTCCGGCCCCGGGGCAGCAGCAGCGCCGTCGACCGGAGCCGGTCGGTGAACTGCCCGACGGTCAGCGCCGCGACGAACAGCATCCCGCCGCCGACCAGGGCGATCGCGCCGCGCCGCGACATCGTCGGCGGGTCCGGGTCCGGCGCGACCAGCGGGTGCGCCGGCTCCGGCCGGGTGGCCGCGAGCGGCGTGGCCAGCTCGGTGCGCAGCGAGCGGCCCCGCAGCGAGCGGACCATCGTCGGGAGCTTCGTGACCACGTGCAGCGCGAACGAGGCCAGGAACACCCAGGCCGCGGCGTAGTGGCCGTCGTAGAAGGAGAAGCCGAAGACGTAGTCGTACTGGACGTTCAGCAGGCCGGTGACGATGAGGAACAGGATCGAGCCGACCAGCAGCACCAGCGACAGCCGCTCCAGCAGCGTCACCGGGTGGCGTTCGGGCGCGGTGAACAGCTTCGGGATGACCGACCACAGCTTCGCCAGGACCAGCGGCACGAGCACGATCCCGAGCCCGACGTGCAGGCCCTCGGTGAGCCGGAACAGCCAGGCCGGCGACACCGGCCAGTCCACCCAGGGCAGCTGCAGCCCGCCGACGGCGTCGGCGGCCGGGATGGCCTGCTCCCGGCCGTAGGCGAGCCGGTCGAGCAGCCCGGTGAACGCCACGATCGGCAGCCCCACCAGCAGCGGGAGCGCGAACATCGAGGTCAGCCAGGGTCCCCGGATCGGGCTCCGCCACCGCATCACGCGCGTCACGGTCCGGTCAGCTCCAGGAACACCCGCGCGCCGAGGTGCACGTCGGTCACGCGCAGGCCGGCCCGCCCGGCCGTCACCGCGAGGGGGACCGCGCCCTGCGCGGCCCACGGGATCGGCTCGCCCGCACCGCCGCCGCACAGCACCCGGGCGGTGCCGCGCCAGGCGTGCTCGGGGCGGGGGTCGGCCTCCACGAGCACCGTCCCGCTGCGGGCGAGCAGCCGCGCGGCGCGGGTGAGCAGTGCGGCCGGGTCGCCGCCGATGCCGAGGTTGCCGTCGGCGAGCAGCACGTGGGACCAGCTGCCCTCGCCGGGCAGCGGGCCGAACAGGTCGGCCTGGACCATCGCGACGCTGCGGCGGCGGCAGAGCACCCGCGAGACCGCGGAGCCGTCGACGCCCAGGGCGGCGATCCCGCGCGCGGCGAGCGCGACGAGCAGCCGGCCGGGTCCGCAGCCGAGGTCGACGGTGGGGCCCGCGCAGTGGCGCAGCAGCCAGTCGTCGCAGCCGGCGGCCGCGTCGGCCCAGCGGTCGACGTCCAGCGCGATCTCGGTGCCGTCGTCGCACAGCAGGCGGGAGGGGGTGCCGGACAGCGGCATGTCGAAGCCCTCGGCGGTCACGGTCACACCGACACCTCCGGACATCGCAGCGTCAGCTCGGCGACGGCGCGGGCGAAGCGGCTCCCCGGGAGCCGCGCGGCGACGGCGACGGCCTCCGCGGCCGTGTCGACGTCGGTCAGCGGCTCGGCGAGGACCACCCGCAGTCCGGCGGCCCGCAGCGCGTCCAACGTCCGGTCGCCGGTCTCGGCGGTCGACATCGAGACGCCGTGCAGCGCGGCGGCGGCGAGCGGGTCGCGCAGGCCCAGCACCCACCAGCCGCCGTCGGTCGCGGGGCCGAGGACGGCGTCCACACCCGGTTCGGCGAGCCGGTCCGCACAGCGGGACAGCAGCCCGGCCGTGGCTTGCGGGGTGTCCATCCCGACCTGCAGGGTCGGGCGGCCCGGGTGCAGCGCGGCGGCGTCGGCGTGCGCGGCGGCGATCCGCGCGGCCAGCCCGTCCCCCCGCTGCGCGACGACGGCGAGCCCGTCCAGCGCGGCGGCCAGCTCGGCCGCCCCGGTCGCGGCGGCCCGGTTCCCGGTCAGCGCGACCACGGTGTCGCCGGGCACCCCGGCGACGGCGTCGAGGGTGTCGAGCAGCGCCGCCGAGGCGATCGCCGCGGCGAGCTCCGGTGTCGCGGGTGGGCACAGCCTCGTCTTGACCCGGCCCGGCTCGGGGGCCTTCGCGAGGACGACGGTGGTGACGGGGCCGGTCATCGCAGCAGCCGGATCATGTCGCGACCGGCCCGGACGGTGCCCCTGACCGAGCCGGAGACCTTGGACCGCCCGCCGGCGCGGCGGGAGTAGGCGACCGGGATCTCGTCGAACCGCCAGCCCGCCCGGCCCGCCCGCAGCAGCAGCTCCAGCGGGTAGCCGAACGCCCGGTCCTCGATCCGCAGGTCCAGCAGCGCCTGCCGGCGCGCGACCCGGATCGGGGCGATGTCGTGCACCGGGACCCCGCGGGTGCGCAGCATCCCGGCGATCACCGCGTTCGCCGCGCGGGCGTGCCAGGGCCACACGCCGACCGTGTCCGGGACCCGCCGCCCGACGGCGATGTCGGCGCGGCCGGACGCGACGGTCTCGGCCATGCCGGGCAGCACGTCGGCGTCGAGGGAGCCGTCGCCGTCGAGGAAGGCCACGAGCTCACCGGTGGCGGCCTCCAGTCCGGCGTGCACCGCCGCGCCGTAGCCGCGCCGCGGTTCGACGACCACCCGCGCCCCGTGCCCGCGCGCGACCGCCGCGGTGTCGTCGGTCGACCCGTTGTCGACGACGATCACCGGCCAGCCGTCGGGCATCCGCTTCAGGACGTAGGGCAGCGCCTCCGCCTCGTCGAGGCACGGCAGCACGATCTCCGGATGCACGTCGCGATCTTCACCTCTCCGCAGGGCCGCCGCCCGCCGAATGCGGGAGGGTCCCGCAGGGAGGTTCGGACGGCGCCCCTCAGCGGTTCGCGACGATCGGTGAACGGAGCGGGTCGGTCGCGAACGCCGTCACCCCGTCGGTGAAGCTGGTCCGGGCGCGGAAGCCCAGCCGGGCCGCGGCGTGGGCCGGATCGGCGACGACGTGGCGCACGTCGCCCGGCCGGGCGCCGCCGACGATCTCGGGCTCGGGGCCGTCCATCGCGCGCGCCAGCTCGGCGGCGAGGTCGCCGATGGTGTGCGGCTCGCCGGAGCAGACGTTCGCGGCGCCGAAGCCGGTCGGCTCCGGGTCGGCGACGAGTGCGGCGGCGTTGGCCGCGGCGACGTCGGTGACGTGCACGAAGTCCCGGCGCTGCCGGCCGTCCTCCATGACCTTCGGGGCCTCACCGCGCTCCAGCGAGGACCGGAAGATCGACGCGACGCCCGCGTAGGGGGTGTCGCGGGGCATCCGCGGGCCGTAGACGTTGTGGTAGCGCAGCGACCACACGGTCCCGCCGGTCTGGCGGGCCCAGGCGCTCGCGAGGTGCTCCTGGGCGAGCTTGGTGGCGGCGTAGGTGCTGCGCGGGTCGACCGGCGCGGACTCCGGGACGAGGCCGGACTCGAGGTCCTCGCCGCACTCCGGGCAGCGGGGCTCGTAACGGCCGGCGTCGATGTCGTCGAGCGCACGCGGCCCGGGCCGGACGACGCCGTGGTCGGCGCAGTCGTAGCGGCCCTCCCCGTAGACGACCATCGACCCGGCCAGCACGAGCCGGTCCACCTTCGCGGCGTGCATCTGCGCCAGCAGCACCGCGGTGCCGAGGTCGTTGTGGGAGGCGTAGTCGGGGGCGTCGGCGGGGGAGACGCCGTGCCCGACCATCGCGGCCTGGTGGCAGACCGCGTCCACCCCCGGCAGAAGCCGGGACAGGGTGTCGGCGTCGCGCACGTCGCCGCGGACCAGCTCGTGGTCCAGCTCCGGGGCCTCGCCGCCGTGGGCCTGCGGCAGCAGCGCGTCGAGCAGGACGACCTCGTGGCCGTCCGCGACGAAGCGGTCGGCGACGTGGGACCCGATGAATCCGGCACCGCCGGTGACGAGGACGCGCATGCCCGCAGACGCTAGGGCGTGCCGGCCCCGCCCGCCGGGTGCGCGCCCGGCTCCGCGGCCACCCGGCCCGGCGGTCCGCCCCCGGCCACGCCGTCCGGGTCCGGGGTCCCGGCCGTGCGGCTCGCGTCCCAGTTCTCGGCCGCGGCCAGGGCCAGGCCGAACAGGCCCGCCCGGGCCTCGCGGGCGCTGGTCCAGCCGCGGTGCTCCCACTCCGGCCCGGCGAGCGAGTCCGCGGCGAGGAACACCTGGCCGTAGCCGACCCCGATCCGGCGCGCGACCGCGACCAGCGCGGACGCCTCCATGTCGACCACCGCGCAGCCCTCGTCGCGGCGCCGCGCGACCCGCGCCGGGGCCTCCCGGAACACGGCGTCGGTGGTCCAGCACCGCCCGACGACGTGCGGCACCCCGGCGTCGTCGAGCACCCGGACCACCGCGTCGACCCCGTCCGGGTCGGCGTCGATCGTCCGCGACGGCGGCTGGTAGTGGAACGAGGTGCCCTCGTCGCGCAGCGCGCTGCCCAGGACGACGGCGTGCCCCAGCGTCAGCTCGTGCCGCAGCGCCCCGGCCCCGCCGACCCCGACGACGGTGCGGACGCCCAGCGCCGCGAGGTGCTCCAGGAACATGGCCGCCAGCGGCGCGCCGACGCCCGGGTGCAGCACCGCGACCGGTGTGCCGCCGGGCCCGGTCGTGCGCCACACCGGGCTGCGACCGAGCTCGCTGCGCAGCACGGTCACCGCCTCGGAGCGGGTCCCGACGTCCTCGACGACCTCGGGGAACCAGCACAGCACCGCCGCGGCCGGCACGTCCGGGCGGTGCGGGGTGATCGCCGACGCCCGGATCACGCCCTCGGCGTCCAGGTCGTCCTCGTGCAGGGGGAGGTCCATCGTCGACGATCATCCCCCGCGCACCCGGTCGGGGGGAACACCGCAGGTGGACGGGGTGACCCTCTCGCCCGGCGTCCCGGGGACGGCGGCGCGCAGTATCGTCGGCCACGAGTGCCCAGGATGCGGGCCGATCGGAGGGTGGGACAGGCATGGCCGGATACTTCCGCGGCCCGCCCCCCGCGGGCGGGCGTCCGCCGCAGGGCGAGCCGCCGCGCGGTGGCCGTCCCGCGCGGCCCGGCAGTCCCGGCTGGACGAACCAGCCCCGCAACCCGCTTCCCGGCCACGGGGGCCGTCCGCTCCCGCCGCCGTCGCCGCCGCAGCAGCCGCCCGGGGCCCCGCCTGCGCGCGGGGGCCGCGGGCCGCTGCGCAAGCCGCCGCCCGGCCGGGCCGCCGGGGCGCCGCCACCGACCCGGGCCGCCGCGCCGCCGCGTGGTCCGGTCATGCCGCGTCCCGCCGGAGCGGGGGCCGGGGGAGCGGGCGCCGGGGTGCATCCCGCGTCGCAGGCGCCCCGCGACGGCCGGGTCACCCGCGGCCCGTCGATGCCGGACTGGCGCCGCCTCCGTCGCGCCACCCGCGGGCGCTGGAAGGCCGTGCTGATCCTGCTGCTGGTCGCGTTCGTGGGGTTCGGCGTCTACCTCGACCAGAACATGACCCGGGTGCAGGCGCTGCCCGCGGACTCCCAGGCGTCGTCGTCGGGGACGAACTACCTGATCGTGGGCTCGGACAGCCGCGAGGGACTCTCCGCCGAGGACGAGGAACGTCTCGCCACCGGCGACGCGGCGGGCCGGCGCACCGACACGATCATGCTGCTGCACACCGGCAGCTCCGGCAGTGTGCTCGTGTCCATCCCGCGCGACTCGTTCCTCCCGATCCCCGGGAGGGGCAGCAACAAGGTCAACGCGGCGTTCGCACTCGGCGGCCCGGAGCTGCTCGTCGAGACCGTCGAGGGCGCCACCGGCCTGCGCATCGATCACTACGTCGAGGTCGGTTTCGGCGGGTTCGTCGGCGCCGTCGACGCCGTCGGCGGGGTGGACATGTGCGTCTCCAGTGCCATCGACGACCCGAAGGCCGGGCTGGACATCCAGGCCGGCTGCCAGGAGCTCGACGGGACGACCGCGCTCGGCTACGTCCGCACCCGCGCGACGCCCGGCTCGGACTTCGACCGCGTCCAGCGGCAGCGTGAGTTCCTGTCCGCGCTGCTCGGCAAGGCCACCAGCCCGCTCACCCTGATCAACCCGTTCCGGATGGTCCCGCTGGCGTCCGCGGTGACCGGCACGATCACCGTCGACGACTCCGACCACATCTGGAACCTCGCCGGCCTGGCCTGGGGCATGAAGGGGGTCTCCGGCGGCGACGGCGTGCAGACGACCGTCCCGATCGGCGGCAGCGCGGGTGGGTCGAACCTGCGCTGGGACCGGACCCGGGCCCAGGCGCTCTTCGGCGCCCTGCAGAACGACCAGGCGCCGCCGGAGTCCGGCTTCGGCCCCTGAGGGGCGTCGGTCAGGCGGTCTTCTTCGTCGACCGCCGACGTGTGGTGGCCGGCTTCGCGGGCGTCGCGTCGTCGGTGCCGGTGGCGGCGTCGCCGGTCTCGGCGTCCTTCTCCCCGGTCGTCGGCTCCTCGGACTTCTTCGACCGGGAGGACGACCGCCGGGCCGGGGTCCTCTTCTCGGTCGACCCCGAACCCGAACCCGAGTCCGACTTCGTCGACCGGGCCGCGTCCACACTGGCCTGCAGCGCCGACAGCAGGTCGCTCATCGAGTCCCCGCCGTCGTCGGCGGCCTCCGCGGCGGGTGCCGGGCGGGCGTCGCCGTCGGACTTCTTCGCCTCGATGAGGTCGGCCATCGCGTCGCGGTACTCGTCGTGGAACTCCGACGGGTCGAAGTCCGCGCCCATGCTCTCGACCAGCGACGACGCCATCTTCAGTTCCTGCGGCTTGAGGTCGACCTCGCCTGCGAGGATGTCGAACTCCGGTTCACGGATCTCGTCCTGCCAGATGAGGGTCTGGAGCACGATCACCTTGCCGCGCACCCGCAGCAGCGCGAGCGTCTCGCGCTGGCGCAGCGCCACCTTCACCACGGCGGTGCGGTCGGTCTCCTCGAGTGCCTCGCGCAGCAGCGCGTAGGGCTTGGCGGCCTTGGTCTCCGGCTCCAGGTAGTAGCTCTTGTCGAACAGCATCGGGTCGATCTGGTCGTTCGGCACGAACTCGATCACGTCGATCTCGTGCCCGGTCCTCACCGGCAGCGACGCGAGGTCGGAGTCGTCGAGGGTGATCAGCTCGCCGTCGGGGGTCTCGAAGCCCTTCACGATGTCGGCGTAGGTGACCTCCTCGCCGCACACCTCGCAGGTCCGCTTGTAGCGGATGCGGCCGCCGTCCTCACCGTGCACCTGGTGGAACCGGACGTCGTGGTTGGACGTCGCCGAGTAGACCTTGATCGGCACGCTGACCAGCCCGAAGGACACGGCCCCGCTCCAGATCGCGCGCATGCGGTCCTCCCTAGCGTGCCGTCCGAGGTGACAGCATGACGGTGTGCAGCCCATGCTCGCCACCCCCGGACCCCTGCCGACCGGTGCCGGGTGGTCGTTCGAGGTCAAGTGGGACGGCATGCGCGTGCTGGCCGAGGTCACCGACGGCGGTGGCGAGCCGGCACTGCGCCTGCGTACCCGTTCCGGCCGCGATGTCACCGCGAACTTCCCCGAGCTCGCCGGTCTGGTGGACCTGGCCCCCGACGTGCTCCTCGACGGCGAGGTGGTGCTGCTCGACGGCGGTGTCCCCAGCTTCGCCGCGCTCGCCCACCGGATCCACGGCCCCGCGGGCAGCCGCCCGGTCACGTTCATGGTGTTCGACGTGCTGCGCCTCTACGGGGTGGTGCTGCTCGACCGCCCGCTGGCCGAGCGCCGGGCCACCCTCGAGCGGCTCGACCTGTCCGCCACCCCGCACGTCGAGACCTCGCCGCTCTACCCGGACGGGACCGCCCTGCTGGAGGTGACGGCGTCGCGGGGGCTGGAGGGCGTCGTCGCCAAGCGGGAGGACTCGCGGTACCGGCCGGGCCGGCGCAGCCCGGACTGGGTGAAGGTCGCCCACCGGCACTCGCAGTCCTGTGTGGTGGGGGGGTGGAAGCCCGAGAGGAGCGCAGGCGGAACGAGGCTCGACGCCGAGCGGTCCGGTGGTGCGGGGCGGATCGGTGCGCTGCTGCTCGGTGTCCCCGGTCCGGACGGGCTGGAGTTCGCCGGCCGGGTCGGGTCCGGGCTGGCCGGGGCGGCGGTGCAGGAGCTGCTCACCGCCCGGCTGACCGGGGCACCGGAGTCACCGTTCGCGCAGGCACTGCCCCGGGTCGACGCGGCGGGCGCACACTGGTGCTCCCCGACGGTCGTCGCCGAGGTCGCCCACCTCGGGTGGACGGCGGCCGGCCGGCTGCGGCAGCCGGTCTTCCGGGGGATCCGCGACGACGTCGACGCCGACGACGTCCGCCGGGAGCCCCGCTGAGGACGCCCCCGATCATCACCCGTTCGCGTGGTCCGTGCGGCGGTGTGGTTCGGTGTGCGCGACAGCGACGACCCGGAGGTGACGTGCGTGGCGGTCATGCTGACCTGGCGGTCCGACCCCGAGACCGACGGCGCCGCGGGTACGGAGTCGGCGCGCATCACGACCAACGGCGGCGGCTTCCGCGCCGTCGGCCGGATCATCCGCGGCGGGGAGGGCGGGGTGCTCACCGCCTCCTACCGGCTCGTCGTCGCCGGTGACGGGACGCTGTCGCGGCTCGCCGTCGACGTCGCCACCGCCGAGGGGGAGCAGCAGCTCACGCTCTCGCGCAGCACCGACGGCGTCTGGCTGGTCGACGACGGCTTCGGCGGTAGCCGCGGCCACTTCGGCGGCGCCCGCGACGTCGACCTCGCCTTCAGCCCGGTGTTCAACGCGCTGCCGCTGCGGCGCCTCGCGCTGCACCGCGAGCCGGCCGAGCACGTGTTGCCGATGGTGTTCGTCGACCTGCCGACGCTGACCGTCGAGAACACCGAGCAGACCTACCGCACGGTGACGGCCGGGGCGCCCGGCGCACCCGGCGTCGTCCGGTTCGCCGCCGGGTCGTTCGTCGCCGACATGACCGTCGACGACGACGGGTTCGTGCTCGACTACCCGGGCATCGCGTCCCGGGCGACCCTCTAGCGCTTCAGCGGCTCGACGACGTCGCCGCGGCGCCCGAGCTCGCGCAGCTCGGCGAACACGTCCGGCGCGCCGAGGTCGACCGGCACCTCCAGCGGCTCGCGGGTGGAGGCCCACCGCATCCGCGCCTCGTGCCCGGAGCGCACGGTCGCGGCCAACCCACCGGTGGAGGCCAGCGCCCCGCGCATCGCGCCGAGCCGGCCCAGCGCGTCGTCGACGGCGGCGAGCAGCGCGCCCCGGTTGCCCTCGCACATCGCCAGCACCAGCTCGGGGCGGGTCCCGGCGACCCGGGTGCCGTCGGCGAACGAGCTCGCGGACAGGGCGAGGGCCAGGTCGTCGCCCTGCTCACCGGCGCCGACGGAGGCGAGCACGGCGGCGAACAGGTGCGGCAGGTGCGAGATCCGGGCGACCGCGACGTCGTGCTCGTCGACCGCGGCGGGCACCACCCGGGAGCCGCAGGCCCAGGCCAGCTCGGCGACGTCGCGCCACACGTCGACGTCGAGCCCGTCGTCGGCGGCGACCACCCAGGCGGCGTCGGTGAACAGGTCGGCGGACCCGGCGGGCCAGCCGGACTCGGCGGTGCCGGCCATCGGGTGCCCGCCGACGAAGCGGGCGCGCGGCGCGAACCGGGCGACGGTGTCGGCGACCGGCACCTTCACACTGACCGCGTCGGTGAGCCGGCAGGTGGGGGCGACCGCGTCGACGCGGCGCAGCACCGCCTCCAGCGCGGTCAGCGGGACGCACACGACGACGAGTGCGTCGGCCTCGGCGGCCCGGGCCAGCGCGGCGTCGGTGTCGGTGGTGACGTCGAACCCGTCGGCGACGGCGGCGGCCGCGGTCGGCCCGGACGCGGCGGTGCCCCACACCTCGCGCCCGGCGCGGGCCGCGGCCCGCATCAGCGACCCGCCGATCAGTCCGGTCCCCAGCACGCACACCGCTCGCATGCGTCACGAGGGTAGAGACCGCGGTTACCGGCCCCGCGCGGACTCCGCTCGTCGCACCGCCCGACCCGGTGATCATGGACGGGCGAGCAACGCGGCCCCTCGCGGGGAGAGCCGGTAGCCGACCTCCAGGCTCTCGGTCAGGCCCAGCTCCTTGAGCGCGCGGACGTCGCGCTTGAACGCGGCGGTGTCGCGCCCGGCCCGCTCGGCGAGCTCGGCGGCCCGGACCCCGGGCAGCTCGGCGACCAGCCGCAGCGTCGGCCGGGTCCAGGGCCCCCGGCGCGACCGGCGGTCCATCCGGTCCAGGGCCGCGACGACGTCGTCGAGGTTCCCGGTCGCGTCCCGCAGCGACTCCCGTGGGTCGGCCCCGGCGAAGCGCAGCCCGATGCGGAACACCGGGTCGGATCGCGTTCCGCGGAACGCGCGGCGCACCCGGTCGGCGGAGGGCTCGCCCGCGGCGCGGGCGTCGTCGTCGGTGATGCGGTCCGGGTCCACCTCGTCGACGGAGACGACCTCGACCACCCCGGCGGCGGTGCGCAGCGTCGAGCCCACGGCCACCCGCGACCGCGCCCAGCGGCGGTACACGCGGTCGACCTCGCCCGCGGTGACCCCGCGCGCCACCGCCACCGGGAGGATCACCGCAGCGCCGTCTCCAGCGCCCGGGCCAGCCCCAGCAGCACGTCCTCACCGACGGTGATCCCCACCAGCTGCACCCCCGCGGGCAGCCCCGGCACCGGGACCGGCAGCGCGACGACGGGCCGGTCGAGCAGGTTGAACGGTGAGGTCAGCTGCAGCATCGACGGCAGCACCGGCACCCCGCCGTGCTCGGTCGCGCCGATCGGCGTGGCCCGCAGCCGGGTGGTGGGGCACAGCAGCACGTCGCACGAGGCGCCGAGGCGGTCGAGCAGCGCGCGCCCGACCCGGCGGCGCTCGCGCCGGGCGTCGACGTAGAGGTGTGCCGGGGCCTCGGCGTGCGGGGCGAGCCGGGCGGCCGTCGCGGGCTGGTACTCGTCGCGGCGCTCGGTGAACCAGTGCCGGTGGGTCGCGTAGGCCTCCGCACCGGTGATCACCGGGTAGGTGGCGGCCAGCTCGGCGACGCCGGGGGTGTCCTGGGCGGCGACGGGCGCGCCGAGCGCGGCGAGCGCGTCGGCCACGGCCCGGACGGCGTCGGCGATCACCGGGTCGTGCGGGCGCCACCAGTCGCCCTCGGCGACGCCGATCCGGGGCAGCACCGCCGCGGCCGACGCGCCGGATTCCCCGAGCGCGGTGCGGGCGACCGCGAGCGACGCCGCGTCGGCGGCCAGCAGCCCGACCGTGTCGAACGACTCGGCCAGCGGGAACACCCGCTCGCCCGGGACGGCCCCGCGCCGCGGCTTCAGCCCGGCGACGCCGCACAGCGCGGCCGGGGTCCGCACGCTCGCCCCGGTGTCGGTGCCGACGGTCAGCGCGAGGTGCCCGGCGGCGACGGCCGCGGCGGACCCGGACGACGAGCCGCCGGTGATCCGGGTCGGGTCGTGCGGGTTGCGGGCCGGGCCGGTGGCGGCGACGTCGCCGGTGGGGCCGTAGGCGAACTCGTGGGTGTGGAGCTTCGCGACGACCACGGCCCCCGCGGCCCGCAGCATCGTCACCACCGGCGCGTCGGCGGTCGCGGGGGCGGCGTCGGCCAGCAGCCGCGAGCCGCACCGGGTCGGCAGCCCGGTGACGTCGACCAGGTCCTTGATCCCCACCGCGACGCCGTGCAGCGGGCCCAGCCGCCGTCCCGAGGTGGACAGCGCGGTCAGCGCGGCGGCGCGCTGCCGGGCCCGGTCGGCGTCGAGGGTGACCACGCAGTTCGTCGTGTCGGACTCCAGCCGGGACAGCACGTCGTCGACGTGTTCGGACGGCGAGAGCTCCCCGGAGTCGAGGGCCCGCAACAGATCGGGGAGCGGCAGCACGCGCACAGCGTGCCGTCGCTCCCCGGGTCCGACAACCGGTGATCAGCGCGCGGCCATCTCCCGGGCGATCTCGCGGGCCTCCTCCGGCGACGACGCCGACGGCTGCCCGTCGCGCAGCGGACGCCGCGCAGTCTCGGGCAGGAACAGCAGCGTGACGACGCCGATCACGCCGGCGGCGATCAGGTAGTAGCCCGGCCACAGCAGGTCCCCGGTGGCGAGCACGAGCGCGGACATCACCAGCGACACGGTCCCGGCGAACGCGGACACGAAGATGTTGAACGCGATCGACAGCCCGCCGTAGCGGATCTGGGTCGGGAACAGCGCGGGCAGCGTCGAGGGGCCGGTCGAGGAGAAGCAGATCAGCAGCACACCCATGAGCAGCAGCCCGAGGAACACCGACGGGACCGAGCCGTTCTGCATCAGCAGGATCATCGGGATGCCGAGCACGATCAGGCCTGCCGCGCCGGTCCACATGATCGGCTTGCGC
Organism: Pseudonocardia tropica; assembly: GCF_040105315.1. Classification (NCBI taxonomy): domain Bacteria; kingdom Bacillati; phylum Actinomycetota; class Actinomycetes; order Pseudonocardiales; family Pseudonocardiaceae; genus Pseudonocardia; species Pseudonocardia tropica. Next base: position 482,337 of record NZ_JBEDNP010000001.1, read on the forward strand.
CCGATCCGGTCGGAGAGCCGTCCGAGCAGCGGGATGGCGAACACCGCGAGCCACAGCACGACGATCTGCAGCCACGACGACGTGCTGGAGTCGATCGCGGTGCCGCCGTGCTGGTCGACCGTGGTCTCCAGGTAGGTCGGCATGTAGCTGGTGAGCATGTAGTTCGTGACGTTCCAGGCGACGACGACGCCACCGACCATGACGAAGGTCGGCAGGTACCTGGTGAAGATCAGCTTGAGGCCGTCCTTCACCTGGGTGCCCGCGCGCTCCTCGGACTCCGAGAGCAGGGTCTGGAAGGCCGGGGTCTCCTCCAGCTTGACCCGCAGGTACACCCCGACGATGCCCAGCGGCAGCGCGACGAAGAACGGGATCCGCCAGCCCCAGCTCGACATGGCATCCGGGCTGAGCACCAGCGGCAGCACCGAGGCGATGGTGGCGCCGAGCGCGTAGCCGACGAACGTGCCGAGCTCCAGGAAGCTGCCGAAGTACCCGCGACGACGGTCGGGGGAGTACTCGGCGATGAAGGTCATGGCGCCGGCGTACTCACCGCCGGTGGAGAAGCCCTGCAGGACGCGGGCGGCGACGAGCAGGATCGGCGCGGCCAGCCCGATCGACGCGTAGGACGGGATGAGCCCGATCAGGAACGTGCCCAGCGCCATCAGGATGACCGTGATCGACAGGACCTTGGTCCGGCCGATGCGGTCGCCCAGCGGGCCGAAGAACAGGCCGCCCAGTGGGCGGAAGAAGAAGGCGATCGCGAACGTCGCGAACACGGCCACCTGGGACAGCGGCCCGGGCGGGAAGAATTCGGCCTCGATGGTGGTGGCCAGATAACCGTAGACACCGAAGTCGAACCATTCGGTGATGTTGCCGACCGCGGCCGCCGCAACAGCGCGGCGCATGGTCGCGGGCTCGGTGACGGTGACGCCGTCGACCGTCCCTTCTGCTGTGTCGTCCACGTCGTTCCCCCTGGCGACAGTGCACGCCACGGGTGAAGCTTTCGTCGAGAAACTGTCGATCCGTGGCGTTCTGTCCGTTTCGTTGAACAGTTCTCCCCGACGTTAACGAGGCGTCGCACCCATTGCCGGATGGGGCACAGCGGTATCTGTGAGCGGAGTCATCCGTTTCGGTACTTCTGCAGGCGGGACAGCGCTTTTCCGGCGTGGGACCGTGGTCGGTGGGCGCAGGTAGCGCCCGTGGGACTCGCAAGCGTCGCGACTCCGCCCGGGTCATCCGGACCCGGTCACCGGACCCGGCGCGTGCCCGTGTGAGGAGGAGCCGTCATGGCTGTGTCGAGCGCCGTTTTCCTGTCGATCATCGCGAGCACGGGGGTGGGCCTGGCGGTCACCTCCGCGCTGGCCGCCTACGCCCAGCGCAACTGGAAGGGCCACGGCCGCGTGGCCCCGGCCGTGCCGGTCGAGGAGACCGTCTGAGCGTCCGCGCTTCCCGGCGCCGCATCCCGACAGGGGTGCGGCGCCGTCACCCACCGGCCGCGGCTCAACCGGTCGCGGCCAGCGCCAGACCCGCGTACACGGCGATCCCGGCCGGGAACGCGGCCTCGTCGAACACCACCCGGTTCGAGTGGTTCGGCGGGGCGAGGGCGGGGTCGACCGACGGCGGCCGCGCCCCCAGGAAGGCCAGCGAGCCCGGCACCCGGTCCAGCACGTAGGAGAAGTCCTCCGAGCCCATCAGCGGGTCCGGCATGGCGACGCACGCACTGCGGCCGAGCACCCGCTCCGCGACGCGCACCAGCCCGGCGGTCGCGCGGTCGTCGTTGCGGGTGACGGGGTAGCCCGGCACGATCTCCGCCTCGGCCGTGCAGCCGTAGGCCAGCGCGGTGTGCCGGCAGTGCTCGGCGACCGCCCGGTGCAGCAGCGTGCGCACCGGCTGCGACAACGTCCGCAGCGTCCCGGTCAGCTCCGCGGTCTCCGGGATGACGTTGTCGGTGGTGCCCGCCTCGATCCGGGACACCGTGAGCACCGCGGACTCCTGCGGCCCGACCCGGCGGGTCAGCAGGGTCTGCAGGCCGCCGACCATCGCCGCGGCGGCGGGGACCGGGTCGCAGGCGTCCTGCGGGGCCGAGGCGTGCCCGCCGCGGCCGGTCACCCGGACCCGCAGCACGTCCGCGGCCGCCATGATCGGGCCCGGCCGGTGGTGGAGCTGTCCCGTCGGCACCGTCGAGGTGATGTGCAGGGCGTAGGCCAGCTCGGGGCCCTCGTCGAGCACGCCCTCGTCGATCATGTGCCGGGCGCCGTGGAACCCCTCCTCGCCCGGCTGGAACATGAACACCACCCGGCCGGCGATCCGGTCCCGCCGGTCCGCGAGCAGCCGCGCGGCCGAGGCGAGCATGGCGGTGTGGGTGTCGTGCCCGCAGGCGTGCATGACGCCGTCGGTGCCCGAGGCGAAGTCCAGCCCGGTGTCCTCGGGCAGCGGCAGCGCGTCCATGTCGCCCCGCAGGAGCACCCCCGGCCCGGGACGGTCGCCGTCGAGGACGGCGGTCACCGAGGTGCAGGACCCGCCCGTGCGGATCCGCAGCGGCAGCCCGTCGAGGGCCCGGAGGACCGCGTCCCGGGTGCGGGGCAGGTGCAGTCCGAGCTCCGGTGCCCGGTGCAGCTCCCGGCGCAGCGCGACCGTCCGCGGCTGCAGGACGCGGGCGGCATCGAGCAGGCCGCCGGGGAGCCCCGCGACCGAGGCGGGCGTGATGGGCATGGACCGATCGTCGCCGACCGGAGCCCGTCCGGCGCCCGCGGGCCCGGTGTGACCACGCGTACCTGGTCGTGGCGTGACTCACACGCCCGGAGCGACGTACCGTTGACACGTGGCCACACAGAGCGTCGAGGCAGCCCCGGACACCCGTGGCGCCGCCCTGCCCGGATTCGCGGTCGCCGCGATCCGGGAGGAGGGCCGTTGGCGCTGTGTCCGGCTGGACTCCGAGGCGCTCGTGGACCTCGACGCGGCGATCACCGCGTTGCGCGCGCAGCGCTCCACCGGTGCGGTGCTCGGCCTCCTCGACGTCGACGACGAGTTCTTCGTCCTCCTCCGCCCGTCCGCGGGCGGGGTGCGACTGCTGATCTCCGACGCCGTCGCCGCGCTGGACTACGACATCGCCGCGGACGTGCTCGACCTGCTCCGCGTCGAGCTCCCCCCGGACGACGACGCCCTCGACGACGCCTGGCCGGAGGGCGACCTGGGCATCCTGGCCGACCTCGGCCTGCCCGCCGACGAGCTGGAGATCCTCGTCTCCGACCTCGAGCTCTACCCCGACGAGCAGCTGGACACCATCGCCCGCCGCTGCGGGTTCGCCGCCGCGCTGGACGAGCTCGTCGGCTCCTGAGTTGTTCCGCCCGGCCGACCGGCTCGCGCTGGGCCGTGCCCTCGACGTCGCGCGCGGCGCCGCGGCGACCGGGGACGTCCCGATCGGCGCGGTCGTGTTCGCCGCCGACGGCACCGAGCTCGCCGCGGCCTGCAACGCCCGCGAGGCCACCGGCGACCCGACCGCGCACGCCGAGGTGCTCGCCCTGCGCGCCGCCGCCGCGGTCGTGGGGGAGTGGCGGCTGACCGGGACGACCCTCGCCGTGACCGTCGAACCGTGCACCATGTGCGCCGGCGCGATCGGGCTGGCCCGGGTCGAGCGCGTCGTGTTCGGGGCCTGGGAGCCCAAGACCGGCGCCGCGGGTTCGCTGTGGGACGTGCTGCGCGACCGGCGGCTCGCGCACCGTCCTGAGGTCGTCGGCGGGGTCCGCGCAGGTGAGGCGGCCGCCCTGCTGCGCGAGTTCTTCGGCCGGACCCCGTGCGCCGACCGCGACTGAGCCTGGAGTAACCTCGTCGGCGGTAGCGTGTCCGAGCGGCCGAAGGAGCGCGCCTCGAAAGCGCGTGAGGTTCACGCCTCCGTGGGTTCAAATCCCACCGCTACCGCTGGTCAGAGGGCCGGATCCCCGGGTCGGGGGTCCGGCCCTCTGACGTTCCCGGCGGCCGACCCCCGACGGCCGGACGGTCCCCGCGGGCGGACCGGACGCGCCCCCTCTCCGACCGTGGTCCGACGCCGTGGATCATTCCCGGCTCCGATGTGGTCGACCCCCTTCCGGCGCGACAGTGGGTGCACACCCCGACACGAGGAGCTGGAGATGACCACGATGACCACCACCCCGCACGGCCCCGCCCGCCCCGGCGACCCGGACGCCTATCCGGTCCTCACCGTCCTGATGCTGATGCTCGGCGGCTTCGTGCTGCCCGTCGTCGGCTGGCTCGCCGGCGTCGTGATGCTGTGGACCGGGCGCTCCTGGACGGTCGGGGAGAAGTGGCTCGGCACGCTGGTGTGGCCGGGCATCGTCGCCGTTCCGGCGCTGGTGCTGGTCGCGGGCCTCGCGGCGACCCCGAACCCGGGCGCCGGGCACCGGGCGATCCTCGTCGCCGGGATCGTCGGGGTCCTGGGTGCGCTGGTCGTACTGCCCTGGACCTTCGTGACGCTGCTGCGCGCCGGTCGCCGAACCCACTGAAGTCGGAAGTGATGCTCCTCGACAGGTGAGCGGAGTATCCGGCTTTCAACCTCATGATCCGGACCCGTGGGACACACCGGCTCCGTACCTGCGGATACCCGACATGTCGTCCCACACCGTCACGGTCGACGGCGAGGAGGTCACCGTCGACGTCGAGGACGACGTCCGGGTCCGTGGGTACTGCCGGGCGTGACCGGCCCGCAGTGCGGCTGCGGGATCGACGTCTGCACGGCCCGCACCACGCGGCACCCCGACCGCATCCGCGAGTCGGTCAAGGCCGGCGCCGACACACGCGAGGGCACTCCCTTCGGTGGCGCACCCGCCCCCGCTTCGGCCGGGCTCGACCGGATCACCCGTACGAGTGGTGTCCTTCTCATCAGAGCAACCCCATCCTGCGGACTTCGCGACGGCGAGTCATCCGCATCTGCGGGTAAGGGGACCCTGAGCGCCACCCCGTTGACCTGCCGATCACCGCACCTCCGACGGTCCGGCAGCGGATTTCTCATGACACGTAGCGCGCGTACCGACGCGTATCCGTCGAATCAGGCACGTCGTTGATCGCCCGAATGCCCCGCAGTCGTCCCCCGCTCCCCGCACCGGACGTCGCATCGGGTCGTGCACCGCAGCACATTCGGAGAGGACAACGATGCCCGCTCACAGCGCCACCGCCCCCGAGCGCCCGGCGTCCGGCGACGGCCGCAAGAACGTCAGCCGCCGGCGGTTCCTCGGCTATCTGGTCGCCGCCCCCACGCTGGTCGTCGCGGCCGAGATCGGGCGCCAGACCTACTTCCCGGGAGTCCCGCAGGCCAACGCGGCCGCAGTCCCGTCGCCGCCCCTGCCCGCCGAGCTCTACGACCTGCTCGACGTCATCCGCGACTCCGCGCGCCCGACCGCCAACCTCATCCGCATCGAGGTCAACCGCGACGGCACCGTCTCGTTCGCGCTGCCGCGCTCGGACAACGGCCAGGGCATCATCACCTCGACGCAGATGATCATCGCCGAGGAGATGAACCTCGACCCGGACCAGGTGATCGTCACCCTGGCCGACGCCCGCCCGGAGCTGGTGTTCAACCAGCTCACCGGCGGCTCGACGACCACGTTCTCCACCTACACCCCGATCCGGGTCGCGGCGGCGCTCGCGCAGAAGCGGCTGCTCGACGCGGCCGCGAACGAGCTGCGCCAGGACGTGAACGTGCTGCGCAGCCGGCAGGGGCTCATCACCGGCAACAACGGCGAGCAGCTGCCCTTCGGCGAGCTGACCGAGCTGGCGTCCAGCTCGGTGAACGAGGCCGTCGACGTCGTGCTGAAGGACCGCGAGGAGTTCACGGTCATCGGCACGCCGCGGACCAAGTCCGACGCGCGCGACATGGTCACCGGCAAGAAGAAGTTCCTCGCGGACCTGCAGATCCCCGACGCGCTGCCGACCGTCATCTGCCGCGGCCCGAACCTGAACTCGGCCCCGCTGGGCGTCGACAACATCGACGAGGTCCGGAACATGCCCGGCGTGACCGACGTCGAGCAGGTCCCCTCCGGCGTCGCGGTGCGGGCGAAGACCTTCGGCCAGGCCGTGGACGCGGTGAACGCGCTGGACGTCGACTGGGACGGCGGCACCGTCGAGGGCGAGAACGACGAGTCCGTGCTGGCCGCGCTGCGCCGCGGGGAGCTCCCGCTGGCCGTGCCGCAGGTGCCCGGCGAGACCGTCGAGGGCGACTTCACCTTCTACTTCCGCAGCAACTCCGCGCTGGAGACCAACTGCGCGATCGCCGACGTGCGCGACGGCTCCGCCGAGATCTGGGGGCCGTCGAAGTCCCCGATCGCCGCGCAGGCCGAGATCGCCAAGAAGCTCGGCATCCCGCAGAACGCGGTCACCGTGCACGTCGTCCAGGGCGGCGGTTCCTTCGGGCGCCGGCTGTTCTTCGACGGTCTCGAGGAGGCCGCCGAGTGCTCGAAGGCGTTCGGCAAGCCGGTCAAGCTGATCTGGACCCGCGCCGACGACTCCCGCCAGGGCCGCACGCACCCGATGGCCACCACCCGGGTCCGCGCGCAGGTCTCCGGTGAGTCCGTGACCAGCTTCGAGCTGCGGCACACCAGCGTCGCCACCGAGATCAACCCCGGTCTGTCCGAGGCGATCACCGCCGCGGCGAACAAGGCCCCGGGCGGCAACTACACGGTCTCGCAGAGCATCTACGTCACCACGCAGACCAACCCGTACAACGTCGGCGTCGCGACCTCGCTGCTCAACGAGGTCGACATGCGGTTCAACACCTGCTCGATGCGCAACATCTACTCGCCCGACACGGCGACCGCGCGCGAGCTGATGGTCGACCAGGTCGCCGCGAAGATGGGCAAGGACCCGTACGAGTTCCGGTCGGAGTTCACCAAGCTCCAGCGCTGGAAGGCTGTCGTCGACCGCGCGGCGAAGGAGGCGGACTGGGGCAAGTCGATGCCGAAGGGCACCGCCCAGGGCATCGCGATGCACGTCGAGTACAAGGGCGTCGCCTGCGCGGTCGTCGAGCTCGACTGCCGCCCGGAGACGGTGGACCGGAAGATCCGTTCGGCCCGCACCGGGCCCCGCGTCACCAAGGTGACCTACGTCGTCGACGTCGGGCTGATCATCAACCCGCGGGGTCTCGAGGCCCAGATGATGGGCGGGATCAACGACGGCATCGCGATGACGCTGACCGCCGGTCTGCACCTGGTCGACGGGCACTTCGTCGAGGCGAGCTGGGACAACTACTTCTACACCCGGCAGTGGAACACCCCGCCCGAGATGAACATCGTGCTCATCGAGGACTCCGAGGCCCCGGAGCCCGGCGGCGCCGGCGAGTTCGGTGTGGCCGCGACCTGCGGCGCGATCGCCTGCGCCTACGCCCGCGCCACCGGCACGGTCCCGACGCAGTTCCCGATCCTGCACAACGAGCCGCTGCCGTTCGAGCCGTACCCGACCGTCCCGCCCGTCCCGCCGTCGCCGACCAACGGCCTCGACCTCGTCCGCTGAGGAGCCCGACATGCCTTCCCACACCTTCACGGTCAACGGCGAGAAGGTCACCGTCGACGTCGAGGACGACGTCCGGGTGCTCTGGGTCCTGCGAGACCTGCTGGGCGTGACCGGCCCGAAGTACGGCTGCGGCATCAACGTCTGCAAGGCCTGCACCAGCCACATCAACGGCAAGGCCTTCAACCCGTGCTCGGTCCCGGTCGGGGCGATCTCCGAGTCCGACGAGATCACCACGATCGAGGGCCTGGCCGAGGGCGGGGAGCTGCACCCGATGCAGCAGGCCTGGATCGACAACGACGTCGCCCAGTGCGGCTACTGCCAGCCCGGCCAGATCATGGCCGCGGTGGACCTGGTCAAGCGCTGCTCGGCCGAGGGGCGCTCCGTCGACGACGAGGCCCTGGACGAGATCCGCAACATCTGCCGGTGCGGCACCTACAACCGCATCCGCGAGGCGATCAAGGCCGGCGCCGACAACATGTGACGTCGGTGCGGCGAGATCCGTATGCCGCACCGAACTAGGCCGTCAGAGTGACCGGCCTGCTCCCCGCTACCGAAGGACGGATTCGATGAAGAACCGGATGCGACGCTCCCTGATCGCCGTCGGCGCGCTCGGCGCGGTGGCGTTCCCGCTGGCCGGGATCGCCGCCGCCGACACCGAGGACGGGCACGGCTACCCCAGCACCCAGAGCCCGACCCAGGGTGTGGGCTCGGTGCTGGAGCTCTCCGACACCTTCGGCTACAGCTTCCTCGACGCCGCGGACACCTTCTCGCCGACCAACCGGCCGGACGGCGTCAACGGAACCGACACCGAGATCCCGCAGGCCGACCCCCGCTTCGTCGAGGGTCCGGTCGGTGGCCTGGTGACCGACGGTCCCTTCGAGTAAGGGGCTCCCAGGCGGCGGGGCCGGCACCTCTGACGGGGGGCCGGCCCCGTCGTCGTACCGGGTCAGTGCAGGACCTTCAGCCCCACCACACCGGCGACGATCGCGAGCAGGCACAGCAGCCGCGCCGTCGTCGCCGGCTCACCGAGGGCGGCCATGCCGTAGAGCGCGGTGCCGACCGCGCCGATGCCGACCCACACGGCGTACGCGGTGCCGACCGGTAGGTCGCGCAACGCCAGGGCCAGCCCGCCCATGCTCAGCGCCAGCGCGCCCGCGAACAGCAGCGACGGACCGAGCCTGCTGAACCCGCGGCTCTGCGACAGCGCCGCGGCCCACACCGTCTCCAGCACACCGGAGACCACGAGGTAGATCCATGCCATGACGAGCTCCTCCCGGAGGGGATGCGTCGTCTTGGCGTTCCGGGTACGGCGCGTCTCGTCCGGGGAGCCGCCGGGTGGGCGGTCCGGTACCAGGATGGCCGACGGGCTGGCCCGGGTCGAGTGATGGTGACCGGTCGGACCGCCGCCTACCCTGTCCGGGTGCGCCTGCTCGCCGTCGTCGCGGGGTTGTGTCTGTCGACCGGCGGGATGGTGTTGCTGCCGTTCTGGCTGGACCGGGTGCTGCCCGATCCGGACGACCAGCCGTACCTGTACCGTCTCCCGCCCGGCGCCCCCGACCCGCCAGGTCCGGACCTGACCTGGCCGATCCTGGGTTCGGTGCTGGTCGGCGTCGGCCTGGTCTGCGGGGGAGCGGCGCTGCTGTGGCTGGTGTTCCGGCTGATCTCCCGGCTGCGCTGAGCCTCGAGCCGCATCGATCCCGCTACCGTCGTCGCATGCTGGTCGTCGGCTCGATCGTCCTGCGCGTCACCGACCTCGCGCGACAGGTCCGGTTCTGGACCGAGGCGCTCGGCTACGAGGCGCGCACCCCCGCGGACGACGACTTCGTGCTCCTCCGCCCGCGCGACGGCCGCTCCGGCCCCGACGTCTCGCTCGACGTGGCGCCGTCCGAGCGGGTCCTGCCGCCGCGCATCCACCTGGACCTCTACGCAGACGACCAGCAGGCCGAGGTCCGGCGCCTGGTCGCCCTCGGCGCGCAGGAGGTCCCGTGGCGGACCCGACCGGCCGACGCCGACTACGTGATCATGCAGGACCCCGAGGGCAACCGGTTCTGCGTCGTCGACCGTGGGGACCGGCCCGCGGCGTCACGACGCTGATCGGGACCGGCCTCGACACCGGAGGCCGGTCGGCGGACGCTTCCCCCGTGGACCATCGACTCCTCGCGTTCGCCGCCGCCGCGGCGGTCGTCATCGTCATCCCCGGACCCAGCGTCGTGTTCACCGTCGGCCGCGCGCTCGCGGCCGGCCGGTCCGCCGCGCTGGCGTCGGTCGTCGGCAACGCCGTCGGCGTCTTCGGGCAGGTGGTCGCGGTGGCGGTGGGCCTCGGGCACCTCGTCGCCCGGTCCGCGGCGGCGTTCACCGTCCTGAAGCTGGTGGGTGCCGCCTACCTGGTGTACCTGGGGATCGTGGCGTTCCGGCACCGGCACGACGTCGTCCGTGCGATGCAGCGCTCCGTTGGTGAGGACCGGCGTGTGGGGCCGGCCCGCAGCGTCGTCGACGGTCTGGTGGTCGGCGTGCTGAACCCGAAGTCCGTCGTCTTCTTCGTCGCGTTCCTGCCCCAGTTCGTCGACGCCCGCGGCCCGGTCGTCGCGCAGATCCTGCTGCTGGGGGCGTTCTTCGTCGCCATCGGTCTGGTGCTCGACAGCGTGTGGGCCCTCGCCGCCGGGTCGGCCCGGGCCTGGTTCGCGTCGTCGCCGAGGCGCATCGCGGCCGTCGGCGGTGCCGGTGGGCTCACGATGATCGGGCTCGGCGTCGGGGTGGCGGCGACGGGGTCGTCGCAGTAGCCGCCGAGCGGGGCGAGCACGGACGACACCCACGACCGACCCGGGACGCCGTCAGCACGACCAGCGCGCTCGCGTACCCGACGGCCACGACGAGACCGGCGGTCGAGGACACCCGGTCGAACCCGCCGTGTTCGATCGTGTCGACCTGGATGCCGAGCAGCGGCACCGCGACGACGACGGCCCGGGCCGGGACGGCCGCCCACCCGGCCCGGTTCGGCGTCGCCATCCGGTGGTGCAGGCCGTGGCGGGCGGCGGCGAGGCCGAGGAGGAGTCCGCCGCTGACGAACGCGAGCGCGACGCCCGTCGCGACCGCTCCGCCGAGCGCGATCACCGGTCGCGGCGGCCAGGATGCCGGTTCCGCCGGCGGGGTGTCGTACTTCCGGCCGGGACCGTGCGATGCGAGGCTCGGGCGATGTCGGCATCCCGTGTCGCGCTCCTGAGGTGGCAGTTCGACCTGACGTGGGCCCTGTTCGAGTATCACCTCGACCGGCTCGACGACGACGAGACCCTGTGGCGGCCGGCGCGCGTCTGCTGGACGGTGCACCGGTCCGGCGACGGGACGTGGCGGCCCGACTGGGCGGACTCCGAGCCCGACCCGATCCCCGTCCCGACGATCGCGTGGGTCACCTGGCACGTCGACTGGTGGTGGTCGGTGACGCTGGACCACCTCCGCGGCCGTACGCCGCGGGACCGCACCGACGTGGTGTGGCCGGGCGACGCCACGTCGACCGTCGCCCGGATGCGCGCGCTGCGCGACGAGTGGACGGACGTCCTGGACGGACTGTCCGACGACGACCTCGCCGCGGAGGCCACGTTCCCGTGGCAGGGGGATCCGGAGACGACGGTCGGTCACACGCTGGCCTGGGTGAACACCGAGCTGGCGAAGAACGTCGCGGAGGTCGGGCAGCTGCGGCTGGTGCGCGCGGCCGGGCGCTGAGCAGGCCCGGGAACGACGAACGCCGGGCCACCCGCGAGGGTGTGCCGGGCGTTCCGTTTCCTGCTGGCGGAGGATACGGATGTGAACCCGTGAGGACCGGTGAAGGAGGCGACTGACACTGCGACCGAGAGTGAGAGCAGGGCGGCGTGATCCTTGAAGGGGAGCCACACCCGCGAACCGCGATGCCCCGTGACCTGGAGTGACGCGGGTTGGTGACGGGGACGGCGACGTCGGCACGTATTCAGCACACGTGAGCGCTCGTGGTGCCCGGCAGCCGGTACAGCGCGAATGGAGCCATATCGTGGATGCCCTCCCGACCAGCGATCAGCCCCGAACGCCTGATCTCGGCGCTGTAGATCATGCCGAGCCGTGTCATGACAGCCCGTGAGCGCTCGTTGTGCCGTTCGGTGAAGGCGACGATGGGCAGCCCCGGATCGAGGTGCCGGACGAAGTCGATGCTCGTCCGCCCGATCTCCGAGGCGTACCCGAGCCGCCAGCAGGATCGACGGATCGCCCACCCGATCTCGACCGCTTCCTCGGCCACGACGTCCGTGCGCGTCGGTCCACCTCGCCCGATGAGTCGCCCGGAGTGCTGGTCGTACGCGAGCCACTTCCCCATTCGATCCGTCTGCCAGCGATCTTCCATCGCGGCGGCGAACCTGCCCGCATCGTGCAGCGTCCACGTTCCGCCGTACCAGGCGGAGATGCCGTCATCGCTATGAAGATCGACGAGATCACCGAGGTCGTCGGTTGTGATCGGGACCAGAACGAGCCGTTCCGTACGGCGCACGTCGGACCCACCGACAGCCGAGTTCCTCTCTCGCATGATCGACTCGCTGGTGATCTCCGCGCAGCGCGGGTCCACCCCTGCCGGTCTGGCTGCCGTCTCGGCGCGCCGTGAGAGGATCATCGGCCCCCTGTACTCCTGATATCCGAGCGGCGTCGGGTTCGGGCGGAGCCCCGGCCGCCGGCGGTTCCCTCTTGTCAGACCACGACGGGTCGTGGGGCGTACATGATCACTGCGACACCGACGAGACAGACGAGGGCGCCGATGACGTCGTATCGGTCAGGCCGGAAGCCGTCGGCGATCATCCCCCAGGCGAGTGATCCGGCGATGAACACGCCTCCACAGGCAGCGAGGATGCGCCCGAAGTCGGCGTCGGGTTGAAACGCGACGACGAACCCGTAGAGGCCCAGCGCAAGGACGCCGGCTCCGGTCCACATCCAACCGCGGTTCTGGCGAATGCCGTGCCATACCAGCCACGAGCCGCCGATCTCGAACACGGCGGCCAGGACGAACAGGACTACGGATCTCAGGGTCAGCACTGGTGACCTTCTGTTCGGTGGGACGGGAACAGATCGCCGAGGAGTGGCCGGGCCTCGGCGGGGGCCGTGGCGTCGAGCTGGGCCCCATCGTGAGTGATCGTGAGGCTGAATCGGAAGAACGGACAGCACGTCACCTCGTCCGCGATGAGGGCGCCGACATCGGCGAGCCGGGCAGTAGGCAGTTCGGTCCGGATGGTTCCGTCGCTGAGCTGGTAGGACACCGTGCCGGACAAGGCGGCATGCCAGGTCTTCAGCCGGGCCGTGTGATCGGCGCCCGAGAGAGAACAGGCGATCGGGGCACTGGGCTCGGCGGCCGGGGGCGTACCGGTCGATGTGGAGGTAGGACCTGTCAGGAAGGCGCACTCCGGGTCACACGGTGCGTCGCGTGAGGGCAGGGCGCGCAGTCCCTTCCGGGCATCGGTCAGGTGTTGACCGAGCAGCCGGAGGTCGTCAATCCGCTTGTCGAGATCGTCGATCTGGTTGGCTACCAGCGGGAGGAGGCGGACGCGGACGTCCCGACACATGCCGCCTTGCCACACTCCGAGCAGGTCCCGGATCCGGGTCAGCGGGAGCCTCAGCTTCTTGGCGGTGACGATGAACCGGACCCGCTCGACGTCGTGATCGTCATAGGTGCGGTAGCCGCCGGCGGTGCGCTGGGTGGCCATGAGGCCCTGGGTCTCGTAGTAGCGCAGGGTTGTGGCAGGGACGCCGACTCGTTCAGCGAGCTGGGAGATGCGGTAGCGGGCCACGGCGGCGACGGTAAACCTTCAAGGCGACTCGAAGGTCAAGTGTCGACGCCGCCGCAGTGTCGAGCGCCACGGTGCCCGTATCGCCTGGCGTGCGACCTCCCGTGGTGGGTCCGGCACGGGCGCCTGCACGAAGCCCGCCACACGGCCGCGACGGTGCTCCTCGTCCCCGGCGTCCCGGAGCGCGCCGTCATGGCCCGATCGTCTGGTCGACGACCGCGGTGGCGGCCCGCTACCAGCACATCACCGGGGTCGTGCGCAGCGACGTCGCCCAGCGTGTGGGCGGTCTGCTCTGGGGCCGGCCGGATGCCGAGTGAGACCGGAGATGAGACTGGACGCCGAACGCCGGGGGCTCCGCGTGAGAACCACCCGGCGTTCCGCTTTCCTGCTGGCGGAGGATACGGGATTTGAACCCGTGAGGGATTGCTCCCAACACGCTTTCCAAGCGTGCGCCCTAGGCCACTAGGCGAATCCTCCGCGAACGAGGTTACGCGACGCCCTCGGCGATCCGACGCGGCCCCCTCGCCGCCCGGCGTCGCCGTCCGTGGCACACTGTCCGTGGACCCCGTGCGGCGTCCATCCTGTGAACTCCCCCAGGGCCGGAAGGCAGCAAGGGTCAACAGGCTCTGGCGGGTGCGCGGGGTCCCCTTCTGTCTGCGAGCGGGTCCCCGAAGTGTCGGACCCCCTGGGTAGCCTTCCCCCGTGGCTCTGGCTCTGTACCGCAAGTACCGCCCGGCCAAGCTGGCCGACGTCGTGGGACAGGAGCACGTCACCGAGCCCCTGGCCACCGCCCTCACCGCGGGGCGGATCAACCACGCGTACCTGTTCTCGGGGCCGCGGGGCTGCGGCAAGACGTCCTCGGCCCGCATCCTGGCGCGCTCGCTGAACTGCGAGCAGGGCCCGACCCCGGACCCGTGCGGCGTCTGCAACTCGTGCATCGCGCTCGCCCCCGAGGGATCGGGCAGCATCGACGTCGTCGAGCTCGACGCGGCGTCCCACGGTGGTGTCGAGGACGCGCGCGAGCTGCGTGACCGCGCGTTCTATGCGCCGGCCGAGTCGCGCTACCGCGTGTTCGTCGTCGACGAGGCGCACATGGTCACCACCCAGGGCTTCAACGCGCTGCTCAAGATCGTCGAGGAGCCCCCGGAGCACCTGGTCTTCGTGTTCGCGACGACGGAGCCGGAGAAGGTGCTCCCGACGATCCGGTCGCGGACCCACCACTACCCGTTCCGGCTGATCCCGCCCGGCACGATGCGCGCGCTGCTGGAGAAGATCTGCGGCGAGGAGCAGGTGACCGTCGCGCCGCCGGTGTTCCCGCTCGTGATCCGGGCCGGGGGCGGCTCGGCCCGCGACACGCTGTCGGTGCTGGACCAGCTTCTCGCCGGCGCCGGTCCGCAGGGCGTGACCTACGAGCGCGCCGTCGCGCTGCTCGGGGTGACCGACTCCGGCCTGATCGACGACACCGTCGACGCGCTCGCCGCGGCCGACGGCGCGGCCGTCTACGGCGCGGTGGACCGGCTCGTCGAGGCCGGGCACGACCCCCGCCGTTTCGCCTCGGACCTGCTGCAGCGCTTCCGCGACCTGATGCTCGTGCAGGCCGTGCCGGACGCCGCGGAGCAGGGCCTGGTCGACGGCGCCGCGGACGAGCTGTCCCGGATGGCGGACCAGGCCGCCCGGCTCGGCCCGGCCACCCTCACCCGCTACGGCGAGATCCTGCACCAGGGCCTGATCGAGATGCGCGGGGCGACCGCCCCGCGGCTGCTGCTGGAGCTTCTGGTCGCGCGGATGCTGCTCCCGGCGGCCACGGCGTCCGACGGCGGACTGCTCGAACGCCTGGAGCGCATCGAGCGGCGCAACGCGATCGCGCCCGACCCCGCCGGCCCGTCCGACGACGGTGGTGCCGCCAAGCGGTTCGTGCGGCCCAGCGAGCGGCCGGCCGCCCCGGAGCCCGCGGTGGCCCGGGCGGAAGCGGGCGCGGCGCGTTCCGCGGAACGTGAGGACGACAGCCGGGCCACCGCAGCCGCCCCGGCCGCGGCCCCCGGTCCGGAGCAGGGCGGCGCCGCCCCGGACCGGGGCGGTGCGGCCCCCGGCCGGGGCCCCGCGTCCGCGGAGGCCGGGAGCCGTCCGACGGGCGCCACGGCACCCCATGCCGAGGAGGCGACCGGACCACGCGGACAGGGGAGCGCGACGACGGAGGCGGCGTCCTCCGCCGGGGCGGAGTCCGGCGCGGAGCGTTCCGCGGAACGCTCTCCGGCGACCGCGGGCCCCGATGCGCGCTCCGCCGCACCCGCCGGCGTGGCCCCGGTGGACGGCCCGCCTGCGGACGGCCCGCCTGCGGACGGTCGGCAAGCGGACGGTCGCCGGGCGGACGGGCCGGGAGCGGGCGGGGCCGAGGAGCCCGCCGCGCAGGAGGCCCCGCCCCGCCGACCGGCCCCGCCCCGCGACGGCGCCCCCGCCGACGCCGTACCGCCGGAGTCGGCGCAGCCGGTGTCGTCGGCGTCGTCGCTGGACGCGACGGCGGTCCGCCGGGTCTGGCCGGAGATCCTGGCCGCCGTCCGCCGGCGCAGCCGCAGCACCGAGGCGCTCCTGGTCAACGCCACCGTCCGGGCGGTCGACGGCGACACCCTGGTCCTCGCGATCGGCGCCCCGCCGCTGGCCCGGCGGCTGTCCGAGGCGCGCAACACCGACGTGATCGCCGATGCGCTGCGCGCCGTCCTCGGGGTCCGGTGGCGGGTCCACTGCGACACCGGTGAGGCCGCGACCGCGCGTCGCGCCGCCGCACCGGAACGCGCGCAGCGGGCGGTGCCGCAGCGTCCCTCCCAGCGCGACGCCCCGCAGCGCGAGCAGGGCGGGCGGCCCGCCCGCCGTCCCGCGGGGGACTCCGAGGTCCCGCTGCCGCCGGAGCCGCCGCCGGAGGACGCACCGCCGGACCCTCGTGATGCCGGACCGCAGGGGGGCGACGGTCCGGGCGCACGACCCGCCCCGGTACGGAACCAGGCCGCCGAGGAGGAGGACATGCTCGCCGAGGCCGCGGCCGAGGCGGCGTCGCCGGGTGCGCGTCGCGACCCCGAGGCCGCGGCGCTGGAGATCCTCACCTCGCACCTGGGGGCACGCGCGATCGACCCGCGCTGACCCGGCCCGGACGGGGTGGCCGGGGCGCGGGTGGTCAGCGGCGCAGCTGTGCCAGCACCGCCGCGGCCACCGCCGCCGCGATCCGGTCCCGCCCGGCGGGGTCGGTGAGCACGGCGGCGTCGCCGGCGTTGCGCATGTTGCCCGCCTCCACCAGCGCGGTCGGCACGGTCGAGGTGTTGAGGCCGGCCAGGTCCTCGCGGCCGTCGAGCCCGTCGCGGCCGATGTAGCCGGCCGGGGCGAACCCGGCCGAGCGCAGCGCGTCCCGCAGCTCGGTGGCCAGGCGCAGCGACGCCGGTCCGGTCCCGTGCACCGCGGGCTCGGCGTAGGCGACGTGGAACCCGCGGGCCGAGGCCGCCGCGCCGTCCGCGTGCAGCGACACGGCCAGCGCCGCACCGGACCGGCCGCCCGCCGCCCCCCGGGCGTCGACGCAGGGGCCGACGCCGTCGTCGTCGGGACGGGTGAGCACCACCCGCACACCGGCGGCCTCCAGCCGGGACCGCACCCGCCCGGCCAGGTCCCAGGTGAAGGTGTGCTCGGCGTAGCCGGCGTTCGTGGACGTGCCGGTCGTGTTGCACGGTTTGGTCCCGCCGCGCCCGTCGGGGACCGGCCGGTTCACCGCGGCCGGGTCCGCGGCGTTGCCGCCGTTGTGCCCGGGGTCGAGCAGCACGACGGGGGCGGGGACCGGCGCCGGGGTGGCGGGCAGCGAACGGGTCGTCGCGGCCGGTACCGGGATCGCGTCGACCGAGGGCGGGGCCGGTGCCGCTGCGCCGCAGCCGGCGCACAGCAGCGCGACGACGGCCGGGAGGACGGCTGTGGCGGAACGGATCAGGGCGCGCACGGTCGGTCAGCCTGACACGTCTACCCTGGCAGAACGACACGTCCGCGCCGGTCGCGCCGGGGAAGACCCCGATCGCGCGAGCCGGACCCGACAGCGAGGGGTACGCGTGCAACCCGGTCAGCCCGACATGCAGATGATCCTGCAGCAGGCCCAGAAGATGCAGCAGCAGCTCCAGCAGGCCCAGGCCGAGCTCGCGACCGCCGAGGTCACCGGCCAGGCCGGGAACGGGCTGGTCGAGGTCACCGTCACCGCGGGCCTGGAGCCGCGCTCGGTGCGGATCGACCCGAAGGTCGTGGACCCGGAGGACGTCGAGACCCTGCAGGACCTCGTCGCCGGCGCGCTCGCCGACGCGGTCCGCCGTGCGCAGGAGCTGCAGCAGGAGAAGATGGGTCCGCTCGCCGGCGGCCTCGACATGGGCGGCCTGGGCCTCCCGGGCGCCTGAGGTGTTCGAAGGACCGGTCCAGGACCTGATCGACGAGTTGGGACGCCTGCCCGGGGTCGGTCCGAAGAGCGCCCAGCGCATCGCGTTCCACCTGCTCGCCGCGGACCCGGCCGACATCAACCGGCTCCAGGAGGTCCTGCAGACGGTCAAGCAGGGCGTCGCGTTCTGCGACGTGTGCGGCAACGTCGCGTCGGACACCCGCTGCCGCTACTGCTCCGACGCGCGTCGCGACCCGACGCTGGTGTGCGTGGTCGAGGAGCCCAAGGACGTCCTGGCCGTCGAGCGGACCCGCGAGTTCAAGGGGCGCTACCACGTGCTCGGTGGCGCGCTCGACCCGCTGGCCGGGATCGGCCCGGACACGCTGCGGATCCGCGAGCTGCTCGCCCGCCTGGGCGGCACCGGTCCGGCGGCCGACGAGACCGAGATCTCCGAGGTCATCATCGCGACCGACCCCAACACCGAGGGCGAGGCGACCGCGACCTACCTGGTCCGGCTGCTGCGCGACTTCCCGGGTCTGAGCGTCACGCGGCTCGCGTCCGGCCTGCCGATGGGCGGCGACCTGGAGTTCGCCGACGAGATGACGCTGGGCCGCGCGCTCGCCGGCCGACGGGCCCTCTAGGCCCCGGACGCAGAACGGGCCGGTCCGTCCAGGGCACCTCGCCCCGGCCGTGACCGGCCACCCGGCGCAGCAACCCCCCGCCGCTGCGCCGTCCTTCCTCTCCGGTGGGTCCGAGAGCGGTGTCAGTCGGTACCGACGCCCCTTCGGCAGGCCTCAGTCGGTGTCCTCGTCGCCCCACGCGTCCACGTGGTGCGGCCGGCCGTGGAGCTGGCGCTGCCTGCGCTCCCACTCCCGGCGCCGCTGCTCGGCGATCCGGCGCCACGCCTCGCTCTGGCGCCGGTCGGTCACCCCGATCACGATCGCCGAGACGACCAGTGTGGCCAGCCCCGCCAGGGCCACCGCCACCAGCGCGATCACGGCGACCACCGCCCGGTACGGGCGCTGTGGTGCGTGCCTGTGTGCGGCACCTGCGTCCTGCGGATCATGTCAATCTCCCTTCGTGTGTCGCGGTCGGTCCGTGGTCCCCGGTCGCCACGGTCGGTGTGTCTGCCGTCACGTCCGGGTGACTCCAGGATGCACGACGACACGCGTACGTGCAATTGCAGACACAGGGAATTGCACAGAACTGTAGATTGCACGGCGGGGTCACGGAGGGGGCGCGAGGTGGAGCAGGAGCCGACCGGCGCGCGACGACGGCTGGGTGCCGAGCTGCGCAGGCTGCGCGTCAACGCCGGTCTGAAGCTGGAGGACGCCGCGGGCGGCGTGGGCTGCTCGACGTCGAAGATCAGCAGGCTGGAGAACGGCAAGGGTGTGCCGCGCCCGGCCGACGTCGCCGCGCTGGTCGAGGTCTACGGCGGGGTCGCCGGGGTCGAGGCGGAGATGCTCGAGCGGCTGGTCACCGAGAGCCGTACCCGCGGCTGGTGGGAGCCGTTCACCGAGGGCCTGCGCAGCGACCCGCACTTCCTGCCGTCGCCGGGGCGCTACGCCGCCGCCGAGTCCGACGCGACCGCCGTCGCCGCGTTCGACCTGACCGTGCTGCACGGGCTCCTCCAGACGCCCGCCTACGCACACGCCGCGCTGCGCGCCCGGCTCCCGGGGCGCCCGGACCGGGAGATCGACCAGCTCGTGCGGCTGCGCGGACGTCGCCACGAGGCGCTCACCGCGACGCCGCCGCTGGTCCTCGACGCCGTCGTCGACGAGGCCGTGCTCGCCCGCGCGACCGGCGGTCCTGCGGTGATGGCCGAGCAGCTCGACCGGCTGCTCACGCTGTCGGGCCTGCCCGACGTGACGCTGCGCGTGCTCCCGTTCGGCGCCGGGCCGCAGCGGGCGCACGCCGGCCGCTTCGCGATCCTGACCGTTCCCGACGAGCTCGGCCCCGACGTCGTCCACACCGAGGGGCACGCGGGGGAGTCGTTCCTGGAGTCATCCGCCGACCTGCGCACCTACCGCGAGGTCTTCGACGAGGTCCGGTCGGCCGCACTCGACGAGGGCGCCTCGCGGGCCGCGGTGTCGGCCCACCGGGACGCGCACCGGTCGGCCGTCGACGACGGTCCGGACGAACGGGACGTGCGTACCAGTTCGTAGCACTATCGTGACGCAAGGGTCTACCGGTTGGTAACGGACCGCTATAGGTTTCCCCGTCATCAGGTGTCCTCACGCACACATCGGGTGGACGCCGCTGCCGACGAGGGGACCGGAATGCGCAGACGGTGGATGACGGCGGTCATGGCGGGCGTGCTCGCAGTGGGCATGACCGCCTGCGCGAGCTCGGAGCGCGGAGCGGGTGGCGACGCCGCCGGGGGGACGTTCGTGTTCGGCGCCGCGGGTGCGCCGAAGAACTTCGACCCGATCTTCAACGACGACGGCGAGAGCTTCCGCCCGGCCCGGCAGATGTTCGACACCCTGATCACCTACAAGCCCGGGACCACCGAGCTCGAGCCCGGCCTGGCCACCGAGTGGACGTCCACCCCGGACGGCAAGACCTGGACGTTCACCCTCCGCGAGGGCGTCACGTTCCACGACGGCACGCCGCTCGACGCGACCGCGGTCTGCGCGAACTTCGACCGCTGGTTCAACATGGCCGGCGCCGCGGCGCAGAGCCAGATGATCTACTACGGCGACGTCTTCGAGGGCTTCGCCAAGAACGAGGGCGACGCCTCGGGCACTCCGCTCTACAAGTCCTGCACGGCGCAGAGCCCGAACACCGCGGTCCTGGCGCTGAACAAGTTCAAGGGCGCGTTCCCGGCCGCCTTCGGCCTCACGTCGTTCTCGATCTCCAGCCCGGCGGCGCTCGAGCAGTACGACGCCGACGCCGTCACCCAGAGCGGTGACTCCTTCACCTACCCCGCCTACGCGAACGAGCACCCGACGGGCACCGGGCCGTTCAAGTTCGAGAGCTTCGACAAGGCGAACAACACGATCACCCTGGTCCGCAACGACCAGTACTGGGGCGAGAAGGCCACGCTCGACCGGCTCATCTTCAAGATCATCCCGGATGAGAACGCCCGTAAGCAGGAGCTGGCCGCCGGCACCATCGACGGCTACGACTACCCGTCCCCGGCGGACTACCAGACCCTGACCGACCAGGGCGACCAGGTGCTGATCCGCCAGCCGTTCTCGCTGCTCTACATGGGCATCAACACCAAGAACAACCCGAAGCTCAAGGACCTGCGGGTCCGCCAGGCGCTCGCCTACGCGATCGACCGCGAGTCGCTGGTCCGCACCAAGATGCCGGAGGGCTCCGCGGTCGCGAAGGAGTTCGTGCCGCCGACCGTCGCGGGTTACGCCGACGACGTCACCCAGTACCCGTACGACCCGGAGAAGGCCAAGCAGCTGCTCGCCGAGGCCGGCGCGCAGAACCTGACGCTGAACTTCTACTACCCGACCGAGATCACCCGGCCCTACATGCCGAACCCGGCGGACCTGTTCTCGGCGATGTCGGCGAACCTGAAGGCCGTCGGCATCACGGTCAACCCGGTCGCGCGGCCGTGGAACGGCGGCTACAAGGACGACGTCCAGAAGGCCGGCAAGCACGACCTGCACATGCTCGGCTGGACCGGTGACTACAACGACGCCGGCAACTTCGTCGGCACGTTCTTCGGCCGGGAGAAGGCCGAGTTCGGGCCGCAGGACCCGGCGATGTTCGCCGAGCTGGCCAAGGCCGACGCCATCCCGGACCCGGCCGGTCACGCCGCCGCGTACCAGCAGGCGAACAAGGACATCATGGCCAAGTACCTGCCGGCCGTGCCGATCCTGACCACCGGCCCGGCGATCGTCGTCGGACCGAACGTGCAGGGCGTGATCCCGTCGCCGCTGACCGACGAGCGCTTCGTCTCCGTCAGCAAGAACTGACCGTGCCCCGGGCGCCGCGGAGACCCCGCGGCGCCCGGTCGCGTGTCCCGCCTCCCACCACTGAGGACATCCACGCATGCTGCGCTTCGTCGCGCGCCGCCTGCTCCAGGTCGTCCCGACGCTGCTCATCCTGTCCGTGCTGTTGTTCGCCTGGCTGCGCTCGCTGCCCGGCGGACCGGCCGGTGCGCTGCTCGGAGACAAGGCGACCCCGGAGTCGATCGCGGCACTGAACAAGACGCTGGGTCTGGACCAGCCCATCCCGATCCAGTACCTGCGCTACCTCGGCCGGGCGCTGACCGGCGACTTCGGCGCCTCCCTCGTCACCGGCGACCCGGTGATCACCGAGCTCGGCCGCGCGCTCCCGGGGACGATCGAGCTGTCCCTGTCGGCGCTGCTGCTCGCCGTCGCCCTGGGGATCCCGCTCGGCTACCTCGCCGCCCGCCACCGCGGCGGGATCTGGGACAACCTGACCATCGTCGGGACGCTGGTCGGCGTCGCCGTGCCGGTGTTCTTCCTCGGCTACGTGCTCAAGCAGTTCCTGGCCGTCGACCTCGGCCTGTTCCCGCCGTCCGGGCTGCAGTCGACTGGCATCGACGCCACCTCGGTCACCGGCTTCCCCACCCTCGACGGCCTGCTGACCCGCGAGTTCGACGCCAGCTGGGACTCGCTGCTGCACCTCGTGCTGCCGGCCGTGACGCTGGCGACGATCCCGCTCGCCGTCATCGTGCGGATCACCCGGGCCTCGGTGCTCGACGTGCTGGAGTCCGACTTCGTCCGCACCGCCAACGCCAAGGGCCTCGCGCCGGGCACCGTCCGCGGCCGGCACGTCCTGCGCAACGCGCTGCTGCCGGTCTCCACGACGATCGGTCTGCAGACCGGCCTGCTCCTCGCCGGCGCGGTGCTGACCGAGAAGGTGTTCAACCGGCCCGGCATCGGCACCCTGATCGCCGAGGGCATCGAGCGCCGCGACTACCCGCGGCTGCAGGCCGTGGTGCTGCTCGGCGCGCTGATCTACGTGCTGGTCAACCTGCTCGTCGACCTGTCCTACGCCGTGATCGACCCGAGGGTGAGGCTGCGATGAGCGCACCGACCACCTGGGCGCAGCGGCGGAGGGACCGGATCGACGACACCGCAGGCCGCAGCCTGTCCGCGGACGCGCTGCGCCGGCTGCGCCGCAGCCCCACCGCGATCGTCGGGGCGGTGATCATCGGGCTGTTCGTGCTGGTCTCGGTGTTCGCGCCGCTGCTGGCCCCGCACGACCCGGCCCAGGCGTTCCCGCAGCTGCTCGACCAGCTGCGCCCCGGCTCGATCCCCGGACCGCAGCCCGGCTTCCTGCTGGGCAGCGACCAGAACGGCCGCGACGAGTTCTCCCGGATGATCCTGGCCTCGCGCCAGACCCTGCTCGTCGGCGTGCTCGCGACCGTGTTCGGGCTCGCGGCGGGCCTGGTGATCGGTGTGCTCGCCGGCGCGTTCGGCGGCTGGATCGACACCGTCCTCATGCGCGTCACCGACGTGCTGCTGTCGATCCCGTCGCTGCTGCTCGCGATCTCGGTCGCGGCGCTGGCCGCCCGGCCCAGCCAGACGACGGTCATCATCGCCGTCGCGCTGGTGAACGTGCCGATCTTCGCGCGGCTGCTGCGCGGGTCGATGCTCGCCCAGCGCGGGTCCGACCACGTCCTCGCGGCCACCGCGCTCGGCGTGAGGCGACGGGCGGTGGTGCTGCGGCACATGCTGCCCAACGCGATCGGCCCGGTGATCGTGCAGGCCACGCTGACCCTGGCGACGGCCATCCTCGACGCGGCCGCGCTGTCGTTCCTCGGCCTCGGCGACGCCGACCCGGCCCGCGCGGAGTGGGGTCTCATGCTCGCCTCCGCGCAGCCCTACCTCGACGTCCGGCCCGGGCTGGCGGTCTACCCGGCGATCGCGATCATCGTCGTCGCGCTCGGGTTCACGCTGCTCGGCGAGTCGCTGCGCGAGGCCATCGACCCGAAAGGCCGGCGATGACCACATCTCCGAGGAACCCGTTGTTGCAGGTCCAGGACCTGTCCGTGCGCTTCGTGCGGCGGGGTGAGGCCGACGTCGTCGCCGTCGACGGGGTGTCGTTCGACGTCCGCCCCGGCGAGGTCGTCGGCCTGGTCGGCGAGTCCGGCTGCGGCAAGTCCGTGACCTCCCTGGCGATCATGGGGCTGCTGCCGGGCCGCACCCCCCGGGTGGGCGGCTCGGTGCTGTTCTCCTCCGACGGCGGACCGGTCGACCTGCTCACCCTGTCCGACGCGCAGCTGCGCGAGCGCCGCGGCCGCGACATCGGGATGGTCTTCCAGGACCCGCTGTCGTCGCTGAACCCGGTCGTGCCGGTCGGGGTGCAGATCACCGAGGCGCTCACCCGGCACCGCGGGATGGGCAAGGAGGAGGCGCGGCGCGAGGCCGTCTCCCTGCTGGAGCGGGTCGGCATCCCCGACCCGGCGCGACGGGTGAAGGCCTACCCGCACCAGATGTCGGGCGGGATGCGCCAGCGCGCGCTGATCGCGATCGCGCTGGCCTGCCGGCCGAAGCTGCTCATCGCCGACGAACCGACCACCGCCCTCGACGTCACCATCCAGGCCCAGATCCTGGAGCTGCTGCGCGAGCTCGTCGCCGAGACGGGGACGGCGCTGATCATGATCACGCACGACCTCGGCGTCGTCGCGGGACTCTGCGACCGGGTCAACGTCCTCTACGGCGGCCGCGTCGTGGAACGCGCGGAGCGGCACTCGCTGTTCGACGGCCCGCGCCACCCGTACACCTCCGGGCTGATCCGGTCGATCCCGCGGCTGGACTCCGACCCCGCCGCGGAGCTGCCCGCGATCACCGGGTCGGTGTCGGACAACCTGCCCTGGGACCACGCCTGCGCGTTCGCGCCGCGCTGCCCGCGGGCGCTGGAGACCTGCACCTCGGTCACCCCGGTGGCCGACGACGAGGCGGGCCGGCTGCTGCGCTGCCACAACCCCGAGCCGATCGGAGCGACGGCATGAGCCCCCTGCTGGAGGTCGAGGACCTGCAGGTCCACTTCCCGATCACCCGGGGTGTGCTGGTGCAGCGCACCGTCGGGCACGTCCGGGCCGTCGACGGCGTCTCGCTGCGGATCGAGCGCGGCGAGACCTACGGCCTGGTCGGCGAGTCCGGCTGCGGCAAGTCGACCCTCGGGCGGGCGATCCTCAAGCTCACCGAGCCGACCGCGGGCACGGTGTCCTTCGACGGCACCGACGTCGCCGCGCTGAAGGGGGAGCCGCTGCGCCGGATGCGCCGCCGGTTCCAGATGGTGTTCCAGGACCCGATGTCCAGCCTGGACCCGCGGCAGTCGGTCGGGTCGCTGCTGCGCGAGGGCCTGGCCGCGCACGGGATCGAGGCCGGTCCGGACCGGCTCGCCGAGCTCATGCGCGCGGTGGGGCTGCCGGAGTCCGCGCTGCGCCGCTACCCGCACGAGTTCTCCGGCGGGCAGCGTCAGCGCATCGGGATCGCCCGGGCGCTGTGCGTGGAGCCCGACCTCGTCGTCGCCGACGAGCCGGTCTCGGCGCTGGACGTGTCGGTGCAGGCCCAGGTGCTCAACCTGCTGCGCTCGCTGCAGCGCGAGCTCGGCCTGACCTACCTGGTGATCGCGCACGACCTGGCCGTCGTGCGGCACGTGTCGGACCGGGTCGGGGTGATGTACCTCGGGTCGATCGTGGAGGAGGCGCCCGCCCGCGCGCTCTACGACGGCCCGCTGCACCCCTACACCCGGGCGCTGCTCTCCGCGGTGCCCCAGCCGGACCCGACGGTCGAGGACACCCGGGAGCGGATCCTGCTCTCCGGGGACCTGCCCTCGCCCGCCGCGCCGCCGTCCGGGTGCCGGTTCCACACCCGCTGCCCGTGGCGTCAGGACGACCGGTGCTCCACCGATCGCCCGCAGCTGCGCGTGCTCGACGGCGACACCACCGGACACCGGGTCGCCTGCCACCACGCCGAGGCCATCCGCGACGGGGTGATCACCCCGCACGAGGTGACCGGGGAGGAGGCCGACGCCGCCGTCGGTCCGGGCAGCGGCCCGGAGGTCCCCGAGCAGCAGATCACCCTCGGCGACGCGATCGGCCGCTGACCCGACGCCCGGCCCGCCTGCGTGCAGCCGGGCCGGGCCGGGGCTCAGCGCAGGGCGCGGTTGATCGCGCTCACGACGCCCTTGAGGCTGGCGCTGGTGATCGAGCTGTCGATCCCGACGCCCCAGAACACCTTCTCCTCGACGGCGCACTCGACGTAGGCCGCGGCGCGGGCGTCGTCACCGCCGCCCATCGCGTGCTCGTGGTAGTCGAGCACCCGCACGTCGAACCCGATCCCGGCCAGCGCGTCGACGAACGCCGCGATCGGCCCGTTGCCGGAGCCGGCGATCTCGTGCAGGTCGGACTCGACGCGCACGGTCGCGACGATCTCGTCGCGGCCCTCGCCGTCGCTGTGGATGCGGTGGCGCACCAGCTTGAGCGGGGTCTCGCGGCCCAGGTACTCGACGTCGAACGCGTCGCGCATGGCCTTGGGCTCGACCTCGCCGCCCTCGGTGTCGGTGAAGGCCTGGATGACGTGGCTGAACTCGATCTGCAGCCGGCGCGGCAGGTCGAGCTGGTGCTCGGTCTTCATGATGTAGGCGATGCCGCCCTTGCCGGACTGGCTGTTGACCCGGATGACGGCCTCGTAGGTGCGGCCGATGTCCTTCGGGTCGACCGGCAGGTACGGGACCTCCCAGGTGTGGTCGGCGACCGGGTGCCCGGCCTCCGCGGCGTCGGCCTCCATCGCGGCGAAGCCCTTGTTGATCGCGTCCTGGTGGGAGCCGGAGAACGCGGTGTAGACCAGGTCGCCGCCCCACGGGTGGCGCTCGTGCACCGGCAGCTGGTTGCAGTACTCGACGGTGCGGCGGACCTCGTCGATGTCGGAGAAGTCGATCTGCGGGTCGACGCCCTGGGTGAACATGTTCATGCCCAGCGCGACCAGGTCGACGTTGCCGGTGCGCTCGCCGTTGCCGAACAGGCAGCCCTCGATCCGGTCGGCACCGGCCTGGTAGCCCAGCTCGGCGGCGGCGATGCCGGTGCCGCGGTCGTTGTGCGGGTGCAGCGACAGCACCAGCGCGTCGCGGCGGGCCAGGTTGCGGTGCATCCACTCGATGGAGTCGGCGTAGACGTTCGGGGTCGCCATCTCCACCGTCGCCGGCAGGTTGACGATCATGGGCTGCTCCGGCGTCGGCTGCCAGATCGCGCTCACCGCGTTGGTGATCTCGACGGCGTACTCCAGCTCGGTGCCGGTGTAGGACTCCGGCGAGTACTGGAAGGTCCAGTCGGTCGCCGGGTACTTCTCGGCGAACTTGCTGACCTCCTCCGCGCCGTCGGTGGCGATCTTGGTGATGCCCGCGCGGTCGGAGCGGAAGACGACCCGGCGCTGCAGGATCGACGTCGAGTTGTAGAGGTGGACGATCGCCGAGTGCGCGCCCTCGCAGGCCTCGAAGGTCCGCTGGATCAGCTCCGGGCGGGCCTGGGTCAGGACCTGGATCTGCACGTCCTCCGGGATCGCGCCCTGCTCGATGATCTCGCGGACGAAGTCGAAGTCGGTCTGGCTCGCCGCCGGGAAGCCGACCTCGATCTGCTTGTAGCCCATGCGTACCAGCAGGTCGAACATCCGCCGCTTGCGCAGCGGGCTCATCGGGTCGATCAGCGCCTGGTTGCCGTCACGCAGGTCGACCGCACACCACAGCGGCGCGGTGTCGATGACCGTGTCCGGCCAGGTGCGGTCGGGCAGCGACACCGGCTCGACCAGCTGATGGAAGGGCTTGTACCGGTGGACCGGCATCTGCGAGCCGCGCTGGCGGTTCCAGGCGGGCTGGGTCGCGTGCGGCGCGCCCTCGGGGGTGCGGACGTTGCTGCGGGCGCGGGCTTCGTAGGCGTCGGGAGAGGTGGTCACGGGAATGCTCCGTCGTCGTGCCGTCGTGGCGACCGGCGGACACGCGAGACCCCGCGACGAGGGGCCGGTCGGTTCAGACCCCGCCGCGGCGGCGAAGGAGCAGGCGCGCCATGCCTCTACCGTAGACCCGAACCCCCGTTGCGCGGCAAGCCGCCACCCGCACGGTCGAACCCGGCCCCGAGCCCCGGCTCGCAACGAAGTGATCACAACCAGCGGCGTTTGCCCTCGTTGGAAGGGTGGTGAGGGTGCGGCGGTGCGACCATGACGCCGTCCGTGACGAAGGGGTTTGTGATGGCGGCAACCGTGGGTTCGACCGTGCGGCAGGGTATGGGGATCATCGCGACGATCGTGCGGATCGTGGGTCTGGTGATCGTGGCCATCCTGGTGGCGCACATCGTGCTGACCCTGCTCGACGCCAATCCGGCGAACTTCCTCACCGAGTTCGTGGCCTCCTGGGCGGCCCAGCTGAACCTCGGGCTCGGTGACCTGTTCACCCCGGCCCAGCCGAAGATGGCCGTCACGCTGAACTACGGGGTCGCGGCGATCCTGTGGCTGATCATCACCACCGTGGTGGTGCGCCTCCTGCGCCGGGTCTGAGGCCCCGCACCGCACGGCGTGCGTCTACCGGGCCCCGACCCGGCCGCGCGCCGGCTGCGCGAGGGTCTCGGGCGGCCCGCCGCCGGCGGGGTCCCGCTCCAGCCGGACCCGCCACGTCCCGCAGTGGCAGCGCTGGTAGCGCACGACGCCGTCGGAGGTGCGGTGTCGTGAGGTCGTCTCCCACTCGTGGTCCAGGGGTGTGCTCACGACGACGACGTTGCTGTAATGGGTCAGTGCACATCAACCCTTACGGACGTGATCCGGTGCTCCTCGCCGCCGACCTGGTGAACGCGCCGCCGTCGTCGACCGGGGAGCTCGTCGCGCGCTGCCTCGCCGCCGGGGTGACGCGCGACTGGGACCCGGTCGGCGCCGACCTGCCGACGGTGCTCGACTTCCTGCGCCGGTGGGAGGGGGTCGTCGACGCCGAGCCGGGCCCGGAGCGGGCACGGCTGCTCAACGTCCTGCTCGCCGAGTCGACCGGGCCACCACGCCTCACCGACCACGACGGCCACTGGCACCTGCACCACCGCGACGACGGTCTGGGCCTGGCCGGTGTGCTGCGCGCCCTGCTCGCGACCGGCACCGCCACCCATCTGGCGACCCGGGGGATGGACCGGCTCGGCCGGTGCGCCGCCGAGGGCTGCACCCGCGCCTACGCCGATGTCTCCCGCAACGGCAGGCAGCGCTACTGCAGCGCACGCTGCGGCAACACCGACGCGGTCCGGCGGCACCGCGGCAGGCAGCAGGCCGTCCGGGTCTGAGTCCCCGGTCCGGCGACGTGCGGCCCGCGCGCATACCCGAGCACGGGGTCCGTGGGCGAGCCCGTGTGGTCTGGGTCATCGGTGACCGTCCAGATCCTGAAAACGGACGGCGCTCGCCGGTACTGTTCCGTTCCGACCAGCGCCGCCGATGCGTCACCTGCGCATCCCGGCGGTCGAAGAGAGAGCACCCGACGGCTCCCACCGCGGAGCCAGGATTGGAGGTCGGCGTGGCCCTCGTCGTGCAGAAGTACGGCGGTTCGTCGGTCGAGAACGCGGAGCGGATCAAGAAGGTCGCCGAGCGCATCGTCCGTACCCGCAAGGAGGGCCACGATGTCGTCGTCGTCGTGTCCGCCATGGGGGACACCACCGACGAGCTGACCGATCTCGCCGAGCAGATCTCCCCGAAGCCCCCGCTGCGGGAGATGGACATGCTGCTCACCTCCGGTGAGCGGATCTCGAACGCACTCGTCGCGATGGCGATCCACGCCCTCGGCGCGGAGGCCCGGTCGTTCACCGGCTCGCAGGCGGGCATGCTCACCACCTCGAAGCACGGTGACGCCCGCATCACCGAGGTGAACCCGTGGCGCCTGCGTGAGGCCCTCGACGAGGGGCACATCGTGCTCGTCGCCGGCTTCCAGGGCATGAGCGCGGACTCCCGTGACATCACCACGCTGGGCCGCGGCGGCTCGGACACCACCGCCGTCGCGCTCGCGGCCGCGCTGAACGCCGACGTCTGCGAGATCTACTCCGACGTCGACGGCGTCTACACCGCCGACCCGCGGATCGTCTCCAGGGCGAGCCTGCTCGAGACGGTGACCTACGAGGAGATGCTCGAGCTCGCCGCGTCCGGCGCCAAGGTGCTGCACCTGCGCGCCGTCGAGTACGCCCGCCGCTACGGCGTCCCGCTGCGGGTGCGCAGTTCCTACAACGACAAGCCGGGCACCCTGGTCTCCGGCTCGATCGAGGAGATCCCGTTGGAGAATCCGATCATCACCGGCGTCGCCCACGACCGGTCCGAAGGCAAGATCACCGTCACCGGTGTGCCGGACACCCCCGGCATGGCCGCGAAGATCTTCCGCACGGTCGCCGACGCGGAGATCAACATCGACATGGTCCTGCAGAACATCTCCAACGTGTCGGACAAGAAGACCGACATCACCTTCTCGCTGCCCCGCACCGACGGTGACACCGCCGTCGCGGCGCTGGAGCGCGCCAAGGCCGAGATCGGGTTCGCCGAGCTGATCTACGACAACGACATCGGCAAGGTGTCCCTGGTCGGCGCGGGCATGCGCAACCACCCGGGCGTCACCGCGAAGTTCTGCGAGGCGCTCTCCGACGCCGGGATCAACATCGAGACCATGAACACCTCGGAGATCCGGATCTCGGTGATCTGCCGCTCCGACCAGCTCGACGACGCGGTGCAGGCGCTGCACGAGGCGTTCGAGCTCGGCGCCGAGGACGACGCGGTGGTCGCCGCCGGAACGGGTCGGTGAGCGGGATGGCGATGGACAAGCCCGTCCTCGCGCTCGTCGGCGCGACCGGTGCCGTCGGCACCACCATGATCGAGATCATCGACTCCCGGGAGTCGGTTCCGTGGGGCGAGATCCGCCTGATCGCCTCCGCGCGCAGCGCCGGCAAGGTGCTGACGGTCCGCGGCCAGGACATCACGGTCCTGGAGCTGAAGCCCGAGGTGTTCGACGGCGTCGACATCGCGATGTTCGACGTGCCGGACGAGGTCTCCGCCGAGTGGGCGCCGATCGCCGCCTCCCGCGGCGCGATCGCCGTCGACAACTCCGGCGCGTTCCGGATGGACCCCGAGGTCCCGCTCGTCGTCCCCGAGGTCAACCCGGAGAAGGTGACCGAGCGACCCAAGGGCATCATCGCCAACCCGAACTGCACGACGCTGTCGATGATGGCGGCGATGGGTGCGCTGCACCGCGAGTTCGGGCTCGAGGCGCTGGTCGTGTCGTCGTACCAGGCCGCGTCGGGTGCCGGTCAGCCCGGCATCGACCAGCTGCAGACCGAGCTGTCCGCGGTCGCCGGCAAGGACCTCGGCAAGGCCGCCGGCGACGTCGCGGCCGTCCTGACCGAGGCCGGGATCCCGGTCGGCGCCGACTCGCCGTTCCCGGCTCCGCTGGTGCTCAACGTCGTGCCGTGGGCGGGCTCCCTCAAGGACGACGGCTGGTCGTCGGAGGAGCTGAAGGTCCGCAACGAGTCCCGCAAGATCCTCGGGATCCCGGAGCTCAAGGTCTCCGCGACCTGCGTGCGCGTCCCGGTCGTCACCACGCACGCGCTGGCGATCCACGCGACCTTCTCCTCGGAGGTCTCGGTGGACGCCGCCCGCAAGGTGCTCGGCGCGCAGCCGACGATCGTCCTCAAGGACGACCCGGCCGCCGGCGAGTGGCCGACCCCGGCCGACGCCGTCGGCGGAGACCCGACCGTGGTGGGCCGGATCCGGCAGTCGCTGGACTTCCCGAACACCCTGGAGCTGTTCGTGTGCGGGGACAACCTGCGCAAGGGCGCCGCCCTGAACACCTACGAGGTGGCGGAGACGGTCGCCGCGGCCGGCTGACCTCCTCCGTACCTACGACGGCCGCCGTCCGGGTCTCCGGGGGGCGGCCGTCGTCGTGCGTCGAGCGCTGCGTTCGTCCTCACCGGGGTCGTCGGCATCGTCCAGCGCACGAGCCGTCATCGACGAGGTGGCCGGGACGCCCTCCTGACTCCGTCTGCCGCAGCAGGTAGGAGTGCAATTCGCTCACCCGGTGAGCGAGTTCGCACAGGGAACCCCTGTGGCGTAGCCGGTGGGCGAGCCGCGCACCCACGCCGCGTGCTCACAGTCCCTGAAAGGTGCCTACCCGAGCGCGGCCGCCGGCTGGGCGCCGGGCTTCAGGGCAGGTGCAGCGTCGAGACGACGGCGCGGTGGTCGGTGCCCGGCACCAGCCGCGTCCCGAACGACTCCGCACTGATCCCGCCGGTGTAGACGATGTGGTCGATCTGCGGCCCCAGCCACGCCGGGGCCCAGGTCGGCCAGGTCCCGGCCAGCCCGTTGCCGGTCTGTGACCCGGCGTCGCCGCAGCCCCGGATGGCGTCGCGGAACACCGAGTGGTCGAGGCTCGCGTTGAAGTCGCCGGCCACGATCGCCGGGCTCGTCCCGGAGCACCACTTCGCGACGGTCTCCAGGTCCGAGCGCCACTGCCCGACCGAGCGCGGCACCGGGGCGACGGAGTGGAACGCGACGAAGCGCAGGTTCCCCAGCCCGCCGCCGGTGATCTCGATGTAGTCGAAGCGGACGTCCTTGCCGATCCGGGTTCGGACGTCACCGAGCCGGTTCGACCAGGCCACGGTGTTGCCGGTGACGTCGCGGTCCCAACGGTCGACGCTGGACGCCGTCCGGTAGCCCAGCGGCTCCAGCAGCGGGGCGATCTCGCTCTCGTAGCGGCCGCCCGCCTCCGGGATCGAGACGACGTCGGGGTTCTCCGCGGCGACGAGCGCGGCGAGGGACTGCGTGTCGGCGTTGCCCTCGTAGACGTTGAGCGCCAGCACCTTCAGCGGGGTCCCGCCGGTGGGTACGGGGCCCGCCACGGTGCGGGGGAGCACCATCGCCGCGCCGACCAGCGCGACCAGCGCGAGGACGACCGGCACCGGCCAGAACCGGCGGGCGGCCAGGGTGATCAGCAGGCCGATCACGACCAGCACGCCGAGCGCGGCGACCATCAGCGGCCGGAACGCGATCACCTGCGCGAACGGCGAGTGGGCGTCGAGACCGACGAGGTCGGGCAGCGTCGCGAGCGCGGCGGCGGCGCCGAGGAACAGCGCGAACCCCCAGCGCACCCGGCCTCCCCGACGACGGGGCCGCCCACTCGGGATGGGCTGGGTCTCGGAGTCGGGGCGGGGCGGTGCGCTCACCCGGTCCAGTCTGCCCGAGGGGCACACCTGCCCGCCGCGTCCGGACGGTGCGCTGCGCCGATCGTCTGTGGACTCTCTCAGCGTCCGACTTGCACGACCGCTCGTCGACCGTCCACCCGTCGAGCTGCAGCTCAGGGCTCCCGCAGAGGGTCTCGGACGACCGTCCGGTGCATCTCGGCGGCAGCGGCGTCACCGAGATGCAGCCCAGCGGGCCCGGAAGATCCACAATTCCCGCTGAGGTGCATCTCGGTGACGCGGCCCCGACGCGGATCGCGTGGCACGGCACGGCACGGCGGGGCGGGGCGGGGTGCGGTGGTGGTGGTGGGCCGCGACCGGACGAGCAGGCCGCTCAGGCCCGGGTGCGCAGCAGCAGCGCCGCCACCACGGCGGCGACGACCGCGACCGACCCGCAGGCCAGCATCGCCACGCCGGGGGAGGCGGTGTCGACCAGCACCCCCGCCAGCGGCGTCGCGACGGCGATGCCGAGCGTCGTCGCGGAGCCCTGCAGGCCGGTGACCAGGCCACGCACCCGGTCCGGGGCGAGGTCGCCGATCGCGGCGCTGCCCGCCGCGAGCGTCGACGCGGTCGCCAGACCCGCCGGGAGCAGCAGGAAGAGCAGGCTCCACCACGACCAGGCCAGCGACGCCGGGAGCGTCGCCAGTCCGAGCGCGGCGAGCAGCAGCGGCAGCGGGAGGCCGCGGCGGGCGCTGCCGTAGAGGAACCCGCCGACCAGTGACGCCAGGCACCACGCGGCGTTGACCAGCGCGATCGCCCACGCCTGACCGGAGGAGGTGAGGGCGGAGATGAACGCGAACTCGGTGCCCATGATCGCGATCACCGCGGCGGTGACCGCCAGCAGCGCGCCGACCAGCGGCCGGGTCAGCCAGCTGCGCAGGGGAGGGCGGGGGCCGGTGCGGGCGGCCCCGTCGCCGTCGGTGCGGACCGGTGGGTCGAGCCGCCACAGCGCGATCCCGGCCAGGACGAACCCGGCCCCGATCACGCGCATCGTCGTCGCCGAGCCCAGCCACACCGTCAGCAGCGACCCGACGGCGGGCCCGGTCATGTAGGAGATCTCGACCGTCATCGAGTCCAGCGCGAACGCGGGGCGGCGTCGTCCGGCCGGGACGGCGGCCGCGATGACCTGCCGGACCAGGGAGAACACCGGGAGGGTCAGGATGCCGGCGACGAAGGCGGCGCCGAGCAGCCCGGCGTAGCCCAGCAGCGGCGCGACCGACCAGAACAGCAGGCCCGCGGTCATCGTCAGTGCCAGGACCGGACGCAGCCCGTGCCGGTCGACCACCGTGCCGAGCAGTGGCGCGCCGATCGCCATCCCGGTCGGGACCGCGGCGGCGACGAGCCCGGCGGCGCCGAAGCCGTGGCCGAGGGTGGTGACGGTGTGCAGGGTCAGGGTGACGCCGACGGCCGTCGCGGGGATGCGGGCGGCCATGCCGATCGCGGTGATCGCGCCGACCCCGGGCAGCCGCAGCACGTCGGCGAAGGCACCCAGACCGGCGCGGGGCGCGGTGGCTGCGGCGTCGGGCACGACCCCATCCTGACCCGCGCCCCGTCGTCGTCGCGCACCGGTTCCGGGTTTCGTCCGGGACCGCACGGGAAGTCCCCGGGGGAACGGACACCGCCGACCGCGACGCGGCCGCGCAGCCGCGGGAGCGTCCCGGTCGGCCCGGCGGGGCAGCACCCGCCCCACCCACCACGCGCACGAGGAGGCTCGGCCGTGACCACGCCGCACCAGCCCAAGCCCACCACCACGGACTCCGGCAGCCCGGTCGCCAGCGACGAGCACTCGCTGACGATCGGCCCCGACGGCCCGCTGCTGCTCAACGACCACTACCTCATCGAGCAGATGGCGAACTTCAACCGGGAACGCATCCCGGAGCGCCAGCCGCACGCGAAGGGCGGTGGGGCGTTCGCGCGGTTCGAGACCACCGAGGACGTCTCCCGGTACACGAAGGCCGCGTTCCTCCAGCCCGGCGTCGAGTCCCGAGGCGTGATCCGCTTCTCGACCGTCGCCGGCGAGCGCGGCAGCCCCGACACCTGGCGCGACCCGCGTGGCTTCTCGCTGAAGCTGTGGACGACCGAGGGCAACTGGGACATGGTCGGCAACAACACGCCGGTCTTCTTCGTCCGCGACCCCATGAAGTTCCAGCACTTCATCCGCAGCCAGAAGCGGCGCGTCGCGAACAACCTGCGTGACCACGACATGCAGTGGGACTTCTGGACGCTGTCGCCGGAGTCGGCGCACCAGGTCACCTGGCTCATGGGGGACCGGGGCATCCCGAAGACCTGGCGGCAGATGAACGGCTACTCCAGCCACACCTACAGCTGGATCAACGAGGCCGGCGAGATGGTCTGGGTGAAGTACCACTTCAAGTCCGACCAGGGGGTGGAGTGCCTGACCCAGGACGAGGCCGACACCCTCGCCGGGTCGGACCCCGACTACCACCAGGCCGACCTCTACCACGAGATCGAGGCGGGCAACCACCCGTCCTGGACGCTGTACGTGCAGGTCATGCCGTTCGCCGACGCCAAGACCTACCGGTACAACCCGTTCGACCTGACCAAGGTGTGGCCGCACAGCGACTACCCGCTGATCAAGGTCGGGACGCTGACGCTGGACCGGAACGTCGAGGACTACCACGCCGAGATGGAGCAGGCCGCGTTCGAGCCGAACAACCTGGTGCCCGGCACCGGCCTGTCGCCGGACAAGATGCTGCTCGCCCGCGGGTTCTCCTACGCCGACGCCCACCGCGCCCGGCTCGGCGTCAACTACAAGCAGATCCCGGTCAACGCGCCCCGCAGCGAGGTGAACAACTACCAGAAGGACGGCGCCATGCGGATCACGAACACCCGTGACCCGATCTACGCGCCGAACTCCTACGGCGGCCCGGCGGCCGACCCGAAGCGGGTCTCCGAGGCCCTCTGGTACGCCGACGGGGACATGGTCCGGTCCGCCTACTCCCTGCGCGAGTCCGACGACGACTGGGGCCAGGCCGGGATCATGGTCCGCGAGGTCTTCGACGACGCCGCCCGCGAGCGGTTCGTCGGCAACGTCGCCGGGCACCTGCTCGACGGCGTGACCGAGCCGGTCCTGCAGCGCGCCTTCGAGTACTGGCGCAACGTCGACAAGGACATCGGCGACCGGATCGAGCAGGCCGTCCGCAACGGCGGCTGACCGCTCAGCACGGCGACGGCCCCGGGGGACACCCCGGGGCCGTCGTGCGTCCTAGGCTCGGCACGTGGAGATCTGGCACAACCCGCGCTGCTCGAAGAGCCGCGCCGCCCTCGCGCTGCTGACCGACCGCGGCGTCGAACCGACGGTGCGGCGCTACCTCGACGACCCGCCGACCCGCGCCGAGCTGGAGCGGGCCCTGGCCGCGCTCGGCACCGAGGACCCGCTCGCGATCACCCGCACCGGCGAGCCCGCGTTCCGCGAGCAGGGCCTCGCCGGTTCCGACCGGGACACCCTGCTCGACGCCCTGGCCGCCGAGCCGAAGCTGATCGAGCGGCCCGTGGTGATCGCCGGCGACCGGGCCGTCGTCGGCCGGCCGCCGGAGAACGTGCTGGGCCTGCTCGGCGACTAGCCCAGCGCCCGCCGCACGAAGTCGACCTCGGTCGCGATCAGGTCCATCTGGTCGGCCACCACCAGCGAGCCGTGCCCGGCGTCGAACCGGCTGACCTCGTAGGTCACGTCCCCGCGCGCCGCCAGTGCGTCCAGGTAGTTGTCGATCTGCCGGATCGGGCAGCGCGGGTCGTTCTCCCCGGCCAGCACCAGGACCGGTACGCGGACCTCGTCGACGTAGGTCAGCGGCGAGGCCTCCCGGTAGAGGTCGGGCAGTTCGTCGGGGGAGCCGCCGAACAGCGCCCGGTCGAACGCGCGCAGCTGCTCCATCTCGTCGGTATAGGCGGCGACGTAGTCGGCCACCGGCACCCCGGCGACGGCCGCGGCCCACCGCTGCGGCTGCGTCCCGGCCGCGAGCAGCGACAGGTACCCACCCCAGGACCAGCCGTCGACGGCGCAGCGGGCCGGGTCGACGGTGCCGTCGGCGACCAGCGCGTCCTGGACGGCGGCGACGTCGGTCAGCTCGGTCAGGCCCGGCCGGCCCTCGATCGCGTCACGCCAGGCCGAGCCGTAGCCGGTGGAGCCGCGGTAGTTGACCTCGACGACGGTGAACCCGGCCTCGACCCAGGTCGCGCGGCCGGCGTCGAACCGGTCCTCGTCGGCGGCGTGCGGGCCGCCGTGCAGCACGAACACCGCGGGCGCCGGGCGGCCGTCTGCGCGCGGCGCCTCGGCGACCAGGCTGTGCACCTGCCCGGCCGGGACCTCGGTCCACACGTCGCGGACGGCGACCGAGCCGGGCGGGCGCTCGCCGGGCGGGGCGACCAGGACCTCGTCGGTGCCGTCCGGGCGCAGCGCCCGGATCTGCGACGGGGTGGCCGCCGACGACGCGGAGTACTCGACGGTGCCGTCGTCGCGGACCTCGGCGGACCCGACGCAGCCGGGCGCGGTGGGCAGCTCGGTCAGCTCGCCGGAGGCCAGGACGTGGCGGAACAGCCGGGTGCGGGCGGCGTGGGTGTGTGCGACGAGCAGCGCCGACGCGTCCGGCACGAACCCGCCGACCAGCTCGCCGGGCAGGTCGATCGCGAGCTCGGTGACCTCGCCGGTCGTCGGGTCCCAGACCAGCAGCTCGTCGCGGCCGCGGCGCTCGTGGCCGACGAGCAGCCGCTGGTCGCCCGCGACGGGGGAGAACTCCAGCGCGGCGAGACCACGTCCGGGCCCGTCGTGCAGCTCGGCGACGGTGTCCCCGGTGGCGACGTCGAGCACCCGCAGCGACGGGTGGCGGGAGTCGCCGTGCTCGGAGTGCGAGATCGCGAGCAGCGTCTCGTCCTCGGACAGCGCGCCGACGCCGGCGTCCTCGGTGTGCCGGTAGATCTCGCGGGCATCGGTGCCGGAACCGCGCTCGTGCACCGACAGGACGGTGCCGTCGTCGGTGGAGACGCCGATCGCGGTGATCCGGCGGCCGATCTCCAGGCCGGCCGGGTAGCCGTCGCCGGCGCCGGGGACGGCGGGCACGGTGTCGGCGCCCGCACCGGAGGACCACGGCTGGGCGACCCAGCGGCCGAACTCGTCGCCGTCGGTGTCGGCGAACCACCAGACGTGCCCGCCGTCCGGCGGCAGCACGGCCGAGGTGGTGCCGTTGCGCCGGTCGGTGACCTGGCGGTGCTCCCCGGAGTCACGGTCCCAGGCGTGGATCTCGACGGTGCCGGTCGCGTTGGAGACGTAGACCGAGCGGGCCGGTGCGTCGCGGGCCCAGCCGGGGCGCGACATGCGTGCCGTGGTGAACCGGGACCGCCAGCGCGGCTCGCGCTCGTCGTCGAAGAGCGTCGGGGGAACGGGGGCGCTGGGGTGCGGGCTCACGACCCGATCGTGCCGAACGCCACGAACGGGTGCACCGGGCGGGGTCGTCGGCCGCGCATCCGGCAGCATGGAGGCATGCGGAGACCGGCCCGGCTGCTGCTCGCCGGGATGCTCGTCCTCTCCCCGGCCGCCGCGGGCTGCGGTGCGACCGGATCGACGGCGGGCGCCGCCGCTGCCGGGCCGACCGTCGCCGCGTCCGCGGACTCCCACGGGCTGACCCCGGTCCGCTTCGACCACTCCGCGACACGGCCCGCGCCCGCGGTCCCGACCGTGCGGGTGAAACGCGGGACGACGGTGGTGCTCACCGTCGGCAGCGACGTCGCGCGCCGGGTGCTGGTCCCGGAGCAGGGCCGCGCCGTCGATGTCAGCGCCGGGGGCACGGTCACGCTGCGCTTCCTCGCGCTCGGGACGTTCACCGTGCGGGTGGCCGAGCCCGGCGCGGTCCGCGGCGGGACGATCATCGGCCGGGTCGAGCCCTGGCACTGACCCGCCGGGGGATCAGGCGAAGGCGTCGGCCCGGTCGGCGATGGCGCGCAGGCCCTCGGCGATGTCCACACCGGACGGAGCGGTGTCGGGGTCGAGCATCCACTGGACCATGAGCCCGGTGAGCAGCGCCTGGTAGACGGAGCCGAGCACGTGCACGCGGCGGTCCGCGGCGGCCGGGTCGTCGGGCAGCGTGTGGAAGGTCAGGGCCAGGCCCTCACGGACCTCCCGCTGGGCCTCGGCGAGCTTCGCGCGCAGCTCGGGCAGCCGGTCGGCCTGGGCGAGCGCCTCGACGTGGGTGGCCCACAGGCGTCGCTGGGTGGAGAACAGTCCGACCACCCGGCTCCAGGTCTCCTCGACCCGGCGCTGCGGGTCGGTGGTCCCGCCCGCGGGCTCGGCGAGCGCCCGGTCGAGCTCCTCGCCCCAGGCCGTCGTCGCCCGCAGCAGGGCCTCGGTGAGCAGGGCGTCCTTGGACCCGAAGTGGTAGCCGATGGAGGCCAGGTTCGTCCCGGACGCGGCCACCACGTCCCGTGCGGTCGTGCGGCCGAACCCCTTCTCGTAGAGGCACTGCGCGGCCCCGTCCAGAAGCTCCTCGCGGTGTCCCATGATCGCGGAACCTATCGGGTCGTCACGGACGTCCGTACACCGGCCGTTCACCCGGTCCGCCACTGTCGTGCCTCGCCTGCGTGAGGCCCGTCACGGCGGGTAGGGACTGTCGTGACGGTGCCCCCGACGACGTGGGCTCGGGAGGACGAGGAGTCACCGTGAGCCGCGGCCGGACGATGCTCGACCGTGCCGCGGACGGCCGGGCGGCACGGCGTCGGCCTGCTGTCGACCGGCGACACCCCCGGCCGGACGGGTTCGACGCCCTGGCCCACCACCGGAGCGTCGTCGAGGAGCGGGGCCGGGCGGCCGACGGGCTCCGGCGCGACGGCTACCGGCCGCCGCGCCGCGGACGCCCCGCGCCCGCGACCCACAGGGTCAGCAGCACCGCACCGGTCGGCGCGGAGAACACCAGGAACCACCACGGACTCATGTCGGTCAGCAACGCCAGCACCGAGGTCCCGGCGGCGGCCGCGGCGGTGATGCACAGCCAGACGACCGTCAGGACCCGCATCGCGACGCCTCCGGCCGTCGCGGAGAACACCGCGCCGTCACGCCGGGCCGGGGCCGAGGCGGCGGGCAGGTCCCGGGTCACCCGGCCCAGGTCGCCCCGGGTGCGCATCCGCCAGACCTCGGTCAGGCGCTCGTCGTACTCGGCGAGGTCGAGGTAGCCCTCGGCATGGGCGGCACGCAGCCGGTCGGCGACGGTCTGGCGTTCGGCGTCGGAGATACGGATCTGCTCGGGTCCCACCACCTCGTCCACCTCCTCGATGATGCCGTCTGCGCCCGGTCCGTGCCACGATCGACCGTATGGCGACGCGGGTGGTCCCGACTCGGGCGCGGTTCGCGGCCGCCGTCGTCGGCGCGCAGCCCGGCACCCGCGTGCTGGAGGCGGGCTGCGGACCGGGGGCGGTGGCGTCGCTGGTCTGCCCCCGGCTCGACCCGGTCGCGGGCGGCGGGATGCTCGCGGTGGACCGCTCGGCCGTCGCCGTCGCGCGGACCGCCGGACGGTGCGCGGCCTTCGTCGACTCCGGCGTGCTCGCCGTCGTGCGGTCCGATCTGGCCGGGCTGGGGATCGAGAACGGCCCGGTCGACGTCGCGCTCACGGTGAACGTGAACCTGTTCTGGACCCGCGACCCCGGACCCGAGCTGGCCGTGCTGCGCGCGCTGCTCGCCCCGGGAGGGGTGGTGCACGTGCTCTACGAGGGCGCTCCGCCCGCGGCCGTCGCGGCGGGCCTGCGCCGGCACGGCTGGGACACGGTCCCGGTGTCCGGCGACGGCGGCGCCGGGGTGACGGCCCGGCCGGCCTGACCGGAACCGGCTCCGCGACGGTGGTCCCGGGCCGGGTGGCGGTCATGGAAGGTCCTCTCGACGTGGCCCTCCATCGAACAGGCCGCGACGCCCGCGTCGACCCCGTCGGGCACCGGGACCAGGCGGTCCTCCGGGACGACGACGAGGGCGCGGCCGTCCCCGCCCGGCTCGTCGCGCGGGGGACGACCGCGCCGCGCCGAGTCGGACACCGGTCTTTCGTGATCCACTGTCACCCGGGTCCGGGCTTCCTCCCGCCGGGCCCGCCGAGGGAGGAGCATGGTGAGCGTGTCGTCCGGCCGCACGGAACCCGGGGCCACGGACGACCTCCGGTCCGACGGCCGCAGTACGCGTTGGGACGCGCATCGTGCGCGCCGTCGGGAGCAGGTGGTCGACGCGGCGCTGGCAGTGCTGGGCCGTGACGGGCAGGACTTCGGCCTGGACCAGGTGGCGCACGAGGCAGGCGTGACCAAGCCGGTGATCTACCGGCACTTCGGGGACCGGGCCGCGCTGCTCGACGCGATGGCCGAACGGGCGACCGACCGCCTGATGGAACGGCTCATGCCCGCCATCTACCGGGAGAGCGCGGCGTGGACGCGGATCCACGACTCGATCGACGCGGTCATGGGTTTCCTCGACGACTCACCGGGCGTCGACCTGCTGTTCCGCCGCCGCCTCCCCGGCCAGCGGGGTGAGGTCGTCGACGCGGGCCGGGAGTTCATCGCGTCCGCGTTGACCGGCCTGCTCGGGTCCTACACCGCGATGCTCGACGTCCACCAGCCGGATCTGGTCCGGGTGTGGTCGCAGTCGATGGTCGGTGCGGTGCAGGCGACCGTCGAGTGGTGGCTGCGCGGCCGGACGACCGGGGACGCGCCGGGTCGCGACGTCGTCACCCTCCATCTGACCGACCTGATCTGGGCGCAGATCGAGGGCGTGGCCCGGCGGCAGGGGTTGACTCTGAGTCCCGAATCACTACTCCCCGTGAGGACCGAGCCGAAATAGGCGTTACTTCGCGTATAGGCTACCGTCGCGAGCCGGTCGCCCCGGCAGGTCTCGGACCCTCGTGGCGACCGCCGGATGTATCTGCGCACGGGCCCCGTCGTCGGGGAACTCCGGGCGCGCAGTCGTGCGGAGGGGGAGCCATGTCCGAGGGGGCCAACGGCGGAGGTCGGCCGGGTCCGACACCGGTGCCGGTCGACGACCTTGCGCCGGGTGGGCCGCGGGCGAAGGCCCAGGGCTGTCTGTGCTCGGTGCTCGCGAACGCGGCGTTCCGGGCCGGGGCCGAGAGCAGGCCCTGCATCGATCCCCGCTGCCCGATGCACGCCGACCCGTCCGAGGACTGATCCCGCCACGGTGGGGCGCTCCGGCGCTCCGCCCTTCCGGGCAGGGCGGGGTTCACCTCGGGGGATGTGTCCCCGCCCTGCCGCCTCCCATCCGCAGGAGACGATCGTGTTCGACCTGGAGCGCGTGACCGCCGAGCTGCACCGCGAGCTCGGCGCGGTCCGTGAGGAGCGCCCCGGTGTCCGGCATGCCGGGCTCGTCACCCAGCTGCGCCTGGCGGGGGAGGTCGGCGTCCGCGACGGCAGGACGACGATCCACGCCGAGTTCGACGCCCCGGCCCCCGCGCTGCGCATGCGCTCCGAGCTCGGGGCGCTGCACGGTCGCG
This sequence comes from Pseudonocardia tropica, assembly GCF_040105315.1. NCBI lineage: Bacteria > Bacillati > Actinomycetota > Actinomycetes > Pseudonocardiales > Pseudonocardiaceae > Pseudonocardia > Pseudonocardia tropica. The sequence goes on from NZ_JBEDNP010000001.1 coordinate 524,652, forward strand.
GCGGGCTGCGGGCCGAGGTCGTGACCGGCGGCGGGGCGACCCTGCGCTACCAGGTGCGGGTCACGGCGCCGGGAACCGACCTGGCCCGGGCGACGGGTCTGGTCGACCGGACCGGACGGCCGGTGCTCGGGCTGCCACCCGCCGTCGTCGCGGCGGGGCCCGCCGTGGCCGCCGGGGTGTGGCGTGGGGCGCTGATCGCCCGGGGCCGGGTCGTGCGGCCGGCCGGGCGGGTCCGGCTGGTCGTCACCTGCCCGGGCCCGGCCGTCGTGCTGGCCCTGGTCGGGGCGGCCCGCGGACTCGGGGTGCTGGCCGCGCCGCAGGAGACGGTGAGCGAGCACCGCGTCGTCGTGCGCGACCCGGAGAGCGCCGAGGCCCTGCTGCGCAGCGTCGGCGCCCCGGGCGTGGCCGAGGTGCTGAGCCGGGTGCCGGTCGCCCCGCGGGGCGCGACGACCGCGGACGGATCGCTGCAGACGGTGAACGCCCGCCGGGCCGCGACGGCCGCCGCCGCGACGACCGAGCGGGTCCGGGTGGCGCTGCGGGCGCTCGGCGACGACGTCGCCCCCCATCTGCGGGAGACGGCGCTGCTGCGGCTGGAGCACCCGTCGCTGTCGCTGGCCGAGCTCGGCCGTCTCGCCGACCCGCCGTTGACGAAGGACACCGTCGCCGGGCGGCTGCGCAGGCTGGTCCGGCTCTCCGGCGTCGCCGGACCCGACGACGACTGAACCCCGCCGCCACGATCCGCCCCTCCGGCGTACTCGGGGTACGGTGTGGACTCAAGCATTCGCCGCCTTAATTCGTCGAAATCGGGAGGTTGCTTCTCCATGCCTCGGTCCGACTCAGCCACCAAGAATCCGGAAAAGGGATACGTCGCACTTCTCGGGTGGAGTCTCAACGCGGTGGAGGCGATCGACCGCTTCGACCGCCGGTACGTCGTCGTCGCCCCGGACTGGGCCGAGGAATACTGCAGGGAACACGAGATCCCGTACGTCCCGTGGAACTTCGAGCGACTGAACGACCGCTCGATGGAGATCGCGGAGACCTTGCAGGAGATGGGCGTCGACGTCGCCATCCCACTGTTCGAGGAAACCGTGGAATGGGCCGGCGCGATCAATTCCGTGCTGCTCGACAACCCGCGGCTGTTCGGGCAGGCGATGCTGCTCCGGGACAAGGCGCTGATGAAGCGTCGCGCACAGCTCGGCGGAATCCGGGTGGGCATCTTCGAGGAGGCCCACGACCGTGACGACATCGTCCGCTTCCTCAAGCGCGTCAACCAGACCCTGCTGAAGCTCGACGGCGACCCGAACGACCCGATCCACATCAAGGCGTTCGACAAGGCGGGCTGCCTCGGGCACCGCGTGGTGCGCACCTACGAGGACATCGACAACATCCCGGACGAGGAGTTCCCGCTCCTGATGGAGTCCCACCTGGACGGGTGGGAGTTCGCCGTCGAGGCGTGGGTGCACAACGGGAAGATCAAGTTCCTCAACATCTCCGAGTACGTCACCCTCGGTTACTCGGTGTTCGTGCCGGCGACCCCGGAGCTGGAGAAGTACCGGCCCGCGATCACCGCGCAGATCGAGAAGCTGATCAAGACCTTCGACATCGAGTTCGGCTTCGTCCACCCGGAGTACTTCGTCACCTCCGACGGCGAGATGTACTTCGGCGAGGTCGCCTACCGGCCGCCGGGCTTCAAGGTCTTCGAGCTGCTCGAGCGCTCCTACGGCTTCAACGCCTACCAGGGCCTCGTGCTGGCGTTCGACCCGAAGACCACCGAGGAGGAGATCGACGCCTTCTTCCCGAAGGAGGTCGAGGGCGCCTCCGGCGTGGCCGGCTGCTTCGGGGTCTACCCGCGCCGCCGCGTCGTCAGCAGCCTGCGGATCCCCGAGGAGACCGAGGACGACGACTACTACGAGTCGCACGACCTCACGTCGCCGGTCGAGGAGACGGTGACGAAGAGGACCGCGTTCGGCACGCACTGGGGTCTGCTCTACTTCTTCGGGGACGACCCCTACCGGATGCGCGATCTGTTGAAGAAGCAGGAAGAACTCGACTTCTACGTCTGAGGGCGGGTACCCGCCCACGGCCGTGGAGACCGAACGAGGGAAGCCGTGTGAAACCGACCGTCGACGTCGCGAGTGGGACCTCGGTGCTGGACAGGCGCCTGGTCTCGCTCGACGACGCCACCCGGGACCTGGCCCGGACCCCGGACTTCGGTAAGACGACGAAGATCCGCAGGGTTCTGGAGCAGCTCCGCCGCGTCCTGCTGCAGGACGGGGGCCCCGCCGCCGTGCAGGCCCGCGCCCGGGACCTGGAGGAGGCCGGCGTGTTCGCCGGCACCGACTGGGCCCACCCGGACATCCTGGTCCCGGCGTTCGTCGGGGCGGGGCTGCACAGCGGCGTCGCCGACACGGTGGTCATGGAGGCGACCAGCGAGCTGCGGATGCTCGCGGTCGCCCTCGGTGAGTACGACCACCCCGTGGTCTCGGCCGAGGAGGCCCGCCAGTTCCTGTCCCAGGTGCTGGCGATGAACCTCGAGCTGCTGTTCACGCCGCCGACCGAGGCGGAGCGGGTCCACGAGGGCCGGACGGCCCAGATGATCCGCGACCTGTTCCGCCACATCGCCGAGGGCATCGGCTACGACAGCGTCCTCGACAAGCTGGTCGACGAGATCTGGCGGATCCTGCGCCAGCGCCCGATCCAGGTCGACCAGGTGTCGTCGCTGATCACCCGGCTGTCGGTGTGGCGGGGCGACCCGAGCGTCGACCTGTCCTCCGGGCAGGGACTCGACCGGCTGATCACCGCGCTGTTCGGGACCACCGAGGCGAGCCGCGAGGACCCGGGCATCGACGTCTTCCGTTCCCGGCTGGAGGCGATGGACACCGGCGGCCTGCAGTACGAGGCAGCGGGGTTCGCCCGGGCCATGCACGACACCGGGCTCGTGTCGCCGTACCACGCGGAGCTGCTGCAGTTCCTGCGGCACGAGAGCGACTACCTGCTCGCCGAGGCGCTCGGACTGTCCGACACCGGCAAGAACTGCCTGCTGCGCTTCCGGGACCTGGTGCACCGGCTGATCGAGGAGGCCGTCACCCCGCAGACCGCGCAGTGCATCTACGGCCTGGCGCTGCTGCTCGACCGCGGCATCCTCTACGAGCCGCCGGTCGTGCCCGGGCTGTGGCGCCAGATCGCGCTGGAGATCGGCCCGGCCGCCCGGCAGCGACTGGTCGCCGCGTTCGGTGAGCAGCCCCAGCCCGAGGTGCGGCTGCTGGCCGGTGTGCTGTCGATGCTGGGCCAGCCGCTCGGCGTCGGGCAGGGCGACAACCCCACCTGCCAGTCCGCGCGCGCCCTGTCGATGTGGGCCTACAACGACCCGGACTACCTCATGCAGATGGTCGTGTGGGCGGCCCGCGACGACGAGATCGTCATGCACTTCGAGGGACAGCGGATCTCGTCGAAGGAGAGCGGGGCCGGGGTCGCGGAGAAGCTGCCGATCGACCTCGACCCGGTGTCGCTGGTCGTCGTCCCGCACCTGGACCGGATCTACGCCGAGATGGGCCGTCGCTGCTCCGACCGGCCCGGGGACCCGCACCGCTGGGTCAACCCGGAGTTCCACGGCTGGTGGGCGGCCCGCGGCTTCCACATCAACGTCGACGTCGGGACCGGCAACCTCACCGACCTCGACGCGTTCCTGCGCCAGTTCCACGCCGGCTACCACCCCGGGTACAACGGCGGCCAGCCGCTGATCCACCCGCAGCCCGCGGGCATCGCGGTCACCGACAGCGCCGCCCGCTACGTCGGCTGGCACGCCATCACGATCCTGCGGGTCGCGCCGGACCCGAACGACGTGATGCGGGTGTACTTCTACAACCCGAACAACGACAGCGGGCAGGACTGGGGCGACGGCGTCGTCGTCTCGACGGCGGGCAACGGGGAACGCTTCGGCGAGGCGTCGCTGCCGTTCGACCAGTTCGCGTCGCGGCTCTACATCTTCCACGGCGACCCGCTGGAGCACGGGGAGCCCGAACGCGTGCCCGCGGAGGACATCGCCACGATCGTCGGCTACATCGAACGCAGCTGGGGCGCCGACCGGCTCCCCGCCGGTGCACTCCAGGCCTCCGACGGCCCGGCGGCCCCGACCGCCTGACCCCGGCCGTGGGGGAGCGACGCCGCCCGGTCGCGGCACCGACCGCGCTCGGCGCCGCCGGGTCGGTGCTGCTGACCGGCGGCGCCTGGGCGGTGGTGCTCCGCCCCGGGTCGACGGTGGCGCTGGGCGCCGCGGTGGCCGGGACGGGGCTGGTCGTCGTGGCCTGGCTGCTTCTGGTGCGCGCACCGGTCGTCCCGGCGCAGGCGGTGCGGGCGCTGCTCGCCTGGGCCACCCCGCTGCTCGTCGCACCGCCACTGTTCTCCCGCGACGTGTACAGCTACCTCGCCCAGGGGACGGTCGCGCTCGGCGGCGCCGACCCGCACCGGACCGGTCCGGCGGCCGGCCTGCCCGCCGGGTCGCCGGTCCTCGCGCGGGTCGACGGCTACTGGCGGGGGACGCCGTCGCCGTACGGACCGGTGACCGACCTGTGGCAGAAGGCGGTCGCCGCCGTCGCCGGGGACGGGGTGGTCGCCGGGGTGGCGGCGTACCGGCTGCTCGCCGTCGCCGCGGCGGCGGGGATCGGCTGGGCGGTGGTGCGCCTGGCCCGTGCCCACGGGATCCCGCCGGGCACGGCGCTGGCGTGGGGGGTCGCGAACCCGCTGGTCCTCTGGCACGTCGTCGGCGGGATGCACAACGACGGGCCGATGCTCGCGCTGCTGCTCGCGGGCCTCGCCGTGGGGCTGCGCGGGCCGCGGGCGGCGCTCGCCGCCGGCACGGTGCTCGTCGCGCTGGGGGCGTTGGTGAAGGCCCCCGCTGCGGCCGGGCTCGTGGTCCTGGCGGTCGCCGCGGCCCGGTCCGCGCCCGGCCGCACCCACCGGTGGGGGGCGGTCGCGCTGGTCGCGGGGGTGTCCGCTGCGGCCGCGCTCGCGGTGTCTGCCGTCGACGCCGGCGGGGGGAGCTGGCTCGGCGCGGTGTCCGCGCCCGGGCAGCTGTTCAGCTGGATGGCGCCCACCAACTGGGCCGCGGCGCTCGCGGGCGTGCTCGGCGCCGACCCGACCACGGCGCTGACGGTGGCGCGGACCGCCGGGACCGCGCTCGCCGCGCTGCTCGTCGCCGGGGTGCTCGTGGCGCAGGCCCGCGGCCGGACCGGTGCGACGACGGCGCTCGGCCTGGCGCTCGGCGCCGTCGTCGTGCTCGGGCCGGTGCTGCACCCGTGGTACCTGCTGTGGGCCCTGACCCCGCTGGCCTGCGTGCCGGTCCCGCCGCGGCCGCGGACGGCGCTGACGGGCGTCGTGGCGGTGTCCGCGGTGCTGGTGCCGCCGCTCGCGGGGGACTACTCCGGGCGGCCGGCGCAGCTCGTCGCCGCCTACGCGGGCGCGCTGCTCGTCGTCGCCGCGGTGGTGGCGGTGGCCGCCCGGACCCGCGCGCGGGCCCGCGCCGCGGCCGGATCATGCTGACCGTGTGGTGAAGGCACTCGCGCTGCGGATCGCGGCGGTCGTCGTCGGCGGGGTGCTGCTGCACCTGGCGTTCCCGCCGCGCACGGTGTGGTGGACCGCGATCGTGGCGTTCGCGCTGCTCTGGTGGGCCCTGTCCGGGGTCCGGGTGCGCCGCGCCGCGCTGCTCGGGGCGGTGTTCGGGTTCGCCTTCTACCTGGCGCACCTGATGTGGATCCAGGAGTTCCTGGGCCGCGACTACGGGCCGTTCCCGTGGGTGGGGCTGTCGCTGGTGATGGCGGGGTTCCCGGCGCTCGGCGGCGCGCTCGTCGCCCTCGCCGCCCGGCTGCCCGCCGCACCGGTGTGGGGTGCGCTCGCGTTCGCCGCGCAGGAGTGGCTGCAGAGCCGGTTCCCGCTCAACGGTTTCCCCTGGGGGCGGGTCGCGTTCGGGCAGGTCGAGGGGCCGTTCCTGCCGCTGGCCGCGATCGGTGGGGCCCCGCTGGTGTCGGTCGCGGTGGTCGCGGCCGGGTTCTGCGCGGCGGCGTTCCTGCAGCGTCCCCGCCGGATCGTCGGCCTCGTCCCGGTCGCGGCGGTCGTGCTCGTCCTGCTCGCGGTGCCGACCCCGCCCGTCGACGCGCAGGACGGCACCCGCACCGTCGCGGTCGTGCAGGGCAACGCCCCCGACATCGGGCTCGGCCTGTTCACGGCCGGTCGGACCCTGCGCGCGAACAGCCTCGCCGAGACCTCGGTGCTGATCGACCGGGTCCGGTCCGGCGCGGTGCCGCGGCCCGACCTCGTCGTGTGGCCGGAGAGCTCGCTGTCGACCGACGGCGTCGACCCGGCGGTCGACCGGGTCGTCGACGCGCTCGGCGTGCCGTTCCTGGTCGGCACCAACTACGAGGCGAGCGCGACCGACACCGAGAACGCGGTGGCCGTCTGGAACCCGGTGACCGGGGTGGGGGAGCGCTACGCGAAGCAGGAGCTCGTGCCGTTCGGCGAACGCATCCCGCTGCGGGCGGTCACGCAGTACCTGACCCCGTTCGTCGCGCTGTCCGACTTCACCCCCGGTACGGCGCCCGCGGTGCTGCCCGTCGCGGGCACCCGGGTGGCGACGGCGATCTGCTACGAGACCGCCTACGACCACGTGCTGCGCGACGGCGTCGCCGACGGCGGTGCGCTGCTGGTCGTCCCGACGAACAACGCCTGGTACGGGCGGGGCGAGATGACCTGGCAGCACCTGGCGATGTCGCGGCTGCGGGCCGTCGAGCACGGGCGGGCCGCGGTCGTCGCGGCGCTGTCCGGGGCGAGCGCGGTGATCCGGCCCGACGGCTCCGTCGTCGCCGAGACCGCGCTGTACACCGCGGACACCCTGGTCGAGCAGGTGCCGCTGCGTACCGACCCGACCTTCGCGACCCGCTGGGGTGCCTGGTTCGAGCACGGTCTGGCGCTCGCCGGGCTGCTCGCGGCGGCGGCCGGGTACCTGCTGCGCCGCCGGGAGCTCAACCGGACGTCGACCGGCGCATGACCACCCGCGGGAACCCGCCGGACACCCCGGTGGTCTCCGCGGCGACGGTGAACCCGCCCGCCTCGAACAACGCGCGGGTGCCGACGTAGGCCATCGTCAGGTCGACCCGGGCGCCCCGGTTGTCCACCGGGTAGCCCTCGACCGCCGGTGCCCCCTGGTCCCGGGCGTACGCGACGGCGCCGGCGAGCAGGGCATGTGCGATGCCGCGGCCCCGGTGCCCGGCGCGGACCCGGAAGCACCACACCGACCAGACCGGGAGGTCGTCGACGTGCGGGATGGTGCGGGAGCGGGCGAACGGCAGCTCCGCGCGCGGGGCGACGGCGGCCCAGCCGACCGGCTCGCCGTCGTCGTCGTGGGCGACGACGCCGGGTGCGACCGCGCGGGTCGTCAGCTCCCGGACGTACTCGCCCCGGGCGCGGCCGGTCAGGGCGCGGTGCGTCGCCGCGGGCAGGCGGTGGGAGAGGCACCAGCAGACCGACGCGTCGGGGTCGCGCTTCGGGCCCAGCAGGGTCGCGAGGTCGTCGAACGAGGTGGCCGGACCGACGAGGAGGGGCACCGGCGCAGGCTAGTCCGGGAACGCCTCGGCGAGCATCCGGTGTCCGTGGGCCTCGAACGGCTCGTCGCCGACCTTCAGCGCCCAGGTCGCGGTGCCGACGGCCTCGGCGATCCACTCCCGGCGCCACGGGCCGGGCTCGCGCGGGTCGCCGCCGTAGCCGTCGTGGTGGGCGGTCTCCAGCGCCGGGTCCCACCGGAACTGGCGGGCCGCGAGGCGCACCAGGTCGGTGGGCGCCGGGCGCAGCGCCGCCCGGCCCAGGTCGATCACGGAGACGGTCCCGTCGTGCACCAGCCAGTTGCGCGGGTGCCAGTCACCGTGGGTGGGGACGAGCCGGGCCGCCGGGGTCGGCCAGCCGGTCACCTCCGCCCGCAGCCGCGCGAGCAGCCCGGGTGCGATGCGGTGCGGACGCCCGAGCCTGGTCAGGACGGTCTCGCGCAGCCGGGCGCCGTACCCCTCGTCGACGACGGCGGGCCGGTCGTGCAGCACTGCCAGCAGCTCCCCGGCCCCGCGGTAGGTCGACGGCTCGTGCTCGGCCGGCGTGTCCTGCACGAGGCCTCCGGGCAGGTAGCGGGTGACCAGCAGCTTCGCGTCGGCGTCGGCGTGGCGGAGCTCCGGCGCGCGACCCCGGGTGACGAGCGGGGCCAGCCACTCGCGGTGGGCACGCAGCTCGCGGGCGATGTGGGTGTCGGCGTCGTCGCCTGCCTTCACGACGAGGTCGGCACCGTCGTGGCGGACCTGCAGCACGGTGGTCCCGACCAGACCCCAGCCGTGGTCGGTGACGACCTCGTGCCCGGGCAGCCAGCCCTCGATCAGCGCGGCCTGGCGGGCGGACAGCGGCACGCCGCCACGGTAGCGGCCCCGGAGACGCCGATGGCGGCATCCCCGCGTGGGGGATGCCGCCATCGGACGGAGGAACAGGGCCCGGCACGTCGGCCGGGCGGGTGCGTCCTTAGCGGACGGTCACCGAGGAGGCCTGCGGGCCCTTGGCGCCCTGGGTGACCTCGTAGGACACGGCCTGGTTCTCCTGGAGCTCCTTGAAGCCCGAGCCGTCGATCGCCGAGTAGTGGACGAACACGTCGGCGCCGCCGTCCTCGGGGGCGATGAAGCCGAAGCCCTTCTCGGCGTTGAACCACTTCACGGTGCCGTTGGTCATGGTGACTCCTTGTCATGCAGCATTCGGACGGAACAACCACGTCGTGCGGCTGCCCGGGTCAGAGGAATTCCCAGACGGCAGCCAGCTTCAGCTACACCAAAGACAGCGAATCCGCCCGCATCATCATTCTGCGAGCGCGCTTGAGACACGAAACTCAGAACTACGGTGACCGAGGACGACGCTACCGCAGGGCGCGGTGTCGACCAAGCAATCGTTCACCCCGCGGTGCTCCGGCGGGCCGCCGCGAGGGTCACGACCTGCCGATCGTCATGCTGGGCGTGACTCTGATCACTCGGTGGTCGCCGCCCCGGCACGGTCGGTGCCGGGGCGACGACCCGTCATCGTGTGGTCAGGCGTCGGCCGCGGCCCGCTGGCGCACCGCGATGGGCGCCCCGGCGAGGTCCTCCTCGTTGCACAGCAGCTTGAGCTCGTAGTACGCCGCCTCGGACGCCTCGTTGTAGTCGAGGTGGATGGCGATCACGTCGACCGGCTCACCCAGCCAGGACTGGGTCTCGCGCAGCCATTGCGCGGCGCGCTCCAGCGCGGTCGGGAGGTCGTTGTCGCGGAACTGGACCGGGCGGAACGGTACGTCCTGGATCCCGTCGAGCTGGTGCGCCGGGCGGGGGAGGCCACCGGCCAGTCCCGCGTCGTCGAGATCGAGCGCTACCGGGTTCTCACTCATCCCGTCAGGATCGCGCATCACACCCCGTCGTCGCACCCCACCACGCCCGGCGGTTCGTCACGGCGCCGTACCCGGCTGCGGCCCTCGGCGAGCCGTCGTAGGTTCAGCAGCTGCCGCCGGGCCATCACCAGGTCGCCGACCGACACCAGCGGCGCGAGCGCGCGGGGGCCGCCCATGACGACCTTGAGCAGCAGGCGGGTCGTGTCCGGTCCCTGCGGCACGAGGACGTAGGACATGACCGCGCCCAGGATGCTGCCGGTGAGCTGCACACCGGGTCCGACCGAGAGGATCCGGCCGAGCCGCCGTCCGCCGGTCGCGGTGAAGGTGTCCCCGACCTGTGGTTCCGGGAGCTCCACGAGCTCCTGCGGGGACCGGCGGCCGAGGTTGTCGACCCAGTCGTAGGAGTACGGGGCGAGCCGGATCTGGGCGACCCACGGCCAGACCGCAGCGGCCGGCGCGGCGACGGAGACGCCCCGCCACGCCTGCAGCGCGGGGGACTGACGAGCTCGTCGCACGGGTAGGGACGGGCGGTCTCGGCGTCGCTCACGCCCCAGCGGTCACCGATCACGGGGTCCATCGTGCACCCGACGGCCGTCCGCTACCGGGGAGAGGTCGCCCCGTTCCAGTCCACGAGCTGGACGACGACGCCGTTGGGGTCGCGGACCTGGAAGGCCCGCTCGCCCCACTCCTCGGTGGTCAGCGGCATGGTGATGGCGACCCCTTCGGCGACGAGACGCGACAGCTCGCTCTCCAGGTCGTCGACGGTGAACGCGAGGATCTGGCCGGCCGCGTGAGTGTCACGCTGGTCGTCCGGGAGCGTCTCCAGGCCGCGCCGCAGGTAGATCACGTTCATGCCGACGTCGTCGCGGGTGAGTGAGGCGAACCCGTCCGCCGACATGGCGACCTCGAACCCGAAGTGCTCGGTCAGGAAGGCGCGTGACGCCGCGACGTCCTCGACGTTCAGTGCGACGGCGGAGGCGGTGATGTGCATGGGACTCCTCAACTCTGTACGGCGTACATCGTACAGCGTACGCGAATAGATGGGGGAGAATCACCCCGTGGCTCCCACGCGAACGAACGCCGGCGACCCGGACCGGACGCTCGCCCTGCTCTGGCGCGACCCCGAGGCCGTCCCGCGACGCGGACCCCGGCAGTCGCTCTCGCTGGACCGGGTCGTGGAGGCGGCCGTCGTCCTGGCCGACCGGGAGGGTCTGTCCGCCCTCAGCATGCGGAAGGTCGCCGATGCCCTCGGCGTCTCGACGATGACGACCTACACCTACGTGCCGGGCAAGGCGGAGCTGCTGGACCTGATGCTCGACGCGGCCTACCGGGGGATGCCGATGCCCGCCCTCGCCGGCCTGCCCTGGCGTGGCCGCCTCACCTCGGTCGCCGACGGCAACCGGGCGTTCCACCGGGCGCACCCGTGGGCGGCGGCCGTCTCCACGCACCGGCCGTCGCTCGGGCCCGGCCAGATGGCGAAGTACGAGTACGAGCTGCACGCCTTCGACGGCCTGGGGCTGTCGGACCTGGACCGGGACAGCGCGCTGTCGCACCTGCTGGCCTTCGTCCGGCAGCACGCCCTCGCGGAGCAGGAGGCGGGAGAGGCCACCCTGTCGTCGTCCCAGACCGACGAGCAGTGGTGGGCGGTCAACGCGCCACTGCTCGGGCGTGTGTTGGACCCGGACGTCTTCCCGCTGGCGGTGCGGGTCGGCGCTGCGGTGGGCGCGGCGCACGGGAGCGCCTGGGACGCGGACCGGGCGTGGGAGTTCGGCCTCGCGCGGACCCTGGACGGCTTCGCGGGGCTCGTCGGGACGTAGTTCCGTCCCGAACACGACGAAGGCCCAGGTCCGCCGGACCTGGGCCTTCCTGTTGTCGGGGTGACAGGATTTGAACCTGCGACCTCTTCGTCCCGAACGAAGCGCGCTACCAAGCTGCGCCACACCCCGATGGGCACTCGAGTCTCCTCGTGAGCCGTGGAGAACTCTACCCGATGCCCTCCGACGCCTGCGCGGGGGTTCCCGTCCGCGCATCGGGGCCGGTGGTGCGGGGGACGAGCGTCAGCAGTGAGGCCTCCGGTGGGCACGCGAACCGCACCGGCGCGTACGGCGAGGTGCCCAGCCCGGCCGACACGTGCAGCCGCATCCGGCTGCCCCAGCGGCTCGCTCCGCGGGCCCGGGACCGGTCGATCCCGCAGTTGGTGACGAGTGCGCCGTAGCCGGGCAGCCGCAGCTGGCCGCCGTGGGTGTGCCCGGCGAGGACCAGGTCGTAGCCGTCGGCGGCGAAGCCGTCGAGCACCCGCGGCTCGGGGGAGTGGGTCAGCCCGATGCGCAGGTCGGCGTCGGCGTCGTGGCCGGCGATGCGCGGGTAGCGGTCCAGGTTGAGGTGCGGGTCGTCGACGCCCGCGATCCGGACCGTGCGGCCGTCGACCTCGAGCACGTGCCGGGCGTGGGTGGCGTCGACCCAGCCGTGCTCGCGGAACGCGGCGCGCAGGTCGGTCCAGGGCAGGTCCGCCCCGTGCACCCGCTTCGTGTCGCCGCGGCGCAGGTAGCGGGCCGGGTTCTTCGGGGTGGGGCCGTAGTAGTCGTTGCTGCCGAACACGAAGGCGCCCGGGCGCTCCAGGAGCCGCCCGAGCGCGGTCAGCACGCCGGGCACCGCGTCGGGGTGCGCCAGGTTGTCCCCGGTGTCGATCACCAGGTGTGGGTCGAGCTCGTCCAGCGCGGCGATCCAGCGGATCTTGCTGCGCTGGCCCGGCGTGAGGTGGAAGTCCGACAGGTGCAGGATCCGCAGCGGCCGCGCACCCTCGTCGAGGACGGGCAGCTCGACCCGGCGCAGCGTCCAGTGCCGCCGCTCGATCCCCGCCGCGTACCCGATGCCTGAGGCCCCGAGCAGGGCGGCTCCGGCGGCGGTCCGTGCGAGGGTCCCGGCGATACTCACGCGATCCAGCGTACGTCGCGGGACTATCGTGGCGACCCGTGAGCACCCTCAAGGAGCAGCTGCGGGCCGACCTGACCACCGCGATGAAGGCCAGGGACGAGCTGGTCCGGACGACCCTGCGATCCGTCCTGACCTCGATCGGCAACGCCGAGGTGGCCGGTGACACCGCCCGGGAGCTCTCCGACGACGAGGTCCGCGCGGTCATCACCAAGGAGACCAAGCGGCGCGCCGAGTCCGCCCAGGCCTTCGCCGACGGCGGCCGCCCCGAGTCCGCGGACCGTGAGCGCGCCGAGGGCGAGGTCCTCGCCCGGTACCTGCCGACCCAGCTCGACGACGACGAGGTGGCAGCCCTGGCGACCGCCGCCGTCGCCGAGGTGGAGGCCGAGACCGGGGAGAAGCCCGGCATGAGGCAGATGGGCCAGGTCATGAAGAAGGCGAACGCCGCCGCGGAGGGCCGGGCCGAGGGTGGCCGCGTCGCCGCCGCGGTGAAGAAGGCCCTCGCCGCGGGCTGACCGCACCCACCGACGACGACGGGCCCCGCACCGGATCATCCGGAGCGGGGCCCGTCGTCGTCACCGGTCTCAGGTCGTCGGGGTCTTGCGCGTCCGCGTCCCGGTCGACTTCGTCGGCGTGGTCTTGGCCGCGGTGCTGCGGGTGGTCGTCTTCTTCGCCGCGGCGGTGCTCTTCGACGCCGCGGGCTTGCGGGTCGTCGTCTTCTTCGCCGGGGCCTTCGCCCGCCGCTCGGCGAGCAGCTCGGACGCCCGCTCGTCGGTGATCTCCTCGACCGAGTCGCCCTTGCGCAGGCTGGCGTTGGTCTCGCCGTCGGTGACGTAGGGGCCGAACCGGCCGTCCTTGATCACCATCTTCTTCTGGGTCGAGGCGTCCTCGCCCAGCTCACGCAGCGGCGGCGCCGCGGCGGCCCGGCCCCGCTGCTTGGGCTGCTTGTAGATCTCCAGGGCCTCGGAGAGGGTGACCGTGAAGAGCTGCTCCTCGCCCGAGAGCGACCGCGAGTCCGTGCCCTTCTTCAGGTACGGGCCGTAGCGCCCGTTCTGTGCGGTGATCTCGTCGCCGGAGTCCGGGTCCGTGCCGACGATCCGGGGCAGCGACAGCAGCCGCAGCGCGTCCTCGAGGGTGATGGTGTCGACCGTCATCGACTTGAACAGCGAGCCGGTGCGGGGCTTCGGCTTGGCCGGCTTCTTCTTGGCGCCCTCGGGCACCTCCGGCTCGGGCAGGAGCTCGGTGACGTAGGGGCCGAAGCGGCCCTCCTTCGCCACGATCTCGTGTCCGGTGACCGGGTCGGTGCCCAGCTTGCGGCCCTCCTGCGGCACCGAGAACAGCTTCTCGGCGATCTCCTCGGACAGCTCGTCCGGGGCCAGGTCGTCGGGCAGGTTCGCGCGCTGGGACTCGCCGTCGACGATCCGCTCCAGGTACGGGCCGTAGCGCCCCACCCGGACGACGACGTCGTTGCCCGCCGCGTCGGCGAACATCGGGATCGAGTTCACCGTGCGGGCGTCGATCTCCTCCAGGTTCGACCCCACGAGTTTCTTCAGCCCACCGGCCCGGGCGATCTCCGAGCCGCTGCTCGCGCCGTCGGTGCCGAAGTAGAACCCGGACAGCCAGTGCACGCGGGAGTCGTCACCGGAGGCGATCGAGTCGAGGTCGTCCTCCATGGCGGCGGTGAAGTCGTAGTCGACGAGCTGGCCGAAGTGCTGCTCCATCAGCCCGACGACGGCGAACGCCACCCACGACGGGACGAGCGCGGAGCCCTTCTTCCAGACGTAGCCGCGGTCGAGGATCGTCTTGATCGTCGACGCGTACGTCGACGGCCGTCCGATCCCCATCTCCTCCATCGCCTTGACCAGCGCGGGCTCGGTGAACCGCGACGGCGGGCTGGTCGAGTGCCCGTCGGGCACCAGCTCGGTCGCGGTGAGCCCTTGGCCCCGGGTGAGCTCGGGCAGCCGGGACTCGGCGTCGTCGGCCTGGTCCGCGGAGCCGTCGTCGACGGTCTCGACGTAGGCCTTCAGGAAGCCCGGGAACGTGATCGTGCGACCGGACGCGCCGAACACGACGTTCTCGCCGGTGCCGGCGGTCCCGGCGATCCGGATGCTGACCGTGGTGCCGCGGGCGTCGTTCATCTGCGACGCGATCGTGCGCTGCCAGATGAGCTCGTAGAGCCGGAAGTCGTCGCCGTCGACCTCGCGGGCGATCGCACCGGGGGTGCGGAAGCTCTCCCCGGCGGGGCGGATCGCCTCGTGGGCCTCCTGGGCGTTCTTCACCTTGCGCGTGTACTGGCGCGGCGAGTCCGCGACGTAGGCGTCGCCGTACAGCTCACGGGCCTGCGAGCGGGCGGCCTCGATCGCCGTCGCCGACAGCGTCGTCGAGTCCGTACGCATGTAGGTGATGTAGCCGTTCTCGTACAGACGCTGCGCGCTGCGCATCGTGCGCTCGGAGGAGAACCGCAGCTTGCGGCCGGCCTCCTGCTGCAGCGTCGAGGTCATGAACGGCGGGTACGGCTTGCGCGTGTAGGGCTTGGAGTCGACCGACGCGACCTCCATCGGGCGGTCCTGCAGCCCCTCGGCGAGGCGGCGCGCCTCGGCCTCGTTCAGGGTGACGACCTCCGCGGAGCCCTTCTTCAGCTGCCCGAGCGAGTCGAAGTCGCGGCCGGTGGCGACGCGCTTGTCGTCGACCTGCAGCAGCCGTGCGCCGAACGAGCGCGGGGTGGCCTTCTCCCCGGCGTCGAGGGTCGCGGCGATGTCCCAGTACTCCGCGGAGCGGAACGCGATGCGGTCCCGCTCGCGCTGCACGATCAGCCGGGTCGCGACCGACTGGACGCGGCCCGCCGACAGCTTCGGCATGACCTTCTTCCACAGCACGGGGGAGACCTCGTAGCCGTAGAGGCGGTCCAGGATGCGGCGGGTCTCCTGCGCGTCGACGAGGTGCTGGTCGAGCTCGCGGGTGTTCTCCGCGGCCGCGCGGATCGCCGACTCGGTGATCTCGTGGAAGACCATCCGCCGGACCGGGACCTTCGGCTGGAGGGTCTCCAGCAGGTGCCAGGCGATGGCCTCGCCCTCGCGGTCGGGGTCCGTCGCGAGCAGGAGCTCGTCGACGGTCTTGAGCGCCTCGCGCAGCTCGGAGACGGTGCTGCGCTTCTCCGGGGTGACGACGTAGAGCGGGCTGAACTGGTTGTCGACGTCGACGCCGAGGCGCGCCCAGGACTCACCCTTGTACTTGGCGGGGACGTCCGCGGCGCCGCGCGGGAGGTCGCGGATGTGGCCGACCGAGGACTCGACGACGTAGTCGTTGCCCAGGTAGGGCTGGATCTTCTTCGCCTTGCTCGGGGACTCGACGATCACCAGGCGGCGCGTCGGGCGGCCGGATGCGTTCGCCGTCGAGGTCGGCTTGCGCGTGCTGCCCCCCGACGTGCGTGCCGAACCCGTCGATCCCGTTGTCGCTGCTGCCACGTGGTCCTACCTCATCTCCTCGGCTGCGTCGCGGCCCCTGCGACGTCGTAGCCGTTTCCCGACCTCGCACTGTTACACCGTGCGGTCCCGGAGCGTGCCGGGACGGTTGCGCTGAGCGTCTTCTTCGGGGTCGACGATCGCACGATCTCACACCGTCGTCGCTCCGTGTCGTGGCTCGTGCCACTCGGAGCGGGCGAGCCGCCAGCGTAGACCCGGCCGTGGTTCGGCAGGTCAGGCGGCCGGTCGGCCGTGGTGCCGGGGCCACTCGGTCGGGTTCGTCATCCGCGGCGCGGGGCCCACCAGTTCCACCAGTCGGGCCAGTCGGCGCGCTCCGTGCAGGCGTAACGCCGGGCCGGGCGCGCCGTGTTCCCCCGGGGCGAGCCGGGCCGGGGGCAGGCCGGCCCGGGTGGCGGCGGCGATCAGCGGGCCGTGTGTCCACGGAGCCTGCGGGTCGAGCAGCAGCAGGTGCCCGCCCCGCAGGTCGGGAGTGCCCGCGGAGAGCGCCCACAGCCGGAGCGTGGCGCCGTCGAGCTGGAAGTCCCGCGGGATCTGCTTGCGACCGTCCGGCGTGCACCAGGCGCGGGCCAGCGGGACCAGGTCGCGCCGGAACGCGCTGCGCATCCCGGACGCGCCGGGGGCGAGGGTGACGCCGCGGGCCGCCGCCAGCGCGGCCAGCGCGGTCTCGCGCCCCTCGATCGGCAGCGGGACGTCGAACCGGGCCGTGTCACCGGCGCCGAACCGCTCGATCCGCCCGGGCCCGCAGAGCAGCCCGGCCAGGTCGGTCAGCCCCGCCGGCCGGGCCTCCGCGGAGAACAGCGACATCTGCGGCACCCGCGCAGCATAGAACGCATGTTCGAGCTTGCCCAGCAGGGAGCGCCGGACGGGTGACGCGGCGGGTCAGGCGGGACCGTTGATCTTCTTGAGGGCGACGCACTTCGGCGCGGTCGCGAACGCCTTGTCCAGCCGCGGGGTGGGTCCGATCTTGTCCAGGCCCTGGGCGCCGGAGATCGTCCGCAGCTTCTGCTGGGCGCCGTCGAGCTTGCCCTTGAAGCCCTGGACGTCGTTCGGGTCGATCGCGTCGACGTCCTTCTTGGCCTGGGCGATCGTCGTGCCGGACCGGTCGAGCATGTCGCGGACCGCGCTCGCCCACGCGTCGCCGCCGGCCACCGGGGACTCGCCGGCCGCGGTCAGCTGCTTCTTGCCGGTGTCGATGCCGGTCGCGACCTTGCCGAGGTACTCCGACAGGCGCGTCTTGATGCCGGCGAGGTCGGCGCCGTCGTAGTTCGGCGGGGTGTTGAGCGGCTGGTAGTAGGCCAGGGTCGCGCCGCAGACCTTGTCGCCCCAGGCGACCGGGTCGGCGCCGACCCCCGAGGTCGGCCGCGGGGCCGGGTCCGCCGCGGGGGTGCCGGCCACGCTCGACGCGCAACCGCCGGCCAGGAGCACGGCGAGCAGGGTGGGGAGCAGGACCCGGGCGGTTCGCGCCGGGCGGGGGGTGGCCATCGTCGGGCTCCAGGGTCGGGGCCCGTCGGGGCCCGGGGCACGGACAGTGGTCGACGGTAGGACGCCGTCGCCGGTCAGCTGCTTCCACCCTCTCCGATTGGCCCTTTCGGACTAGCTGCAGGTGCGCCGGGCGGCGGTGTCGCGCGGGCCTGCTCCGCCGAGCGGGTGAGATCCGTGCAGGTCGACGAGGCCCGGAACGCCGAGGCGATCGCCGGGTTGCCGGTGACCTCGTCGAGCGGTCCAGTGGTGCCGCCGAGGCGGGCGAGCGGCTCCAGCGCGGCGGGCAGGTCGCGCTGCACCGCGGCCGGGTCGGCCGGGTCGATGGCGTCGACCCGCGAGCGCGCCCCGGAGAACGCCGAGCGGATCTCGCCGAGCCCGCCCTGGAGCCGTGCGGAGAGGGCCTCGCCGTGGTCGACGGGGGCCGGGCCGAGCCGGTCCAGGTCGCCCAGTGCGCCGTCGGCGGCCTGGGTGGTGCGGGTCAGGTAGTCCGAGAGGGCCCGCAGCCGCTGTGCGGGGTCCGGGGTCTCCCCGGGGGTGTCCACGGCGGTGCGGACGAAGGGCAGCACGGCCGCGCACATCGACTCGGTCCACTGCTCGACGGTCGGCCCGGAGGGGCCGCAGCCCGCCAGCAGGACGGCCGGGGCGACGAGGAGTCCGGCGAGACCTCGCGATGTCCGCATCGCTCCTCCGTCGGGGTGATCACTGCCGTCCGGCGGAGGGTATCCGAATCGTCCCGCGACGCAGGACGGCCGCCCGTCCCGATGGGACGAGCGGCCGCCGTGGTCCTGCGAGGTGTCGACTAGCCGACCGAGCTCTCGGCCGGGGCGTCGGTGATCGCCGAGGTGCGGCGCTTCGAGACCACCACCGCGGCCGCGATGATCACCACCGCGACGATCGCGATGACGATCCGGATCACCGGGTTGGCGTCCGGGGTGGACAGCACCACGACCGCCGGGGCGATCAGCACCGAGACCAGGTTCATGACCTTGATCAGCGGGTTGATCGCGGGGCCCGCGGTGTCCTTGAACGGGTCTCCGACGGTGTCGCCGATGATCGTCGCCTCGTGGGCGTCGGAGCCCTTGCCGCCGTGGTTGCCGTCCTCGACGAGCTTCTTGGCGTTGTCCCAGGCGCCGCCCGAGTTGGCCAGGAAGATCGCCATCAGGACACCGGTCGCGATGGCACCGGCCAGGTAGCCGGCCAGCGGCCCGACGCCGAGACCGAACCCGACCGCGATCGGGGCGAAGATGGCGAGCAGGCCGGGGGTGGCCAGCTCGCGCAGCGAGTCCCGGGTGCAGATGTCGACGACGCGGCCGTACTCCGGGCGCTCGGTGCGGTCCATGATCCCGGGGTGCTCGCGGAACTGGCGGCGCACCTCGTAGACGACGGCGCCCGCGGCGCGGGTCACCGCGTTGACCGCGAGGCCGGAGAACATGAAGACCACCGAGGCGCCGATGATCACGCCGACCAGGGTGTTCGGGCTGAACACCTCGTAGGCGAAGGCGGTCCCGGCGTCCTGTGCGGCGATGTCCACCCCGGCGAGCGCCTGGCTGATCGCGTCGCGGTAGGAGCCGAACAGCGCCGTCGCCGCGAGCACCGCGGTGGCGATCGCGATGCCCTTGGTGATCGCCTTGGTGGTGTTCCCGACCGCGTCGAGCTCGGTGAGGATGTCGACGCCCTCGCCCTCGACGTCGCCGGACATCTCCGCGATGCCCTGGGCGTTGTCCGAGACCGGGCCGAAGGTGTCCATCGCGACGATGACGCCCACCGTGGTCAGCAGGCCGGTACCGGCCAGCGCGACCGCGAACAGCGACACGACGATCGAGCCGGACAGCAGGAACGCGCCGTAGACGGCCGCCGAGATGACGAGCGCGGTGTAGACGGCGGACTCGAAGCCGATCGAGATGCCGGACAGGATCACGGTGGCCGCACCGGTCAACGACGACTCGCCGACGTCCTTGACCGGACGGTCCTCGGTGCCGGTGTAGTAGCCGGTCAGCTTCAGGATGACCGCGGCGAGCACGATGCCGATGACCACGGCGACCGAGGCGATCAGACGCGGGTCGCCGGTGAGCCCGACGACGCTGCCGTCGGTCGGGTCGATCAGCTCGCCGAAGGTGCCCGGGAGGTAGACGTAGGCGGCGACGATCGACAGCACCCCGGCGAACAGGGCCGAGAGGTAGAAGCTGCGGTTGATCGCGCGCAGGGTGTTCTCCCCGGCGCGGGCCTTGGTCAGGTAGACGCCGAGGATCGCGGTGATCACGCCGATCGCCGGGACGATCAGCGGGAACAGCAAGCCCTGCAGGCCGAACGCCGCGGTGCCGAGGATCAGCGCGGCGACCAGGGTCACCGCGTAGGACTCGAACAGGTCGGCGGCCATGCCGGCGCAGTCGCCGACGTTGTCGCCCACGTTGTCGGCGATGGTGGCCGCGTTGCGGGGGTCGTCCTCGGGGATGCCCTGCTCGACCTTGCCGACGAGGTCGGCGCCGACGTCGGCGGCCTTGGTGAAGATGCCGCCGCCGACCCGCATGAACATCGCGAGCAGTGCCGCGCCGAAGCCGAAGCCCTCCAGGACGCGGGGCGCCTGGCCGGCGTAGACGAGCACGACGAGCGAGGCGCCGAACAGGCCGAGGCCGACGGTGAACATGCCGACGACGCCGCCGGTGCGGAACGCGATGCGGGTCGCCTTCTCCCGGCCGCCCGGCTCGCGCGAGGCCGCGGCGACGCGGATGTTCGCGCGCGTCGCGAGCCACATGCCCAGGTAGCCGATGGCGGCGGAGAACGCGGCTCCGAACACGAAGGCGATCGATCGGCCGATGCGTTCGAAGTTGTCCTCGGCGGGGAGCGCGAGGAGCAGGAACACGACGACGACGGCGAAGATCAGCAGTGTGCGGAACTGGCGGTTGAGGTACGCCGCGGCGCCCTCCTGGACCGCGCGGCCGATCTCCCTCATGTTGGGGGTGCCCTCGTCGTAGGAGAGCACCTCCCGCATCAGGAGACCGCCGACGACCAGGGCGACGAGGGCGACCACCGCGACCACGCCGACGATGGCGAGGTTCCCGCCGCCGAGCTCGAGGCCCTGGGCGAGGTAGGTGGGCTGGGACATCCGTGTCCTCCCGGTGGAAAGGATCCGGCCGGCGAGGTCTCCGGCGGCCGGGACGGGTCACTGTGGCTCGACCCGTCCGAGCGGCGACGGCCTCGTCGGCGTCGACTGGGCCCGGGCGGCGTCCACCGGTGACCGGGCTGGTGCAGTCTAGGAGTGTGGTGCACCCCTCAGTGCGATTGGGATCACAAGACGTAACGAACTGACAAAAGTGATCAATCCCACACGATGTTGTGACGCAATCCGGGAACCTGCAGATCAACTGCGGTGCAACGACTTCGGTGATCCGCCCGGCCGGGGGCCGCCGGCCAGGGGCCGCCACCGGGAGCGGCGTCGGATCGTTCGAACATCTGTGCCATCGTGGTCGGTCGTGGGAGCGACGGCGGAGAGCACGCAGGGCCCGGACGGGGCGCAGCGCGGGGTGGAGCTGCTGCGCCGCGTGCTGGTGGGCTCGGGACTCGACCCGGCCCGTGCCGACACCACGTGGACGTCCGGTGCCGACGACACGGTCACGCCGGGAGCGGGACCGGGAGCCTCGCAGGCGCCGGGCGCCGGGGTGTTCGCCGCGCAGGACGGCTTCGACGGTCCTGACGGTCTCCGCGGTTCGGACCGTTCTCGTGATTCCCGCGGCTCCGTCGATTCCCGCGGCTCTGCCGGTTCCCGCCGCTCTGTCGACTCCCACGGGTGTGCCGACTCCTCCGACGGCTCTCACGGCTCCGTCGGCTCCGGCGGCGACGACGGGGTCGGCGCCGTCGACGACCCGTTGCGCCACGTCGTGCGGATCCCGGCGCGGGCCGGCAACCCGGTCGACTGGCCGGGCTGGACGCCCGAGCCGCTGCGCACGGCCTGGGCGGACCGCGGTGTGACCCGCCCGTGGGCGCACCAGGCGCACGGTGCGGAACTGGTGCACTCCGGCGCCGACGTCGTCGTCGCGACGGGGACGGCGTCGGGGAAGTCGATGGTCTACCAGCTGCCGGTCCTCGCCGGACTGGCCGAGGACCCGCGGGCCACGGCGCTGTACCTCGCCCCGACCAAGGCACTCGCCGCCGACCAGCTGCGGTCCCTCGACGGGCTCGCCCCGGACGGGGTCCGGCCCGCCGCGTTCGACGGCGACACCCCCCTGGACCAGCGCGACTGGGTCCGCAGGCACTGCCGGTGGGTCTTCTCCAACCCGGACATGCTGCACCGGTCGATCCTTCCCCGGCACGGACGCTGGACGACCTTCCTCCGCCGGCTGCGCTACGTCGTGGTCGACGAGTGCCACACCTACCGCGGGGTGTTCGGCTCGCACGTGGCGCTGCTGCTGCGCCGGCTGCTGCGCCTCGCCGCGCGCTACGGCGCGCGCCCCGTGATCGTGCTCGCCTCGGCGACGGTGGCCCGCCCGGAGGAGTTCGCGTCCCGGCTGACCGGACGCGACGTCGTCGCCGTCACCGAGGACGGGTCCCCGCACGCCGGGCGCACCGTCGCGTTCTGGGAGCCGCCGCTGCTCGCCGAGATCACCGGGGAGAACGGGGCGCCGGTCCGCCGCTCCGCCGGGGCCGAGGTCGCCCGGATGCTCGCCGACCTCGTCCTGACCGACGCCCGCACGCTGGCGTTCGTCCGGTCCCGGCGGGCCGCCGAGCTCACCGCGCTCGGTGCGAAGCGCCAGGTCGCCGAGATCGCTCCGGAGCTCGCCGCGCGGGTGGCCGCCTACCGTGGCGGCTACCTGCCCGAGGAGCGCCGCGCGCTGGAGGCCGACCTGATGTCGGGCGAGCTGCTCGGGGTCGCGACCACCAACGCGCTGGAACTCGGCGTCGACATCTCCGGGCTCGACGCGGTGGTGCAGGCCGGGTTCCCGGGCACCCGCGCGTCGTTCTGGCAGCAGGCCGGGCGCGCCGGACGCGCCGCCGACGAGGCGCTCGTCGTGCTCGTCGCCCGCGACGACCCGCTCGACACCTACCTCGTGCACCACCCGCGCTCGCTGATCGGGGCGCCGGTGGAGAGCTGCGTGCTCAACCCGGTCAACCCGTACGTGCTCGCGCCGCAGCTGGCGTGCGCGGCCGCGGAGATGCCGCTGACCACGGTCGACGTCGAGGAGATCTTCGGGGGAGCCCCCGCGGTGGAGGTCCTTGACGCACTGGTCGACGAGGGTGTGCTGCGCCGACGACCGCACGGCTGGTTCTGGCCCGACACCGGCGACGCACCCGCCGCGCACGTCGACATCCGGGGCTCCGGGCTCGGACAGGTCGCCGTGGTGGAGGCGGCCACCGGGCGGATGCTCGGCACCGTCGACGGCGGCTCGGCACCGGGCACGATCCACTCCGGTGCGGTGTACCTGCACCGCGGCGACAGCTTCGTCGTCGACGAGCTGGACCTCGACGACGGGGTCGCCCTCGTCCACGCCGAGGACCCGGACTGGCGCACCGAGGCCCAGTCGGTCTCCGACGTCACCGTGCTCGAGGTGCTGGAGCACCGCCGGTACGGACCGGTGCAGGTCTCCTTCGGTGCGACCACGGTGACCAGCCAGGTCGTGGCCTACCGGCGACGCACCTCGGACGGGACGGTGCTCGACCGGACGGCGCTGGACCTGCCGCCGCAGAGCCTGGACACCCGCTCGGTCTGGTACACGGTCGACCCCGACGCGCTCGCCGACGCCGGCATCGACGAGGCACGTCTCCCCGGCGCACTGCACGCCGCCGAGCACGCGGCGATCGGTCTGCTCCCGCTGTTCGCGATCTGCGACCGCTGGGACATCGGTGGCCTGTCCACCGCGCTGCACCCCGACACCGGGCTCCCGACGGTGTTCGTGCACGACGGGCACCCCGGCGGCGCGGGCCTGGCCGAACGCGGCCACGAGGTGCTGGGGCGGTGGCTGGCGGCGACCCGCGCCGCGGTCCGGGACTGCGAGTGCCGCACGGGCTGCCCGTCCTGCGTGCAGTCCCCGAAGTGCGGCAACGGCAACAACCCGCTGGACAAGACGGGAGCGGTGCAGGTGCTGGACCTGGTCCTCGCCGCGCTGGAACGCGGTGCCCCGACCGGTTCGCGGTGAGCGCGGAACCGGACGGGGTACCACCGGCCCGCCCGTCGGGGGCGGGGGCGGACCGGTGGCAACCACGTGCGACGACATCGGACGGGGGCGCCAGGGGCGCTCCGACGTCGTCGCTGTCTGGGGAGCGTGGTCTTCGTGGCGGGGGCGGACCGGACCCTGCCCGTCCCTGCGACTCCCAGTAGGCCCGAGTGTCGCGAAGGTGACCAGACGTGGGCCGCGCGACGTCGGTGATCGGTCAGGCCCCCACGACGAAACGCGGTTGTGCTGGGACGTTCGTCGTAAGCAATCGTGATGACGGCGTGTTCCGGGGTTCGCCGTCCGTTCATCCGGGGGCGTGGACCGCTCACCGAGATCATGATCACGTCCGGGGGCGTTCACGACGGCTCCGCGGTGGGGTCGGAACCGTCCACGGGCCCGCTCGCCGGGGGCGGTCCGGTGTCCACGGGAGCCGGGCCTGCGCGCGCCCTCGCCCGCGCGGGACCGCGCAGCGGGAGCAGCCCCGACCAGGCGACCCGGGTCTCGACCAGGGCGTCCCAGCCGTCGAGGCGGCAGGTCAGGAGCTCGGCGCCGTTGCGGGCGGCCAGGTCGGCGGCACGGGCGCAGGCGGCGGCGGTGCCGTCCACCGACCCGCCGGCGGCCGCGAGCGCGGACAGGTCAGCGGCGGCGGAGGCGACGTGCCGGGCGCGGGTGGCGGCGGCCAGGTCGACGCCGACGATGCCGACGAGCAGCAGCACCGCCGCCGCCGTGGCGGCCCAGACCGAGGCGACGCCCGCGTCGTCTCCTCGGCGCGGAGGGACCGGGCGGCTCACGACGCGCCGCCGGGACGGGCCGACCCGGCTGTGACGCCGGGTCGGGCCTCGACCCCGGACCGGGCCGCGCCGGTCGTGACGCCGGGTTCGACGGCGGCGGAGGCGGTGCCGCTGATCGTGACCGGGAGCAGCTCGACCGGCCGGACCCGCACCGTCACGACGACGAGATCGCCGTCGAGACGCAGCTCGGGCTCCGCCCCGGCCGGGGCCAGCTGCGCGGCCACGGCCCGGCCCCGGTCGGTGTCGCCGCGTGCGGCCTGGCGGGCGAGCTCGCGGGCGGCGTCGGTGCAGCGGACCCCGGCCGCCACCGCGGCGACGGCTCCGACCGCCGCCGCGGTGACCGCGACCAGGGTGCCGAGCGCCAGCGCCGCCTCGACGGTGACCGCGCCGCCGTCGTCCGCCGGGGAACCCGCCGGGCCGTTCGTGGTGCCGATCGCACCTCGGCCGGTGGTACGGCCGCCACCGCGGCCGCGGCTGGTGCGGTGGGGGTCAGAGCGTCGTGGACAGCGCACGTTGCACGATCCCGGTGAGGGCGGCGAGGACGTCGCCGCCGCTGACGATCGCGTAGAGGAGCGCGGCGAACGCCGCAGCCGCGACGGTGCCGACGGCGTACTCGACGGTGGACATGCCGTCGTCGTCGGAGGCGAGTGCGCGCAGCCGGCGGTGCAGCAGGGAACGGGTGGGGGTCATCGGTGTCTCCTTCGTCGGGGGCCCGCGGGGTGCGGACCCGGTCGCCGCGCGGCGGTGCTCACCACCGCGCGAACGCCTCCCCGGCCAGCCCGATCACGACCGGCACGATGCCGAGGACCAGGAAGGCGGGCAGGAAGCAGAGCCCCAGCGGGGCGGTGATGCGGACCGCGGCGCGCTGCGCCCGCTCCTCTGCGAGGTCCGCCAGACCGGCGCGCAGCCGGGCCGCCTCCGCCGCCGCGGAGCGTCCGAGGGCGGCACCGGTACGGGCCGACCGGCCCGCCGCGCGGGCGAACCCGGCGAGCTCGGGGACCGGTCCGGCGGCGGCCCAGGCGTCGTCGGGGTCGGCGCCCAGGGCGAGGAGGCCCGCGACCCGGCGCAACGCCTCCCCGGCCGGGCCGTCGAGCCGCCGGGCCGCGGCTCCGACGGCGTCCGCGACGGCGAGACCGGCGGCCAGACACGTCGCCAGGAGGTCCCAGGCGGCGGCCAGGTCCGAGGAGTCCACCAGCGCGGCCGGCCCGCGGGCCGCCCGCCGGGCGAGCCACAGCATCCCGCCGCCCGTCGCCGCTCCGACGACCGCGCCGCCCGCCCCGCCGAGTGCTCCGCCGAGCGCGGCCCCGGCGGGGACCAGCACCGCGAGGACCGCGGTGCGGGGCGGCGCCGCGGCCGCAGCCGTGCCGACGACGGCACGCAGCCCGCGCAGCCGTCCCGGCCCGGGACGCCCGCCGCCGACGGCCAGTGCGAGCGCGGCGAGCCCGAGCGCGACCGCCGTCACGTCGGCACCGCCGCACGCAGGATCCGGTCGGCCCACGCCGCCCCGGCGACCGTGAGGACGACCCCGGTCAGCAGCAGCGCCGGCCCGTGCAGGCCGGTGCGCAGCACGGTCAGCGGCGCGATGCCCATCAGCTGCCCGAGACCGATCCCGGCCAACGGCAATCCGGTCAGCACCGACGCCGTCGCCCGGGGCCCGGCGAGCTGGGCCCGCACCCGGGCGCCGTGCGCGATCCGCCAGCGGATGTCGTCGAGCAGACCGGTGAGCAGGTCGGCGAGCGGAGCACCGTGGGTGTCGGCGAGCTCCCAGGCCGAGGCGACCCGTTCGACGTCGCGCCGGGCGGGGCCCCGCGCCGTTCTGCGCAGGGCCTCCGGTACCGGCTCACCGATCCGCGCGGCGACCGCGGCCGGCTCGAGCAGCGCGCGGGCGAGTGGCCCGTCGTGCACGTTCCCGGCCAGCGCGGCCGCCGGGTGCGCGCCGGTGCGCAGCTCGTCGGTGATCCGGGCGAGCGCATCGGCGAGCTCCGCCGCCGTCGACCCGGCCCGTTCCGCGGCGCGGCGTGCGGCGACCCGGCGCCGCACCCCCCAGGCCACCCCCGCCGCGCACACCGCACCGGCGGGGCCCAGGAGCAGCCACCCCAGCGGCGCGGCGAGCAGCGGCAACGGCGGAGCGAGCCGCCGGGCTGTCGGGAGGCCGGTGCCGGTACCGGTCAGTGCCCGCCACCGGGAACGGCCCGGCGCCGCGGGCAGTGTCAGCACCGCCAGCGCGAGCAGGGTGGGGACCGCCACGCCCTGCGGCGTCCCGGGCAGTGCGGTCAGCACGGCACACCGACCCCGCGCTCGCGCAGCAGCGTGGCGAGCTCGTCGCGGCCCGGTCCGGCTCCGCTGCCGCGGCTCCAGGCGGCGGTGACGCGGGGGGTGCCGTCGTCGGAGCGGCCCAGCACGCCGATCTCGTCGAGCGTCCGGCCGGCGCCGGGGCGGCGTCGCATGTGCAGTACGACCTGGACGGCGGCGGCCAGCTGCCCGTCGAGCGCGGCGGGGGACATCCCGCCGAGCCCGGCCAGCGCGCGCATCCGGGCCGGGATCTCACGGACCGAGTTGGCGTGCACGGTGCAGCCGCCGCCGTCGTGACCGGTGTTCATCGCGGCCAGCAGGTCGCACACCTCGGTCCCTCGTCGTCGAGGTCACCACACGAGGAGTGATCGGCATCCCCGTCGGCCTGGGCGCCCTGGCCGTCGAGGTCACCCGCCGTGGTCGGGAACAGGTCCGCGCCGCCGGGCAGCTCGCCCTCGATGCGCAGTGCGGGGGAGAGGCTGTCGTCCAGCACGGTGACCCGTACTCCCAACAGCCCGAGCACCTCGCGCTGCTCGGTCGGGCTCATCC
The DNA here is from genome assembly GCF_040105315.1 of Pseudonocardia tropica. NCBI lineage: Bacteria > Bacillati > Actinomycetota > Actinomycetes > Pseudonocardiales > Pseudonocardiaceae > Pseudonocardia > Pseudonocardia tropica. Next base: position 551,755 of record NZ_JBEDNP010000001.1, read on the forward strand.
CGGGCAGCCGGTCCGCCGCGCGCTCTGCCAGGCGCCCGATGGCCGTCGCTCGCTCCTCCGCAGCGTGCGCGTCGGCCCGCACCGCCTCCAGGCGCTCGCGGTCAGCAGTCAGCTGGGCGAGCTCGCCCTCGATGCCCTCGACCGCTGCGCGCAGCAGTTCCGGGTCCAGCCCGGCCTTGAGCGCGTCGGTGGTGGCGCGGACTCGGGCCTGCTGCAGCTCGGCGATCTGCCGGTCCAGCCGCCCGAGCCGGTCGGTCTCGCCCGCCGCCGCGTCGACCCGCACCCCCAGGTACTCGTCGGCCATCGCCAGCAGCCGTGCCGGGTCGGCCAGCAACGCGCACACCTCGGTCCAGACCCGGTCCTCCAGCGCGGTCGCGTCCAGCCGCGGGCAGTCGCAGCGCTCGGAGCCGTCGGACTGCCACTTCGCGCGGTTGCAGCGGTACTGGCGCAGGTCGCGGTCGCGCCGGTACACCCCGCCGAGCCGCCCCCGGCCGCACGCCGACACCGCGCCGGTCAGCGGATAGATCTTCGCGGGCGCCTTGTCGCCGTAGGCCCGTCGCGCCAGTGCCGCCTGCAGCGCCTCGAACCGCTCCTCGGCGACCAGCGGCTCCAGCTGCACCATGACGGTCTCGCCGAACTTCGGGGTGCCGTCGCGCCGGACCCGGGTGCGATGGTCGCCGCGCCCGGTCGGCTTGCCCCAGAAGACCCGACCGAGCAGTGCCTGGGCCGACAGGACCCGGCGCAGGTTCTGGTGGGTCCACCGGCCGCCGTCGCCGTCGCGCCCGCCACGCCCGTGGGTGCCGCCGCGGGTGCGGTAGCCCAGGCTGTTCAGCCGCTCGCACGCCTGGCCGGTCGTCAGGCCCTCCTCGACGATCGCGTCGACGGCGCACAGCAGCATCTCGGCCTCGGCCTCGTCCAGCGCGACCTGGGCCAGCGGCTTGCGCCCGTCCGACTCCGGCCAGACCAGGCGGTAGCCGTAGGGCGGGGTGCCGCCGGGCCACCCTCCGGCCAAGGCGCGGGCACGCTGGCCCTTCGCCATCTTCGCGACCAGCGCGCGCTTGTCGTGCGAGGAGACGACCGCCTTGATGCCGCGGGTCAGCAGCTGGGAGTGGTTCTCCGGGTCGTACAACGTCGCGTCGGCGTGCACGGCGATCTCGGCCCGGTCCAGCCGGTGGAAGATCTGTGCGAACACCAGCTCGTCGCGGGCCACCCGGTCCAGGTCGATCGCGACCACGACGTCCAGCCGCCCGGCCTCGCAGTCGGCCAGCAACCGCATCATCTCCGGGCGCGCCTCCAGCTGCTCGCCGGAGATGCCGGGGTCGACGTACTCGCCCGCGACCTGCCAGCCCTCCCGGGCACAGACCTCGTGGTTGCGCCGTAGCTGGTCCGGGATCGAGGTGCGGTCCTCGCCGACCTGGTTGCGGGTGGAGACGCGGGCGTACAGCCCGGCGCGCAGGTTCGCGGTGTTCACTGGTTCTCCTCGCGGGTCCGGCCCATCAGGGCGGCCAGCACCTCGATTGACAGGTCGTCGATCGACGGGTCGGTCAGCTGCATCTCGTCGGCGGTGTCGAGCAGGTACTGGGCTCGCTCGGGCGACAGGCGGGCGGCGTGCTCGCGGATCCGGCCGACGGCCTCGGCCAGCAGGGCCCGGTCGGTCGCCGGGCGGCTCACGCCCGCCCCCGGTGCAAGCGGTGCTGGGCGACGAACCGAGCCAGGGCCCGCGCGGTCCGCGGGGCGGCCGGGATGCACGTCGGGCAGGTGGTGACGCAGACCTGGCCGACGGTGGTCTCGACGGTGACCACCCGCAGGTCCTCGTGCTGGCCGCCGCAGCTCTCGCACAGGTGCCCGACGGGGCACCCCTGGCCGCGCAGCGCCCAGGCGGCCTCCAGCTCGTTCTCGGCGTACTCGCGGGCGTAGTCGCGCGCCTCCCGCGCCTCGGCGGGTGACATCGGTCCGCCCTGGGTGTTCTCGGCCCAGGCGTCGGCGAACGCCTGCCGGTAGATCTTGCGAACTTCGAGCATTTCCCCGATTCCATTCTTACCTCGTTGGTAAGACAATCGAATCAGGACGGAATCCACTCGACAATTATCGCGGGTTCCCCGTGGTGCGTGGATCCCCAATTCGGGTAACCGGTCCTTCCACAGTTCTGATGATCTACGCCGTTCGCCGTAGCGCCAGCGACCTGGTAGGCGATGAACGGGTCATGCTGATGACTGTGATCGTGGCAGCGGCCGTTGACTCGGGAGTGCCTACGTCTGCAGCACAGGCGATCTCTGCGGTGACTACGGGAGCGGCTCTCGGCGCCTCTGGCTCGTCGGCCTGGTTGGTCTGGCGCGGAAATCGTGATCGTCGTGAGACGAATCGGGAGTTGATCCTCGCTGCGACTGATCGCGGCGAGGTAGAGCAGCTTTACCTGGCGCTAATCCGAGGGGCGGAAGCTCGCAGTAATCGGGCCTTCATGGCAAGCTTGGTCGCCGGTATCGGCGCTGCGGCGGCAATCATCGGCGGCGCGGCGGCGGGGCTTCTGTTCGGGATGCCCGACGTTGGCATCTTCACGACCGTCACAGGTGCGGTGCCCGCCTCGATTTCGATCTTGCTTGGCCGCGCGTCCACTACCGCGAATCGTGATGTGAAGGAGTACTTCCAGCAGCTTGCGGAGAGTCGAGAGAGGGACCGCGAGGTGGATCGCGCAATTCGCTTGCGGTCGACCGAGATCGACAACGATGACTACTACCGGAACGAGCAGGATGAGGAGGAGCGGCAGCTCGAACTGGAAGGACGGTCGGGTCTCGCAGACGACGTCGAACGCGGCCACCCGTGGAACTCGGGGGCGAGACGCGACGGCAACCGGGTCACCAACAACTACTACTACGGCCACGCGACCGCCGATGGTGATGATGTCGACGAGGAGATTCTGCGTGACCGCTGAGAGGGTGGGGCGCCGTGCGGGTTCCGGCGCCCCCGACGGATCAGCTGGCCTGCCGGTGCCGGATGGCGGCCGACAGCGGGGCGTCCCCGATCCGGTAGCCCGGGTCGCGCTGGCCGAGCAGCTGCCGGACCTTGCCCCGCCCGATGTCGGTCGGGATCCCGAGCCGGTCCAGGTGCTGGGCGACCGCGACCACCCGGTCCTGCACCTGCGCGACCACGCCGCGGGCCTCCGGGTCCATCGGGTCGTCCCCGAGTTCCTGGTCGGGCTCCGCGGGCGCCCGGCTGTCGAGGAACCACTGCGGCGGCGGCCCGAGCCGGTCGTCGGTCTGCTTGCCCGCCATCACCGCCTGGAGCATCGCGACTCGTCGCTGTGCGTCGGCCAGCAGCACCTCGGTGCGGGGAATCCGCCGCTCGGTGTCGCGCAGCTCGTGCTCCGTCCGAGCGCGATCCTTGTCCGAGGCTGGACCGCCGTAGTCCCCGTCGGTCTTCGACAGGCGCTTGGTCAGGCGACGGACCGCGGCGCGCTGGCTGTTCAGGCGGTGATCCAGCTCGTGGACCGACAGCTCCTCGGAGGTCAGCTCCTCCGAGACCGGGAGGTACTGCATAGCGGTCTGGCGGACCATGGTCCGGCGGTCCAGCTCGACCACGGGGCGGGGGCGCGGTCCCAGCTTGAAGTACAGGGGCATGTCGTTCTCCTCAGTGGACCGGTCGGAACGGGGAGACCACGGACGGGCCGTAGATGGTCCGGGATCGGCCCTGGCGGTCCAGCTCGATCACCTCGTCGGCCCGGCCGGACCGCTCCAGCTCGACGACCTGGTCCGTAGCGTCGAGGACGTCGCGCTCCAGGGTCGAGACGTCCCCGCCGTCGAAGTCGGTCTGGGCGCGGTGCAGCTCGTGGCGCAGGGTGCGCAGGCGGTCCCGGGCGGCCAGCCCGCGGGTCAGCGACAGGGTGCTGGGGGTCAGCGGCTGGCCGTACTGTGCGGCACCCGTCGACTCCAGGGCCTCCTGGGCGAGCCGACGCCCCGCCGCCTCCTCGGCGCTCTCCGCGGCGTCTCCGGGCTCGTACAGGGTCGTGGTGGGGTACTGGTTCTCCCAGGCGGCCAGCAGCTGCGCCGTCCGGGCGTCGTGCTCGTTGGTCATCTCGGTCTCCATTCGATTTACCCGCGCGGTAACCCGAGCGGGGGACTCCGATCCCTCGGGAAACCCGAGGTCGTGTGCAGAGGCTCTGCGGGTCTGCAGAGGCCCCACGAGCAGCTCCGTCGCAGGTCGGACGGGGTGCAGAGGCTGCAGAGGCTCGGCCCGCACGATCTGCCGGCAACCGCCCGGACCCCTCTGCGGGGCGTCCGCGGGTCGGGCCTGCAGAGGCTCTGCAGGCCGCAGGGGTCCGCACCTGGTCACGAGCCGCGCTCCAGGTTGCGATGCGCGAAGCACCGGTCACACCAGCACCAGTCCGACAGCTCGACGTGGTGCAGGCGGCGGCAGACGTGCGCGACGGTCGCGCCGAACTCCCGCAGCATCCCGGCCTCGCCGGTGTAGGCGATGGCCTCCTCGATCTGGACGAGGCGCCCGGTGCAGCCGCGGGGACGCAGCGTCCCCAACTCCAGATCGCCGGGCCAGTTGCGCCAGGTCCGGTACGGCTGGCCGTCGGCGAACAGCATCATCGGATAGCCGCTCGCGACGAGCCAGGAGCCGTTCATCCGGACGAAGACCAGCTCGCGCTTGGTCGGCCACCCACCGACGGGGTAGTGGTCGGGCCTGCGGGGCATCAGGCGGCCCGCCTCGGGCCGGACCGGTCGAACTCCTCCAGCAGCGCCCGCGCCCGGACCGCCCCCACACCGAGCTCGGACCGAACTGCTCGGCCCGACGGTCGCGAACCGGTCCGGTCCGCCAGCGCACGCACCCGGTCCAGGTCGGACTGGTCCACCGGTCCCGGGTTGGGCTGGACCGGGGTGGTCCGGGGTCGGACCGAGGTGGTCTCCCGGACCGGTGCGGCTACGGGTCGGACCGGGGTGGTCCCGCGCAGGACCAGGGCCGCGACCTCGATCGAGACCGCCAGCGCGACCGGCGGCCAGGCCGCGACGAGCCGGGCCTCCACCGTCGGCTGCGCGGCGGCGACGTTCGCGGCCAGCGACGCGACGATCCCGAGCACCAGCCCGAACCACGGCACCCACCCGACGGGGCGGCGCACCCGGCGCCGGTCGACGATCGCCAGCGTCGAGGCCAGCAGCATCCCGTCGACCGACAGCGGCACCAGGGCGGCCCGCCACCCCTCACCGGACCGCTCGGCCAGCTCGTAGATGTGGGCGTAGGAGACGACGGCGGCGACGAGCGCGACCAGCGCGACGCTCGCCACGGTCGCCCCTCGGACCAGGCGGGTCATCGCTTGCCCTCCAGGTGCTTCACGCAGTAGTCCGAGCCGTGGACGGCACGACCGCGACACCGGAACCTGCGGGACTTCGCGGGGCGCACCTCCATGGCGCACCGGCGCGTCGACCGGCCGCGCATCCCGGCGGCCAGGCGGCGCTCGTCGATGATCTGGGCGTCCAGCTCGCGGCTATCCGCGACGGCCCAGCGCTCACCAGCAGTGGTCGTCATCGTGTCCTTCCTCGGTCGAGGGGCGACTGGCTACGAGGGCGCCGACCCCGAGGACGAGCAGCGCCACGACCGCGACCAGGACGGCCAGCACCAGTACCGCGGTCGCGACGCCCACCCCGACCAGCGCCAGGCCCACCCACGCACCCGTGCTGTGCGGCACCGGGACGGCGATGGCCCGTCCTGGTGTCTCCCGTCCCCGGGGAGCGACTCGCGTCCCCCACCCGGCCCCGAGTGCCGGCCCCGCGCTCACGACGCGTCCGGGGGCGGCGGGACCACGGGCTTCGGACCCAGCAGGGGCTTGGTGTGCCGCACCGCGTCCTGCTCGTTCATCCGCTCGGTCAGGATCGACCGCATCAGCGTGCGCAGCGGCAACCCGCGCCGGTCCGCCTCCGCCTGCAGCCGCTCCCGCAGCGACGGCTTCAGTCCCAGCTGGATCAGCTCCGTCGGCTCGTTCACGGACGGTTCCACAGCCGGTGCGCCCCGAGGATCAGCGCGGCCGAAACCCCGAGCAGCCCGGTCGCCGGGACCAGCGCGAACAGCAGCCCGGCCAGCGCCAGCAGGCAGGCCGCCGGGCCGAGTCCCAACGGCCGGGCCATCGCGATCTCGCGATTCTGTTCCATCATTTCCCCTCCCAATGCGATCCCAATTATCGAAGCATTGCTGTGCGCTCTCGTTCATTTCCCGCGATTCGTATTTCCGGCGGGGCGTCCCTCCGCCCCCGGTCCTCTTGGACCGGGGGGCGTTGGGGGCGGAACCGCCCCGGAACCGCCCCGGGACGCCCCGACACGCCCCGGACCGCCCCGCGGACCGCCCCGGACGACCGCCCCGTGACCGCCCCGGGACGCCCCGCGCTCCGGGGCGGTCACGGGTCCACGCTGGACAGCGCCTGACGCCGGATCTCCTTGCGGTGCTTCACGGCTTCCTCGAACGCTGCGTTCGAGGCGGAGAACCCCGGCACGTCCTTCTCGACGAGGGTCCGGGCCTTCCGGTACCCCACGTCCGTGGCGGCGCCCAGTCGGTCGAGGTGTTGGACGACCTCGCCCGCCTTGCCCGGCAACTGCGTGGTGCCGGTCGAGGTGGCGCGAGGGGAGCCGGGAGCGATCCGCCAGGTGCAGCCGTCGGAGTCCGAGTCCAGGATGAAAGTCCCGGCCTGCTTGTCCGACGAGATGGCGCGGACCTTGCCTCGCCGGTCCTTCGCCACGACCAGCTCGGCGCGACCGCAGCGTCCCGGGGCGAACTGGTCACGCATCCGCACCAGGTACGCGGCCCCGGAGACCGCGGACTTCTTGTGCTGCGAGCCGGAGGGCCACAGCCCGCGCCGGTCGGTGTCCTTGACGACGTGGTCGATGACGACCACGGCGGCGCCCGCGCGTTCAGCGGGCTTGAGGTACAACCGCACCACCCGGCTGACCGCCTCCGCGTCGTTCGGGCTCAGGCCCTCCATGTCGGCGACCTCGGTGAAGGCGTCGAGCACGACCACCGCGGGTCGAAGCGCCTGCAGGTGCGCCGCGTACTGCTCGGCCTCCCCCTGGCCGAGCCGGGTCTCGGGCTCCAGCATGTGGAAGTAGAGACCGATCTCGTCGGGGCTGAGCCCGAACTGGGTCAGGCGGGCGATGAGCTCGACGGCGCCGTTCTCGTAGTCCAGGTACAGGACGTGGCGCTCGGCCCGGATCTGCTCGACGCAGGCGGCCAGGGCGACCCAGGACTTGCCGGACTCGGGCTCACCGAACACCCAGTGGATCGACCCGGGGTACAGCAGGTGCTCGCCGTCGGATCGAGCGAGAACCGTCGGGCTCGGCACCTCGACATCCCCGGCCAGGACGGGGGCGAGGTCGACCAACCCCCAGGAGCCGTTGCTCGGGCTGACCGGGGCGAGCCGGTGCGTGCCCTGTGCGCGGGCGTCCCGCAGGGCGTTGCGCAGGGTCGCCGGGGTGTCGTCCTCGTCGGCGGCGCCGCAGTCGATGGCCGCGTCCAGGACCATCTCGCGGGCCTCGTCGAGGCTCCAGAACTCGTCGCCGAAGTGGCCGACGCACAGCGCGGCGTCGCGCACCAGCTCGTTCCGGTTGCCCTCCGCGGCGTCGCGCAGCGCCCGCAGCGCAGGCTCGACGTAGGCCCGCGCGGCCTCGACGGTCGCGAAGTCCTTGGGCGTGAACTCGTCCAGCCCCCCGGAGACCGTTCCCGTGGCCTCGTACAGCCAGTCCGGGGTGTCGGCGGGGTCGAAGTCCTCGACGGTCTCGTAGGCCCGATCGGGCATCGCCCAGATGAACATGCCGCCCTGGCCACGGGTGTCGATCCCCGGACCGATCTCGCTGGCCGACGACTTAATCGGACCGGCCTGGGCGCGATAGATCGCGTGCAAACCGCCGGAGGGTGTGCGCCGGACCAGCGTCTCGCCGATCTTGTGACCGAGGTCGGCCAGGGCGCCCTCGCCGTCGTTCTTGGTGTCCAGGTCCAGAACGTTGAGCCCGGACGGGCCGGTGAGGATGCCGACCCCGTGCCCCTCATGCGTACCGCCAGGCCCCCAAACCTGCTTCACGACTGAGGGATCGTCGATCCAGTCCGCAGGCTCCTTCCACTTCGTCGAGGGACGCTTGCTGTCCGGATCGATTGGGACTGGGATCCATTCGCGCCGGATGGCTGCGCGGGCAACAGAAGCGCCGTCGAACTGTGCGGAGCTGCGAGAATCGTTACCGATGTGGTTCACTAGGTGTACCAATTCTTTCTGGTCGAGAGAACATGGCGAAGTGGGGCCCCGCCCGGGGAGTGGGCGGGGCCTCTCGCTTATCCCGAGCTACCGCCGACTCGATTCGGCGTGGTTTCCTCGGGGACGCACCGGATCCTCTCGGCCTCGGATGCGCTCGTTGGACAGGCGAGATCGGCGCCCCGGGTTCCTCGTCCCGGGGCGTCGTCCTGTCCGGGGCCCATCAGCAGCGCCAGCAGGCGCCGATGGCGCGACGGGCTGGGGGACCGCCCCCACGACACCGCCGTCCGGCCCTCTCGCTTGGCCTCCGTCGAACTCGCGGACGCGTCCTGGTACTCGGTGCCCCCGCAGGTCACGACGGCTTCCCAGCAGCCGCGCGACGCTTCTCGGCCCGGAGAGCGCGCAGGTAGTGGTTGGCGCAGAGCCCGCGGGTTCGACGGGGCTTGATGCAGCCCTCGACCGGGCAGGGCAGGCGATTCTGAGGGAGCGCCCGCGTACTGGGACGCAGCGCCTCGACCAGGTCGGACGACGACGAGGTGGTCACTTTGGCTCCTCTGTAGGAGCAGCGAACGGCCAGGCGCGCGACGGGGTCCTTCCCCATCACATCGCTCGGCCGGTTCCACCTCGGTCCGTTCACCAGCGCCGGTATCGGCCTCCACCGAACCCTCGTGGTCCGGTCGCTTCACTTCTTATCGCTGGCTAGCTATGACGACTATTCGCCGCTGTGTGCGGTTCTTGTTGTTCCTCGATAATCGAATCATGTGACTGCCGACTTGTGCACATGCGCACGGTCGCCCGACCCCGGGCGCCTTCCAGAACGGGCAGCGCCCGGGGTCGGGATTTACCTGCGGGGTGGCCGGCAGCCGGTCAGCGGTGAAGCAGGGCCTTGGTGCTGCCCGGCAGTTGGACGCAGATAAAGGTGCCGCCGCGCTCCAGGGCGATCTCGACCGGACGCTCGTCGTGCTGGTAACTGAGCGATCGGATCACGGTTGCGACCAGATAGATCCGCGTTCCCGCAGGGAGGAAACCGACGCAGGTCCGAGGGTCGGCGCCCTGGGGGTAGAGCGGCTCGTTGTCTTGATCGTAGTGCGGACCGATCGACGATGCCTCGGTCACAGCGGCGACGGCAGCATGAAAGCCACCGAAGACATCCCGCTGAACATCCGGCTCGTCCCCGAACTCATCCACCAGCAGGTCGACCAGATCGCCCTGACGAATACCGGGCTGTTCAGCAACGACGTCGAGTCCGAATGCCTTCATCCGATCGAAGGTCCGTGAGGCACTCTCGGCCAGCTCTCGCTTCCGAGCGTCTCCATGTGGATGGACGGGTTCGTTCATGGCGTCGTTGAGGGCGCGGGCTGCGTCCTCGACGGGGTTGCACATGGTGCGTTCCTCTCGGTGGTGAGGAACGACGAAGAGCCGAGCGCGCACAGCTCCGAAACCCCCTGTGCGGGGGCCTGGCTGTGCAACACTCGGCTGGATCTGGCCTTCGAGGGTCACTGCCTCAAGGGGCTACCCGGCCAGGGCTTCTTCATTGCGCTTACGCCGATTTAGGTCGGCCGACACCTGCTGGTGCCGCTCCTTGGCCTCCCAGCCAAGGGCCCGACTCATGCTGCCCGACCCCTCGACGCTCCTGCGGCTCGGTGTCGGTGGCTCCGGTCGCCCGGCGCCGAGATGGACTATGGCACAGACGCCCAAGATCATGCAGAACTATTATCGCTTGGTCGACGAGATATCCGGCTCGATCTCATCTGCGGTCAGGTGTAGCTCGTAGCGGCCGAAGTCGATCCGGTAGAACGGCTTCGTCTTGCCGTCCTCGCGCAGGCTCGCGATGCCGACGACTCTCCCCGTTCTACCGCGGGTCTTCCCGGTTCTGTTGTCGACCACCGGATCGCCGACGCCGTACGTCCTCGGGTGCTTCGCCACGATCAGCCGGTCGGCGTTGCGCTGGTCTTCGTTACGTCGTCGGCGCCGGGCCGATACCACATGACCCGGGCCGGTTTCCACACCACCCTGGATCGTGCGGAGGTGGCAGATGGAGTCGCCAAACGACATGTCGGGGTCATGATGTTGGGAAAGCGCGTCCCCACAACAGCCGTACGAGGCCAGGTCGACACGCCGTCGTCGCGTCGCGAAGACGAGGCGTGTTGATCTGTTCTGTCGCACGTTTCCGCAGCTCGGTGTGGGTTCCCGCAGACCTGCGTAGCCGGTCCCGCAACGGCTACGCAAAGCCGGTCTCGAAGCCTCATACCACACGCCCCCGACAGTTCCGGGGATCGAAGCTGTGGATGCTGTGGACAACTCCGTCCCGCGCGGGGTTATCAACATGCAATTGGCACCCCCCACAGAGTTGTCCACAGGTGTGGACGGATCCGCGAACGTGCACAACGCAGCAGGCAGACGCGCTTGTGCGACTGCTCGGCGCGCGCCCGTATGCGCCTGCGCGCGCCGCAGGCGCGTATACCGGAACGGGTGACCTCGGCGCCACTCTTGACCCCCCGCTGCGGGGGGCGAAGAGGGGGTCCCAACGAGAGTTGGGGGCGGGATGGCGCGGTGTCGGGACGACCTGTCATGCTGTCGCTCATGTCCGAGTCGAACCGGTCGTCCAGCGAGCGCTGGCAGGCGGCCACCCAGCACATCGCGGCGGCCGCGCGCGAGGTGCTGGCCGACATGGTCCGCATCGACGAGGAGGATGCCGAGCTCGACCGCCGGAAGGCGGAGCTGGATGCAGAGCGGAAGGCGATCTTGCCCCAGGCTCGCCACCTTGCACAGCTGCTGCAGGGGTGGGGTCTTGCTCAGCCGGACGACGCCGAGGGCATCGGCGCCGAGCTGGCCCAGAAGGTCCAGGCGTCGCAGACCGTCGCCGTCGACGCGAAGCTGTCGTGGAACGTGCAGCCGATGAACACCCGCGAGGCGGTTCTCAAGTTCGTCGGCCAGAAGAACGAGGTCTTCGGGACGTCAGAGATCGTCGACGGAGTGCTGGCCATGGGGGTGGACTCCCAGTCGGCAACCACGCGCTCGTTGCTGTCCAAGATGGCCAAGGAGGGCCAGCTCATCAAGGTCGGCAGGGGCCAGTACCGGCTCGGGAACGTCGACACGACGTCGCCCGCGTCCAGCGAGGCCGAGGTGGGCCTGTTCGACGATGACGAGGCGGACGAGGACCAGGACGCGACGGAGCGCTTCGAGCGCCTGCCTGAGGCTGACAAGTGGCAGCTGTCTCGCGAGTGGGACGACGCGCACCGCGAGGAGATGGCGGAGGAGAGCTGATGATCACTTCGCGGGCCCGGGACGGTCCGGGGAGATGCGGATGAGGACGGCACTTCACTTGGCGGCGAAACCGCCCTCATCCGCTGACTCGCTCGCTCGTCTCATCGAACAAGGAGCCAGTCCATGGTAAGCCTTGCGCAGTTCGCTGCGTCTACCCCCGATCCCATGATGTACATCGCTGGTGCGCTCGGCGGCATCCTCATCATCGGGATCATCGGCCTCGTGGCCCTCCGGATGTGCCTGCAGGACGCGACCCCGGAGCACCGTCCGGCGATCCTCAAGGCACTCGCCGAGCTGTTCCGCAGCTGGTTCAGCTGGTTCCGGCGCGGCGGCCCGCCGGGCGGCGGAGCGGCCTGAAACCGATGAAGGGCGCCCCCAGCGTCGAGGGCGCCCTTCGGCGTGTCCGGGGCCGGTCAGGCGACGTCGGCCAGCTCCAGGGCGAACGGCAGGTCGAAGGCGGTAACCCCACGCGCGAGGTGCCTCGGCCCCGCGGACCTCGCCGACCACCAGCCGGTCCGGCCGCATCCGCAACGCCTGACGCACCAGCTCGCGCAGTGGCACCCCACCCGAGCCCTCGATGTTCGGCGGTCGGGCGACCAGCCGCACGACGTGCGGATGGCACGGGGAGAGCTCCTCGGCGTCCTCGACGGTGATCAGCCGCTCGCCCGGGGCGACCGCGCCCAGCAGTGCGTTGAGCAGCGTGGTCTTGCCACTGCCCGTCCCACCGGCCACGAGCACGGCCAGCCGGGCGGCGACGATCGCGCGCAGCAGTGCCTCGCCGGTCGCGTCGAGGGTGCCGGTCCGCCGTAGCGCGGCCAGGTCGTGTCCGGCGGGGCGCAGCACCCGCAGCGAGATCGCGGTCCCGGCGGCCGCCACCGGTGGGAGGACCGCGTGCAGCCGGACCCCGGCGTCGGGGAGCCTGCCGTCGACGCAGGGGCTCGCGTCGTCGAGACGGCGGCCCGCGGCGAGCGCCAAACGCTGGGCGAGCCGCCGGACCGCGGCCTCGTCGGTGAAGACGATGCCGGTGCGGCGCAGCCCGTCGCCGCGGTCGACCCAGACGGCGTCGGGCGCGGTGACCAGCACGTCGGTGGTCGCCGGGTCGCGCAGCAGCGCATCGAGCGGGCCCGCTCCGGTGAACTCCTGGCGCAGGGTGCGGAGCGCGGCGAGGACGTCCAGGTCGGAGGCGACCCCACCGGACTCGGCCCGCACCGCCGCGGCGACGGCGGCCGGTCCGGTCTCGCCGCCGGCGTCGGCAAGCCGGGCCCGCACCCGGTCGACCAGCGGGTTCACGACGCCGCCCGCCGGGAGCCCGCCGCGCCGGAGAGGCGCTCGTGCACGGTCCGGGCCGCGGTGGCGAGCGGGCCCCGCCCGGAGCCGGGCGTCCATCCCCGTTCGAGCGCACCGGCGAGGTCCCGCTCCGGGCGCATGGTCGTGAGCAACGACAGCCCGAGGGAGGCGACGACCTCGTCGGGGGTGATGCCGCCGGGGGACGGGCCGCGCACGACCAGCTCCACGGCGCGGGCGTGCTCGGCGAGCACGTCCGCGACCCGGGCGGCCGCGGCACACGACCGCAGCCCGGCGGGCACCACCAGGACGGTCAGGTCGGCGGTGCCGAGAGCCGCGAGGGCGGCGTCGGTGGGATAGCGGGGCAGGTCGCACACGACGGTGCCGCCCGCGCGGCGCCCGGCGTCGAGGACCGCGGTGACCGCGGCCGGCTCGGGGCCGTGCGGGGAGCGCGCGCAGGACAGCACCGACAACGCGGTGCGCCCGGACCCGGCCCGCGGCAGCGCGGCGTGCAGCGCCGCGGCGCGCACCCGGCCGTCGCCGACCGACAGCTCCGGCCAGCGCAGTCCGGCCTCCTGCTCCAGCCCGACCATCAGGTCGAGGCCGCCGCCGAGCGGGTCGCAGTCGACCAGCAGGGCGGACTCCCCGGCCCGTGCGGAGGTCAGCGCGACGGCGGTGGCGAGCACCGAGGCGCCCGCCCCACCGCTGCCGCCGACCACGGCCAGCACCCGGCCGGCCCGCCCGTCGCCCGCTGCGCGCTCCCGGGCGTCGGCGAGGATCTCGGCCAGCCCGGCCTCGCCCTGGGGGAGCTGCACGACCCGGTCCGCGCCGAGGGCGACCGCGATCCGCCAGTCTTCCGCGGCGGGCTCGCCGGGGACGGTGATCACGACGCCGTCGCGGCGTGGGAATCCGGCCTCGCCGCAGCGCCGGGCCCCGGCCCGGTCGAGCAGCACGACGGGTGCGCGGGCCCAGGCACGGCGGGCGTCGGCCGCGTCGACCGCGCGCTGGGCGTCCATGTCGGCGGCCGCGGCGAGCCGCAGCAGCGCGTCGAGCAGCTCGGGATCGTCGGCCACGATCAGGCAGCGCCGGTCCATCGCGTCGTCCTCCACACCGGCCCGCCGGTGCGGGCCCCGGTGTCGAGCGTGCGGTCCCGGGAGCGCCCCGCCGGCCCCGATCGCGGGCCTGTGGACAACTTCGGGGAAACGGCCCGACCTGTGGACAACCCGCCGGTTCCGTCGGTGCCGTGCGGGAGGATGGAGCACGGGGGAGGGCCCTCGCGGGCGCGCCACCGGGGAGCGGCACCGGAGCGGCGGGGAGCGCACCGGGGAGGCGGGCGACCGACACGACCGTGTCGTCCCGACCCGGACGTAGGACGACCCCCGCCAGGGGGGATTGGCGGGGGCCGTCGGGCGGTTCAGCCCCGGGGGGTCGAGCTGAACCCGCTCGGACCACGTCCGAGCTCGGTCAACTGTAGCCGGAACATGCCGGTCGCGCCCATACTCCGGCCGTGGGCTGCGCCGACCGGTACCGGCGACGATGTCGCTCTTGACGCCGACGGGGTGAACTGTGCCACTGACCGGTGAGCGCGTCCGGGCGACCGGTCGCGTACGGACGGCTACTCTCCGCTCCTGCTCATCGGCCTGCCCGTACCCCCGGCCGGGCGGTGCGGGGACGGGCGGCGCCCACCGTGGGGCCGACGGTCGGCGGAGTGTGCACGGAGCCGGGGACCGGGGACGGGGCGCGTCCCGGTTCGGGCAGGCTGGACGTCGTGCCCGAGTCCTCCACAGCCCCCGTCGCACCGGACCGGACCGCCGGTGCCGCCGTCCCCCAGGCGGTGTTCCTCGATCTCGACAACACGATCATCGCCGGGTCGAGTGCGCTGGCGTTCGCGCGTCCGTTCGCCCGCGCCGGTCTGATCGACCGCGCGACCGTCCTGCGCGGGGCCTGGGCCCAGCTGCTGCTCGTGCTCGCCGGGGCGGACGCGTCCACGATGGACACCCTGCGCCGGCGGATGGTGCTGATCTGCCAGGGCTGGGAGGTGGCGCGGGTCCGTGCGATCGTCGCCGAGACGCTGCAGGAGATCGTGGGCCCGCTCGTCTACCCCGAGGCGGTCCGGCTGATCGAGCACCACCGCGCGCAGGGGGCGGAGATCGTGCTGCTGTCGGCGTCGGGGCTGGAGGTCGTCGAGCCGATCGCCGAGCTGGTCGGGATCGCACGCTTCCGGGCGACCCGGATGCACGTCGAGGACGGCCGCTACGCCGGGGAGATCGCGTTCTACTGCTACGGCGAGGGCAAGGCCGTCGCGGCCCGGGAGATCGCCGCGGAGCTGGGACTCGACCTCGTGCGGTGTGCCGCCTACACCGACTCGATCACCGACCTGCCGCTGCTCGAGGCGGTCGGGCAGCCGTCCGTCGTGAACCCGGACCGCGAGTTGCGGGCCATCGCCCGCGAGCGGGGGTGGCCGGTGCTCGCGTTCGTGCGCGCCGCGTCCCGTCGGGACCGGTTGTTCCGGCTGCGTGACCGGCTGTCCGACCGGTTCGCGGCCGGGGCCCGGGGTGGTGCTCACGCCGGCCCGGCGGCCGATGGGACCGGCGAGGACACCGGTGGGGTCGGCGGGGTCGGTGCGGCCGGGCCGTGGCGGGATCCGGCGTTGCTCGGTGCGGCTGCGGTCGGCGGGGTGCTCGCGGCGCTGGTGGCGGGAGCGGCCGTCACCCGGTCCGCCCGCGGTGGCCGCTGAGGTGATGGCCGGCCTGTGGGCAGGGCGCCGCCGGCCGCGCTGAGCGGCCCGTGCCCGGCTCGTCCGGCGCCCGTGCCCGTCCTCGCCGCGACTGCCGCGCCGTCGACCGCGTCGCGCCCGTCGATCAGTACATCAGTGCTGTCCGGGCATCCTGCGACCGCGCTCATGTACTGATCGACACGCGGTGAGCGGACCGCCGGGTGGCGGAGCGCGGGACGGTGCGGTGCACCCCGGGGCGACCGTCGATCAGTACATGAATGCTGCTCGACCGCCGTCGCACAGCGCTGATGCACTGATCGACGGAGTCTCGCGGCCCGGTGGCGGAATCCGGCCGGTGCGGCGTGGCCGGCCGCGCCGGTGCGGACAGCGGGGCGACCGGCGACCAGCGCGGACCGTGTCGGCTCGGAACGCGGCCCGGATGCCGGGCGCGACCGCCGTCCGGGCGTCGTCGTACACCCACGCGGCGGCCGTCGACGGTCACCCTGTGCTGCTGAACCGGTGCATCCCGGGGAGAGGGTTGCTCGCATCACGTTCCGGGTCTACGAAGGAGCCACGGACCCCGGCCGGGCCAGGGGCGTCTCGGAGGAGAAGAGGCGTCTCCCCTGACCGGGCTCCGTACGTGGGAACCGGATCACGTCCACGCCGAGCACGCCGCGGGAGGCATGTCGTCGTGGGTCTGCGAACCGGGACGCCGGGCGCCGAGGCCGCACAACACGACACGTAGTGCACGCCAGGACGCCGGTTCCCACGTCGGGCCGGGTGGCGCCCCTCGGGGCACCGCCCGGCTTCTTCCTGTCCGGGGCTCAGCCGGACTGCGCGGCGGCGATCGACAGGCCCTCCCGGCCGCCCGCCTCCCACTCCGCGCAGGTGTGGACGATCCAGCGGGCCAGACCGTCGGGCGTCCCGGACGCGAACGCCGCCGCAGCCTCCCGGTACTCCGCGGTGCGGCGCAGGAACCCCACCTCGGGCACCGACAGACCGCGCGGGTCCAGGCCGGTCGACATCGCGGTCAGCCGGGCCGCGGCCCGGGCCACGACGCCGTCGGCGGTGCCGAACGGGGCGAGGGTCAGCAGCTCGCCGTGCACGACGGCGACCAGCACCGGTGCCGGCACCGAGGTGCCCCCGCCGATCAGGTCGGCCAGCGCGGTGAGCCGCCCCGACGTGGCCGGGCGCGGCCTGCCCAGCACCCGCTCGTGCTCGGCGGCGGGCACGAGGTCGCCCGCGGCCAGCACGTGCAGCCGGGCGAGCCCCTGCAGGGGGGCCCGGCGCCAGGTGTCGAGGAGCTTGGCGCGCTCGTCGGCGATCCGGACGGCGCCCGCGAGGACGGGGTCGGAGACGTGGTCGGCGGTGACCGGTCGCAACGGGGCCCCGTCGACCGCGGCGGACGAGCGGGCCGCGCGCAGGGCGGCCTCGGCGGCCGTCGCGGGCCAGCCGCGCCGGTTGACCGGCTGGTTGTGCACCTCGGTGGCCGCGTCGCGGGCGCGGGAGACCGCCTCGGCGACGCCGGGGAGGGCGGCGAGCGGGGCGAGCGGATCGGCTGCTGCGGGGCGGGCCATGCGCGTCATCGTCCCAACCCGTCGGTTACCGTCCGGTAGTACCCCTTCGGTGTGGACCGCTCGGCGACCGGTCGTGGTGCTCCACCGACCGCCGGACGTCCGTCCGTCCGCCGTCGGCGGTGTCGCCGACCTCCGTGACGCACCGGGGGGTGGACCCCGACCTGCGCGGACGGTCAGGTGCGTCGTTCGTTTCCTGTCCGTACCTGTCCCGACAGACGGTGCACGGGCCAGGACGTTTCACTAGCGTCCGATAACACACACGCGCGCACACCGAGTGCGCCCGAGGCCGCCACGCCGGCCCGAGTGACCCGTCGCGTCGAGGAGGACACGAGGACATGGCCGAGTCCGAGAAGAGTTCTGCGCTCAGCGCACTCTCCACCGAGAGCAGGTCGTTCCCGCCGTCGGAGGAGTTCGCCGCGCAGGCGAACGCCACCGCCGACTGGTACGACCGCGCCGACTCCGACCGTGAGGGGTTCTGGGCCGAGCAGGCCGACAGGCTGCACTGGACGACGAAGTGGGATGCCGTCCTGGACTGGCAGCCCCCGTTCGCGAAGTGGTTCGTCGGCGGTGAGCTGAACGTCGCCTACAACTGCGCCGACCGGCACGTCGAGGCGGGCAACGGCGACCGCGTCGCCATCCACTGGGAGGGCGAGCCCGGCGACACCCGCACCATCACCTACGCCGACCTGCAGCGCGAGGTCTCCAAGACCGCGAACGCGCTGACCGAGCTGGGCGTCGGCAAGGGCGACCGCGTCGCCATCCAGCTGCCGATGATCCCCGAGGCCGTGTTCTCGATGCTGGCCTGCGCCCGCCTGGGCGCGCTGCACAGCGTCGTGTTCGGCGGGTTCTCCCCGGGCGCGCTCAAGGCCCGTATCGAGGACGCCGAGGCCAAGGTCCTCATTACCTCCGACGGGCAGTACCGCCGCGGCAAGCCCGCCCCGATGAAGGAGAACACCGACCAGGCGGTCGAGGGCACCTCGATCGAGAAGGTCCTGGTCGTCAAGCGGACCGAGACCGACGTGCCGTGGACCGAGGGCCGCGACGTCTGGTGGCACGACGCCGTCGACTCCGCCTCCGACCAGCACACGCCGGAGTCCTTCGATTCCGAGCACCCGCTGTTCATCCTCTACACCTCGGGCACCACCGGGAACCCGAAGGGCATCCTGCACACCTCCGGCGGCTACCTCACCCAGTCCGCCTACTCCCACAACGTCACCTTCGACCACAAGCCGGGCGAGAGCGTCTACTGGTGCACCGCCGACATCGGCTGGATCACCGGGCACAGCTACATCGTCTACGGGCCGCTCGCCAACGGTGCGACCCAGGTGATCTACGAGGGCACGCCGAACACCCCGCACGAGGGCCGGCACTGGGAGATCGTCGACAAGTACAAGGTCTCGATCTACTACACCGCCCCCACCCTGATCCGGACGTTCATGAAGTGGGGCGAGGACATCCCCGCGAAGTACGACCTGTCCTCGCTCAGGGTCCTCGGCACGGTCGGCGAGCCGATCAACCCCGAGGCGTGGATGTGGTTCCGGGAGAAGATCGGCAAGGAGCGCTGCCCGATCGTCGACACCTGGTGGCAGACCGAGACCGGCTCGCAGATGATCGCCCCGTTGCCGGGCGTCACCGCCACCAAGCCGGGCTCGGCCATGCGCGCGCTGCCGGGCATCTCCGCAACCGTCGTCGACGACTCGGGCACCCCGGTCGGCAACGGCGAGGGCGGCTACCTCGTGCTCGACAAGCCGTGGCCGTCCATGCTGCGCGGCATCTGGGGCGACACCGAGCGCTACAAGGACACCTACTGGTCGCGCTTCGCCGAGCAGGGCTACTACTTCGCCGGTGACGGCGCCAAGTACGACGAGGACGGCGCCATCTGGCTGCTCGGCCGCGTCGACGACGTCATGAACGTCTCCGGGCACCGTATCTCCACCACCGAGGTGGAGTCGGCGCTGGTCAGCCACCCGACCGTCGCCGAGGCCGCGGTCGTGGGCGCCTCCGACGAGACCACCGGCCAGGGGATCGTCGCGTTCGTCATCCTGCTCGGGAGCGCCTCGAAGGACGAGGCGAAGGGCGAGGAGGCCATCAAGGCGCTCCGCGACCACGTCTCCAAGGAGATCGGCCCGATCGCCAAGCCGCGCCAGATCCTGGTCGTGGAGGAGCTGCCGAAGACCCGCTCCGGCAAGATCATGCGCCGCCTGCTGCGCGACGTCGCCGAGAACCGCGACGTCGGCGACGTCTCGACCCTCGCCGACTCGTCGGTGATGGACCTGATCTCGTCCGGCATGAGCGAGTCCAAGGAGGACTGACCTCCGGTCCCGGCGGCCCCGGGCCCGTGCACACCGCACGGGACCCGGGGCCGATCGGCGACACTGGTGCCCGTGGACGACCCGATCGAGGTGCGGCGGGGCTTCGTCGTGCCCGCCCGTGAGCTGCACTGGCGGTTCTCCCGCGCCTCGGGGCCCGGTGGGCAGGGCGTCAACACCACCGACTCGCGGGTGGAGCTGTCGTTCGACCTCGCGGCCTCGCCGAGCGTCCCCGGGGACCTGCGCGACCGCGCCCTGTCGCGGCTGGCGAACCGTCTCGTCGACGGCGTGCTGACCGTCGTCGCCTCCGAGCACCGCAGCCAGCTCCGCAACCGCGAGGCCGCTCGCGGGCGGCTCGCGACCCTGCTCGGCGAGGCGACCGCGGCGGGCCCGCGCACCCGTCGCCCGACCCGTCCGACGCGCGGCTCGCAGCGCCGCAGGCTCGACGCCAAGAACCGGCGCGGACAGATCAAGAAACTGCGCGGCCGCCCGGACGAGTGAGGCCGTGTCCCCGGCGTGGCGTAGCCGAGCGGGTCGTAGGACCCCGTGGCACGATGGCGGCTCACCGAACGACGGCCGTCCGGGGGACCTTCAGCGCCCCGGGTAGGCGAGTGCACCAGCAGGAGGGAAGACGGTGGCCAGCAACAGCCAGTCGGGCAACGCGGAGGTTCCGCCGGTCCTGCCCTCGATCCCGCTCACGAGCGAGCCCGGGCCGCGCGACGCGTCCCTCGGTGCCCTCGTGAAGGACGTCACCACCCACCTCTCCACCCTGGTCCGGTCGGAGGTGGAGCTCGCCAAGGCCGAGGTCACGGCCGAGGTGAAGAAGGGCGTGCAGGGCAGCGTCTTCTTCGTGATCGCCGCGGTGATCGGGCTGTTCAGCCTGTTCTACCTGTTCTTCACCCTCGCCGAGTTCCTGTCGCTGTGGCTCAACCGCGCCGCGGGCTTCGGGATCACGTTCCTGTTCATGCTGCTCGTCGCCGGCCTGTTCGGTCTCCTCGGCTACCTGCGGGTCCGCAAGATCCGCAAGCCCGAGCGCACCATCGACTCGCTCAAGGACTCCGCCCAGGTGCTCGCCCAGCGCGGCCACCGCGGTGACCGCGACAACGTGCGTGAGATCGCCGACGGCACCTCCGGGCGGCACGCCGCCGCGGGCTGACCCGGCGTGTCCGCAGCGACCGGTACCCCACCCGACCCCTCGGTCGTCCGGGTGCCCGGTCCGTGGACGCACCGCGCGGTGTCGGCCAACGGCATCCGCATCCACCTCGCCGAGTACGGCCCGCCGACCGGTCCGCTGGTCGTGCTGCTGCACGGCTTCCCGGAGTTCTGGTGGACCTGGCGCCACCAGCTCCTCGCCCTCGGCGACGCCGGCTTCCGGGTCGTCGCGCCCGACCTGCGCGGCTACGGCGACACCGACAAGCCTCCCCGCGGCTACGACCTGTGGACCCTCGCCGGTGACTGCGCCGGGATGATCCGGGCGCTCGGGGAGCCGCGTGCCCACCTCGTCGGGCACGACTGGGGCGCCGCGATCGGCTGGACCGTCGCCACGCTGCACCCGCGTCTGGTCGTCTCGCTCACCGGGCTCGGGGCGCCGCACCCGGTCGTCCTGCGCGACGCGGTGCTGTGCGACCCACTCGGGCAGGGCCGTGCGAGCCGCTACATGGCCGGGTTCCAGCTGCCGCGGCTGCCGGAGCGTTCCCTGCGTGCCGACGGCGGCGCCCGGGTCGGGCGGATCATGCGCGCGTGGGCGGGTCCGGAGTGGGCCGCCACCACCGACTTCGCCGACGCCGTCGCCCGCAACGCCGAGGCGATGCGGATCTCCACCGTCGCCCACTGCAGCCTCGAGTACTACCGCTGGTCGCTGCGCTCCCAGGTGCGCCCCGACGGCCGCCGGTTCACCCGCGAGGTCTCCCGGCCGGTCGGGGTGCCGGTGCTGCAGGTGCACGGCGCCGACGACCCCTGCGTGCTCGACACCACCATGCGCGGCGACGAGCGGTTCGCCGGGGCCGGGCTGACCCACCACACGCTCCCGGCCACCGGGCACTTCCCGCAGCAGGAGCACCCCACCCACGTCACCGCGCTGATCGGAGCTCACCTGCATCGCTGCGACGGCTGAGCGGACACCGGTTCCCCGTCGTCCGACGTGCACGGATACGCTCGGCCACCGTGCGGATCCTGATCGTGG
Source organism: Pseudonocardia tropica (assembly GCF_040105315.1). Lineage (NCBI taxonomy): Bacteria > Bacillati > Actinomycetota > Actinomycetes > Pseudonocardiales > Pseudonocardiaceae > Pseudonocardia > Pseudonocardia tropica. The sequence goes on from NZ_JBEDNP010000001.1 coordinate 573,314, forward strand.
GAAGCGGTGCGCGTGAGCACGCCATCGCCGTGGCTCTGGCGCAGGACCCGGAGGTGACGGCCCTCGCTGTCGCCCCCGGCAACGCGGGGACGGCCGCGGTGTCCGAGCAGCTCGGGCTCGACGTCACCGACAACGGTGCCGTCGTCGACGTGGCGCGGACCTGGCAGGCGGACCTCGTGGTCGTCGGGCCGGAGGGTCCGTTGGTCAACGGTGCGGCCGATGCGGTGCGCGAGGCCGGCATCCCCTGCTTCGGCCCGAGCGCCGAGGCGGCCCGGATCGAGGGGTCCAAGGCGTTCGCGAAGGCCGTCATGAGTGCGGCCGGGGTGCCGACGGCCTCGTCGGTCGTCGTCGACAACCCGGCGCACCTCGACACCGCGCTGTCGGTGTTCGCCCCGCCCTACGTCGTCAAGGACGACGGGCTGGCCGCGGGCAAGGGCGTCGTCGTGTCCGGCGACATCGAGGTGGCCCGCGCGCACGCCCTCGGGCTGCTCGACGCCGGCCACCCGGCGCTGCTGGAGTCCTTCCTCGACGGGCCCGAGGCGTCGCTGTTCTGCCTCGTCGACGGCGCCACCGTGGTGCCGCTGCTGCCCGCGCAGGACTTCAAGCGCGTCGGCGACGACGACTCCGGCCCCAACACCGGCGGCATGGGCGCCTACTGCCCGCTGCCCTGGGCGGGCGAGGACCTCGCCGACGAGCTGGTCGCCCGGGTCGTCGCGCCGGTCGCCGAGGAGATGGTGCGCCGCGGCACCCCGTTCACCGGGCTGCTCTACGCCGGTCTCGCGCTGACCTCGCAGGGCCCGGCGGTCATCGAGTTCAACTGCCGCTTCGGGGACCCGGAGACCCAGGCCGTGCTGGCGCTGCTGCGCACCCCGTTGTCGCAGCTGCTGCTCGCCACCGCGACCGGCACCCTCGCCGAGCAGCCCGCGATCGAGTGGGCCGAGGGGTCGGCGGTGACCGTCGTCGTCGCCGCGGAGGGCTACCCGGCCACCCCGCGGCTCGGTGACGTCATCACCGGCGCGGAGGGGGAGGGCGTGCTGCACGCCGGTACCCGTCGCCGCGACGACGGCGCGGTCGTGTCCTCCGGCGGGCGCGTGCTGTCGGTCGTGGGCACCGGCTCCGATCTCGCCGCCGCCCGTGCCGAGGCCTACGCCCGGCTGGAGCCGGTCCGCCTCGCGGGCTCGCACCACCGCACCGACATCGGTCTGAAGGCCGAACGCGGAGAGGTCAGCGTGCCCGTCGCGCAGGCCTGATGTTGCGCGGGCGTTACGGTCGAATGGCCTAGTGACGTTGGTCCCTATGGACCTGAGCAGGGACGACAAGAGCGTTCCCGCGCGGATGTACGGCGATGGTGAAGAGCAGGTAAAACCGGACACCAGGGTTTGATCTCCACCGGTTCGTCGAGGAATCGTCCTGTGGCACAGGGGCACAGCCGGTGTCCCTGAACCACAGGAGGATCACCATGGCCCACGCTCCCCAGCCGGCCCGTCGTCGTCGCGCCCTCGCCCTCGTCGGTGGCGTCGTCGCCGCGCCGCTCGCCGCCCTGGCGCTCACCGGCACCGCGCAGGCGGCCGAGCTGACCCCGGTCGCCGAGTACCTCGACGACACCGTCGCCGACACCGACGCGCAGATCGGCGCCGTCGTCGACGCCCTGGGCTTCGAGGCCGAGTGACACCGGGCGGGCCCCGCGCCCGCCCCGGTTCGTGACCGACCGCGCGCCCGGGAGTGGGCTCCCGCCCGGGCGCGCGGTCCGGTCCCGTGCGGGGCCGCCGCCTAGGCTCGGCGGCGTGACCCGCCTGACCGTCGCCGCCCGTGCCGCCGTCGCCCCGTTCCACGTCATGGACGTCTGGGCGGCCGCCGCCGAACGGGCCCGCACCCACGGCGACCTGATCAACCTGTCGGCCGGGCAGCCGTCGACCCCGGCGCCGGAACCCGTGCGCGCGGCCGCCGTCGCCGCGGTGCAGTCGGAGGTGCTCGGTTACACCGTCGCCCCCGGCATCGCGGAGCTGCGCGAGGCCGTCGCCGGGCACTACCGGCGCACCCGGGAGCTGGAGGTCGACCCGGGCGACGTCGTGCTCACCACCGGGTCCTCCGGCGGGTTCCTGCTGGCCTTCCTCGCCGCGTTCGACGCGGGTGACCGCGTCGCCATGGCCCGCCCCGGCTACCCCTGCTACCGCAACATCCTCGCCGCGCTGGGCTGCGAGGTCGTCGAGCTGCCGTGCGGGCCGGCGACCCGGTTCCAGCCCACCGTGGAGATGCTGGAGGCGCTCGACGAGCCGGTGAAGGGCCTGATCGTGGCCAGCCCGGCGAACCCCACCGGCACGGTCCTCGACCCGGCCGAGCTCGCGGCGCTCGCCACGTACTGCGAGGAGCGCGGCATCCAGCTCGTCAGCGACGAGATCTACCACGGCATCACGTTCCCGGGCAGCCCCGCGACGAGCAGCGCCCGGGAGACCTCGCGGGAGGCCGTGCTGGTCAACTCGTTCTCGAAGTACTTCTCGATGACCGGCTGGCGGCTCGGCTGGCTGGTGTGCCCGCCGCGGCTGCGCCGCACCGTCGAGGGGCTGGCCGGCAATTTCACCGTCTGCCCGCCCGCACTGCCCCAGCACGCCGCGCTCGCCGCGTTCGACGGGGCGAGCTACGCCGAGGCCGACTCCCACGTCGTGCGCTACGGCCGTAACCGGGACCTGCTGCTCGACGGCCTGCGCGGGCTCGGGATCACCCGGCTCGCCCCCGCCGACGGCGCGTTCTACGTCTACGCCGACATCGCGCACCTGCTGCGCGAGGGCGAGGACTCGATGGCCCTGACCTACCGGCTGCTCGCCGACACCGGCATCGCCGTCGCACCGGGGCAGGACTTCGACCCGGTCGACGGCGGCGCCTACATCCGCTTCTCCGGCGCCGGGACGCCCGAGGGCATCACCGAGGCGCTGGAGCGGCTGCGGGCCTGGGTCTGAGCCGGCCTCAGAGCACCAGCTCGGGCTTCACCGCCGTCGCCGTCCACACCCGCTTGCGGTACGCCGCGAACGTCGCCAGCGTCAGCGCCCCGACGAACCAGGCCACCAGCACCGGCACCGCCGTCCCGACGACACCGGCCAGCTCACCGCCGTACATGAGGTGGCGCAGCGCATCGACGGCGTAGCCCATCGGCATCACGTGGTGCACCGGGTAGAGCGGCCCGGGGATGGTCTGCCACGGGAACGTGCCGCCCGCCGAGACGAGCTGCAGCACCATCAGGACCAGCCCGAGGAACTGCCCGACCGCGCCGAGCAGGGCGTTGAGGGCGTGCACGATCGCGGTGAACGTCATCGAGGTCAGCCACAGCAGCGCCAGCGTCGCGAACGGGTGCACCGGGGTGATCCCCAGCAGCAGCGACACCACCGCGTACATGCCGGTGACCTGCACGACCCCCAGCAGGCCGGCCGGGATCCAGCCGCCCAGCGCGATGCGCAGCGGGCTCTGCCCGGCCGCGATCGCCCGTCGGGACAGGGGCTGGACCAGCAGGAACAGCACGTAGCCGCCGATCCAGGTGGCGAGCGCCATGAAGAACGGGGCCAGCCCGGCGCCGTAGGTGTCGGCCTGGGAGTAGGCGACGTCGCGGGTGGCGACGGGGTCGCCGATGGTCGCGGCGGTGGCCTCCCGGACGCCCGGGGCCGGGTTCGGGATGTCGTCCAGGCCCGAGGCCAGGCCGTCGTGCAGCTGCGTCGCGCCGGTGGCGAGCTCACCGGTGCCCGAGTCGAGCCGGCGCGCCCCGTCGGCGAGCCGGTCGGTCCCGTCGACGGCGGTGCGCTCCCCGGCGACGAGCTGGTCCGCCCCGGTCCGCAGCGCGCCGGCGCCGGTGGACAGCTGCGTGGCGCCGTCGGAGAGCGCACCGACGCCGCCGGACAGCTCGGTCGCGCCGTCGCGCAGGGCCCCGGCGCCGTCGGCGGCGCTCGCGATGCCGCGGCTGAGCTGCGGGGCCGACGCGGCGAGCTGCTCGGCGCCGTCGGCGACCTGCCCCGCGCCGGAACCGATACGGTCGAGCTGCCCGGACACCTGCTGGACGCGGGCGTTGCCGTCGACCAGCGGCTGCTTCGCGGTCGCCAGCGCGGCCAGGGCCTGCTGCACCTGTTCCTCGGTGAACCCGCGCTCGCGCAGGCCCGCCGCGATCGTGCCGTCGGCGGCGTCGAGCTGGTCGGCCAGCCGGGCGCTCTCCTGCGCGACCCGGTCCCCGGCCGCGGCCAGCTGCGCGTTGCCGTCGGCGACCTGGCGGGCGCCGTCGGCCAGCTGCCGCGACTGCGCCGGCAGGTCGGCGGTGGCCTGACGCAGGGTGCCCAGCCCGGTCGCGAGCTCCCCGGCGCCCGAGGACAGCCGGTCCGCGCCGGCCGCGGCGGTGCCCGCCCCGGTGGCGAGGGTCCCGGCCCCGGTCGCGAGCTCGCCCGCGCCGCCGGAGAGCTGCCGGGCGCCGTCGAGGAGCCTGCGCTGCCCGGTCGCCAGCTCACCGGCGCCGGACGCCAGCCGGCCGGCCCCGTCGTGGGCGGTGGCCGCGCCGTCGGCGAGCCTCCCGGCGCCGTCCGCGGCCTCCTGGGTCCTGGTGTGGATGGTGGAGAAGCCGGTGAGGAACCGGTCCGCGGCCTGCGTCCCGACCTCCTTGGCGACCGACTCGCGGACCCGGGTGGTGAGGGTGTCGGCGATCGTGCGGGCCAGGTAGTTGTTGGCGTCGTTGGTGGTGAGCACGAGGATCCCCTGGCGCGGGGTGAACTCGCCGGAGGACTGCAGGGCCGCGGTGAAGTCGCGCGGGATCGTCACGGCGAAGGTGTAGACGTTGTCGCGGACACCGCGGTCGGCCTCGGCGGCGGAGACCCGGTGGAAGTCGAACGAGCCGGAGTCGGTCAGCTCCTTCGCGACGTCCTGGCCGACGTTCTGCGCCTTCCCGTCGGCGTCGGTGCCGCCCGCGTCCTCGACGACGAGTGCGGCGGGCACCTGGTCCAGGCGCGAGTAGGGATCGCCGTTGGCGTAGAGGTAGAAGCCCGCGTAGAGCATCGGGATCATCAGCAGGGCGAGCACGGCCAGGACCGGCAGCCGCCCGGCGGTGATCCGCCGCAGCTCGCTGATCGCCATCCGGATCGCGCTCATGAGGTCCGCTCCGTGCTCTCGTCGCCGTCGGTGGTCCCGGGGGTGGGGTCCGGCCCGGGCAGGATCGCCGTGCCCGCGTCCGGCGGGGTCTCCCCGGTGTCGGGGGGCGGAGCGTCCGCGGTCCCGACCGGGCGGCGGCGCAGCAGCCGCCGGGTCCAGCCCTGCGGCAGGTCGTCGGCCCCCTGCGGCGCGACGACGGTCAGCGGCCCCGTCGGATCCTCGGGCCTGCTGTGCCGCCCGGGCGGCTCCGGCAGCGCGCCGGCGCCGCCGCCACCGAGCCGCACCGCGGACACCCCCAGCAGCGCCGCCGACCCCTCGGTGCAGGTCACGACGACGGCGAACCCGGCGCGGGCGTGCTCGGAGGCCACCTGCCACCAGGTCACCGGGGTGCCGCCGTGCCGGTCCGGCGCGGTCAGCACGAGCACCCGCACCCCGGGCCGGGACGCCGCGAGTGCGGTCATCAGCCCGATCCGCACGGGTGCGGGCACGTCCTCGAACCGCGAGCGCACCCAGCTCTGCGCGCCCCGCGCGCCCAGCCACTCGGTCACCGCCCGCGGGGTGGTGCCGCGCCCGGCCATCGCCAGCTCCTCGCCGACGACGGTCCGCAACGGCAGCACCGGCTCCGGCTCGCTGACCCCGGGCGTGTCGACGACGGCGACGGCGCGGCGCAGGCGGCGCGGGTCGCCGTCGCCGTCGAGGGTGACGGTGCCGTGGTCGGGCCGCATCCGCCCGGCCAGCGCGAGCGCCAGCGCGGTGTGCCCGGAGCCGGGGGTGCCCGCGACCAGCAGCACCGAGCCGGGGACGGCGCGCAGCGAGGTCGGCGCGAGCAGCACCCCGTGGGTGCCGTCGACGGCGACGCCCTCGGCGACGAGGGCCGCCTCGGGGGCGGGGGTCGCCTCGGGATCGGGGGCGGACGAGGGGGCGGAGCTGGTCATGACGGTCCTGCTGTCCTGGGCGCCCCGGGCCGCACGGCACCCGGCGATCGCGGGTCCCGCGCAGCTCACCGGCACCGGTCGTGGGTCGGAGCCACCGGCGCCCGGCGGTGCGTACGCACGGGAGCGACGGCGGCGGAAGCCTAGGCCGACGCCTGCTCCGGCGTCCGGCCGTCGCCCAGTGTGGACCCGATCGTGCGGGCCGACTTGACCTCGGACGACAGTGAGTTGACCCGGCGCGACACTGTGACGGCGGCGACGAGGGGCGTCCCGGATGGTCCCCGGTGCCCCTCAGCCGAGGGCGGTGCGGGGCAGCGGCGCGGGACCACCGGGTGAGCCGGTGCTGGCCGGGCCGACCTCGCCGATCCGGTCCAGCGCCGCCTTGACGTGCTTGTCGCCGACGTCGCGGTGGGTCATCAGCCGCAGCTTGCCCGCGATGGCGCCGGCGCGGACCCCGGCCTCGGCGAACGCGGCGATCGTGCCGCGCACGTCGGCCACGTCCACCAGCACGATGTTGGTCTGCGGCTCGCGGACCCGCCAGCCGCGCTCGCGCAGCCCGGCGGCGAGCCGCGTCGCGAGGTCGTGGTCCTCGGCCAGCCGGTCGATCTCCTCCAGCGCGACGAGCCCGGCCGCGGCCAGCACCCCGCCCTGCCGGACGCCGCCGCCGAGCATCTTGCGCAGCCGCCGGGCGTGCTCGACGAACTCCGCCGACCCCGCGACGACCGACCCGACCGGCGCGCCGAGCCCCTTGGACAGGCACACCGCGACCGTGTCGGCGCCGACGGTCAGCGCGCCCGGCGGGACCCCCAGCGCGACCGCGGCGTTCCACAGCCGGGCGCCGTCGAGGTGCACCGAGAGCCGGGCGGCGCGCGCCGCGGCGGCGACGGAGGCGTGCTCCTCCGGTGCGGTCACGGTGCCGCCCGCGGAGTTGTGGGTGTTCTCCAGGCACAGCAGCACCGGGCGCAGGGAGGCGTAGGAGCCGTCGTCGGCGGCGGCCCGGCGCACCGCGGACGCGGTGACCTTGCCGGGGCCCGCGTCGTGCGGCAGCGGTCGCGGCATCCCGCCGGCCAGCCACGCGGCCGTGCCCAGCTCGAAGTCGAGCACGTGCGCGCCCTGGGGGGCGAGGAAGGAGTCGCCGCGGCCGAGCCGGCTCATCAGCGCGATCAGGTTCGCCATCGAGCCCGTGGGCGTCCACAGCGCGTCGGCGGCGCCGAGCAGGCCGGCGACCCGTTCCTCCAGCTCGCGCATGGTGGGGTCGCCGTCGAGCACGTCGTCGCCGACCTCGGCCTCGGCCATCGCCCGGCGCATCGCCTCGGTCGGCAGCGTGACGGTGTCCGATCGCAGGTCGACGGGCTCGCCGGGGGCCGGGGCGGCCGCCGCCCCGCGCGCACCACCGCGCGGTGACCAGCGGCTTCTGGGTGACGGGCGCACACCACCAGTGTGTTCCATCCCCGTGGCGGTGAGAACGGCAGGGTCACGAAACGGTCACGGTCACCCCGTCCGACCTGGGCGTCGAGTCCGGTATCTCACTCGTCCGGACGGGTCCTGTCTTGGCACTATGTGACGATGGCGGCCCCGAGACAGACCGAGAAGGGTGAGCGGCGCCGCGCCCTGCTCGTCGCGGCGGCCGCGGACCTGCTCGCCGAGAGCGGGTTCGACGCGATCCGGCACCGCGCCGTCGCCGAGCGGGCCGGGGTGCCGCTGGCGGCCACGACCTACTACTTCTCCTCGCTGGAGGACCTGGTCTGCGCCGCGCTGGACCGGCTGGCGCACGCCGAGCTGGCCGACGCGCACGCCTGCCTGGCCCGCCGCGACGACCCGGCCGAGATCGTGCTCGACCTGCTGCTCGGCCCACGGTCGCGCACCGACGGCCTCGACGCCGTCCTGGGCCGGTTCGAGCGGCTGATCGGGTCCGGCCGTCGCCCGTTCCTGGCCGGGTTGCTGCGCGCCCAGCGCGTCGAGTTCGACGCCCTGCTCGACGAGGCGCTCACCCGCGCGACCGGCCGTCGCCCGGGGCCGGGGGAGGTACGCAGGCTCACCGCGCTCGTCGACGGCGTCGTGCTCACCGCGCTGATCGAGGCCGACCCCGACCCGCGCGGGGTCGGCCGGGTCGCCCTGCACGAGGCCCTGGACGCGCTGCCCCGGGTGTGAGGCCGCGCTCCCGGCGGCCACGGGGCCTCCACCAGCCATTATCATCGCGCCACGTGATTCCCAACGTGCTGGCCGCGCGCTACGCGAGCCCCGAGCTGGTCCGCCTCTGGTCTCCGGAGTACAAGATCCAGCTCGAGCGACGGCTGTGGATCGCGGTGCTCCGCGCCCAGCGCGACCTCGGCGTCGAGGTGCCGTCGTCGGTCATCGACGACTACGAGGCCGTCGTCGAGCAGGTCGACCTGGGTTCGATCGCCGCCCGCGAGCGCGTCACCCGGCACGACGTGAAGGCCCGCATCGAGGAGTTCAACGCCCTCGCCGGCCACGAGCACGTGCACAAGGGCATGACCAGCCGCGACCTCACCGAGAACGTGGAGCAGCTGCAGATCCGGCTGTCCCTGGAGCTCGTCGCCGACCGCACCGTCGCCGTCCTCGCCCGGCTCGGCCGCCGCGCCGGGGAGTACGCCGAGCTGGTCATGGCCGGACGCAGCCACAACGTCGCCGCGCAGACCACCACGCTGGGCAAGCGGTTCGCCTCCGCCGCCGACGAGCTGCTCGTCGCGCACGCCCGGCTGGAGGACCTGCGCTCGCGCTACCCGCTGCGCGGGATCAAGGGCCCGATGGGCACCAGCCAGGACATGCTGGATCTACTGGGCGGCGACACTGAAGCCTCGGTCAAGCTCGAGGACCTGGAGCAGCGCATCGCCACCCACCTCGGGTTCGCCGAGGCGTTCACCAGCGTCGGGCAGGTCTACCCGCGCTCGCTCGACCACGACGTCGTCACCGCGCTGGTGCAGCTGGCCGCGGCGCCGTCGTCGCTGGCCACGACGATCCGGCTGATGGCGGGTGCCGAGCTCGCCACCGAGGGCTTCGCCCCCGGCCAGGTCGGGTCCAGCGCCATGCCGCACAAGATGAACGCCCGTTCCGCGGAACGCGTCAACGGCCTCATGGTGATCCTGCGCGGCCTGTCGGTCATGACCGCCGACCTCGCCGGCTCCCAGTGGAACGAGGGCGACGTCTCCTGCTCGGTGGTGCGCCGCGTCGCGCTGCCCGACGCGTTCTTCGCGCTCGACGGCCTCTACGAGACCACGCTGACCGTGCTCGACGAGTTCGGCGCCTACCCGGCCGTGATCGCCCGCGAGCTCGACCGCTACCTGCCCTTCCTCACCACGACCGCGGTGCTGATGGCCGCCGTCCGCGCCGGGGTCGGCCGGGAGACCGCGCACGAGGTCATCAAGGAGCACTCGGTCGCCGTCGCACTGGCGATGCGCGAGCAGGGCCAGGCCGACAACGACCTGCTCCAGCGCCTCGCCGGCGACGACCGGCTCGGGCTGCCCGCCGGCACGCTGGACCGGCTGCTGGAGGACCCGCTGCGGTTCACCGGCGCCGCGTCCGCGCAGGTCGCCACGGTGACGGAGAAGATCGCCGCGATCACCGCGAAGCACCCCGAGGCCGCCGCCTACACCCCCGGAGGGATCCTGTGAGGCTCGTCCACTCCGGCAAGGTCCGCGAGCTCTACCTCGACGAGTCCCGCGATCCGGCCCAGCTGCTGCTCGTGGCCTCGGACCGGCTGTCGATCTACGACGTCGTGCTCCCGACGCCCGTCCCGGACAAGGGCGCGATCCTCACCGCCCTGTCGCTGTACTGGTTCGAGCGCACCGCCGACCTCGTGCCCAACCACGTCATCGGCACCGACGACGTCCCCGCCGAGTTCGCCGGGCGCGCCGTCCGCTGCCGCCCGCTCGACATGCTGCCGGTGGAGTGCATCGCCCGCGGCTACCTCACCGGGCTCGGGCTGAAGGAGTACCAGCGCACCGGCGCCGTCTCCGGCGTCGCGCTGCCCGCCGGCCTGGTCGAGGGCTCGCAGCTCCCCGAACCGATCTTCACCCCGACGACGAAGGCGCCGGTCGGCTCCCACGACGAGTTCATGACCTTCGACGACGTCGTGTCCCTGCTCGGTGCGGACACCGCGGCCCGGCTGCAGGAGCTGACCCTGGAGGTCTACCGGCGCGGCGCCGAGTCCGCGGCCGAGGGCGGGATCCTCGTCGCCGACACCAAGCTGGAGTTCGGCCGGGACACCTCCGGCGAGATCGTCCTCGGTGACGAGGTGCTCACCCCGGACTCGTCGCGGTTCTGGCCCGCCGACTCCTACGAGCCCGGCCGGGTCCAGTTCTCCTTCGACAAGCAGTACGTCCGCGACTGGTCCGCCGGGCTGGACTGGGACCGCACCGCCCCCGGCCCCGAGGTCCCCGACGAGGTCGTGAAGGTCGTCCACGACCGCTACGCCGAGGTCTACCGCCGCATCACCGGCACCCCCTGGACCTCACCCACCGCCTGATCCGCCGCGTCCACACCCCTTGGCCGCCATCCACACCCCTCGCAACGGGTGTGGATGCCGGACACGGGGTGTCGACGTCGGGTGCGACCGGCCCGTCGGTGGGACCGGCCGTGCGGCAGGCCCTTCTGGGCCGGCCGCGCACGAGCAGCGGGCGGCGAGTACGACGGGTCAGACGGTGCCGAGGGCGTCGAGGAGGGCCTGGGCGGTCGGGGCGTCGGTGACCAGGCGGTCGAACAGGCCCGCCCGCGCCCCGCCGAGGATGCTCGGCACCTTCTCCTCCCCGACGGCGACGGCGATCGTCCGCGGCACCCGTCGGAGCTGCTCCGGGGAGATCCGCACCATCCGGTCGCTGCCCGGGAAGGCGATCGGGCGGCCGTCGGCGCGGTAGAAGTTCAGGCAGACGTCGCCGACGCCGTCCTGGAGGCCCTCGTCGTCGAGCGGGACCGAGGTCGAGATCGACGCGCGGCCCGCGGGCGGGGCGCCGACACCGACCAGCGCGGCCCGTGCGCGCGTCCAGAACCCGGTGACCCGCCGGAACTCCGGGTCCTCGGCGAGCGTGCGGCTCATCGCCGGCGACGGCATGGCCTGGGTGAACAGGAAGTGCGGGCGCCCGTGCCCGCGTTCGGCTACCGACCGGACGATCTCGTTGGTCTGGTGCCACGCCTCGGGCTCGGCGACCCCGCCGACGGTCGGCACGATCTCGCAGCCGGCCAGCGCGGGCAGCGCGGTGTGGCTGAGCTCCCACACGGTGCGCCCGGAGGAGACGAGCAGGACGTCGCCCGCGCGCAGCCCGGCCTCCCGCAGCGCCTCGCCGACCGGCTCGGCGAGCGACTGACCGAGGTCGGTGGCGGGGCGCGGGGCCAGCCACACCCGGTCCAGGCCGAGCGCGGCGGCGAGCCGGGGCGCGTCGTCGCCGCCGGTGTGCAGCGAGTCCGGGTCGTGCACGGTGATCTGCACGATCCCGACCCGGCGGGCCTCGGCGAGCAGCCGGGAGACGGTCGGCCGCGACACGGTGAGCCGGTCGGCGATCGCGGCCTGGTTGAGCTCGTCGACGTAGTACAGCCGTGCGGCCCGGTGCATCAGCCCCAGGTCGCGCCGGGAGACGTCGTGCGGCGCCATCGTCACCTCCTCCGCCGTGCCGGACCGGTACCAGTCAAGCCTACTGCACGTTTGTTCAATCAGGAACGGATGTGTTGACCGATGTTCACGCCGGAACGCATGCTCAGAACCAGTCGCATGCAGCACCCCGCATGGCACCAATGGAGGTTCCGTCGTGGCAGACCAGATCCCGACCCGGATGCAGGCCGTCGTCGTACACGGCCCCGAGGACTACCGCCTGGAGGAGGTCGACGTCCCGGCTCCCGGCCCCGGCGAGCTGCTGATGCAGGTCGAGGCCGTGGGCGTGTGCGCGAGCGACCTGAAGTGCTACCACGGCGCCGCGAAGTTCTGGGGCGACGAGAACCGCCCCGCCTGGGCCCAGACCGGCGTCACGCCCGGCCACGAGTTCGTCGGCCGGATCGTCTCCGGCGACGACGAGGGCCTCGCCGTGCACGGCGTGTCCGTCGGCGACCGCGTCGCCTGCGAGCAGATCGTCCCGTGCGAGCAGTGCCGCTACTGCCTGCGCGGCCAGTACTGGATGTGCGGCCCGCACGACATGTTCGGCTTCCGCAACTTCGACGGGGCGATGGCCCAGTACATGCTGGTCCCGACCCGGGCCCGGGTGCACCGGGTCTCGCCGGACCTGGAGCCGCACCACGCCGCGTTCGCCGAGCCGCTGTCCTGCGCGCTGCACGCCGTCGAGCGCGCCACCATCACCTTCGACGACGTCGTGGTCGTCGCCGGGTGCGGCCCGATCGGCCTCGGCCTGATCGCCGGCGCCCGCGCGAAGAACCCGCGCCTGCTGGTCGCGCTCGACCTCGACGACGAGAAGCTGGAGCTGGGCAGGCGCACCGGCGCCGACCTCACGATCAACATCTCCCGCGAGGACGCCGTCGCCCGGGTCCGGGAGCTCACCGAGGGCTACGGCGCCGACGTCTACCTGGAGGGCTCGGGCGCCGTCCCGGCCGTCGCCCAGGGGCTCAACCTGCTGCGCAAGCTCGGCACCTACGTCGAGTACTCGGTGTTCGGGTCCGACGTCACCGTCGACTGGTCGATCATCTCCGACGACAAGGAGCTCGACGTCCGCGGCGCCCACCTCGGCCCGCACTGCTGGCCCGCCGCGATCAAGATGCTGGAGGACGGCAAGCTCCCGATCTCCGACATCTGCACCCACCAGGTGCCGCTCGCGGAGTTCCAGAAGGCCCTCGACCTCGTCGGCGACACGTCCGGGTCGTCGGTCAAGGTCTCGATCCTCCCGAACGCGTGAGGGCCGCCATGTCTACGACGACACCGCGCGAGACCTTCCTCGACCGCATCGGCATCCCGCACTCCCTGCGCTGGGGCTTCCTCGGCGTGCTCGTCTTCATGACCGGCAACGGGACCGAGTCGAACTTCATCTCCCCGCACATCGAGGCGGTCCTCGGCTCGCCCGAGGCGACCGTCGCCACGATCATCGCCGGCTACAGCCTGGCCGTGCTCGTCGCCAGCTACCTGTCCGGTGCGCTGGCCGACCTGTGGGGGCCGCGCCGGGTGATGACCCTCGGCGTCGTCGTCTGGGTCGTGTTCGAGGTGCTGTTCCTGCTGAGCCTGCAGCTCGGCAGCATCGGCCTGGTCGCGGCCACCTACTTCCTGCGCGGCCTCGGCTACCCGCTCTTCGCGTTCGCGTTCCTGGTGTGGATCAACGTCGTCACGCCGTACTCGCGCAACGGCGTCGCGGTCGGCTGGTTCTACGTCATGTTCACCGGCGGCCTGCCCACGCTGGGCTCGCTGTTCGCGCTCGGCATGATTCCGGCCTTCGGCGGGGGCACCGGCGGCGAGACCGCCGCGATGGTCGGCTCGACCGTGCTCGTCGTCGCCGGGTTCCTGATCGCCCGGTTCGGGGTGCGCGAGCCGCACGCCACCCGGCGCCTCGCCCCGGCGGGGGAGACCACCGCCCAGGTGCTCACCGCCGGGCTGCGGCTCACCGCGTCGAACCCGAAGATCCTCATGGGCTTCCTGGTCCGGCTGATCAACACCGCGCCGCAGTACGGCATGTTCATCATCCTGCCGACGGTCATCGCGGTGGACCTCGGCTGGGGCCAGAGCCGCTGGCTGACCATGACCGTGTTCGTCTACGCGACGAACATCCTGGTCAACGCGGTGTTCGGGGCCGTCGGGGACCGCTGGGGCTGGCGGCGCACCGTGCAGTGGTTCGGCGTGTTCGGCTCGGCCGTGGGCCTGCTGCTGTGGTGGTACGTGCCGCACGCCGTCCCGGCCGGATCGACCTGGGGCTTCTGGGTCTCGGTCGCCGCGGGCTGCATCTTCGGCTGCCTGCTCGCCGGGTTCGTCCCGATGGGCGCGATCATGCCCGCGCTCGCACCCGACCACACGGGCGCCGCGATGGCCATGTACACGACCGCCGCGGGCGGTGCCGCGTTCCTCGGGTCCGGCGTCGTCGCGCTGCTGCTGGGGGTCGGGGCCGGGAACGTCGGCGTCGTGTGGGCCTTCGTCGCCCTCTACGCGGCCGCCTTCGTGATGGTCTCGTTCCTGAACGTCCCGCAGGACGCCCCCGAGCCGCGCGCCGCCGTCGCGACCCCGGTGAAGGAGACCTCGTGACCAGGATCTACGACGACCCCGCCACGTTCGCCGACGACCAGCTCGACGGCTTCCTCGACCTCTACGCCGACCGTGTCCGGGGGGTGCACGGCGGCGTGGTCGCCCACCGCGGCGACGGTGGCCCCCAGGTCGCCGTCGTCATCGGGGGCGGCTCGGGCCACTACCCGGCCTTCTGCGGGACGGTCGGGCCGGGGATGGCGCACGGCGCCGTCGTCGGCAACATCTTCACCTCGCCGTCGGCCGCCCAGGCGTACTCGGTCGCGAAGGCCGCCGACCAGGGCCGCGGCGTGGTCTTCGGCTTCGGCAACTACGCCGGCGACACGATCAACTTCGGGATCGCGGCCGACCGGCTGCGCGAGGAGGGGATCGACACCCGCATCGTGGTCGTCACCGACGACGTCGCCTCCGCCGAGGAGGAGTCGCGGCGCCGCGGGATCGCCGGCGACTTCACCGTGTTCAAGGCGATGGGCGCCGCCGCCGCGCGCGGCGCGGACATCGACGAGGTCGAGCGGGTCGGCCGGGCCGCCAACGCGGCCACCCGCAGCCTCGGCGTCGCGTTCACCGGCTGCACGATGCCCGGCGAGGACGAGCCGCTGTTCTCGGTGCCCGAAGGGCATCTCGGGCTCGGCCTGGGCATCCACGGCGAGCCCGGCATCCGCGACGTCCCGATGCTGCCCGCCCGCGAGCTGGCGGAGCTGCTGGTCGACGACGTGCTGAAGCACGCGCCCACGGGAGCGCCCGGCCGGGTCGGGGCGATCCTCAACGGGCTGGGCACCACGAAGTACGAGGAGCTGTTCCTGCTGTGGCGCCACGTCGCGCCGCGGCTGCGCGACGCCGGGTACGAGATCGTCGACCCGGAGGTCGGCGAGCTCGTGACCAGCCTCGACATGGGCGGCTGTTCGCTCACCCTGATGTGGCTCGACGACGAGCTGGAGCCGCTGTGGCGGGCGGACGCCTACACCCCCGCCTACCGCAAGACCGCCGCACCGCTGGCGGCGCTGCACGGGCCGACCGCCGACGAGCTCGCCGAGGCCGACGCCGTCGTCACCGCGCCCGCGGCGAGCGACGCGGCCCGGGAGCTCGCGGGCACCGTCCGCGCCGCGCTGGCGGCGGCGGAGTCGACGATCCGCTCCCACGAGCACGAGCTGGGCCGGATCGACGCCGTCGCGGGCGACGGCGACCACGGCCGCGGCATGCTCAAGGGGATCACGGCCGCCACCGCCCGGGTCGGCGAGCTCGGCGACGAGGTCGGCGGCGGCTGGGTGCTCCAGCAGGCCGGGCAGGCATGGGCGGAGCGCGCCGGCGGCACCTCCGGGGTGCTGTGGGGCGCCGCGCTCGAGGCACTCGGGCGGCACCTCGGTGACACCGCCGAGGGCTACCCGGCCGCGACCGTCGCCGCCGGCGTCCGCGGGTTCGCGACGACCATCGAGCAGCTCGGCGGGGCACGGGCGGGGGACAAGACCCTGCTCGACGCGCTGCTGCCCTTCGTCGAGGAGCTGGAGCGCCGGGTCGGCGACGGCGATCCGCTCGCCGGGGCGTGGGCCGCGGCGGCGGAGGTCGCGACCGCCCGGGCGCGGGACACCGCGGACCTGCGGCCCCGGATCGGCCGGGCCCGTCCGCTGGCGGAGAAGAGTGTCGGCACCCCCGACGCCGGGGCGGTGTCGCTGGGACTCGTCGCGACGGCCGTCGCAGAGGTGCTGGAGGAGGAGACATGAGCGGGAAGCTCCGCATCGTCGTCGGCGCCGACGACGCCGGCTACGAGTACAAGGAGAGGCTGAAGGCCGACCTGGAGGCCGACGACCGCGTCGCCGAGGTGGTCGACGTCGGCGTCGGCGCGGACGGGCACACCGCCTACCCGCACATCGGCGTCGCCGCGGCCCGCAGGATCGCCGACGGCGAGGCCGACCGCGGGCTGCTCATCTGCGGGACCGGGCTGGGCGTCGCGATCTCGGCGAACAAGGTGCCGGGTGTCCGCGCGGTCACCGCGCACGACCCGTTCTCCGTCGAGCGGTCGGTGAAGTCCAACGACGCGCAGGTCCTCTGCATGGGCCAGCGCGTGGTCGGGCTGGAGCTCGCGCGCACACTCGTCGACGGCTGGCTCGACCACCGGTTCGACCCGGCGAGCGCCTCGGCGGAGAAGGTCGCCGCGCTCGACACCTACGACCGCGGCCGACCGGCCGGGTCGGAGACCGTCGGGACGGACTGCTGATGTTCGATCTCACCGGTTCGGTCGCGCTGGTCACCGGGGCCGCGTCGGGCATCGGCGCCGAGGCGGCCCGGGCGCTCGCCGGGCAGGGCGCGGTGGTCGCCGGCGCGGACCTGCGCACCGACGGCGTCCCGGGGGTCTGTGCGTCGGCGCACGTCGTCGACGTCGCGGACCCCGACGCGGCGGAGGCCTGCGTCGACGAGGTCGTCGCGCGGCACGGCCGGGTCGACGTGCTGGTGAACTCGGCCGGGATCGCGCTGCTCGCCCCGGCCCTGGAGCTGGGGGTCGACGACTGGCGCCGCACCCTGGACGTCAACCTCACCGGCTCGTGGCTGATGGCGCGGGCCGCGGGCCGGGTCATGGTGGAGCGCGGGTACGGGCGGATCGTGAACCTCGCCTCGCAGGCGGCGAGCAGCGGGCTGGAACAGCACGCGGCCTACTGCGCGTCCAAGGCGGGGATCACCGGGCTGACCCGCACCCTCGCCGTCGAGTGGGGGCCGCACGGGGTGACGGTCAACGCGGTGTCGCCGACGGTCGTGCTCACCGACCTGGGCCGCGCGGCGTGGGACAACCCGGCCGGGGACGCGCACCGCGCGCAGATCCCGGCGCGGCGGTTCGCCGAGCCGTCGGAGATCGCCGCGGCCGTGGTCTACCTGGCCTCGGCCGAGGCCGCGATGGTCAACGGCGCCGAGCTGCGGGTCGACGGCGGGTTCACGGCCCGCTGAGCACACCGGCCGAGAACGCCCGCCGATCGTCGTCCGCGCGATCCGGCGGCTCCACGCGGGGTTCACCTCGGTCGGGTCGGATGGGGCCATGAGCACGCTGCTGGTCTCGCTGTCCGGCCTGACCGACTCCGACGACGCCGACCGCGCCCGCGCCGCCGCGTTCGCCGCGGAGCTGGACCGGCGCGGCGTGCCGCTGACCCACCTCGTGCAGCCCAAGGGGCCCGACGGGGCGGGTGGGATGCGGGCACTGCGCCGCGGCGACGACCTGGTCCGCTGGATCGCCGGCCGCGTCCGCGCCGGGGACGACCTGCTCCTGCACGGTTTCGACCACACGAGCGACCCGGTGGGCGCCTGGCAGAGCGGCTCCGTGCCGCGGATCGGGCGCCGCACCGAGTTCGGGGCGCTGCCCCGGCACGAGGCCGGTCTGCGGCTGACCGGTGCCCGGCGGATCCTGCTCGCGACCGGGCTGTCCACCGACGGCTTCGCACCGCCCGGCTGGATCGCCTCCGAGGGCACCCTCGACGCGCTGGCCGACCTCGGCTTCGGCCTCTGCGCCGACGAGACGACCGTCCGCGCGACCGGCGGTCCGGTGCTGCGCTCGCGGGTGCTGACCTTCCGCGTGTCCGAACCCTGGCGGGGCGAGCGCCGCGCGGGGGAGCGCCGTCGCGGACGGGCGCTGGAGCAGCAGGCCGTGCGCACCGCCGAGCGCGGCGGGCTCGTCCGGCTCGCGCTGCGGGCCAAGGACCTGCGCCGCGAGCACCGCGTCGAGGCCGCGCTGGCCGCCGTCGACGCGGCGCGCGGGGCGGGCGCCGTCGGCACCGTGCACCGCACGCTGTTCGCCGCCGCCCCGGCGGCCTAGGAACTCCCCGGCGATCGGCCCGGTTGTCCACAGTGTGTGCTCTCCTGTGGACAACCGGTGCCACCTGTGGACAGGTGTCAGGTCCGCCGCTCGCCGAGCACGCAGAACTCGTTGCCCTCGGGGTCGGCGAGCACCGTCCACGACACCTCGTCGGCCGGGGCCCGGTGCTGGCCCACGTCGACCCGGGTGGCGCCCAGCATCAGCAGGCGGGCCACCTCGGAGTCGCGGACGCCGTCCGGCCGCAGGTCGATGTGCAGGCGGTTCTTGGTCCGCTTGCCCTCCCCGACCGGTACGAAGATCAGCCCGGGGACGACGCCCTCGGCGGGCTGGATCTCGAACTCCGACACCGAGGGGTTCACCACCGTCCAGTCCAGGGCCTCGGCCCACCAGCGGCCGAGCCGGACCGGGTCCCGGGCGTCGACGACGACCTGCTCCCACTGCAGGGCCATCAGACGTCGACCGCCGTCTCCCGGTCGGGGACCAGGAACGTGGTGGCGTCCGGCTTGAGCTGGTCGACGAAGCGGTGGTGGAGCGCCGGGTCGGCGAGGGTGCCCTCGTGGATCGGCACCACCGTCCGCGGCGCGACCGACCGCAGGTAGTCGACGGCCTCGGAGACCTTCAGCCAGGGCGCGCCGGTGGGGAGCAGCAGCGTCGCCAGCTCGTCGACGCCCGGCGGGACGTAGGCGTCGCCGGGGTGCAGCAGCGCGCCGTCGACGAGGTAGCCGTTGTTCGCGACCAGCGGGATGTCCGGGTGGATCTGCGCGTGGTCCCCGGACCCGACGACGGTCACCTCGGCGCCGCCGAGGGCCAGAACGTCGCCGGGGGCGGCGGTGCGGGCGTCGATGCCGTCGAGCTGCCCGGCGGTCTGGCCGTCGGTGACCAGGGCGGCGTCGGGGTTGGCGCGCAGCAGGGTGCGCAGCGCGTCCGCGTCGACGTGGTCGACGTGCTGGTGGGTGACGAGGATCGCGTCGAGGCCCTGGAGACCGGTGAACCCGGAGGAGAAGGCGCCGGGGTCGAACAGCAGGCGTGCGGCTCCGGTGTCGACCAGGACGCAGGCGTGGCCGTAGTGCGTCAGCTGCATGGGCACAGCATCCCGCGTCACGGCGTCACGGCGTCGCGGCGCCCGGCGGCCGCGCCGATGAGTTCGGGCGACGGCCGCGGTCGGAGGGACATGGAGACCCGCACCCTGCACCGCCCCGACGCCGACCTCGTCCACGACGTCCACGGCCCGGACCCCGCGCCGGGGGACCGGCCGCTGCTCTGCGTGGGGCAGCCGATGGACGCCACCGGGTTCCGCTCGCTCGCCGCGGAGCTGCCGGACCGCCGCGTCGTCGCCTACGACCCGCGCGGGCTCGGCCGCAGCACGCGGCACGACGGCCGCGCCGACCACGACCCGCGTGTGCAGGCCGAGGACCTGCACGCGCTCGTCGGCGAGCTGGGTGCCCCCGTGGACGTCTTCGCCTCCAGCGGCGGCGCGGTCACCGCGCTCGCACTCGTCGCCGCCCACCCCGGGGACGTGCGGGTGCTCGTCGCGCACGAGCCGCCGCTGGTCGGGGTGCTGCCCGACGCCGACGCGGCCCGCCGGGTGATCGACGGCTACGAGCGGGCCTACGCGGCGGGCGGCTGGGGTGTGGGCATGGCCGGGTTCCTCGCGGCGACGTCCTGGGCCGGCCCGTTCACCGACGAGTTCCTGGCGGCGACCCCGCCCGACCCGGCCGCGTTCGGCCTGCCCGCCGACGACGACGGCCGGCGCGACGACCCGCTGCTCTCGGGCGGCTCGCGTGCCGTCGTCGACCACGTCCCGGACGTCGACGCGCTGCAGGCTGCCCCCACCCGGATCGTGGTGGCGGTGGGTGAGGAGTCCGGCGACACGTTCACCGCCCGCACCGCGCGGGGCCTCGCCGCGCGCCTCGGGCAGGACGTCGTCGTGTTCCCCAGCCACCACGGCGGGTTCGCCGGCGGCGAGTTCGGGTGGCCCGGCAAGCCCGCGGAGTTCGCGGCCCGGCTGCGCGAGGTCCTCGGCTGAGCGGCACCGGCGGCACCGCGCGCCGCCCGGGATCCGCGGGCGCCGGGGGTGAGGGCACGCACGTCGAGCCGGCGGGTCGTTCACCGTAGGCTGGCCCCGTGGCCAGAGTGGTGGTGGACGTGATGCCCAAGCCCGAGATCCTCGACGTGCAGGGCCAGGCGGTGACCCGGGCGCTCGGCCGGATCGGTGTGTCCGGCGTGAGCGGGGTGCGGCAGGGCAAGCACTTCGAGCTCGACGTCGAGGACGGCATCGACGACGAGACCCTGCACCGGCTCGCCGGCTCGCTGCTGGCGAACCCGGTGATCGAGGACTGGACGGTGACCCGGCTGTGAGCACCCGGGTCGGTGTGATCACGTTCCCGGGGACCCTCGACGACGTCGACGCCGCCCGCGCGGTCCGCCGCGCCGGCGCCGAGGCCGTCCCGCTGTGGCACGGCGACCACGACCTGCAGGGTGTGGACGCCGTCGTCGTGCCGGGCGGCTTCTCCTACGGCGACTACCTGCGCGCCGGCGCCATCGCGAGCCTGGCGCCGATCATGACCGAGGTCGTGCGGGCCGCCGGGCGCGGCCTGCCGGTGCTCGGCATCTGCAACGGCTTCCAGATCCTCTGCGAGGCGCACCTGCTCCCCGGCGCGCTCGTCGCGAACGCGGGGATGCACTTCCTGTGCCGCGACCTCGAGCTGACCGTGGAGAACGCGCAGACCGCGTGGACCCGCGACTACACCGCGGGGGACCGGCTCACGATCCCGCTGAAGTCGCAGGAGGGCCGCTACGTCGCCGACGCCGCGACCCTCGACGAGCTGGAGGGCGAGGGCCGCGTGGTGTTCCGCTACGCCGAGCCCGCCCCCAACGGCTCGACCCGCGACATCGCCGGCATCACCGACGCGGCGGGCAACGTGGTCGGCCTCATGCCGCACCCGGAGCACGCGACCAGCGAGCTGACCGGCCCGTCCGCGGACGGCCTCGGCCTGTTCACCTCGGTGCTGGCCCGGGTCACCGCCTGACCCGTCGACGACGCACGGCCCGGCCGGTGGTCCCCGCGGACCACCGGCCGGGCCGTCCCCGTGACCGGGGAGCGGACCTGCGGGCCCACCCGGGGCGGACGCGCTCCACCCCGCTGTGGGGAACCCCGCCTGTGGGCCCCGGCACCGTGCGGGGACGCGGGCGGGGAAGCCCCGTCTACCCTGACCCCGTGACGCAGTCCCAGGTGCCGGTCGATTCCGTCAAGCACGCCGAGGCCACTCCGGAGCAGCCGCAGCCCTTCCGGGAGCTGGGGCTCAAGGACGACGAGTACGCCCGCATCCGGGAGATCCTCGGCCGCAGGCCCACCGACGCCGAGCTCGCGATGTACTCGGTGATGTGGAGCGAGCACTGCTCCTACAAGTCCTCCAAGGTCCACCTGCGCTACTTCGGTGAGACCACCACCGAACAGATGCGCTCGACGATGCTCGCCGGCATCGGCGAGAACGCGGGCGTCGTGTCCGTCGGCGACGGCTGGGCGGTCACCTTCAAGGTCGAGTCGCACAACCACCCGTCCTACGTCGAGCCCTACCAGGGCGCGGCGACCGGTGTCGGCGGCATCGTCCGCGACATCATGGCGATGGGCGCGCGCCCGATCGCGGTCGGCGACCCGCTGCGCTTCGGCCCGCTCGACGCCGACGACACCGGCCGGGTGCTGCCCGGCATCGTCGCCGGGGTCGGCGGCTACGGGAACTGCCTCGGCCTGCCGAACGTCGCGGGCGAGGTCGTCTTCGACCCGTCCTACGCGGGGAACCCGCTGGTCAACGCCCTGTGCGTGGGAGCGCTGAAGACCGAGGACCTGCACCTCGCGTTCGCCTCCGGCACCGGCAACAAGATCATCCTGTTCGGTGCGACGACCGGCCTCGACGGCATCGGCGGTGTGTCCGTGCTGGCGTCGGAGACCTTCGACTCCGACAGTGGCGGCACCGGGCGGAAGAAGCTCCCGAGCGTCCAGGTCGGCGACCCGTTCACCGAGAAGGTCCTCATCGAGTGCTGCCTGGAGCTGTTCGCGGCCGGGCTCGTCGTCGGCATCCAGGACCTCGGCGGCGCGGGGCTGTCCTGCGCGACCTCCGAGCTCGCCTCCGCCGGTGACGGCGGCATGCACGTCGACCTCGACGCCGTCCCGCTGCGCGCCACCGGCATGACCGCCGCCGAGATCCTCTCCTCGGAGTCCCAGGAGCGGATGTGCGCGGTCGTGACCCCGGAGAACGTCGAGGCCTTCCTCGCCGTCTGCCGCAGGTGGGACACCATCGCCACCGTGATCGGCGAGGTCACCGACGGCGACCGCCTGGTGATCACCTCCCGGGGCGAGACCGTCGTCGACGTGCCGCCGCGCACGGTCGCCCACGAGGGCCCGGTCTACACCCGGCCGGTCGCCCGCGACGACGCGAAGCAGGACGCGCTGAACGCGGACTCGCCGGAGACGCTGCCCCGCCCGGAGACCCCGTCCGAGCTGCGCGCGGAGATCCTGCGGATGGCCGCCGCCCCGAACCTCGCGTCCCGCTCGTGGGTCACCGACCAGTACGACCGCTACGTGCGTGGCAACACCGTCGCCGCGCACGGCGCCGACTCCGGGGTCGTGCAGGTCGACGAGTCCACCGGCCGCGGCATCGCCGTCGCCACCGACTGCAACGCCCGCTTCGTGGCGCTCGACCCGTACGTCGGCGCGCAGCTCGCGCTGGCCGAGGCCTACCGCAACGTCGCGACCTCCGGCGCCGTCCCGCTCGCCGTCACCGACTGCCTGAACTTCGGCTCGCCGGAGGACCCGCACGTCATGTGGCAGTTCGAGCAGGCCGTGCGCGGTCTCGCCGACGGCTGCGCGGTGCTGGGCACCCCGGTCACCGGCGGCAACGTCAGCTTCTACAACCAGACCGGGACGACGGCGATCCTGCCGACCCCGGTCGTCGGCGTGCTCGGCGTGATCGACGACGTCACCACCGCGGTCCGGTCCGGGTTCGCCGGCGCCGACGGCGACGCGGTGGTCCTGCTCGGCACCACCGCCGCCGAGTTCGGCGGGTCGGAGTGGGCGCACGAGGTGCACGGGCACCTCGGCGGCCGGCCGCCCGCCGTCGACCTGGAGCACGAGCGGCGCCTCGCGCAGCTCCTCGCCGCCGCGGCCGCGGACCGGGCGCTGACCGGCAGCCACGACCTGTCCGACGGCGGCCTCGCCCAGGGCCTGGTCGAGGCCGCGCTCGTCGGGGGCCGGGGGGCCCGCGTCGACCTGGCCGGGGTGCACGAGGACTCGTTCACCGCGCTGTTCGCCGAGTCCGCCGGACGGGTGCTGGTCACCGTGCCCGCCGACGGCGCCGAGGCGTTCCTGGCCCGCGCCGCCGAGGCCGGCGTCCCGGCGCTGCGGCTCGGCGAGACCGGCGGCGACGTCCTCGACCTGGGCGACGCCCTCGGCACGCTGGCGCTCGACGAGCTGCGCGCCGCCTGGGAGGGCACGCTCCCGGCGCGGTTCGGCGCCGTCTCGGTCTGATGTCCGACGTCCTCCTGGGCTGGGTCGACGACGGGGTCGAGCCGGACCGGGCGACACGGAAGTCGGCGGTGAAGGCGTCACTGGACGAGCTGGCCCGGCGCGCACCGGGCCGCAGCGTCGAGGTGCGGGTCCCGCCGTTCGGCGCGGTGCAGTGCGTCGAGGGGCCGCGGCACACCCGCGGCACCCCGCCGAACGTCGTCGAGGCCGACCCGCGCACCTGGATCGCGCTCGCCATCGGCCGTCTGACCTGGGACGACGCCGTCGCCGCCGGGCGGGTGTCGGCGTCCGGGTCGCGGGCGGGCGAGATCGCCGCGTTCCTGCCGCTCCGCACGCCGTGACCGGGCGGGTGCGGTGTGCGACGCCGACGTGACCCCCGTCCCCGTACCTGGGGACATGTGATCTCGGGGCGTACAGTCGTCCCCTGGTCCCGGTACGCCGCCAGCCGAGGAGCGCCGCGTTGAGTTCCGTCCGGAACGAGCACGTCAGCCCTGAACGAACCCTCTCCCTCACCCCCGTCGCACCGCCCGCCGCCGAGCCCGACGAGCCAGGACCCCGCGAGGAGTGCGGCGTGTTCGGCGTCTGGGCCCCCGGCGAGGACGTCGCGAAGATGACCTACTACGGCCTCTACGCGCTGCAGCACCGCGGCCAGGAGGCCGCCGGCATCGCCGTGTCCGACGGCCGCCGCACCGTGGTGTTCAAGGACCTCGGCCTGGTCAGCCAGGTGTTCGACGAGCAGACGCTGTCCTCGCTGCGCGGGCACCTCGCCGTCGGCCACTGCCGCTACTCGACGACCGGCGCGACGACCTGGGAGAACGCCCAGCCGACGTTCCGCACCACGGCCGCGGGCTCCGGTCTGGCGCTGGGTCACAACGGCAACCTGGTGAACACCGCCGAGCTGCGCGAGGACGTCGCGAAGCTGGAGAACCGCAAGCGGTCCGGGCTGCGCGCGACCACCGACTCCGACCTGCTCACCGAGCTGCTGGCCGCGGGCGCCGCGGACCTCGGCGTCTACGAGGCCGCGATGCGGCTGCTGCCGCGGCTGCGCGGCGCGTTCTCGCTGACCTTCGCCGACGAGAGCACCCTCTACGCCGCCCGCGACTCCCACGGCGTCCGCCCGCTGGTCCTGGGCCGCCTGGAGCGCGGCTGGGTCGTCGCGTCGGAGACGGCGGCGCTGGACATCGTCGGCGCCTCGTTCGTCCGCGAGGTCGAGCCGGGCGAGCTCATCGCGATCGACGCCGACGGCATCCGCAGCCAGCGCTTCGCCGCTCCGGAGCCGAAGGGCTGCGTGTTCGAGTACGTCTACCTGGCGCGCCCGGACACCACCATCGCCGGCCGCTCGGTCTACGACACCCGGGTGGAGATCGGCCGCCGGCTCGCCGAGGAGCACCCGGTCGAGGCCGACCTGGTCATCCCGGTCCCGGAGTCCGGCACCCCGGCCGCGATCGGCTACGCCCAGGGCTCCGGCATCCCCTACGGCCAGGGCCTGGTGAAGAACGCCTACGTCGGGCGCACCTTCATCCAGCCCAGCCAGACCATCCGCCAGCTCGGCATCCGGCTGAAGCTGAACCCGCTGCGCAACGTCATCCGGGGCAAGCGGCTGGTCGTCGTCGACGACTCGATCGTCCGCGGCAACACCCAGCGCGCGCTGGTGCGGATGCTGCGCGAGGCCGGCGCCCTCGAGGTGCACGTGCGGATCGCCTCGCCGCCCGTGCGCTGGCCCTGCTTCTACGGCATCGACTTCGCCAGCCGGGCCGAGCTGATCGCCAACGGCGCCGACACCGAGGGCGTCCGACGCTCGATCGGCTCGGACAGCCTCGGCTACGTCTCGGTCGAGCAGATGGTCGCCGCCTCCGAGCAGCCGCGCTCGCGGCTGTGCTGCGCCTGCTTCGACGGGGAGTACCCGATCCCGCTGCCGGAGGAGGCCCAGCTCGGCAAGCACCTGCTGGAGGACGTCCCGGAGCCGACGGCGTCCGGCGCAGCCTCTGGCGATCCCGGCCCGCTGTCCGTCGGATACGGTGCCGGAGAAGCGCTGACCCGCCCGTAGCGGCACCCGATCACGACCCCGTCCCGACCTGGAGAGACCTCGCATGCCCTCGACCGAGCCCGGCCCCGCCAGCTACGCCTCCGCGGGGGTGGACATCGACGCGGGGGAGCAGGCGGTCGAGCGTTTCCGTCCGTTCGCCGAGAAGGCCACCCGGCCCGAGGTGCGCGGCGGCATCGGCGGTTTCGCCGGTCTGTTCGCGGCGAAGTTCGGCAAGTACTCCGAGCCGGTGCTGGCCGCCTCGACCGACGGCGTCGGCACCAAGGTCGCGATCGCGCAGGCGATGGACAAGCACGACACCATCGGCCAGGACCTCGTCGCGATGGTCGTGGACGACCTGGTCGTCTGCGGGGCCGAGCCGCTGTTCCTGCAGGACTACATCGCCATCGGCAAGATCGTCCCCGACCGGGTGGCGACGATCGTGCGCGGCATCGCCGAGGGCTGCCAGACCGCGGGCTGCGCGCTGCTCGGCGGCGAGACCGCCGAGCACCCCGGGCTGATGGAGGAGGGCGCCTACGACCTCTCCGCCACCGGTGTCGGTGTCGTCGACGCCGAGAAGGTGCTGCGGCCCGAGCGCGTCCGCCCCGGCGACGTGCTGGTCGCGCTCGGCTCCTCCGGTCTGCACTCCAACGGCTACTCCCTGGCCCGCCACGTGCTGCTCGACATCGCCCGGCTGCCGCTGGCCGGTGAGCTGGAGGAGTTCGACCACTCCCTCGGCGAGGAGCTGCTCGTCCCGACCCGGATCTACGCCAAGGACTGCCTGGCGATCACCGCCGAGACCGGCGTGCGGACGTTCTCCCACATCACCGGCGGCGGGCTGGCCCGCAACCTGGAGCGGGTGCTGCCGGAGGGCCTCGCGGCCACCGTGGAGCGCGGCTCGTGGACCCCGGCCCCGATCTTCAAGCTGATCCAGTCCCGCGGCCGGGTCGAGCGCGCGGAGATGGAGAAGACGTTCAACATGGGCGTCGGGATGGTCGCGGTGCTGCCGCCCGAGGACGTCGACCGCGCCCTCGCCGTCTTCACCGCCCGGCACGTCCCGGCCTGGATCCTGGGTGAGGTCGGCCGGATCGGCGACGTCGACGGTGCCGGTTCCGGCGAGCTCGGCGCCCGGGTGCAGCTGCGCGGGGAGCACCCCCGCTTCTGAGCGCCCTGCGCAGCCCGGGTTCTGCGGGACCAGCCGCGCTTCGCGGGACCGTCCGGTTCCTCTGAGCCGCCCGCCCACCGCCGGGGTGCGGGCGACGACCCCGGCGGGTGTACCGGCCACGAACTCGCTCACCGGGTAAGCGAGTTCGCCGACCGGAGTGCCGGGCCACCCGCCCTCGCACGGCCTGGCGATCCCGCACGACCCGGCCGCCGCACGGACCGACGTGGTGGCCGTACACCCGTACGGCGCGAGCCCGCCCCGAGCCCGCGACGGGGCTGCCACGGATCACTCGAACGAGTGGTGCAGCTCCGTGTCGTGCGACGCCGGCTGTCGGCTCCCGGCGCGGTGCGGCTCACGCAGCATCGGCGGGTGCAGCGCGGTCGCCGGACCGCGGCGGAACAACCGGGGCGGCCGTCCGCGGCCGCCGGTGACCAGCGTCGTCGTCGGTACGAGGAAGCCGTCGGTGGAGGTCACCTTGCGCTGGAAGTTGCGCGGGTCCAGGGAGGTCTCCCAGACGGCCTCGTAAACCCGGCGCAGGTCGGTCACCGTGAACTCGTCCGGGCAGAACGAGACGGCGAGCGTCGTGTACTCGAGTTTCGACTTCGCCCGCTCCACGCCGTCGGCGAGGATGCGCTGGTGGTCGAACGCCAGCGGCGGCACGTCGTCGACGGCGCACCACGCGGACGCGGCGGCCCCGCCGCCGGGCGTCGGCTCCGGCATGTCCGGCAGCAGCGCGAGGTAGCCGACGGACAGGACCCGGCCGCGGGGATCGCGGTCGGGTGCGGCGTAGCTCGCCAGCTGCTCGAGGTGCCCGCACACGGCGCTGCCGGTGTCGCTCCCGGTCTCCTCGCCCAACCGCCGGCTGGCGGTGTGCACGAGGTCCTCCTCCGGGCGCACGAAACCACCGGGCAGCGCCCAGTGCCCGACGAACGGGGGCTCGCCCCGTTCGATGAGCAGCACGTGCAGACGGTCCGACCGCACGGTCAGCACGACGAGGTTGACGGCGACCGCGAACAGGTTGCCGCGCATCTGCTGAACACCTCGGACGTGACGGGATCGGTGACCAAGCCTCCCACAGGAGACCGGTCATGATCTTGCCCTATCCGACCGGCCGGGGGAAACCGCCCGGTACGACCGGTCCGACGAGCGAACTCACCGGGTCGGCACGTGCCGCGGCGCCCGGGCCGCCGTGTCACAACGGGGGCCGGGCGCCGGGGTGGCCGTCAACGGCGAGGGTCGTCGTCCTCGTCGTTGTACTTGGCGGCGAGGTCGTCGTACTCGCCGTAGTCGTCCTCGCGGCTGTCGGTAGTCACCGCCGTCGCGCTACCGATCTCCCGCTGCAAGGCGTCGAGATCCATAGAAGGGGAGCTGTACTTGAGCTCACGGGCCACCTTCGTCTGCTTGGCCTTGGCTCGTCCACGCCCCATGGCAGGTCCCCCTTACAACAGGGAAGGGGCGGCCGGTCATTGCGCACGACCCGGCGGCCCCTCTCGTCTCATCAATGTCGTGAAACCAACCGTACCCTGCTCACCCCGGAACATGCGACGCGGCACCGCCGTCGTCACAGGCGGACCCGGCCCCGGACCGGCGCGGGGCCCGCCGGGTGTTCACCCGGTGGCCGCCCCACGGTCGTCCGGCCGGGCCGCGCGTCACCCGCGGCGCGCGGCGCCACCCGTCCGTTCCCGGGCCGCGCGGCCCGGCGGCGGGGTGTCCGGGTCCGGCTCGAAGGAGTCCGGGTCGATCGTGGCGGGGGAGA
This sequence comes from Pseudonocardia tropica, assembly GCF_040105315.1. NCBI lineage: Bacteria > Bacillati > Actinomycetota > Actinomycetes > Pseudonocardiales > Pseudonocardiaceae > Pseudonocardia > Pseudonocardia tropica. Next base: position 601,792 of record NZ_JBEDNP010000001.1, read on the forward strand.
CCCGGTCGTCGACGCCCGCGGTCAGCTCGGCGTCCACCGGGACCGACCGCTTGAGCAGCGCGAGTGCCACCGGGCCCAGCTCGTGGTGCTGGACGACCGTACCCACCCGGCCGACCGTGCGGCCGTCGCGCACCACCGGGTCGCCGGTGCGGGGCAGGTCCTCGTCGCCGGCGTCGAGCATCAGCAGCACCGTGCGCCGCGGCGGGCGCCCCAGGTTCGCGACCCGGGCGACGGTCTCCTGGCCCCGGTAGCAGCCCTTGGTGAGGTGCACGGCGGAGCCGATCCAGCCGACCTCGTGCGGGATGGTGCGGTCGTCGGTGTCGCGATGCAGACGCGGTGCGCGCGACTCCACCCGCAGCGCCTCGAACGCGATCGTCCCGGCGGCCCGCGCCCCGGCCGCGGTGAGGTCCGCCCAGCGGGCGTCCTTCGTCCCGCGGGGGACGACGACGTCCGCCGCGTCCCGGCCCGGCCACGGCGTCCGTCGTACGAACCCGCCGTCCGGCAGGGCCACGACGCCGTTCGGTGCATCGGGCACCGGCAGCCCCGCCGCGGCGAGCACGGTCGGGGTCCCGGGGCCGACGACCGACAGCACCGCCAGCTCCGCGGTGACGTCGCGCGGCTCGACCTTCGACCAGAACACCATCTTCGCCAGGTAGTCGAGCAGCGCCGCGCCCTCGCCGGGCTCGGTGTCGAGCCAGACCGTGTCCGCCGACGACGCGACGGCCATGTGGTGCAGCACCCGGCCCTGCGCGTCGAGCACCAGGGCCTCGGTGCCGGTGCCGGGCGGCAGTTCGCTGACGTGCTGGGTGAGCAGCAGGTGCAGCCAGGACAGCCGCTCCTCGCCGGTCACCGCCAGCACCTCGCGGTGCCCGCGGTCGACGACGGCGGCCGAGCGGGCCATCGCCCGCTGCTCGGCCGGCGGGTCGCCGTGGTGCGCGGCGACGACGTCGTCCGGGTCGGGGGTCGTGTCCTCGGCGTTGTCGGTGGTGTCGGGGTCCTGCTCGGATCCGGGAACGGTCACCGGTCTCCCTCCGCGCCCTCCTGGGGCGCCGTGTCGTCCTGCTCGGGGGCTCCGTCGGCGGAGTCCTCGTCGTCGTGCGCACAGTCGACGCACGTGCCGGACAGGGCCACGTGCGTCGCGTCCAGGTGGAAGCCCAGGTCGGCGAGCGTGCGACTCGCCACATCGGAGAGCAGCTCGGTCGGCGCCTCGTCCACCCGGCCGCAGTGGTGGCAGACGAGATGGACGTGGCGGTGCTGGTGCTCGGAGTAGGTCGGCGCACCGTGCCCGAGATGGGCGTGCCGGACGACGCCGAGCTCCTCGAGCAGGTCCAGCGTCCGGTACACCGTCGTGATGTTCACCGCCGGCGCCGTCGCCTGGACCCGGCTGCACACCTGCTCGGGTGTCGCGTGCCCCAGCTGCCGGACCGCGTCCAGCACGAGCTGGCGTTGAGGGGTCATCCGGAGCCCACGCCGGTGCAACGTGCCCTTCAGTGTGCTGTCCACACCGCCGATGGTATTCGGTACGGCCCGGTAGGCTCGGGACACGAGGACGGTGACCGCACATCGTGTCACGGAACCGTCCGTCGCGGGCCCCGCCACGCCGACGGACGACCGTTGCACGCTGCGTGGTTCGCCGCGACCCCGTCGTCGTGACTACCCTGACCGGCGAGGTCGCGCCGAACCGTCGGTCGGCGCACCTCGTACGTGCCCTCCGAGGGCACCCATGTCGACGACCTGAGGAGAGGCGATGACGGCAGACGGGGCGGACCGCCCGGGCGGTTCCCCGCGGTTCGACGTCGTTCTCCGCGGCTACGACCGTCGGCAGGTGGACGAGCACATCGTCCAGATGCAGCGACTGATGGGCCGGATGCGCGCGGACATCGACGCACTGCGGAGCCGGCCGATGCCGCCGCCCATGCCGGTGGCGCCGCCCGGCGGGTTCGCGCCCGGTCCGGCCGGCGGGCCGCCGCGCCCGGCGCCGCGTCCGGGACCGCGTCCCGGACCGGGGCCGTCGGAGTCCGATCGCCACGGTGCCGTCGACAACTTCTCCGACCGCATGCAGGCGATCCTGCAGAAGGCGGAGGAGGAGGCGGAGGAGATCCGCGGCAAGGCCCGTGCCGACGCCGAGCGCGTCGTCACCGAGGCCCGCAAGCAGGTCGACCGCGCCCGCGCCGACGCCGACCGGGCCCGTGAGCAGGGCGACAAGCTCCGTACCGAGGTCGGGGAGCTGACCCGCCGTCGCGACGAGCTGCGCGCCGAGGTCGGGAAGCCCCCGGCCACCGGGGACAAGGCCCGCCACGAGATCCGGCCGGTCCCCGGTCCGGGGCAGAAGCCCGGCGGACCGTCCGGCGAGGCCGGGTCGTCCGACGACCGCTCCGCGAAGCCCGCCGCGCAGTCCGGTGCCGGCGCCAAGCCCGCCGCCGCTGCCGCCGCCACGGGTGCGGACGCCTCCGCGCGCCCGGGGCAGGCCGACGCCCGGCCCGGTCGTCCCGACCAGGGTCGCTCCGACCAGGTCCGTCCCGACTCGTCGGACCAGCGCTCCGGTCGGCCCGGGCCGCGCGCGGGTGCACCGGAGCCGCAGCGTCCCGGTACCCGGTCCGGCGCCGAGGAGCGTCCGGGGTCCGAGCAGCGTCCCGGCCAGAAGGACCAGGGGCCCGCGCGTCCGCAGGGCGCCCCGAACGGCCGCCCGCAGGCCCCCGCGGCCGGTGCCAACGGCGCCGGGGCGAACGGTGCCCGACCCGCGGCCGCCCAGGCGTCGTCGTCGGGCGCCGCGGCACCCGCGCCGCGGCCCGGTCCCCGGCCGCAGCCGGGGCCCACCCCGGCACGCCAGGACTCCGGGTCCCAGTCCCGGCCAGACTCCGGCCCGGCCAAACCGGGCGCCGGTGGGACGGGTACCGACCGTCCGGCCGGGGCACCGCAGTCCGCCCGGACGGACGCCCCGGGCCCGAGGCCCGGCGGCACCGACGGGGACAAGGCCGCCGGCCCGCGTCCGGGTCCGCGGCCCGCACCGGGCCCGCGCCCGTCGCCGGCCCCCACCGGGCAGCAGGGTGGTGCCGAGCGCACCACCGCCGTCCGGCCCGGGGACGAGCCCGAGCCCGCCGAGCTGTTCCGGCCCGCGTCGGAGTCGCGCCCGGTCGAGGCGGAGCCGACGACGTCGGCCGTGCCGCGCCAGGACCCGCGTCCGACGCCCGGCGGCGACGCCGAGCGCACGGTCGCGGTCGGCGCCGTCCGCCGTTCCGGTGACACCCCAACGGATGGTTCGCAGAAGCCGCAGGCGGGGGACAAGGGCACCGCGGCCGGGGGTGCGGAGGCCGACGCGGAGCCGCCGACGACCGCGAACCCGGCCGCCGGCCGCGGCCCGGCCCGACCCGGTCCGGAGGGGGCCCGCAACGGCTCCGGCCAGGCCGGCCACGGTCAGAACGGTCGTAACGGTGCGTCGTCGGCGTCCGAGACGTCGTCGCAGGGTGGCGAGAAGGGCAACGGCGCGACCCGCAACGGTTCCGGCGCGGCCGCCGGCGACAAGGGCCGGACGGGCGCGGCACAGCCGTCGACGGGGACGCGCAGCAGCTGAGGTTCCCCGCGCGGGGCCCGGGACCCCAATAAGGTCCGGGCCCATGCAGCTCGGCTCGTTCACGGTCCCGGTCCTGCCCCTCGTGGCGGTGCTGGGCGCGGGCGTGCTCGTGGTCCTGGTCCTGTGGGGTGTGTGGCGTGCGCGCCGCACCTCCGCGCCCGTGCCGCTGCCGCTCGAGCCCCCGCGCACGGCCGCGGACCCGCAGCCGTCCTCTGCGGACTGGACCGGTGAGGCGGCCGGTGGCCCGGCCGACCCGCCGCCCCCGGCCCGTGCACGGACCGTCGCCGACGTGGTCGCCGAGCGCGGCGCGGACACCGGTCCGCTGCCGCGGGTGCCCGCGTACGCCGGCCCGGTCGTCGCCTCCGGTGCGGGGCGCCACGCCGCCCCCGACGGGGGCGAGGGCTCCCTGGAGGCTCTGGTCGCCCCCGCCGACGAGCAGCCCGACGCGGCCACCCTGGCCCGCGGTCGCGATCCGGAGGCGACGGCCGCCGTGTCGCTCGCCGCGGCGCCGCCGATCCCGGGTGCCGCGGCGGGAACCGGGGCCTCGGGTGCGGAGCCGCTGCCCCGGCCGCGTCCGACCCCGCGCCCCCGGTCGACCGGGCTGCGACGGGCCCGGGCTGCCGGGGCCGCCCCGCGTGCCGGGCGCGCCACCGCCGGCGACGGCACCGTCGAGGGTGCGCGCAGCACGGCGGACGTGGAGTCCCCGGCCGCGACGACCCCGGGGGGCGGCCCCCACGCGGCCGTCGTCCCCGCCGACGGCACCGCTCCCGTCGACAGGGCACCGACCGACACGGCTCAGACGGAGGCGGCCCGGACGGACACCGGCGGTACGGCCCCCACCGACATCGCCGCCACGCCCCACGCCGCCGCGTCCGGCACCGACAGCGCTGCCGGGACCGACGCTGCCGGGACCGACGCCGCTGCCGGGACCGACGGCGCCGCCGGGGTCGACCCCGCTTCCCCGACCGACGCCGCAGCGGCCCGGGTCGCCGCGGGCACCCCCGGCGACCCGGCCACGCCGCCGGTCCCGGAGTGGCCGGTCGCGCGGCTGCGCATCGTCGACGACCTCACCGACTCCGTCCCGCCCGGCCCGGACGCCACGCCGGCCGGGCGGTCCCCGGCCGCCGGGGACGAGACCGTGCCCCCGGCCGCGGAACAGGCTCCGGCCGCCCGGAAGGACACCGCGCCCGGCCCGCTGCCGCCCTGGTCGGCCGAGCGCGCCGAACCGGCCCCCGAGGACCTCCCCGCGACGTCCGGGATCCCGACGACGCCGCCCCCCGCGCCGACCCCGCGCACCGGGCCCGAGGTCACACCCCGGCCGAGCTCCGAGCCGGTCTCCCGGGCCGTGCAGCAGGCCCTCGCGGCCCGCGCCGTGCAGCGGGCGCGCCTGCGCGCCACCGACGCCGTCGTCGACCCGCAGCCCGACTCCCCCGGTGGCGAGCAGCAGGAGCTGCCGCTCGCCGTCGTCCCGACCGCGGGGGCGCGCACCCCGGCGGCCGGCGACGCGAGGGACCGGCTGCTCGGGGTGCTCCTGGAGGACCCGGCCCGCGCCGTCGACGCGACCGAACGGCTCGACGACACCCGCGACCGCATCGCCGAGCTCGACGAGGTCCTGCGCCGCCGCCGCGACGACCTGGCCGGCGCCGTCCGGCACCTGCACGAGTGCGGGCTCGACCCGGCGCAGATCGGCCGGCTGTCCGGCATGGCCGTCGACGACGTCCGCACCATCCTCGACGGCGAGGACGCCGAGCGCTGAGCCTCAGCGCAGCACGGTGAACCGCACGCCCGTCCCCGGCGGGGCCTGGGCGAGCAGCGGCAGGTCGGCGGGCTCGACGACGGCGATCACCGGGTAGCCACCGGTCGTCGGGTGGTCGGCGAGGAACACCACCGGCGGCCCGTCCGGCGGGACCTGCACCGCGCCGGTCACCATCCCCTCGCTCGGCAGCTCGTTCCGGCGCAGCTCCGGGCGCCGCTGCGGGGACGGCCCGTCGAGACGGACCCCGATCCGGTTCCCGTCGGCCGTCACCGTCCACCGCGGACCGGCGAGGGCGGCGTGCGGGTCGGTGAACCAGTCGTCGCGGGGGCCGGGGCGCACCCGCAGCCCGACCACGGCACCGGGCACCGACACCGGGACCGGCCCGGACACCGGGATCGGCCCGGGCCACGGGCCGACCGGCAGCTCGTCGCCGTCGGCGACGGGGTCGGGCCCCAGCCCGGACAGCAGGTCGGTGCTGCGGCTGCCCAGCGCGACCGGCGCGTCCAGCCCGCCCGCGACGGCGAGGTAGCACCGCAGCCCGCCGACCGGCGTCCCGACCGTCAGCTCGGCGCCGTCGGGCAGGTGCAGCGCCCGGTGCGACGCCGCCGGGCGGCCGTCGACGGTCACCGGCGCGGGCGCCCCCGTGACGGCGACGGTCCGGTCGCCCGAGGCGCGCACCCGCAGCCCGCCGCCGAGCAGCTCCAGCCCGGCGGCGCCGTCGTCGTTGCCGACCAGACGGTTCCCCAGCTCGTACGCCGGCCCGTCCAGCGCGCCCGACGGCGGCACCCCCAGGTGCGCGTGCCCCGGACGTCCGCGGTCGGTCACCAGCGCCTGTGGCCCGGTCCGCACCACCAGCAGCGCGCTCACCGGGGCTCGAACCGGACGCGGTCGCCGGGGGTGAACAGCGCGGGCGGGTCGGCGGCGGGGTCGAACAGGACCGTGTCGGTGCGGCCGATCAGCCGCCAGCCGCCGGGGGAACGCCGTGGGTAGACGCAGCTGTAGACGTCGGCGATCCCGACCGAGCCGGCGGGCACCGCGGTCCGCGAGCTCTCCAGGCGTGGCTGCCGCAGCGGCTCCGGGAGCCCCGAGAGGTAGCCGAAGCCCGGCGCGAAGCCGCAGAAGTCCACCCGGTACTCCGCGCCGCTGTGCAGCGCGACCACCTCGTCGACGGACAGGCCCGCGGTCGCGGCGACGAGCGCGAGGTCCTCGCCGTCGTAGGTCACGGGCAGCGTGTGGACGGTGCCGGTGCCCGCCTCGCCTGCGGCCGCGTCCGCGGCCCGTGCGACCTGCACGACCCGCTCGGTGGCGGCCCCGGGCGCCACCTCGACGAGCACGGTCCGGGCGGCCGGGACCAGCTCCCGCACCTCGGGCAGCGCGGCGTCCCGCACGGCGGCGACGACGGCCGCCACCCCGGCGGCGTCGTCGACCTCCAGCAGCACCGCCCGCCCGCCGCAGCGGCGGACCCGGACCGCGACCAACTAGCCGACCACGCGGTGCAGGACGGCCGAGATGTGCGGCTGCATCGGCTGCCCGACCATCGCGCGCTCGTCGACGTAGGCGAGATCGCCCTGGTTGACCAGGCCGTAGAGCCGCTTCGCCGCGGTGACCTCCTTGGCCGAGGGCGTCCGGGCGACGGCGTCGGTCTCGATCTGCCAGGACCGCATGTCGCCCCGCGGCCCGTAGTAGACCTCGACGATCCCGGTGTGGTGCGCGATCAGGACCTCGATCGAGCCGTCCTCCTGGGGGCGCCAGAACCCGGTCTCGCGGGCGGCCTGGCGGATGATCCCGCCGTCGTCGTCGAGCAGCCAGGAGCGGGCCTCGTAGGACAGGAACGGACGCCCGTCGTGCGCCCAGGTGATCTGCTGGCCGAAGTGGAACGGGCCCTCGATCGTCGGGTAGACGACCTCGCCGGTGCCGCGCCAGGTGCCGACCAGCGGCAGCAGGCCGAGGCATGCCTCGTGCAGGTCGGGACCCTGGCGCAGGTTGGCGGTGTCGTCGTCGACGGGCAGGTCGGGCCACTGCGGCCGGTTGCGCTGCGGGGAGTCCGGGGCCGCGTTCTCCGGGCCGGTGATCGTGGTCTGGAGCTCCTCGTCGGAGGCTGCGGCGGGCTCGGGGTCGGTCACGGGGTCTGCTCCTCGGTGTGGTGGTCGTCGGGGTCCCGTTCGGGATCGGGACCCGGCCCGGGCGCGGCGACGGGCTCGACGACGAACAGGCGACGGAGCAACCAGCCGGCCCAGGCGGCGGTTCCCGCGGACAGGGCGATCAACAGCCCGGTGGAGAACCAGTGCACGGCGCGCGAGTCTACTGACCTGGCACGCCGTCGCGCCTCCCCGGCCGTTCCGACGCGCGGACCGTCGGCGGCCGGAACGCCGAACGCCGCCCCGGCGGGACCGGGACGGCGTTCGGGTGGAACGAGCGGGTCAGGCGACGGCGATCTCCGCGCGGTGCAGACCCGGCCCGTCGGCGACGAGCTCGGACTGCCCGTTGCCCGAGCGCGACAGCGCCCGGACGGTCCAGGTGCCCGGGGCGGCGAAGAACCGGAAGTCACCCGAGGCCGAGGACACGACCTCCGCGGTGAACTCCCCGGTGCCGTCGAGCAGCCGGACGAAGGCCCCGGCCACCGGGTCGCCACCGGCGACGACGCGGCCGGCGAGCACGGTCTCCTTGGAGAGGTCCGTGTTCGGGGGCAGGGTCAGGTTCTGGTCAGGTGCGGCACACATGTCACTTCGCTCCCAGCTCGATCGGCACGCCGATCAGCGAGCCGTACTCGGTCCAGCTGCCGTCGTAGTTCTTGACGTCGGAGTGGCCCAGGAGCTCGTGCAGCACGACCCAGGTGTGGCTGGAGCGCTCGCCGATGCGGCAGTAGGCGATGGTCGCCTTGCCCTCGTCGAAGCCGGCCTCCTTGTACAGCGAGGCGAGCTCGTCGTTCGACTTGAACGTGCCGTCCTCGTTGGCCGCCTTCGACCACGGGATGTTGATCGCGCTCGGCACGTGGCCCGGACGCTGGCTCTGCTCCTGCGGGAGGTGGGCCGGGGCCAGGATCTTGCCGGAGAACTCGTCGGGCGACCGGACGTCGACCAGGTTCTTGGCGTCGATCGCGTCGACGACCTCGTCGCGGAACGCGCGGATCGAGGTGTCGGCCTCCTCGGCGGTGTAGGAGGTCGCGGGGCGGTCCTTGACGTCGGTGGTCAGGGTCCGGCCGTCGAGCTCCCACTTCTTGCGGCCGCCGTCGAGCAGCACGACGTTGTCGTGGCCGTAGAGCTTGAACTCCCAGTACGCGTAGGCGGCGAACCAGTTGTTGTTGCCGCCGTAGAGCACGACCTTGTCGTCGTTGCCGACGCCCTTGGCCGAGAGCAGCTGCTCGAACTGCTCCTTGGTGGGGATGTCGCGACGGACCGCGTCCTGCAGCTCGTCGGTCCAGTTGACCTTGACCGCACCGGGGATGTGGCCCCCGTCGTAGGCGGTGGTGTCCTCGTCGACCTCGAGGAACACCACCCCGTCGGTCTCCAGGTTCTCTTCCGCCCAGTCGGCGGTGACGAGGACGTCCTCGCGGCTCATGTCGATCTCTCCCGAATCGTGTGTCGTGGAACGGTCAGGACTGCGCGGCGGTGCCGCGCAGGCGGGCGAGGAGCCCGTACATCTCGCAGCCGAGGCAGAAGCCGAAGGCCGCGTTGAGGAAGGCCGCCGCGAGGGCCGCCGCCGTGGCGACGACACCGAGCACGGTCAGGCCGGACAGGTAGCCGGCCGCCGCGACGACGGTGAACACCAGCCCGACGGTCTGCGAGAAGCGGACCGGGGTGGCGTCCTCGCGCTCGGCGGGCGGGCCCAGCCGGGGCGCGATGAGGTGCCGGTACACGACGCCGTAGGGGGCGAACCGCATGCCGGCGAACGCGCCGACGGCGAAGACGACGGCCTGCGCGAGTACGAGCAGGCCGCTGCCGGACAGCAGCACCAGCGCCAGGACGACGGTGGTGATCGCGGCGGAGAAGCGGACCCCGCGCGGGTCGAGCCGGGGCTCGGTGAGCGCGGATCCGCGGTCCGTGACGGACATGGGACTCCAGTAACCGGGGTGGGAACCTCGGCGTCGCGGGACGCCGGGGCTCAGGACACGCGGGTCAGGAGTCCAGACACAGGCAGCCGGCGAGGCGGCACAGATCGACCGTGCGGCGTCGGGTCAGCGGCCAGTTCACGGAACCGAGCCTAGCCGACGATCCGCGCCGAGCCCAGCGGTCGGCGCCCACCGGACATCACACACACGTTCTCAGCCGGTGGGAAGGGCGGCGACGAGCTCGTCGGTGCGCGGGACCCCGGAGACCCGCAGGACCTCGGCACCGCGGGCGTCGAAGACGACCGTCGTCGGGGTCCGCAGCACGCCCAGCGCCCGGGCGACGTCGACGCGCTCGGCCACGTCGACCTCCACGTGCGCCACACCCGGGTCCGCCGCGGCCAGGTCGCCGAGGACGCGTGCGGTCTGCCGGCACGGCGCGCAGACCGGTGAGGACAGCTGCAGCAGCAGCGCCCGGCGCCCGTCCGGCCCGGTCCCGGCCAGCTCCCAGCCCGGCCCGGCCACGGCGGGCGCGCCGCTGTCGTCGCCGGAGGGCCGCAGCCGCCCCGAACGGCTGCGCAGGACCAGCCCGACGAGCGTCGCCACCAGCAGGACGACGACCAGCACCACCGCACCCGTGACGTCCACCGACGGCCCCTCTCAGCCCGCGGAGCGGGACGTGCCCGGTCCGCCGCCCACGCTCAGGTCGCGCACGGACCCGGCGATCTGCAGGACGTTGTACTCCGGAACACCGGCCGAGGTCGCGGTGACGCCCAGCGGCAGCGGACCCGGGTCGATGTCCACGGCGAGCGCGCGCAGCATCGAGGTGCGGACCGCGTCCGGCACCGGCTCGTCCGATCCGTTGATCCGGACGTCCCGCGGGACGATCCGGATCGTGCCGTGGTCGACGAGGAGCACGGTCAGGACGGCCACCTGCGCGTCGGCCCCGTCCACCGGCATCTCCGCGACGAACCGTGCCGCGTTGCGCGGGTCGAGCCCGCGCAGCGTCGGGTCGCCGCCGGCCTGGATCACCGAGTCGATCGCGTTGGCGTCGACGGCCTCGACCGACAGCCGCGTCACCCCGGCGGCCGGCCCACCGGCGTCGACGACCATCCGGCGGATGTCGTTCGGGCTGACCTGCACGATCCCCTCGGCCGCCGCCGCGCGGAACCGGGCGGGTCCGGGCCCGGCGAGGTCGGACAGGTCCCCGCGCAGGCCGTACATCTGCACCTGGAGCTCGGGGGTGCGCAGCGGCCCGACCGGGACCCGCTGCAGCGTCATCTCGACATGGTCGTAGCGGCCGGTCGCGGCCTGGGCGAGGACCGAGAAGCCGTGCACCTGCACGCGCGGGTCCTCGGGGAGGTCGAGCCGGTCGCGCAGCGCACGGGAGACGCCCGACTCGACCGCCGCGCCGGTGGCGAGGTCGCCCACGACGAGCACGGCGGCCACCGCCAGGACGGCGACGAGCACGCGACGGACGGGGCGTCCCACGACCGGGCCTCCACAGGATCGGGATACGTCCTGACCAGGGTAGAGAGCCCTGCCGCCGGTCCGGTGGGCGGCCCCGGGGGCCCCGGATCGGTTCCGATCCCCGGGGGGACGATCCGGATCGCGGCGTGAAACCCGTCGCTCTGCGGCTGACCGTGGGGTGACGTCCCGGTATCGTCCGCGTATCGCGAGAAGGGGGAGTCCATGGAACTGCTCCTGCTGACCACGGCTCCGGATGCGGCAGCCGTACTGCCCGCCCTGTCGCTGCTGCCGCACAACGTGCGGACCGCGGCGCCCGAGGTGGCGGCACTGCTCGACGCCGGTCCGCACGACGCCGTCCTGGTGGACGCCCGCTCCGACCTGGTCGCCGCGCGCAGCCTGTGCCGGCTGCTGGGCAGCGCCGGGACCGACGCGCCGGTGATCGCCGTGCTGAACGAGGGCGGCCTGGTCGCCGTGTCCGGCGAGTGGGTGGTCGACGAGATCCTGCTGCCCGACACCGGCCCGGCCGAGGTGGACGCGCGGCTTCGCCTGCTGCGGTCGCGCCCCGGCGCCGAGTCCGCGTCCGGGGGTGGCGCGCTCGTCCTCGGTGAGCTCGTCATCGACGAGGCGACGTACTCGGCGCGGCTCAAGGGCCGGCTGCTGGAGCTCACCTACAAGGAGTTCGAGCTGCTCAAGTACCTCGCGCAGCACGCGGGACGGGTGTTCACCCGGGCCCAGCTGCTGCAGGAGGTCTGGGGCTACGACTTCTTCGGTGGCACCCGCACCGTCGACGTCCACGTCCGGCGGCTGCGCGCCAAGCTCGGCGGTGAGCACGAGCAGATGATCGGCACCGTGCGCAACGTCGGCTACAAGTTCGTCCGGCCGTCGCGCGGCGGGCTGTCCGCGCCGCCCGACCAGGACGACGCGGACCCCGAGCCCGTCCCGGACCGCCGCCTGCCCGGCGCCCGGCCCCCGACCGGCCCGGGACGTGGAGCATGGGCGCCGCGGTGACCTAGGGTCGGCGCTCGTGGACCCGCAGGAGCACCCCCGTCTCGACGCCGCCACCGTCTCCGCGGTGCAGGACCTGCTGAGGGCGGCGACCGCCGCCGACGGCGCCGAACCGCTCTCCGAGCAGTTCCTGATGCACCTGCGTCCGGACGCCCCCGCCGACGGTGTGGCGCACCTCGTCGTTTCCGGTGACGACGGAGCCGTGGCCGGCTACGCCCAGGTCGACGGCACCTACGCCGAGCTGGCCGTGCACCCCGGCGCACGACGGCGGGGGATCGGCGGCGCGCTCGTCGCCGCGGTCGAGAAGGTCACCGCCGACCCGCACGTGTGGGCGCACGGCGACCTCGACGCCGCGAAGGGGCTCGCCGCGGGCCGCGGCTACAGCCGGGACCGCGTGCTCTGGCAGATGCGCCGCACCGGTGCGGCGGGCCCGCTCCCCGCCCTGACCGTCCCCGACGGCGTCACGATCCGTGCCTTCGAACCCGGCCGCGACGACGACGAGTTCCTCCGCGTCAACAACGCCGCCTTCGACTGGCACCCCGAGCAGGGCGGCTGGACCGGCGCCGAGCTCGCCGCGCGGGAGGCCGAGGACTGGTTCGACCCGGCCGGGTTCCTGCTCGCCGTCGACGGCGGCGGCACCCTGCTCGGCTACCACTGGACCAAGGTCCACCCGGCGACCGGCGACGAGCGGGCCCTGGGCGAGGTCTACGTCCTCGGCGTCGATCCGGCCGCCCACGGACGGGGGCTCGGCACGGTCCTGACCCTCGCCGGACTGCACCACCTGCACGACCGCGGGCTGGACACCGTGCTGCTCTACGTCGAGGCGGACAACGCCCCCGCCGTAGCCGTCTACGAGCGCCTCGGGTTCGCCGTACACGCCGCGGACGTCAACTACGCCCGGTGAGACCCGGTCACCGTTCGACGACCGGTGACGGGTTCGTTCGAACGTGTGACGCAGGTCCACCCGGTCGCCGACCCTGTTCATCCCACGTTCATCTTCCGTGGGGGTGGCGTCCAACGTCGACTCCTAGCGTCTGCGGCCGAGTGGTCACCCAGACCGCCGTCCCGCAACCGGCTCGGAGCCGACTCGGAGGAAACTGCAGTGAAGACCAAGCGGCGCGCGCCCCGGGCGCGCCTGGCTGCCGTCGGTATCGCCACGTCCTGCGCACTGTTCGTCGCCGGCTGCGGGGCGGCGAACGAGGGCGGTGGCTCGGACGCCCAGGGTTCGGGCGTCACCGGCCAGATCGCCGGTGCGGGCGCGAGCTCCCAGCAGGCGGCCATGCAGGCCTGGATCGCCGGCTTCACCGGCGCGAACCCCGGCGCGACGGTCAACTACCAGCCGGTCGGCTCGGGCGGTGGCCGTACGCAGTTCGTCCAGGGGGCGGTCCAGTTCGCCGGGTCGGACGCCTACCTGAAGGACGACCAGCTGAATCAGGCGCGGCAGCGCTGCGGCGGCTCGGTCATCGAGATCCCGAACTACGTCTCGCCGATCGCCATCGTCTACAAGCTCGACGGCGTGCAGGACCTGAACCTGTCGCCGGCGACCATCGCGGGCCTGTTCAAGGGCGAGATCACGACCTGGAACGACCCCAAGGTCGCCGCGGACAACCCGGGCGTGCAGCTTCCGGCCACGGCGGTCACCCCGGTGCACCGCTCGGACGAGTCGGGCACCACCGAGAACTTCACCGACTTCCTCAACAAGGCCGCGGCGCAGGTGTGGACCGATGAGGGCGACGGCGAGTGGCCGATCCAGGGCGGCGAGGCCGCCCAGGGCACCTCCGGTGTCGTCGGCGCGGTGAACGCGGGCAACGGCACGATCGGCTACGCCGACGCGTCGCAGGCCGGCGAGCTGGGCAAGGCCAAGGTGAAGCTGGGCGACCAGAACGTCGAGCCGACCGCCGAGGCCGCCGCGAAGATCCTCGAGGAGTCCACGCGCGTCGAGGGCCAGGGCGACACCTCGTTCGCCTTCGACCTGAACAGGACCGCCACCGGCGGTGCCTACCCGGTGGTGCTGGTGTCGTACCTCCTCGCCTGCCCGACCTACCCCGACGCCGCCCAGGCCGACACCACCAAGGCGTTCCTGAACTACGTGGTCAGCGCGGACGGTCAGCAGACCGCGGCGCAGAACGCGGGCTCGGCGCCCCTCTCGGAGGCCCTGCGTGGCCAGATCACCCCGGTGATCGACCAGATCAAGGCCGCCGGCTGACCGTCGGCTTGAGTCGGATGTCATCTAGCCAGGGGCCCCGGGCCGTGTTCATCATGGACACCGAGCCCGGGGTTCCCCGGTGCCGTCCTCCCCTGCCCAGCGCACGATCGCACCCCCAGGGATCACTGTGACCACCACGGAAACGAAGCCCGAACCCGTATCGGGCAAGCCTCCGGGCCAGCTCGGTGACCGCATCTTCGCCGGTTCGGCGAAGGGTGCGGGGATCCTGATCCTGGTCGTCCTCGCCGGGGTCGCCGCGTTCCTCGTCTCCGAGGCCGCGCCCGCTCTCGTCGCTCCGGCGGAGGAGGTGCACGGTGGGCTCGCCGCCTACATCGCCCCGCTCATCTTCGGCACGGTCCTCGGTGCCGTGATCGCCTTGCTGATCGCGACGCCGCTCGCGGTCGGTGTCGCGTTGTTCATCAGCCACTACGCGCCCCGCCGGCTCGCGCAGGGGTTGAGCTACGTCGTCGACCTCCTGGCGGCGGTCCCGTCGATCGTCTACGGGTTCTGGGGTGCCTTCACCCTCGCCCCCGCGTCGGTGGCGCTGAGCGTCTGGCTCAACGACTACCTCGGCTGGATCCCGTTGTTCGCCGGGCCGCCCTCGGTCACCGGCCGGACCATGCTGGTCGTCAGTGTCGTCCTCGCCGTGATGATCCTGCCGATCATCACCGCCGTCGCCCGTGAGGTCTTCCTCCAGGCGCCGAAGCTGCACGAGGAGGCCGCGCTCGCCCTGGGTGCCACCCGCTGGGAGATGATCCGGCTCGCGGTGCTGCCGTTCGGCCGCTCGGGTGTCATCTCCGGGGCGATGCTGGGTCTGGGGCGCGCGCTCGGGGAGACGATGGCGGTCGCCACGATCCTGTCGGTCTCCGGAGCGGTGACGCTGAACCTGATCAGCAGCGAGAACCCGTCGACGATCGCGGCGAACATCGCCCTGCAGTTCCCCGAGGCCTCCGGGCTCGACGTGAACGTCCTGATCGCCTCCGGCCTCGTGCTCTTCGTGATCACGCTGCTGGTGAACATGCTCGCCCGTTACATCGTCGAGCGCCGCCGCGACTTCTCCGGAGCGAACTGAGATGTCCACCGGAACCGAACGCAACCGCACCGACACCGAGGTACCCGTGACCAGTACCGGTCTGGAGACCCCCGCCGCGACACCCACGGTGCTGCGCCGTACGGGAAGCCTGCCGAACTGGGCCCCGTGGGCGGTGCTCGTGGCCTCCGCGGTCCTGATGGGTGGGCTCGTCGCACTCCTCGGCTCCGGTGTCGGACTCTGGGTGGTGTCGACCGCCGTCGTGTACGCGGTCGCGACCTACGTCGTGTCCCGGGTCGTCGAGGGCGGTCGCCGGGCCACCGACCGTCTGGTCACCGTCGTGGTCACCACGGCGTTCCTGCTGGCCATGCTGCCGCTGGTGTCGGTCCTCTACACCGTCGTCTCCGAGGGCTGGGCACGGTTCGACGCGACCTTCTTCACCCAGTCCATGCGCGGCATCGTCGGTGTCGGCGGCGGTGGTCTGCACGCCATCCAGGGCACGCTCATCATCACCGGGCTCGCCGCCCTGATGTCGATCCCGATCGGCATCCTGACCGCGATCTACCTGGTGGAGTACGGCAACAACTCGCGCCTGGCGCGGGTCATCACCTTCTTCGTCGACGTGATGACCGGTATCCCCTCGATCGTCGCAGGCCTGTTCGCCTACGCGCTCTTCGCGCTGCTGCTCGGGCCCGGGGTCCGCTTCGGGTTCGTCGGTGCGGTCGCACTGACCGTGCTGATGATCCCGATCGTGGTCCGCTCCACCGAGGAGATGCTGAAGATCGTCCCGAACGAGCTGCGTGAGGCCTCCTTCGCCCTCGGGGTCCCGAAGTGGCGGACCATCCTGAAGGTCGTCATCCCGACCACCGCCGGCGGTATCGCGACCGGCATCACGCTGGCCGTCGCCCGGGTCATCGGCGAGACCGCGCCGCTGCTGGTCACGGTCGGTGCCGCTCTCGGGATCAACCTCAACCCGTTCTCCGGGCCCATGGCGACGCTGCCCGTCTTCTCGTACTACTCCTACGCGGTGCCCGGCATCCCGCGTGAGGCGTTCATCGACCGGGCGTGGACCGCAGCCCTGGTGCTGATGCTCATCGTCATGGTGCTGAACATCCTCGCCCGCGTCATCTCCCGTATTTTCGCCCCGAAGACCCGATAAGGACTCCCGACATGGGCAAGAGTGTCGAAGCCAAGGACCTGAACATCTACTACGGGTCGTTCCTCGCCGTCGAGGGCGTCAACATGACGATCAAGCCGAAGACCGTGACGGCCCTCATCGGCCCGTCCGGCTGCGGCAAGTCGACCTTCCTGCGGTCGATCAACCGGATGCACGAGAACATCCCCGGCGCCCGCGTCGAGGGCCGGCTCGAGCTCGACGGCCAGGACCTCTACGGCTCGGGCGTCGACCCGGTCGGCGTCCGTCGTCAGATCGGCATGGTCTTCCAGCGGCCCAACCCGTTCCCGACGATGTCGATCTACGACAACGTCATCGCGGGCATGAAGCTGAACAACAAGCGGGCGTCGAAGTCCGAGTTCGACGACACCGTCGAGCGGTCGCTGCGCGGCGCCAACCTCTGGAACGAGGTCAAGGACCGGCTCGACAAGCCCGGTTCGGGTCTCTCCGGTGGTCAGCAGCAGCGGCTCTGCATCGCCCGCGCGATCGCGGTGCGACCGGACGTCCTGCTGATGGACGAGCCCTGCTCGGCGCTGGACCCGATCTCCACGCTCGCGATCGAGGACCTGATCAACGAGCTGAAGAACGACTACACGATCGTCATCGTGACCCACAACATGCAGCAGGCGGCGCGGGTCAGCGACTTCACCGGCTTCTTCAACATCGAGGGCACCGGCAAGCCCGGCAAGCTGGTCGAGCTCGACGAGACCAAGACGATCTTCTCCCAGCCGAAGCAGAAGGCGACCGAGGACTACGTGTCCGGTCGCTTCGGCTGAGTCCGCAGCACGGCGACGGCCCCGGCCCCTCAGGGAGCCGGGGCCGTTCGTCGTCGGCGGGTCGGGTCAGAGCGCGGGCAGCTCGTCCACGGTGCCGCCGGTGACGGCGTAGACGACGTGGTCGGCCAGGTGCACGCAGTGGTCGGCGTAGCGCTCGTGGAAGCGGGCCAGCAGCGCGGCGTCGACGGCGGCCGGCACCCCCGCGGTCCAGTCCGGGCCGAACATCAGCTCGAACACCTGGCGGTGCAGGGCGTCGACCACGTCGTCGTCGTCGCGCAGCTCGGCGGCGAGGACGACGTTGTGGGTGCGGAGCACCTCGACCGCCTTGTCGCCCATCGCCGCGACCCGGGCGCCGTAGTCGCGGAACAGCGGGCGGGCCTGCTCGGCGAGCACCACGCGGTCCCCGTTGCGGACGACGGTGGCGGCGATGTGCCGGGCCAGGTCACCCATCCGCTCCAGTTGCTGGGCGCACCGCAGGGCGGTGATCACCGAGCGCAGCGGCGTGACCATCGGCTGGTGGATGTTCATCGTCTCGACGGCGAGCAGCTCGATCGCGTCGCGGTGGCCGTCGATGACGGGGTCGCGGGAGACGACCTGCTCGGCGAGCCGGGGGCGGTCCCACAGCAGCGCCTCGGACGCGTCACGGAACGCGGAGGCGACGAGCGGACCCGTCTCGTCGAGCATGGCCCGGAGCTGCGTCAGGTTGTCCTCGAGCGTCTCCCTGCGCATGGCGACGACCTTAGATCGGAGTCCGTGACGGCTTCGTGCCGGGACCGGTGAACGCTCGGTGAACGCCGGGGTCAGGCGGCGCGGGCCCGCAGGCCGACACGCAGGCCGACCCGGAAACGCTCGGTGGAGCCGAGGACGGTCGACCGGACCCCGGTCACCTCGAACCACTCGAGGGCGTGTCCGGCGCGGCTCATGCCGTCCCGGATCGCAGCCTCGACGCTCTCGTCGGAGGTCCCGACGACCTCGGTGACGACGCAGCCCGCGTGTTCCATGCAGCAGACGTGCCCCCGGCGTCTCACCGTCAAACTCGATCGGTCGACCGTTCGCCGAGCGGGGTGTATCGCCTACGTCGAACGGGGCAACGACGCTCTCAGACGGCGAGCGGACCGGGCATCTGACCGGTGACGACGTACACGATCCGGCGAGCGACGGCGACGGCGTGGTCGGCGTACCGCTCGTAGAAGCGCGCGAGCAGCGCGACGTCGACCGCGGCGGACACCCCGTGGGTCCAGTTGCGGTCCATCAGCACGGTGAACATGTGCTGGTGGATGTCGTCGACGGCGTCGTCGTCGGCCTCGAGCTCGTTCGCCGCGTCCAGGTCACGGGTGCGGATGACCCGCCCGGCCTTCTCCGCGAGCTCCACACCGACCCGGCCCATCTCGGCGAAGTAGGACTTCACCTCGTCGGGCAGGACGGTCTGCGGGTGCCTGCGGCGGGCGGCCTGGGCGACGTGCAGGGCGAGGTCCCCCATGCGCTCGATGTCGCCCGCACCGTGGATCGCGGCGACGACGACCCGCAGGTCGGTCGCGACCGGCGCCTGCAGGGCGAGCAGGCCGAAGGCGCGGTGCTCCGCGGCGGCACGGACGTCGTCGATCTTGATGTCCTCGGAGATGACCTGCTCGGCGAGCTGGAGGTCGGCCTCGAGCAGCGCTGTCGTGGCGCGCGCCATGGCACGTGCGACGTCGTCGCACATGTCTGCCAGGCCGGAGGCCAGCTCGTCCAGCTGCTCCTGATAGGTGTCGCGCATGTCCCGAGCCTAGGCCCCCGGACGGGAACGTTCAGCCGAAGCGGGTGAACCCGCCGTGAACGCTGGACGACATCCCCCGTTCGGGGGATATGGGCGATTCAGTCGCAGTCGGCGTCGTCGGAGGGGACGGCCTGCACCGGGGCCGCGTCGCCGGCCCCGACGACGAGCTCCAGCACCCGGCTCCCGGTCGGGTCCGGGACGGGCCGGGCGCCGGGCAGCGCCTCCACGAGGGTGCCCGCGGCGTCGGTGTTGTCGGGGGAGTAGCGGACCTGCGCACCGGGCGCGGCCGGGCCGGGCGTGACGGTCCCGATCTCGTAGCCGCGTTCGCGCAGGTCAGCGGCGACCCGGTCGGCCGCACCGGGACGTCCGGTCGCGTCGACCAGGTTCACGACGGTGCCCGGCGCCGGGGCGGCCGCCGACCGGGAGGCCGGCGCGGTCGCGGTCTCGGGGAGCGGCTCGTGCTCGCGCAGCGCGGAGAACAGCGTGCGGGCCTCGGAGCGGCGCAGCTCCAGCTGGCCCCGTGTGTTCGGGGTCCCGGTGACCGGGACGGACAGGAACACCGGGGTGTCGGCGTCGCCGGCGGCGCCCGACCGGGCGAGCCCGCGGGCGAGGGTGAGGATCTCCCCGGCGTCGACGCCGTCCGCCGACAGCGCCGACGACACCCCGGCCGCGGAGCGGCCCGGCGCACCCGGGGTCAGCAGCGACGTGGTCGAGAGCGCGTCGCCGAGCGCCGCGGCGAGCACGCGCTGCTGGCGCCGGACCCGGTTCGCCGGGGAGCTGTCCGCGGTGCCCGCGGCGGAGGCGAACCGGACCGCGGTGGGCCCGTCGAGCGCCACGGTGCCCGAGCCCTCCACGACCGGGCCGAGCACCGGGTCCACGACCGGGCGCTCGGTGCAGACCTCGATCCCGTCGACGGCGTCGACGAGCTGCGGGGTCCCGGCCAGGTCGAGCGCGACGAAGCCGCTCATCGGTATGCCGGTCAGCTGCTGGACGACGCCGACGCTGCAGGCCGGGCCGCCGACGTCGTAGGCGGCGGCGAAGGCGGTGCGGGACTCCGCGGGCACGGTGTCGCCGTAGGTGCCGGTGGCGGCGTCGAAGCGCCGGCACGGCGGCCGGGACACCTCCAGCGTCGCGGGGATCGACAGGGTGACGGCCGGGCCGCCGCCCGCGGGCCGGTGGACCAGCACCGCCGTGTCGGTGCGCGCGGACTCCGCGGTGCCCGCGCGGTCGGCCTGCAGGCCCAGCACCAGGACGTTGCGGTCACCGGCCTGGGTGTCGGCGTCGAGGATCGCGTCGGTGTCCGGGGCGAGGGCGGCGACGTCGCGGACGCCGTCGTGCACCTCGCTGCGCCCGGCGAACCCGAAGGCGGTGGTGACCAGGACGAGCACCGCGGCCGCCGCAGCGCCGATCCGCAGCGCGCGGGCGCGGGGGTCGAGCCGGGCCGGTGGCGGGGGGTCGGCCGGTTCCGGCTCCGCGACCCCGGGGGCGTCCTCCTCCGGCGTGGTCTCCTCCGCCGTGGTGGTGTCCTCGACGGGCGGGTCGTCCCGGTAGCGACGACGTCGACGGCGCGGCACCAGCGCGTCGAACACCTCGGTGACGCGCGAGTCCGCGGCGCCGCGGCGCGCGGGCCGCGCCGGCGACGACGACACGCCCGCCCCGGTCCGTCCGGTCTCCGTGTCCCCGTCGGTCCCACCGCTCCGGGTGGCTCCGGTGTTCAGGGTGGCTCCGGCGGCGCGCGCGGTCGCCGGTGCCTCCCCGGGGGAGCGCGCGGCCCGGGCACCGGGCGACGCCGGACGGGTGGTGCCGCCCGCGGGGGGCACCGGAGTGGTCCGCGACGGGTCGCCGTCGCGCCGGCGCGAACGCTGCGGTGCCGGCGGCTCACCGGGACGGCGGGGTACGGGGCCGCCGCGCACGCGTCGCACGCCGGTCGGGGGGACCGGGCCCGGGGCGTCGGCGGGCCGCGGCTGCGCTCCGGCCACCGGCTGCGGCCCCGAGGGCCGGGGCCCGGATCCGGGGCGCTGCTGCGGGCCGGAGGGGTGGGTCCCGGCGGCGGGTCGCGGCTGGGGGCCGGACGGGTGGGTCCCGGAGCCGGGACGGGGCTGCGGCCCGGACGGGTGCGCGCCGGGACGCTCCTGCGGTCCCGACGGGTGCGCTCCGGACGGCGGGACCTGCGCCCCGGGCGGGACCTGCGGTGCGGGGGGCGCGGGCGGGCCCGGGGCGTCCGGGCGCCGACGCGTACGCCGGGACCGGCGCACCTCGTCGTCGCCGTCCTGCACCGGGCCTCCTCGTCGCGACCGCCGGAGCGGAAGCGCGTGACGGGCGCGGCGTCGGGGGAGCGCGCCCTTCCGGGATCGTGCGGTCGCGGGGACCGCACGGAGGATCTTATTCGGCCCGGGCCGACGCGGGTGGCCCGGGGCGCGACGCGCCCTGCTCCGGTTGGGGGATCGACCTGCGCCCGGCTGCCGCCCCGGCGAGGGTCACCCGGCCGTCGGCGTCGCGGTGGGCGACGGCGTTCCGGCCCGCCTGCTTGGCCGTGTAGAGGAGCACGTCGGCCTCGGTGACGAGGGCCTCGACGTCGTCGTCGCCGGGACGGGACCGGGCGACGCCGATGCTGATCGTCATCCGCAGGTCCGGGTGCAGGTCGCTCCAGTCGTGCGCGGCGACGTTCTCGCGGGCGGTCTCGCAGGCCGCGACGCCCTCCTCGGCGGTCAGCCCGGGCAGCACCAGCGCGAACTCCTCGCCGCCGTAGCGGGCGCAGAACGCGCCGGGCGGCAGGGCCCGGCCCAGCTCCAGCACCATCCGCTGCAGGACCCGGTCCCCGAACGGGTGCCCGTGGGTGTCGTTGACCAGCTTGAAGTGGTCGATGTCGGCCAGCGCCAGGCAGACCGGCAGGTCCGTGCCCGCGGCGAGCAGGTCGATCAGCCGCTCGTCGAGGTACCGGCGGTTGTACGACGCCGTCAGGCTGTCGCGGCGGCTCTGCTCACGGGCCTCGGCGTGCTCGCGGCGGAGCCGGTCGAGCTCGTCGGCGGGGCTGGGCGCGCTGATGCCGTGCAGGAGCCGGACGGCCTCGCGCAGGTGCAGGTAGGCCTGCTCGTAGCGGCGGTGCTCGGCGAGCCGCTCGGCGGCCGCGGTGTGCAGGGCCGCGCGGGCCGCGGGGGAGGCGGGGGCGACGTCGTCGCCAGGAGTGTCGGGTCCCGGAGCGGGCGGCGACGGGTCGACACGGCGCGCGGACCGCACGAGCCTGCGCACCGTCCATGCGGTGTCGGTCATGGTCCACCTCCCCGTCGTCGAGCCGTTCGGCCGCTGGGACTGTTCATCGGTGACCGCCCCGGGACGCTTGAGGCGTTCGGGGCGTCGGCACCCGTTCGGCGCCCTCGTTTCCCCCGGGTCGGGGTAACGCGTGTTCGCCCCGGGGTCGCCGTGATCAACCTCCGGAGTGCTCCACGTCCGCCCCGAAGGGGATCGACGGGTCGTCCGGGTCGTCGAGCCAGTGCTCGGGCAGCACGACGCGACCGGGTGAACCCTGGCGCCCGCGCGGCCCGTCGGCGTCGGCCGGGAACGGCTCGTCCGGGTCGAGTCCGGACAGCAGCTCGTCGAGGTGGTCGATCGACTCCACCATCCCGAGGCTGCGCCGCAGCTCCGGGCCGACCGGGAAGCCCTTCAGGTACCAGGCGATGTGCTTGCGCACATCGCGGATGCCCTTGTGGTCGCCCATGTGCTCGCAGAGCAGCACGGCGTGCCGGCGCAGCGTCGCGGCGACCTGACCGAGGTTCGGCGCTGCCGGCAGCTCGCGCCCGGCGAACGCCGCCTCCAGGTCCCCGAACAGCCAGGGGCGGCCCAGGCAGCCCCGGCCGACCACGACGCCGTCGCACCCGGTCCGGGCGACCATGTCCAGGGCGTCCTGCGCGGAGAAGATGTCGCCGTTGCCCAGCACCGGGATGTGCGACGGGACGGCCTCGCGCAGCCGGGCGATCTCGGACCAGTCCGCGGTGCCGGAGTAGCGCTGGGCGGCGGTGCGCGCGTGCAGCGCGACCGCGGCGGCACCCTCGTCGACGGCGATCCGCGCGGCCTCGAGGTGGGTCGGGTGCTCGTCGTCGATGCCGATGCGCATCTTCACCGTGACCGGGCGGTCCCCGGCGCCGGTGACGGCGGCGCGCACGATCCGGCGGAACAGCTCCCGTTTGAACGGCAGCGCCGCCCCGCCGCCGCGACGGGTGACCTTCGGGACCGGGCAGCCGAAGTTCATGTCGATGTGGTCGGCCAGGTCCCGCTCGACGATCATCTCCGCGGCCCGCTGCATCGACACCGGGTCGACGCCGTAGAGCTGCATCGAGCGGGGGTGCTCGTCCGCGTCGAAGGCGATCATGCGGAACGTCAGCGGGTTCTTCTCGACCAGCCCGCGGGCGGTGATCATCTCGCAGACGTAGTAGCCGGCGCCCTGCTCGCGGCACAGGCGGCGGAACCCGGGGTTGGTGATGCCGGCCATCGGCGCGAGCACCACGGGGGTGTCGACCTCGAACGGGCCGATGCGCAACGGCGGCAGCACGCGGTCACGGCGGGCGGGGGTGTCCGTCCGCGCGTCGCGGACGCTGTCCAACACGGTCACGCCCACCAGTGTCCCAGGCCCGTGCGACGGCACCGACCTGGCGTCGCTCAGAAGTCGACGGTGATGCAGCCGGGGCGTCCGCCCGCGGTGCCGGCGTGCCCGGCGTGGGTGGCGGTCGGCTTCTCGTGGAGGACGACGGCCTCCGCGCGCCGGTCATCGGGGAAGACCCACGGGACGGTGGAGGTCGACTCGCCCGCGCCGTTCGCATCGGTGGTGACGTCGAGCCAGATCTCGTTCATCGGGTTCGCGTAGGACGGGTCGACGCTCGGCGTCACCGGGTCCTCGGAGAACTGGTAGTGCGGGCCCGCGTCGGCACCGGAGGCCGCGGTGCAGGGCTTCGTGTGCGCGTGCGCCCCGTAGGTCCGGTTCGG
The DNA here is from genome assembly GCF_040105315.1 of Pseudonocardia tropica. Taxonomy (NCBI): domain Bacteria; kingdom Bacillati; phylum Actinomycetota; class Actinomycetes; order Pseudonocardiales; family Pseudonocardiaceae; genus Pseudonocardia; species Pseudonocardia tropica. The sequence goes on from NZ_JBEDNP010000001.1 coordinate 625,558, forward strand.
CAGCAGCCCGGTCACCCGGAGGGTGGTGACGGTCGAACCGTCCTGCTCGGCTTCGGTGACCGCGACGGTCGCACCGGCCGGGACGAGCTTCGGGTCGTAGGTGTACGCCGGTCCGTCGCCGCCCTGGGCGACGGTCGCGGAGACCTCGGTCGCCGCCGCGCCCTGCGGCTCGGGCTGCCCGCCACCGCAGGCGGTCAGAACCAGCGCGGTGGCGCCGAGCAGGGCGATCGAGGCGAGGGAGCGCGTGTGGATCATAGGAACGAGTATCACGGCCCACGCCGGAGCGGGCACCACGACAGCGGCCGCCACGGGACGTTCCACCTGTTCGTGTGGTGGCTACCGTCGGTTCCCGTGCTCCCGAGGTGACCGGCTCCCGGAGCCACCGAGGCGGGGCGGCGTCCCACGACTGCCGGATCCCTTCCGGGCCAGGGGATCCGGCCCGGTCGCAGCAGGGGCGAGTGGGTGCAGCTGCGACACCCGACACGGTGACGGTGTCGCGACGACGAGATCGGCGGTTGCAGACGGTAAAGTGCCGTTCTGGTTCGCCGCGATCGGCCGGGGGTATCCGGTGGTGGGCCACGCCCGGCGTGTCCGGGGGCGGTCAGGGGCCTCTAGCTCAATCGGCAGAGCAGCGGACTTTTAATCCGCGGGTTCGGGGTTCGATCCCCCGGGGGCCCACAATCGACAGGTCAACCGACGGTGCGTGCGAACGACACCAGTTCGCAGTTCGTCAGGTGCTTGACCAGGCCGAGCAGATTCGGACCTGTGGGCTGCGCAGCGGCGGACGGTGTATTCGTCGAGCTTCCACACGACGGCGTCGCGAGCGTCGTCGGGAGAACGGAGCAGGTCGCTCCTCCAGTCCTCCATGGCGGGCAAGGTTTCCAGGAGGCTCAGACGACTCGGCGCGCGAGTGAACGGCGCGTGAGGGAGAACGCCCGGCACAGTCTGCTGCATCCGGCCGGCGGCCACCGGGCTCCCGCGAGGCCCGGTCAGAACATGCCGTTGTCGTTCGCCGAGGTGGCGGGAACGACCTGCAGGACGTCCCAGTGCTCGACGATCCGGCCGTCGTCGTCGACGCGGAAGATGTCGATGCCGGCGTAGTCGTCACCGCCCGGCCACGTCTGGTGGCAGTGCAGCACCACCAGGTCGTCCTCGGCGATCGCGCGGACGAACCGCACGTGCTTCCCCGGGTACTCCGCGGCCATCCGCTCGAAGTAGTCGACGAAGGCCCGCTTGCCGTCCGCGACGTGGACGTTGTGCTGGATGTAGGTCTCCCCGGCGTAGCGGTCGAGGGCTTCGGCCGGGCGGCACCGGTTGAACATGAGGTCGTAGAACGCTCGGACGTTGTCCTTGTTGCGCTGCAGGATCGCGTCGGTCACGACGGGCTCGCCTCCACTGTCCGGTGACGGGTACGGACGGACGGTCCGAACCCCGGCGCGATCGCGGTCATTCCGTCTGGTCGGCCGCGATCGTCGTCCTGGCCCCCGGGTCGTCCGATGTGAACAGGTTGACCAGGTTCCCGTCGGGTCCGCGAGCTGACGTGCCCGGTCACTCGCCGCAGTAGCCGTCCTTGTCACCGTCGCGCTCCCCGGGGAGGCAGGGGTGCCCGGAGTCGCCCGTCCGGGGCCTGGTCCCTCCGCTGCTGCCGTCGTCGTCCGACGGCGCGCGCGGGGACGGGACGTCGACCTCCGGCCGGGTCAGCCGGGCGAAGTGGTTCTCGCAGGCCTGGCCGTCGTCGTCGGGGTCGAGCTGCTCGGGATCTCCCGGGACGAGAGCGGCCTGCGCCTCCGCCTGGGAGCCGAAGTCACTGCAGTCGCGGTCGACGGCCGGCTGCACGGGTGCGGGGGCCGGCTGCGGGACGCTCCCGGCAGAGGTCGACGGGACCGTCGTCGGTGGGGCCGAGACCGTCGTGGTGGGCGGAGCCGCGGTGGGCAGCGCCTGGTCGGCGGGCTCGTCGGACCCGCCGAGGCACGAGGCCGCGAGGCCGCCGATGAGCAGCAGGACGACGACGAGGCAGCCGCACCCGAGGAGGGGGTTGCCGTCCGGTTTCGTCCCGGCCGGGGTTTCCTGCGTCGACATCGACGGCCTCGCGCTCTTCGGGGGTCGGGGAGCGTCCGTACCGGTGGGGTGACCGGAACGCATGCAGGTGGTCGTCATCCTCGTGCTCTGCGTTACCGGCCTGATGCGGTCGGTGACGGTGGGGCCGGTGTCCGCCGCCCGCCCGACAGCCCCGCCACCCTGCCCCCGTGAGCGACGACAACCGCCCGACCGTCTGCGCCGCACCCCCGCCGACCACCCCGAGCTCGTCCGCATCTGCCGCCGCCACCGACGGACTCCGCGCAGGTGGAGCCGGATGTCAACGAGCAGAACCCGTCCGCGCTGGCCCTCCACGAACGCCACGGGTTCGTCCGGACCGGACGGTCCGACCGCGACGGGCGGGGGCGTCCGCTCCCGATGCGGCACCACCTGCGCTGCACGGAGCGCCGCTGGCTGGAGTGGGGCTTCGTCGACGGCCGGTGGCAGCTCCCGCCCGGTACCACCTCCGACGGCTCGCGGCCGCGCCGGCGGTGCAGGGCAGGCGCACCCGCGAGTTCGCGGAGTCGGTGGGGGCCGGGTCCCGGATGCCCGATCCGGATCGATCAGTACCTCGGTGTCGTCCACGCCCGGCCGGACAGCGCTGATGCACTGATCGACGGGGCTCGCTCAGTGCGCGACCCGGTGCAGCTCCCAGCCGTCGAGGGCGACACCCGGGGAGCGCCGGGCGTGGCGCACGGCGGCGGTGTGGGCGAACACCGGGGCGGGCAGCGCGTCGGGATCGGCCCAGGTCCAGGCGTCGATCGCGTGCGGCTCGGTCACCCGCAGCTCCGCCCCGGCCGGTGCGGGCACGTGCACCGCGAAGGTCACCCCCGCGCCGTCGAGCCGGATGCACACCGCGAACAGCGTCCCCGTCGCCGCGACGACGCCCGTCTCCTCCGCCAGCTCCCGCAGCGCGGCCGCGACGACCGGCTCCCCGCCCTCCAGGTGCCCGCCCGGGAACGACCAGCTCGGGGTCTCCCCGGCGGTGACGCGGTGCCCGACGGCGACCGCGCCGTCGTCGCGCTGGAGGACGACACCGACACCGGACACGGGACGCGACAGGGGCACCACGACAGTCTGCCGGGGCGCATCCTGGTCTCGTGGACCCCACCGCCCTGGCCTCCGCCCGCGCGCACGCCCGCGAGTGGGTGGCGTCGCTGCGCAGGGAGCTGGACGCCCTCGCCGACCAGCAGGCCCTGACCAGCCACGACGACGAGCACGATCCCGAGGGCGTCACCATCGCCGTGCAGCGCGCGCAGCTGCAGGGCCTGCTCGCCGCGGCGGAGCGGGAGTGCGAGGACCTCGACCGGGCGGCCGACCGGATGGCGGACGGCGGCTACGGGCGGTGCACCGTCTGCGGCGGTCCGATCGCCGCGGAGCGGCTGGAGGCGCTGCCCGCCGCGGACACCTGCATCAGCTGTGCGTCGGACCCGCGCCGGCGCCGCCGCCGGTAGTCGGTTGCGGCGGGAGCACGGTGACCGTCGGCGTCGGCGATGGCGTCCCGGTGGCCGGGTCCAGCGGCTCCGGCTCGTCCTCCAGGGTCACCCCGCACCCGGCGAGGAGCAGCAGACCCAGCACGACGGTGCACAGCCGCGTCCTCACGTGTCCACCCCCGGCAGCTCGACGACGACCCGGGCCCCGCCGCCGGGTCGTTCCTCCACCCACACCCGGCCGTCGTGCCGGCGCACGTGCGCGGCGACCAGGGACAGGCCGAGGCCGGTGCCGCCGCCGTCGCCGCGGCTGCCGGCCAGGGTGCCACGGGCGAACCGCTCGAACACCGCCAGTCGCTGTTCGGGCGGGATGCCGGGGCCCGCGTCGTCGACCTCGATCCGGGCGTTGCTGCCCCGGGGCGCGACGCCGATCCGCAGCGCGCCGCCGCCGTGCGCGTCGGCGTTGTCCAGGAGGTTGCCCAGGACCTGGTCGAGGCGGCGGCGGTCGACCCGCACGGTCACCGGCTCCGGGGCGTCGACCTCGGGGACGTGCTCCCCGCCGCGGACCGCGACGAGCCCGCGGACCAGCGCGCCGAGCTCGCCGTCCTCGCGCTGCAGGGTGTCGCTGCGGGAGATCTCCAGCAGGTCCAGGACCATCCGGCGGAAACGCTGGATCTCGCCGTCGAGCAGCTCGACCGCCTCCCGCGCGGTCGGCGCGAGCTCGTCGCGCCGCCGGGTCAGCACCGCGGTCGCGTTCACCAGCGTCGTCAGCGGCGACCGCAGCTCGTGCGAGACGTCCGCGGCGAACCGGGCGTCGCGCGACACCCGCTGCTGCAGGTCGTCGGCGGTCCGGTTGAAGGTCGCGACGAGCGGGGCGAGCTCGGCGTCGGTGCTCGACGGCAGCCGAGCGGTCAGGTCGCCCCCGGCGATCCGCGCCGCGGCCCGGGTCACGGCGGTGAGCGGCAGCAGCGCGCGCCGCCCGGCCCACTGCCCCAGCGCGAGCCCGAGCAGGGCGCTCACCGCGACCCCGGTGAACAGCACTGCGCTGAGGAACCTCAGGTTGGCGTCGAGCCGCTGCATCGGGAAGACCTCGACGAACACGTCGCCGCCCGGCATCGGCGCCGCGACGACGACGCTCGGCATCCCCGCCACCATCACCCGCTGCCGCGCCCCGGTCCCGTTCTCCGCCAGCGCCAGCACCCCCGCCGGCAGCACGTCGGGGTCGACCTCGCGGCCGCTGGTCGTCCAGGCGCCGCCGCGGCGCAGCGCGACCGTGGTGTCCGGGGTGCCCGCGAGGCCGGTCAGCAGGTCGTCCAGGCCGCCGACGTCGGCGGTGTCGGCCATCGCCCGCTCGACGAGCTGGAGGTTCACCGCGAGCTGCCGGGTCGCGCTCTCCACCCGCTGCTCCACCAGGTAGTACGACGCGAGGTTCCAGGTGACCGTCGCGAACAGCCCGGTCACCACCAGCGACACCCCGGCGAACGCGACGCCGACCCGGTGACGCAGCGGAAGCCGGCCCAGCGGCAGTCGGTCCAGCACGGACCGCATCCTGCCGCGCCCGCTCACCCGCCGTGGCCCGAGACGGGGGCGGCGCCCGGTAGTGCGGCGTCCGGTCCGGCGTCGCCGGCCTTGTACCCGGCGCCCCGCACGGTCAGCACGAGGACCGGCCGGTCCGGGTCGAGCTCGACCTTGCGCCGCAGCCGTCGCACGTGGACGTCCAGCAGCCGGGTGTCGCCGTGGTACTCGTAGCCCCACACCCGCGACAGCAGCTCGTCGCGGGTCACGATCCGCCCGCCCGCCGCGGCGAGCTCGGCGAACAGCCGGAACTCGGTGCGGGTCAGGTGCACCGGGGCGCCGTCGCGGAGCACGGTGCCCTCGTCCGGGCGCAGCTCGACGTCGCCGACGGTGATCCGGCGCGGTGCCGCCGGGGTCGGACGCCGGCGGCGCAGCAGCGCCCGGATGCGGGCGGCCAGCTCCCCGGCCACCAGGGGCTTGGTGACGTAGTCGTCGGCGCCCGCCTCCAGCCCGGCGATGACGTCGGCGGAGTCGGAGCGCGCGGTCACCATGATGATCGGCAGGTCCCCGCTCTCGCGCAGCCGCCGGCAGACGGTGAGGCCGTCGATGCCCGGCAGCATGAGGTCCAGCAGCACGAGGTCGACGCCCGGGCGGGCGGCGCCGACCAGGGCCTGCTCGCCGGTGTGCACCGCGTCGACGTCGACGCCCTCGTCGCCCAGGGCGAGGCCGAGCGCGCGCCCGATCCGGACGTCGTCGTCGACCAGCAGCACCCGGGTCCGGCCGTGTTCGCTCATGATGACGGCGATTCCACCGGATCCGGGCCGGTCCCGTCGACCCCGGTGCCGGGCCCGGTGCGATCGTCAGGCGATCGCAAGCCCGACGGGTGCGTGACGGCGGCGCCGCAGCGCCAGCAGGTCGGCGGCGGCCCGCCGTCGTCGGTGGGCGAGGGCATCGCCCCGCAGTCCGGGCAGAGCCGGTCCAGCCAGCACACCGGGTCACCGACCTCGGCGTCGTGGCCGTGGTCGGGGTGTCGTCCGGTGACCGGGGTCCCGGCGGACGGTGTGTCGGACACACCGCCATCGGACCACGGGGGCCACGCCCCGTCCAGGTCTCAGACCGCGGCGGCTCCGCGGCGGGCCGGGCGAACCACGGGACGGCCGCGCAGCAGCGTCGCGCAGCCGACCATCGCGACGGCGACGACCACCAGGGCCGCGCCCACGGCGTCCATGGTGACGGCGGCGCTCAGCAGCGCGACGGCGCCGCCGGCCACGAGCACCACCCGCGACGCGGCACCGGAGCGCGCGCAGGCCAGTCCGGCCAGGCCGGTGACGAGGTGCAGCACGTTCTGCAGCACCGAGACCGGCAGCAGCCCGCCGAGCACCGCGGTACCCGCACCGGGCAGCACGGCGAGTTCGCCGGAGGTCACGCCCGGGACGAATCCCAGGGCTCCGACCAGCAGGAACGCCGCGGCGAACGCCGCCGCGACCGGCTGCACCGGGGTGTAGGGCCGGGAGAACCCGCCCGTCGTCCGCATCATGACCCGACCTCCTCGGTCCGTCGTCCTCCGGCGCGTCGCCGCGCCCCTCGTCGGGGCCCGGTTGCCCGGCCGGAGGCGCTCCGAACCACCGGGGCGACGCACCTCACGTGGCGGCGCGGGCCACCAGGACGGAGTTGACGACGTCGGTGCGCGGGTGCACCTCGAGGAGCACGTCGAGCGCGGGCAGGTCGGCCGGGACGATCTCCGGGTACAGCAGCGTCCGCAGCCCGGCGGCGGACCGCACGAGCAGGGTCGTGCCGGGCCCGGTCGCGGTGGCCAGCCGGGCGGTGATCGCGGCCTTGGCGGCGGCGTCCGCACCGACCAGGGCCCCGACGAGCACGAGGTCGGCCCGGCCCAGCTCGTCGGCGAGCGCGGGGGACAGCTGCGGGTCGTCGAGGTCGGCGACCAGGCTGCGGACCCGCCCGTCCGCCCCGAGGGCGGCGGCGACCGCGTCCCCCGCGGCGGCGGCCGCTCGGTCCCGGTCGACGTGCAGCACCTGCGCGCCGTGCCCGGTCGCCAGCACCATGCCGGTCAGCGGCAGGGGCCCCGACCCGAGCACGACGACGCGCCGCGGCGCGGACAGCCCGACGGCGGTCAGCGCGGCGAGCTCCAGCCGGACGAGGTCGTGGTAGTTGCCCAGGTAGGGGAACCGGTCCAGCTCGGCCCGGGGGTCGGGGGCGGCGGCGATCCGGTCCGCCCAGTGGTGCTCCATGTGACCCTCGCCGGTCGCGGCGAGGGTCCGCAGGGCGTCCGAGTGCGGGGCGATCCGCGCCAGGACGCCCTCGGTACAGCCGACGGGCGGGAAGCAGCAGAGCCCGACGAGCTCGCCGAACGCGGCGTCGGTGTCCGGGGCGGGCCGCAGGTCGGTGCGCTCCAGCCGTCGTCGCAGGGCCACGAGGCGGGTCGCGACGGCGGCGACGGAGCCGTCGTCGCGGGGACGGCGGGGTGCGGGGAAACCGGGCGCGGTCGTCCGACTGCTCTGCGTGGTCACGAGGATCCACCGTAAGCCAATGACAACCATTTCGTGCTCGGTCGTCCAGGTGGCGGGAAACCTGAGCGAACGCTCTACAATGTGGGCGAGGAACGGACAGAGGGGGAGGAGCCCGGCGATGTGGGGATGGCTCGCGCTCGCGATCGGCGCCGAGGTCACCGGAACGGTGGCGTTGCGGTTCTCGCAGGGCTTCAGCAGGCTGGTGCCGTCGATGATCACCGTGATCGGCTACGGGCTGGCGTTCTGGTCGCTGTCCCAGGCGCTCGGCCGCGGGATGGCGCTCGGGATCGCCTACGGCACCTGGGCCGCGGCCGGGGTGGCGCTCGTCGCGCTGATCGGGGTGTTCTTCCTCGGTGAGTCGCTGACCTGGGTGCAGCTCGGCGGGATCGCGCTGGTGATCGCCGGGGTGCTCGCCCTGGAGCTGGGCGGCGCGACCGCGCATGCCTGATGCGGCGGGACGGGACACGCCCGAGGCCGACGGCCGGCGCCGCCGCGGGGACCGGCGCCGTCGCGAGCTGGTCGAGGCCACGCTCCGGCTGGTCGGCGCGGGCGGGGTCGCCGCGGTCAGTCAGCGGGCGGTCGCCGCGGAGGCCGGCGTGCCGCCCAGCGCGGTCTTCTACTACCACCCCAGTGTCGACGCGCTGCTGGTCGCGACGCTCACCGCGGTCAACGACCGCTGGATCGCCCGGCTCGACGCGGTCACCGTCCCCGGCGACCTCGTCGCGCTCGTCGAGGACTGCGCCCGCCGGGAACGGGTCACCGCGATCGCCGAGTACGAGCTGTTCCTGCTGGCCGCGCGGCGCCCGGACCTGCGCGGTGAGCTGGACCGGTGGGACGTCGCGCTCGACGCGGCCGCCGCCCGGCTCCTGCCCGACGACGCAGACCGGCGCGCCCTGCTGGCCGCCGCGGTGAACGGGCTGACGCTGAGCGGGGCGCTCGGCTCGCGGGTCGACCCCGGCCTGCTGGCGCGGCTCTGCGCGGCCGGGAACGCCTGAGCCGCCGTCGCCGGGATACCGTGGTGGGCATGAGCGCGGAGCGCCTCTCGGAGTCCGTGGAGAACTACCTGAAGACCATCTTCCTGCTCTCGGAGCGGTGGGAGGGGTCGGTCGGGGTCTCCGCGCTGGCCGAGCGGCTGCGGGTGTCGTCGCCGTCGGCGTCGGGGATGGTGCGCAAGCTCGTCGACGCCGGGCTGGTCGACCACGCCCGCTACGCCGGGATCACGCTCACCGCCGCCGGGCGGGTGTCCGCGCTCGCCGTGGTGCGCAGGCACCGGCTGCTGGAGATGTTCCTGGTCACCGAGCTGGACCTGGCGTGGGACGAGGTGCACGAGGAGGCCGAGGCGCTCGAGCACGCCGTCTCCGACCGGCTGCTCGACCGGATCGACACCCGGCTCGGGCACCCGCGGTTCGACCCGCACGGCGACCCCATCCCGGCCCGTGACGGCACGATTCCCGTGGTCCACGCCCGCCGGCTGCCGGACCTGCGCTACGGCGAGGGCGGCACCCTGGTGCGTGTCGACGACACCGACCCCGAGGTGCTCCGCTTCCTCGACGCGCACGACGTCCGGCTCGGCGACCGGGTGGACCTGCTGACCCGCAAGCCCTTCGAGGGGCCGTTCGTGGTGCGGCTGCGCCGCTCCCGCGAGCAGGCCCGCCCCGCCCCGGGCCAGGCCGAGCACGAGTGGGGCCCGACGCTGGCGATGGCCCTGTGGGTGGGCGCCGCCGAGGGGGCCGGCTCGGACTGAGCCGGCCCCGTTCGGGCGCCGAGGTCAGCCCTGGTCGCGGCCGGCACGCTCCCCGCCGGAGTCCGACGGCGCGGTCCGGGTCGTCGCGAACTCGGCCACCGCCGTCTCCGAGAGCAGCGGGTCGTGGGGCTCGGGCTCGGTGCTGTCGAGTCCGACGGGCCGAGCTCCACCCGGCCGTACCGCGAGGGCGTCAGCACGATCACGAAGACCACGAAGCCGGTCGCGGCGAAGATGTAGAGCCGGCCGAGCGTGCCGGTGATCCAGGCGTTCACCGACTCCGCGACCGCCCCGAGCAATGCCGGGGAGACGACCCCCCACAGCACGAACGCCACCGCCGGCAGGGCCGAGGTGACGAGGACGGGAGGACTTGTGTGCTCCCGTAGGTAGCGGACGATCACGGTTTCCCCTCGACGTGGACGTACGACGCCGACACCTCTCACGATCCGACCTTTCCGGTCATATCGGACGGGAGACGACGGAGGCCCGGACCCGCACGACGGCGGGACCGGGCCTCGGGGGCCGAACGGCCGGATGGGTCAGCGCGCGGCGTCGGCCGCGCCCGCCTCACCCGTGTTGCCCTGCGTGTTCAGCGAACCGTCGGCGTTCTCCAGGTGCGCCCGGACGAACCACTGGTACTGCTCCAGCTCGCCGGCCTGGGCGATGAGCATGTCCTCGGTCACCGGGTCGAGCGCGCCGACCTTCTCGATCTGGGTGCGGTGGTCGGAGATGACCCCGGTGTAGACCACGTCGAGCGCGCCGAGGTGGGCGATCGCCTGGTCGCGGCCGATCGAGTAGTCGTCCCAGGTGCGGTCCTTGACCAGCGCGCCGGGGGTGCCGTTGGGCGAGCCGCCCAGGGTCGCGATGCGCTCGGCGACGTCGTCGACGAACCCGCGGACCGCGTCCACCTGCGGGTCGAGCATCTCGTGCACCGCGATGAAGTTCGGGCCGATGACGTTCCAGTGCACGTGCTTGAGCGTGAGCTGGAGGTCGTTCAGGGCGTGCAGGCGGTGCTGCAGGATGTCGACGACCTGCTCGGCGTCGCCGCGCTCGAGGCCGGGGACGGTGTAACGGATCGTGGCCATGGTTCTGTGCAGTCCTTCCGTGACGGGTGCGTGGTTCAGGACGCCGCAGTGCGGGGGTCGTCGTCCTCGACGGGCTGGGCGGCGAGGTGGACGCCGTCGCCGTCGGGGGTCTCGTCGACCGGGGTGTCGCTCTGCGCGGTCGGGACCGGGTGGCTCGTGCGCTCGTCCTGCTCGCGCTGGTCCTTCTCGGGCGTCGTCATGACCCCCGGGTACCCCGGCCGGGCGGGTTTCATGTCCGGCGTCGGCAGGCCCGGGAACGGGTAGCCGGTGGCGAGCCGCCACCCCGAGGAGCGATGCGATGACCCCCGGAACGACCGTCACCCCGCACGGGCTGCACCACGTCACGGCGATCGCCGGGGACCCGCAGCGCAACGTGGACTTCTACACCACCGTGCTCGGCCTGCGGCTGGTGAAGCGGACGGTGAACTTCGACGCGCCGGAGGTCCACCACCTCTACTACGGCGACGGGGCGGGCCGCCCCGCCACCATCCTCACGTTCTTCCCGTGGCCCGACGTCGAGCCCGGCCGCCAGGGCGCCGGCCTGACGACCGCCACCGCGTTCGGCGTGCCGCCGGAGTCGCTGGGCTGGTGGCAGACCCACCTCGCCGCGCTCGGTGTCGACGCCGACGACCCCCGCACCCGGGACGCGTCGACGGGCGCCGAGGAGGTCCTGACCCTGCGCGACCCCGACGGGCTGGTGATCGACCTCGTCGCCGCGCCCGGTGACACCCGCTCGGGCTGGGACGGCGCCGGGAACGTGCCCGCCGAGCACGCGGTGCGCGGCCTGCACGCGGTCACGCTGTCCGAGGCGGACCTCGAACCGACCCAGCGGATGCTCGCCGACCTCGGCATGACCCACACCGGCGACGACGGCGCCCGCAGCCGCTTCCGCACCACCGGGGACACCGCGACGGCCGTGGACGTGCTCGGCGGCGTCGACGGGCACGGGGTGCAGGCCGGCGGCACGGTGCACCACATCGCGTTCCGGGTGGCGGACCGGGCGACCCAGCAGCAGTGGCGCACCGAGCTGGTGGCCCGCGGCCTGGAGGTCACCGAGATCCTCGACCGGCAGTACTTCACCTCGATCTACTTCCGCGAGCCCGGCGGTGTGCTGTTCGAGATCGCCACCGACGAGCCCGGCTTCACCGTCGACGAGCCGCTGCTCGAACTCGGCCGCGCGCTGAAGCTGCCGCCGTGGCTGGAGCCGGACCGGGCGACGATCGAGGCGAACCTGCCCGTGCTGCGCGACCGGGGGTGACCACGACGGCCGGTCCGCTCAGGTGTCGAGCTTCTGCTCGCGGGCCGGCCCGTCGGCCCCGGCCAGGTGCTCCAGGGTGTTGGTGACGCGCAGCAGCCGCTCCAGCGAGCCGACGCGGTTGTCCAGGTGCAGCTCGACGTCCGCGGCCCGGGTCCGCCGCCGGACCATCAGCAGCGACGACAGACCGTAGGAGTCGCAGTACTCGATCCCGGCGCAGTCGATCCGCAGCTCGCGCAGGCCGGGCCGGTCCGCCAGCAGCGCGGCGACGGCGTCGGTGAGCGCGTCGGAGGTGGCGTAGTCGAGGTGGCCGGCCGGCGCGACCGTCGCGAGGTCCGGCGCGGGGCTGGTCCAGGTGAGGGTCAGCTCTCGCGGGTCGCTCATGCGGGCCTTCCGGTTCGGTGCAGTGTCGTGGAGTCGGCGCCCTCGGCGACGGCCCCGGCCGGGCCGGGCGTGTCCACGCCACCGGTGAGCACCGGGGACGTCGTCGCGTGCCGCAGCAGCGCCGACGCCCGGGTGAAGTCGCGCAGCTCCTCGCCGAGCAGCTCCAGGACCGGCCGCAGGACGGCCACCGGCACCGACCGGGCCTCCAGCACCTCGGCGGTCCAGCCGAGGAACTGCTCGAACAGCTCGGCGTCGCCGGTGTAGAGCGCCACGGACAGGAACTCCACGATGTGCCGGACGTCCTCGGCGGTGTGCCGGCGCTGGGCGTCGTCGTAGCCTGCCATCGCCGGGACGCGCTCGGGCAGGCGGTCCAGCACCGTCGCGACCAGCCGTGGGGCACTGCGGGTGACCAGCGTGTACTCCTGGTCGGACAGGTGCGGCAGGTCGTCCATCGGCTGGGCGTGCGGGTGCTCCGGGGCGGGCAGCCCGTCGGCGAGCGTCCGCGCGGCGGCCCGCGCGTCCGGTGCCCAGGCGTCGGCGCCGAGCAGGCGGGCGTAGCGGCCGTCCGTGCCGAACGCCCGGCCGCCGACGATCACCGGGACACCCGCGGCCTGGCAGGCCGTGATCGTCGCGTGCGCGGTCGGCAGCCGGGTCGCGATCGACGACGACAGCGCCACCGCGTCCGGGCCGGTCCGGTGCAGGTGGGTGATCAGGTGCGCCGCGGGGACCTGCGCGCCCAGGTAGTCCACGGTGAACCCGCGCAGCCGCAGCACCTCGGCCAGCAGCCGGGCGGGCAGGGCGTGCCACTCGCCGTCGACGCAGGCCACGGTCACCCGGCCGCGACCGCCGCCGTGCCGGCCGCCGGTCAGCGACAGCGTGCTGATCACGCGCTCGTTGATCGCGGTGGCGGCGTGCTCCTGGGCGACGGAGATGCGGTTGGCCGCCCACTCGAGCCCGACCCGCTGCTGCACCGCGCCGATCACCTCGAGCAGCACGGCCTCGGCCTCCAGGCCGTCCCGCAGCGCGTCGACGACGACGTCGACCGCGCTGTACTCGTCGCCGCGCAGCACCGCGTCCCAGAGCAGGTCGGTGTAGCGCTCGGCCGTCATGCGGTGTACCTGCCCCGGCCCGACCCACCCACCGCGGTGAGGTGGCGGCCGCGCGGAGCGGTGACCGCGAGGACGGCCATGTCGTCGTGGGGGTTGCGACCCACCCATTCGGTGGCGAGCATCTGCACCCGTTCGACGACGGCCTCGGCCGGCATCCCGGCGCACTCGGCGGCCGCGCGGCGCAGGCGCTCCTCACCGAACTGGTCGCGCCCGAGCGGGCCGCCCTGGGCCTCGGTGATGCCGTCGGTGAACAGCAGGCAGGTCTCGCCGGGCCCGAGCCGGGTCTCCCAGGTCGAGGCGTGGATCTCGGGCAGCGCCCCGATCAGCGTGCCGAGCGTCGCGGCCTCCTCGACGCGGCCGTCGGCGCGGATGATCAGTGGCGGCGGGTGGCCCGCGCAGGTGATCCGCACGCGCACGTCCGCCCCGCTGCGCGACACCGACACCAGCACCAGCGTCACGAAGCGGGCGTGGTCGTCGGAGAGCAGCGCGTTGTTGAGCAGGTGCAGCAGCCGCAGGTGGTCACCGGCCATCGGCAGCAGTGCGTGCACCGCGCTGCGGATCTTGCCGGTGAGCACGGCCGCCTCCAGGCCCTTGCCGCACACGTCCCCGAGCACGGCGAGGGTCTCGTCGGAACCCTCCGCGCCGGGGTGCACGTCGTAGAAGTCGCCGCCGACCCGCTCGGAGTCCTGTGCGGGCCGGTAGCCGCCGGCGAACTCGACCCCGGAGACGTGCTGCAGCGACGGCGGCAGCAGGTCGCGCATCAGGGTCTCGGTGATCGAGGCCTGCTGGGCGAACATGCGGGCCGCGGACATCGCGAGACCGGAGCGGGCGGCGAACTCGCGGGCGGTCGCCTCCTCGCCCTCGCTGAACTGTCCGGTGTCGGCGCGGCGCAGCAGCACGATGGCGCCGGCCGGGATGCCGTGGCCCGGCAGCGGGGTCACGACGATCGAGCCGACCTCGCCGAACCCGTCCGGAGTCACCCAGGCGGGGGCGACGGCGGGGTCGATCCAGCGCGACGGGACGGGCGGGAAGCCCTGCAGGGCCTCGGCCAGGCCGGGGACCTCGTCCGGGTCGATGCGCAGCGCCCGGTGCCGGACGGAGCCGCCGGCGACGGCGTCGACGATCTGGAACCGGCCGCGGGTGCCCGGGGTCATCACGAGCGCCCCGTCGGCCAGCCTGTTCACGGCGAGCTGGGCGGAGACCTCCATGCAGCGGTCGAGGTTCAGCGATCCCAGCAGCGCGGCCGACGCCTCGGACAGGAACGCGGCGCGCGCCTGCTCCAGGTGCAGCTCGTCGCGGATCGACCGGACGTCGGTGACGTCGATCAGCCACCAGGTGACCGAGCCGTCCTCGTGCCGGACGGGCTGGGCCTCCAGCGCGCGGCCGTCCACGATGTCGGAGAACGCGGTGGGGGCGCCGCGGTCGGTGCCGCCCGCGGTGGCCAGCCACGGGGCGACCCGGGACAACGGGTCCCCCGTGCGGGCCCGGGGCAGCAGCGCGCGCGCGGCATCGTTGGCCTGCAGCACGGAGCCGTCGGTGCCGACGGTGAGCGCGGCACAGGGGGCGTCGGTCCAGCGCCGGTCGACCACGGCCGGCGCGTCCGGAAGTACGGTCGCGTCGCCGGTCGTCGGCTCCAGTTCGGTCACATCAACTCCTGGCCCGCGACGGGCCGTCTGTCGGCGCCCCGGGAGACCCGGGGCGCGGAACGCCTCACCGTACCCCCGACCCGGCCCGCGCTCCTCCGGGGCGCGCTGCGCGCGTGCGGCCACGCGCCCTCAGCGGACCGCGCGCACCCGGCGCCACCCGCCGAACCGCACCGGTAGACCGGGTGAGGTCAGGACGCTGTCCGGCGGCCCCGACGGCGGCGCGGCACCGCCCGCGGCGACCAGGTCCTCGTCGAGGTCGAGCAGCTCGGCGCGGTGCAGCGGCCAGCGCGGATGGTCGTTGCGCCAGCGCACCGTGCCCAGTGGACGCCGGGTGTGCAGCGCCCAGCGCGCCGTGAGGAAGTGCTCCAGGTCGCCCGGCACGGTCAGCGGGGCGCCGGTGCGCACCCGGGTCCGGGCGGAGGCACCGCGCGGGCCGGGGAAGCGCCGCACCGAGGAGTACGCGATCTCCTCGCCCTCGGCGACCCGTCCCGACACCGTCGACGGCGACCAGTCGTAGGGCAGGGCCGCGACACCCCGCGCGGCGAGCACGGGCAGCATCCGGTCGGCGTCGAGGGAACGGAACACCACGCCGCGGCGGCCCTCGTCGTCCACCGAGTACAGCCGGACGTTGGTCTCGGCGAAGCTGCCGATCCAGGGCAGGCCGGGCAGCGGGCCGAAGCCCAGCCGTCGCATCCGGAAGTGGACGAGCCCGATCCAGGTGGCGCCGTCGTGGACGTCGGGACGGGTCCGGGGCGGCAGCAGCGGCGCCACCGCGGCGGGGTCGGCCCGCCAGTGCAGGAACACCACGTCGGCCCAGTACTGGTGCAGCAGCGGATGCCGGACCGGTGCGGGTGGGTCCGGGGTGACCGGCTCGGGCGCGACGCCGGACGGCACCGGCGCGGTGTCCCGGTCCGGTGCCGTGCGGCCCGTGGTCACGCCGGCGTGCCGCCGCGCTCGGTGCGGGCCTTCCACGCGTCGCGGCGCTCACCTGTGTCGCGGATCGCGTCGACCTCGGCCAGCATGCGGCGCTGCTCCACGGTGCCGCCGCCGTTCGCGACGAGCCGCTCGGTGTCGGCCAGCGAGCGGGCCGCGGCGACGTCGGCGGCGCCGTGCGGCAGCCGCTGGTCGCGGTCGTCGCCGCCCTGCGCGTCGACGTCGTGCTTCTGCTCGGCGGCGTAGGGGCTGTCCGCGGGCAGCCGCCCGCTGAACCGCCCGTAGGCGCCCAGGACCAGCATCACCAGGCCCACGAGCAGGCTGAACACGACGTTCGGCATCCGGAACGCCAGCAGGTTGTACGGCGTGCCGATGAGCAGCACGTTGACCACGCCGGACAGCAGGAACAGCACGCCGACGGTGACGCTGACCGTCGAGGCGAGCCGGCCGCCCCGGACGGCGGCGCCGACCAGCACCGCGCCGACGACCACCGAGACGGTCGACAGCAGCAGGTTCGTGGACAGCCCCAGCACCGGGGACCCGGTGGTGGAGAAGAAGTCGAGGTTGTCGGTGAAGCCCAGCACCCCGAACACCAGGAGCATGATCCCGACGAGCAGGCTGCTGACCCGGTGCAACCCGTTCAGCCGGCGTGCGTCGGACCCGATCGATGACATGACGTCGTCCTCCGTTCGTCGAGCGAGGCACCCCGGGAATAGCCGATCGCCTTCCCGGACAAACCGCGCTGACCTGCGAGGTGCGCCGTGTCTCGAAACCCGGATCCGAGTTGCGGATCAGACCGGACCGGGGAGCGCGACGGGCCCGGGGCCCTCGCGGCGCAGCGGCCGCGCCGATCGGGGGTCCAGCGGGTCGACGGTGCCCGCATCACGCAGCGTCCCGTCGCCGGGCCGGCGCAGCGAGCGGACACCGGCGTCGGCGAGGGTCACCAGCGGCACCGCGAGCAGTGCCCCGGGCACCCCGCCGACGATCAGCCCGGCACTGATCGGCAGCACCACCGCGAGCGGGTGCAGCCGCACCGACCGGCCCAGCAGCAGCGGCTGCAGGATGTAGCCCTCCACGTTCTGCACGATCAGGAGCAGGCCGATCACGAGCAGTGCGTCCACCCAGCCGCCGGACGCGAGCGCGACGAGCACCGCCACGATCCCGGTGACGACGGCGCCGACGGTCGGGACGAACGCGCCGAAGAAGATCAGCGTGGCCAGCGGGACGACCAGCGGGACCCCGATCACCCACAGGCCGACCGCGGCGGTCACCGCGTCGACCGCGGCGACGACGACCGTCGCCCGGGTGTAGCCGACCAGCGATGCGAACGCCCGCCGGCCCGCGACGTCGGCCCGTCGGCGCACGTGCTGCGGCACCGCGCCGAGGACGAACCGCCAGATCCGCGCCCCGTCGTGGATCAGGAAGATCAGCACGAACAGCATGAGCAGGGTCTCGGCGGCCAGCTCGCCCGCGGTCCCCAGGGCGCCGATCACGTTGTTCGCCAGCGCGGCCTGGTTGCGCTGCAGCGTGTCGAGCAACGACTGGAAGACGGCCGCGAGCTGGGTGTCGTCGAGCCGGAACGGCGGCCCGGCCAGCCGGTCCCGCAGCGCGACGACCGTCTCCCCGATGCTCGCCGACAGGCTCGGCAGCCCGTCGAGGAACGCCGCGACCGCCCACCAGAGCACCCCGACCGCCACCGCCAGCCCGCCCGCGACGACGACACCCGTCGCCAGACCGCGGGGCACCAGCGGCACCCGGTGCACGACCCGGGCCAGGGGCGCGAGCAGCGCGGTCAGGATCAGCGCGAGCACCACCGGGACGACCAGCACCGCGAGCTGCGCGATCAGCCACAGCACGAGGGCGACGGCGGTCGCGACGAGCAGACCGCGCCAGGCCAGGCTCGACGCCGTCACCAGGCCCCGGGGGATCCGCGGTTCCTCGGTCACCCGCGGCCTCCCGGATCGGACGATGTCGTACTGGACGGCGGACTGACGGTTGCGTGACGTCACGACGGTAGTCCGCCGGTGCCGTCCGGGCCCGTCACGGGCAGGGTGAGGACGAAGGTGGCGCCGTCGTCGTCGGGCGGGCAGGTGAGGTCGCCACCGTGCGCGCGGGCCAGGCCGCGGGCGATCGCGAGGCCGAGCCCGGCACCGCCGCTGTCCCGGTCGCGGGCGTCCTGGAGCCGGACGAGCCGGTCGAAGACGCGCTCGCGGTCGCCGTCGGCGATCGGGGTGCCGGTGTTGCGGACCGAGACCGAGACGGTCCCGGCCGTCCGGTCGGTCCGGGTGACGACCTCGATCCGCCCGCCGTCGGGGGTGTGCCGCCGCGCGTTGTCGAGCAGGTTGGCGAGGATCCGCGACACCGCCTGCGGGTCGGCGCGCACCGCGGCGGGCTCCCCGCGGCCGTCGACGGTCAGCCCGGGCGCGAGGACCGCGGCCCGCTCGGCCTCGGCGCGGGCGATCCCGGCGACGTCGACCTCCCGCGGTGCCACCGCGGTGCCGCCGTCGATGCGGGCCAGGTCGAGCATGTCGGTGACCAGCCGCCCGGCCCGGCGCGTCTCGCCGAGCAGCAGCTCCAGGCGCCGGGTGCGGCGGGCGGGGTCGGCGTCGGGCCCGGACCGCTCCAGCGTCTCGGCGACGGCGGTGATCCCGGACAGCGGGGTCCGCAGCTCGTGCGCGGCGTCGGCGAGGAACACCCGGGTCCGCTCGGCCTCCTCCCGGGAGCGCCGCTCGGCGTCGGTGAGGGCGTCGAGCATGCCGTCCATCGCCGCCGCCGCGGAGCCGAGGTCGGTGTGCGGGCGGTCGGGCCGGAGCCGGGCGTCGCGCTCGCCCGCGGTGATCCGCCCGGCGAGCGCGGTCATCCGGTCCAGCGGACGCAGCGCCGTCCGCACGACGAACGACACCGCACCGAGCGCGACGAGCAGGGTCAGCAGCACCGATCCGGCCAGTACCGCGCGCAGGCCGTTGCGGACCTGGGTGACGTCGGAGGCGTCGGCGACGAGCTCGACCTTCGCCCCGTCGGCGGCGTCGAGGGTCACGGTGCGGCTGCCGGTGTCCGGCGGGACGGGTGGGCGTCCGACCGGGACCGGGGCGCCCGGCGGGCTGCTCGGGTCGTCGGCACGGCCACCACCGGGGCCGCGGTCCCGCCGGCCGCCCGGCGGCGGGGTGCCGGGCGGGTTCAGTCCGGGGTCGCCCATGACCTCCCCGTCCGCGGTGGTCACCTTGATCCGGATCTGCTGGCCGGACAGCCCGGTGACCAGCTCCTCCGGGGTGGCGCCCGCCGCGATCAGCTGCTGGGCCTGCACGACACGGTCCCGCAGCCGGGAGTCGAGATCGGACTCCAGGCGGGCCCCGAGCAGGACGTCGACGAGCACCACCACCAGGACCAGCAGCACCGCCACCACCCCGAGCACCGCGGCGGTGACCCGGCGGCGCAGCGACGGGGTGGCGGTGCGGGCCTGCGCGGCGGCACTCACGACGGCCCGCGCAGCGAGTAGCCGAGACCCCGCACGGTGTGCAGCAGCCGGGGGCCGTGCGCCTCCAGCTTGCGGCGCAGCGCCGACACGTGGACCTCGACGAGGTTGGGATCGTAGGCGTCGTAGCCCCAGACCGAGCGCAGGATCTGCGCCTTGGACACGGTGCGTCCGCGCTGCTCGGCGAGGTAGGTGAGCAGCCGCAGCTCGGTCGCGGACAGCTCCAGCACCGTCCCCCTGCGGGAGGCGACGGCGGCGTCCGGGTCGAGGACGAGGTCGCCCACCTGCACCGCGGACGGCAGCCTGCCCCGTCGGCGCAGCACCGCCGCGACCCGGGCGACGAGCTCGTCGAGCGCGAACGGCTTGAGGACGTAGTCGTCGGCGCCGGCGTCGAGCCCGCGGAGCCGGTCGGCCAGCGCGTCGCGCGCGGTGAGCATGACGATCCCGGCGTCCCCGTGCCCGCGCACGACGTCGATGAGGTCGAACCCGTCTCGCCCGCCGGGCAGCATCACGTCCAGGACGACGAGGTCCGGCCGGAACGCGGCGAGCCGCTCCTCGAACGCGACGCCGTCGACGACGCCCTCGGTCACGTGCCCGGCGTCGGCCAGCGCGTCCACGACGGACTCACGGATGGCGTCGGAGTCCTCGAGCACCAGGACCCGGGTCGTGGGGCCGCGGCTGTCGTCGTCCTGGCGTGTGCTCACGGGGACAAGGGTGCGCCGCAAGGCTGAGGGGGAGCTGAAGGACCCGCCGGATTCAGGTCCGTCTCAGGTACCGCGGGCACTGTCGTGTCGGACACCGAGACGACGGGCCGCCCGGCCCGCGGCGCGGAGAGGAAGAGATGACACTGCTCGACGTGATCGTCCTGATCATCGTGGTGGCCGCCGCGATCGGCGGGTTCCGCCGCCTCGGCGGCGTGGCCCGGGCCGGGCGCCTGCTCGGCCTCGTGGTCGGTGCCGGCCTCGGCGCGGCCTGGGGCTCGAACCTGGCCCGCTACGGCGACACCCCCGACTCGGCCTGGTTGTGGGGCCTGGTCGGGGTGATCGCCGGTCTGCTGCTGGGCTCGCTGATCGGCGGGTTCCTCGGCGGACTGGTCAGCCGGGTGCTCGCCCGCGGCAAGCTGTCCTTCCTGGACCGCATCGTCGGCGCCGTCACCGGTGCCGTGACCGCACTGCTGGTGATCTGGCTGGTCTCGTGGGTGGTCCCCGCGGTCGTGAGCGCCGACGCGCTCGCCCCCGTGACGGCGCTCGCGCAGTCCCTGGGCGGCAGCCGGATCGTCGACTCGGTGTCGGAGCTGCTGCCCGCGACGACGTCCGCCGCCCGCGACGTCGTCGACGCCGCGCGGCCTCCCACCGGCTGAGCCCACCCGACACCCAGCGGTCCGCCGTCCGGCGGTCCGCGACCCGCCGCTGCCCTCGTCCGGGTACGGCACTGTCCGAGGAGAACCATGAACGACGAGAACCGCACCCCCCGCGACGACGACAGCCCCACCGAACGGCAGCCCCCGGTCCCCGCCGACGAGACCCCCACCGCCCACACCCCGACCCCGCACGTCCGGGACGGCGCGCACGGCGGGGGGACGGTGGCCGCCGCCTCCGACGCGGGTGACCCTCCGCGCCCACGCCGGTTCGCCGCCCTGCGACGCCGGTCCGCGCTGCCCGCGGTCGCGGCCGGCGTGATCGGTCTGGTCGTCGGGGCCACCGCGAGCGGCCTGATCGTCGGGACCGCGTTCGCCGGACCGGGCGACGGTCACGCCCGCACGGCGGTCGCCGCCGACGGCCGCGGCCCCGGTGGCCCCGGCGGACCCGGTGGCTCCGGTGGCCCCGGCGGACCCGATGGCTCCGGTGGCTCCGGTGGCTCCGGTGGCCCCGGTGGCCCCGGTGGCCCCGGTGGTGAGGCCGGTGGTCCGGGCCGCGGACCCGACGGTGCCGGTCCTGGTGGCCCCGGTGGTCCCGGTGCGTGCGGTCCGGCCGGTGGACCGGGTCGTGACGGCGCCACCCCGCCCGCGCCGCCGGCCGGGGCCCCGACGCCGCCCGCTCCGGGCGCCGCCCCGGGTGCCACGGCCCCGGGTGCGACGGCTCCGCGCCAGGGCGGTGCCGCTGCTCCGGCCGCTCCCGCGGCCCCTGCTGCTCCCGCGGCTCCGGGGTCGTCCGCCGCTCCCGCGGCGCCCGCGGCTCCGGCCGCGCCCGCCGCTCCGTGACCCCGTACGCGCGGCGACGCCGACCGGTGTCGCCGCGCGTGGGGAGGGGGAAAGGGAGTGCTCCTCGTCGGATCGCGTCGCGCATTCGCCCCCGACGCGCTGCAGGACCCGACGAGGAGCACTCGACGGACCAACGCGCCGGAACGGGCACAGATACCCCCCTGATGCGGTGACGACGCGGGCCCGGACAACACCAACGGTCGTCCCCGCAGGTCGGACGGGTCGTCGTCATGTCGTCGTGACGGAAGATCGGTGGGTGGCCCGGGCCGTCGAGCGCCGATCCGGGGGGAACACCCGCCGTCCGCGAACGGAGCTGCGGGAGACGGAACGGTGGGACGAAGCCCCCCGGGACCAACGGGGCCGGAGCGACGTGGCCGAGCCCTACGCGGCCGACGACGTCGGCGCCGTCGGCCGCACCTGACGCGGCCGGCCCGGGATCGCACGCGAGGGGACCGCTCCGGCGATCGCCCGGGGTCGTCCCCGCCGACGCTCCGCTGTGAACGACCTGTTTCGCGACGGAAGAGGACGGGCCCGCTCGTCGACGGTGGGCCGGAACCGGTCACCTGCACCGCGACCATGGGTCGCTGTGCGGGACGGGGACCCGGCCGACAGCCCGAACCGGACCGCGGCGGTACCGGACGAGCACAGGGCGGCGCACCCCGACCGCACCCTGACTGCGCAGGTCACGGGCCGATTCGGGACCTGAACGGATGGTGGCCCGACCACCGAGAAGACCACGTGGACAACCCATCGCGAAGAGACCGTGGTCGGCGTCACACAGATCGGTGATCGTCGGTATCGCCCGGTGAGAGGGTGTCGGTAACCAGGAGTTCGCCTCCGTACACCGCGATGACCTGGGACGACGTCTGGTGTTCGCCCCGGGGACCCCCCGGTTTGACGGCCCCGGACACCGTGCCGTAACTTCCTTCCTGTCAGCGAGTGAGCCGGACAGAACGGGCCCTGAGGGGCCCGGTCAACAGGCCCCGCGGACAGTGACTCCCGGTGGTTCACCGAGTTTCTCGGTGTGGTTGTCTTGGTGGGTCAAGGCGATCCGTCTTCAGGATCCCGCTCTTTTTGGAGAGTCTGGGTGATTGCGGTGCGGGTGTCTTTTGAGAACTCAACAGTGTGTCGAGCTATATTTATTCGGTTTGGCGTTTTGTGCCAAATTGTTTGTTTGGTTGCAGCATTCGATCCCGTCGGGTGTTGTGGCCAGTTGTTTGTTGCAAGTCAGGGTTTTGTTGGAGAGTTTGATCCTGGCTCAGGACGA